>JAJDWK010000091.1 GCA_022825675.1 Anaerolineae bacterium | reverse complement strand
TCTGCCAAAGGCGCTATACGCCTGAGCCCAAAGAACGCGGCTATCCAGAAGAGATGCGGCGGCAGGCAATCCGTTTACATGCCGATGGCATGAATATGCGGCGTATCGCCCGTCAGTTGTCGGTGAACCATCAGACGGTGGCAGACGGTGGTTAATGGAGGATTGAGGGGCATACATTTCTCATTTCTTTGTTGCACTTACATCTGTTTGCTTGTGCTGTACCCTAATCCTGCGGCTGCTCGCCGCGGGAGCTGTAGCCGCCGTCCACTTCATAATTCGAGCCCGTGACGAAGCTGGCTTCGTCCGATGCCAAAAACAGGCAGACATTCGCCACTTCGTCTATCCTGCCCACGCGCCCAAGCGGGTGCATGGCATCAAAGTCCTGACGCAGCGCCGCCGGGTCGCTCTGCGCCGCCAGGAAATCGTGCAGCATCGGCGAATCGATGGTGCCGGGGGAGACGCTGTTGGTGCGGATGCCCTGGGCGGCATAGTCAGTAGACATGGCCCGCGCCAGCGCAATCAGCGCGCCTTTGGTCATGGAATAGGCGGCGATGCCCGGCAAGCCAGTCAAGCCGGTCACGCTTGCCAGGTGGATGATGCTGCCGCCCCCCGCTGCCAGCATGCCCGGTATTAGCGCCCGGCTCACCAAATAGGTGCCGCGCAGATTCACCGCGACCACACGGTCAAAATCGGCGATGCTGGTCTCGTGCAATGCGCCTGTCGGCATCACCGCCGCGTTATTCACCAGCACGGTGATGGGACCAAATGCCGCCCGCAATGTCTCATGCGCCGCTGCGACCGCCGCCGGCTCGCGGATATCCGCCGCCAGCGCCAGCGCCTGCCCGCCCGCGGCGGCAATCTCCTCAACAACCAGTTGGCAGGCTTCCGCCCGCAAATCCAGGATGCCGACTTTTGCGCCTTCCGCGGCGAAGCGGCGGGCGATGCCGCGGCCGATGCCGCCAGCGGCGCCCGTTACCAGCGCGGTTTTGCCCTCAAGCCGCATGCCGAAACCTCCAACTCTATTCTGTGATGGCGTCGATAGCGACGCGGCGTCCGCTATCGTGGCTCAATTGCGCGGCGCTGATAAGCCGCTGGATGCGCGCGCCGTCCGCCATATCCGGCTTGAGCGGGCGGCCGCTCAAAATGCTGTTGATGAAGCCGCGTATCATAAAATCTTCGGAGCGGAACATATCACGGTAGGTGTTGTGCACGGTATCGCGGCGGGCGGCGCCCCAAATATGCGCGGGTATCGGCAGCGGGCGCGGCATGCCTTCGCCCAGCCGCGCTCCTTTGACCTGCTGCGTCTTGTCCCAATCGGTATAGCTGTAGAGCGTACCTTCCGCCCCGTGGAATTCCATGTGATGCGTCTGCCCGAAGGGGCTGTCTTCATAACAAACCGCCGTGCAGTGAATCATGCCGAGGGCACCGCTGCCGAATTCTACCGTCAACATGCAGGAATCATCCAATACATCGTAGGGCGCGCCTGTTGGGTCCAGCGCCGGGCGCGGCACCGAATACCCCAGCCGGCATGTCAGCGCGCTAATCTCGCCGAAGAACCATTCGGCGAGATACAGAAAATGCGAGCCCAAATCCCCCACGACGCCAGCGCCCGCCACTTTACGGTCCAGCCGCCAGATATAGTCGCCGCCGCGGGCATAGCCAGTGTAATAGCGCATATTGAGATGATACGGCGCGCCCAGGTAGCCGCCAGCGATAAGTTCTTTGAGGTAGCGCGCTGTCGGCATAAAGCTGTAGGTGAATGGCACCAGCGTCGTCAGCCCCTTGGCATTTGCCAGCGCCGCCATTTCCCGCGCCTGCCGATAGCTCAGCGCGATGGGCTTCTCGCAGAGCACATGCAAACCGGCGTCCAGCGCCTTCACCGCAATTGCATAATGCGAATCATTCGGCGTCGAGATGACTATCGCGTCCAAGCCCCCGCTGTCAATCATCGCGGCATAATCGGTATAGACCTGCGGGATGCGCCAAGCCTGCGCCATTGCGCGGGCATTGTCACGGTTGCGCCCGCAGATGGCGGCTGTGCGCGCCCCGGCATGGCTGGCGAGCGCCGGCAGGTGCATGGCGTCCGCCCACCAGCTTGTGCCAACCATGCCCACCGATACAACATTGTCATTCATCAGCATCTTCCGTACAATACGCACGAGTAGACCAGCGGCTATTGTAGATTTTCGCTTGCCAAACCGCAATGAACTTGTCAACTACCGCGACCGAGGGCTGCCATGTCTAGCGTTTTCCAATCCGCCGTCTTCTCCAGCTTTTTTGAGCGGCTGCTATTCTCCGCGATTGTTGTTGGGATTTTGCTGGCGGCTTATGGCGGCTTGCGCTATCTGGACCTCTCGAATCAGCTGGCGGGCAATGAATCGACGCAGATTCGGGAAAGCGGCGAAGAAGTCGCCCTCGAAAGCCGGGCGCAGGCGCAAGGGCTGATGGCTTCTGATCTCGAGCGGCGCCGCCTGGAAGCCGAGCGCAGCAACATGATGGTCGCCGGCGGTATCGGCTTGGCGCTGCTGGGTTTGGGCTGGCTGGGCGGGGATATCCTGCGCGCCCGCCGCAAACAAGCCGTCCCGCCCGCGGACGCCGCTGCCTGAAGCCGGCACCCGCTGCGGCGCGCCCCCAACTATGGGCATCCCCCTCACTCCCGATTCCCCTGATTCCGCCACATCCAATGTGGCTGGCGCGCTCAAATACGCGCTGCAGCCGCCGATGCTGCTGCGCAGTCTCTTCGCCAGCGCCACCATCTGGCTGCTGATAGCGAGCGCGCTGCCATCCTATTCGCGGCTGATATTTTCGGGACCGCTGGCGGGCTATTTCGCCGCCGGGCTGGCGATGGTGCTGGTGAGCCAAATCATCACCATGCTGCTGACGGCATTTTTCAGCTCCGACCATGCGACTCAAGTGGTGTCGCAAAGCCCAACGGCGGTCATCCAGGGTTCGGTCGCCGCCAGCGTGATACAAAGCGCGCCCGCCGATATGCCGCCCGATGCGCTTTTTGCCCTGGTCTATCTGGTGCTCTTGCTGGCTTCCGCGCTGACGGCGGGTTTTCTGCTGCTGCTGGGCGCGGCCCGCGCCGGCGATTTGATCCGCTATATCCCCTACCCCATCATTGGCGGTTTCATGGCGGGCTTGGGCTGGCTGATACTCAACGCCGGCTTCCGCATACTGGTGGGTCTCCAACTCAGCGCGGAGGCGCTGCCGCAGCTGCTGGCGGCGGACCTTGCCGTCCGCTGGCTGCCGGCGCTGTTCTTCGCGCTGTGTATCATCGGGCTGCGCCTGCGCGTCAACAGCGTATTCGTCGTGCCTGGCGTCATCATCGCCGCGCTCTGCCTCTTTTATGCCTGGGCGCTCATCACCGTGGGCGATGCTGAGGCGGTGGCGGCGGCTGGCTGGCTGCTGCCCGATGTGTCCGGCGCGATGGCATGGCAACTGCCCGATTTCAGCGCGCTCTCGCGGCTGGAGCCAGCGATGCTGGTCGCCAGCGGCGGGCATATCCTCACCTTGATTGTCGTCTGCGCTTTGAACCTCTTCCTGCGCGCCGGCACCCAAGAAATAATTGTGAAGCGCGAGCTGGATTTCAACCGCGAATGCCTCGTCAACGGCGCTGCCAACTTCGCTTCCGCGCTGGCGGGCGGCGGCGTGCTCGCCTATCACGCGCCGATATCGTCCGCGCTGGTGACGGGCATGCGCGTCTATGGGCGGCTGGTCGGCGTCATGCTCGCGTTGATGTTCGCGCTGACATTGTTGATAGGCGGCGGCATTTTCGCGCTCATCCCCCGCTTCATCCCCGCGGGCTTGCTGATGTATTTCGGCTTGCAATTTATGAAAGACTGGCTCGTGGATAGCTGGACGAGCTTGCCGCGGCAGGATTACATTGTCGTGCTGGTCATCGCGCTGGTGACGGCGCTCTTTGGCTTGCTGGCGGGCATCGCCGTTGGCATCGCGGTGGCGATACTCTTCTTCGTGCTCGAATACAGCCGCATGGATGTACTCAAGCAAGAATTCTCCGGCAGCCTCCACCGCAGCGCTCTCGACCGTTCTTTCGCCCAAAGCCAATTGCTGCAGCGCGAAGGCGATGCCATTTTAATCTTCCGCCTGCAAGGTTTTGTATTCTTCGGCACTGCCTATCGCTTCTATGAACATGTGAAAAGGCGTGTGCTGCAGCCATCCGCCCGCCCGCCCGCCTTCATCATCCTCGATTTTAAGGCGGTGCGCGGTTTTGATGTCTCGGCGATAGTCGACTTTCAAAAGCTCAAACGGCTGGCGGACAAGCGCGGCATCGAAGTATTGGTTTCCAATGTTTTGCCGCATCTACAGCCCTATCTGCTGCAAGGCGGCATCGTTGATGCCCTGCCCATCTTTGACGATTTGGACCACGCCCTGGAACAGTGCGAGAACACGCTGCTGCAGCGGGCGGACTTGCTGCAGGCGGCGGAGATAACGGTGGCGCAGCAGTTGGCGCAGCATGTGCGCCTGGCGGAAGCTGACGCCGCCGCCCTGCGCCATAGCCTCGAACGCATCGATACCGCCGTCGGCGACATCATCTTCCAGCAGGGGGACGCCGCTGAGTCCATCTATTTCATCGAAGCGGGGCGCGTCGATGTCCTGCTGGGAAGCCCGCCCGACCGCGTTATCCGCCTGCGCAGCATGACGGCGGGCACCGTCATCGGCGAAATCGGCTTCTATCTTGACCAGCCGCGCTCGGCTTCGGTTGTGGTTACCGAAGCGGGCGCGCTGCAGCGCCTCAGCCACCAGGCGCTGTCGCAGATGGAAGAAAGCGCGCCGCAAACCGCCTCGGCGATACATATCTTCATCGCGCGCATCTTGTCCGAACGGCTCTCGACCAGCAACCGTTTGATACAAGAATTGCTGGATTGAGCTGGGGGCGGATAGTCAACAGGAATTTGACTGCCGCCGTCAATTCTCATACTCTTTGCCATAGTCCATATTCGGGATGGGACTGGTGCTGCTCCAGCCGGCATCGACAACCAGCGTCTGCCCGGTGATTTTGCCCGCCGCTGGCGATGCCAGGAAGAGCGCGGCGCTGGCGATATCCTCGGGCTGGATCGCCGTTTGCAGCGGCGTCAGCGCTGCCCAGGTCGCTTCATAGTCCGGGTCGTCCTTTAAGTTGCGCGGCGTGATGACCGCGCCCGGCGCGACGCAATTGATCCTGATGCCGTGCGGGCTCAACTCCAGCACCAAATTGCGAGCGAGCATTTCCAGCGCCGCTTTGGTCATGCCATAGGCGCTGAGGTAAGGCACCGCCTGATGCCCTGTCACCGAGGAGGTCACTATCAGCGCGCCGCCGCCCCGCTTGCGGAAATGCCGCGCCGCCGCTTGCGCCAGGAAATAACTGCCGCGCAAATTGACAGTAACGACGCGCTCAAAATCCGCCGGCTGATAGCTGAAAAAATCGCCCCAGGAGGTCAAGCCCGCGTTGCAAACACAGATATGAAGATCGCCAAATTCCGCCAGCGCCTGCGCGACCAAAGCGCGTACCGTCGATACATCGGCGACATCGCCCGCCGCCGCGATGCACTGCGCGCCGGTCTCGGCGGTGATTGCCGCCGCCGCGTCCCGGGCGCGCTCGGGCAGCAGGTCGTTAAGCAGCACCGCCGCGCCCTCCGCGCAGAATTGCCGCGCGATTGCATAGCCGATGCCTTCGCCCGCGCCGGTGACGATGACCGTTTGATTGGCAAATCGCTTTTGTGTCATAATCAGCCCCGTTTAACAGATGTGGGATACATAGTGTACCTGCCGAGAGCATCAAGGACACAGAAAGAATTCCAATCCATCATGCGAGATTTGATTGGCTCCGCAAGGGTGGCGCAGCGCATCCCATTGGCAGGGGCGACTCGGTGGGGTGCCCAAAATCTGCCACAGAGACACAGAGACACAGAGATTTTCTCATGCTTTTCTCGGTGCAACTCAGTGTACTCGGTGGTAAATTCCCTGTTGAATCTTCGCGCTTACACATTCCAATTACTTTGTTGGAATTGCTTCTGCGCTCTCTGTGGTGAATAAGTATTGGATGCAATTGCCCTGACGAAATACTAAAGGAAGAAGGCGAGCAAATGCAAAATGCGCTATACGGCGGGGCGGAGCTGCTGCGCAGCACGCAAACGCGCGGGCAGGGCAGGGAAGGCAAGCTGCCCCTGGACGAGCAGATGCTGCTGCAGGAAGCCAGCGGCAACCTCTTCGCGATGACGCAAAATGTGGCGATGGGCTGGCATCCGGAAGAGGTGAATCGCGAGCAGTACATCATCCTCAGCACCAAAGGCGGCTTGCGCGCGGAAGATGGCAGCCCGCTGGCGCTGGGCTATCACACCGGGCATTGGGAGATTGGCGAGCTCGTGAAAGAAGCGGCGGCGACCATCCGCGGGCAGGATGCGATTCCCTTCGCCATCTATTGCTCCGACCCCTGCGATGGGCGCAGCCAAGGCACCAGCGGCATGATGGACAGCCTGGCGTATCGCAACGATGCCGCGGTTGTGATGCGGCGCATGATACGCTCGCTGCCGACGCGCGACGGCGTGATGGGCATCGCTACCTGTGACAAGGGCTTGCCCGCCACCATGATTGCGCTGGCGGGCAGCGGCGACCTGCCCGGCATCATCGTGCCTGGCGGCGTTACCCTGCCGGCGGAAGGCGCGGAAGACGCCGGCACCGTGCAGACCATCGGCGCCCGCTTCGCGCATGGGCTTATAAGCCTGGACTATGCCGCGGAGATGGGCTGCAAAGCCTGCGGCTCCTCCGGCGGCGGCTGCCAATTCCTGGGCACGGCGGCGACAGCGCAGGTAGTGGCGGAGGCGCTGGGCATGGCGCTGCCGCATTCGGCGCTGGTGCCCTCGGGCGAGGCGGTCTGGCTGGATCTCGCTCGCCGCTCGGCGCTGGCGCTGCTGGCGATGAAAGCCGCCGGCATCACCCTGTCCGACATAATAACGCCGGCGGCGCTGGAAAATGCCATGCTGGCGCATTCGGCTTTTGGCGGCTCGACCAACTTGCTGCTGCACATCCCGGCGATTGCCCATGCCGCGGGCTTGACCCCGCCGACAGTCGACGATTGGATCCGCATCAACCGCAGCGCGGCGCGCCTGGTGGATGCCCTGCCCAACGGTCCGCGTAATCACCCGACAGTGCAGGTGTATATGGCGGGCGGCGCGCCCGAAGTCATGCTGCATTTGCGGCAGTTGGGCTTGCTGAATACCGATGCGCTGACAGTAACCGGCGACACGCTGGATACCGTGCTCGATTGGTGGGCGGGCAGCGAACGGCGGCTTATCGCCCGCCAGCGCCTGCAGCAGCAAGATGGCATTGACGCTGATGATGTCATCATGCGCCCGCGGCAGGCGCGCTCCCGCGGTTTGACCAGCACGGTCGTCTTCCCTGTCGGCAATATCGCGCCGCAAGGCTCGGTCATCAAAGCCACCGCCATCGACCCATCCGTTGTTGATGCTGATGGCGTCTACCGCCATCGCGGGCGGGCGCGCGTCTTCACCTCGGAGCGGGCGGCGATACGCGCGCTCAAAGGGCTGGAGGGCGCGCCCGTGCAGCCCGGCGATGTGCTCGTTTTGATGGGCGTCGGTCCCATGGGCACGGGCATGGAAGAAACTTACCAACTGACAGCGGCGCTGAAGTTCATCCCCTGGGGCAAACAGGTGGCGATTATCACGGACGCCCGCTTTTCTGGCGTGTCCACCGGCGCCTGCATCGGGCATGTCGGTCCCGAAGCGCTGGCTGGCGGACCCATCGGCAAGCTGCGCGATGGCGATACCATCGCCATCACCATCGATCGTGTGCATTTGAGCGGCGCGATCGATCTCGTGGGCGCGGACGGGACTGAACTATCAGCGGAAGAAGCAAAAGCGGCGTTGGAGGCGCGGCCGCCGCATCCGGGCTTACATCCTCACCCCGATTTGCCGGCGGATACGCGGCTCTGGGCGGCGCTGCAAGCGGCGAGCGGCGGCGTCTGGGCGGGCAGCGTTTATGATGTCGACAAAATCACGCAGGCGCTGGAAGCGGGGCTGCAAGCCCTCAATGGCGAAAATGAACATTGAAAGAAAAATGAGACAAGGGGTTGCACATGAGCAGCGAAGTCAATCAAAGTAATAAAGCGGCGGTTTGGGATTTCTGGCAGAAGCTGAACCACGCCCGCCCCCAGCAAGTGCCAGCGCTGGCGCGGGCGGCGCTGCACGAAGATGTGAACTGGAATGTCTCGGCGCCGGTTGACCAGCTCCTCGGCGTCGAGGCGGTCATCGCCGATTTTTGGCTGCCGCTGCTGCAGTCTTTCCCCGATATCAAGCGCGCGCCTTATGTCTTCATCGGCGGCGAAGACCGCGGCGAAGGCTGGGTCAGCGGTTGCGGCTATTTCACGGGCAGTTTCGCCCGCGATTGGCTGGGCATCCCGGCGAGCGGGCGCAAGACCAATATATGGTTCGGCGTCTTTTACTGTATGCGCGGGGGGCGCATCGCCGAAGCCTATTTGCAGTTGGATATCCTGGCGGTGGCGCGGCAGGCGGGCTTCCAGCTATTGCCGCCGGCGCCAGGGGCGGAAGGCGGCAAAATCCCGGGACCGCTCGCCAAAGACGGCATCTTGCTGACCGAGCAGGAGGCGCTGGAATCCCGCAAGAGCTTGCAGTTGGTGCGGGCGATGGCGCAGGGCATGAGCCGCTATCAGCGCAGCCGCGATGGCGGCGACCTGCGTTCGATGGAGCAGGCGAAGTATTGGAGCCGCGATATGAAATGGTATGGTCCCAGCGGCATCGGCGCTTGCCACACGCTGGAAGAATACGAAGATTTTCATCAGCGCCCCTGGCTGGAAGGCTATGGCGACCGCAACATCAGCCCCGAGGGCGCGGGGCGGCTCATGGGTTGGATTGGCGAAGGCAAATATTGCGCTGGCGGCATCTGGGACGCGCCTTATTCGCATCACAATGGCACTTATGTCGGTGTGCCCGCCAGCGGCAAGCTGATGACATTGCGCGATTTTGACTGGTGGAAGCGCGAGGGCGAGTATCTGATAGAGAACTGGGTGCCAATCGATATGATTGACCTCTTCCGCCAGATGGATATCGACTTGATGGCGCGGCTGCGAGCGCAGATTGAAGCGCGCAAACGGGGTACAGCCGCGTTGTGGTAGAGCAGGGCAGACTTAATTCGCTCTCAAAGACCTCTTCGCCATAGCAAGTATTCATTAATGTTTCGATATGGTACGCCAGAATCAATTGCCTGCGCCATGTCTTTAGTAAGGTAATTCATCCAGTAATGATCGAATGTACTTTTGCCTAGAGAGGCGAATATCCCCACCCCATTAACAAGGTCATGTATCTTGTTTGTTGAACCAATGTTTTTTGTGTTGCCACTTCCAGGCTTGTCAGCCGCAATTCGCCATTTTTCATGAAGCAAGAACTCAAAATCAAGCGCAACTGACTCAATGTTCTTTAGCTGTTCGAGAGTAAAGATTTTTCGCTCATCAATAAAGGAACTGTTGCGGGAGTAGATGATTCCCAAGACTATGTGGTGGCTGTATTCGCGATAAGGGAAAGAAATGTTTTTCGTTGAATCCCTCTGACGAAAGTAACCGGTAAATGCCCCTAGCGTAAATCCACTAACGCGAGACTTGCTGAGACGGTAGGTGGATTTCAAATCAAGGGCTATCTTCTCCCCACGGTGCCCGATGAATGTGATATCAGGATAATAATTTTGGTGTTCGGCCAAATGCAGATCGTACTTGTTCGCTCGCGCAAAATCTGCAATTAGCGGGAAAAGCATAAGCTCAATAAGTTTTGATATCACCTTTGTGTCAGCGGAGATTGTATAAACATTGTGATAGGTATCAATGAACCCTTTGACTACCCAGTCGCCAATCTCGTTTGCTAATGCGGTCTTGAACTTTGGCAGATAGTCTCGCATTTGATGTTCAAAGTCGGACATCACTTAACAGCCTATCAGCAGGATTTCGTTCGAAGTCTTGTTCTTTGACAGGGCATACTGATAGTTGCGATATCTATGTACATGGACTTCGGATTTGTATCGTGCGAGAAGTCTAATCAGTTCAGATTCTGCAGGAATTCCATCGCTTCTGTATGAGACGATCAGGATACTTTCAGCAAAGCGCTGAAATACGCGCTCAAATGCGCGGTATATTTGCTTCTTGTTGGTCCATTCATTGGGGCGGGGGGTGAGCCGCCGGTGCTTTGATTTCATATCTATCATGCTTGCCCATTGCTCGTAATGTGCTAACCCTTCCAGAAAATGATAAAAGTCTCTAAAGTCAACTGAAACGCCTTTATCAGATATATATGGGGGATCGAAGTACACCAAATCAAAATTGCCGTCGATTTCGTTCACTTCTCGATGCGTCGCCTGGTTTGTTTTGCCGTTGCAGAAAACTGCGCGGTTTGCTTCCTTCACGAAATGCCTGAACCAAGACTCAAACGGTCGATCCCAACTTGTTTTGTTGCCGAACGAACGCTTTACGTCGGCAGTCCGAATGTAAAGATTCTTGCGGTGGAAAAGATTATATGGTCGCTTAATTATACAGGACTGCGCTAAAGCAAAGAACGCCAGGGAGCGCTTATATGTGTCGCGCAATTGGAGGATGTTGGTTATCACCTTGTCGAGCCATACATTTTCTTCATCCAGAAAGTAAATGTCGGGAAAGGTGTCTGCAATGAAAGTGGGATAATTCCTATCGTAAGCCTTAAGAATCCAATCGACCTCATTACCATCTATGTATGTTTCAGAATTCTCAATTAGAGCTTGACCAATCCAAAAATTAAACTTCAATGCGTCATTGTAGGTAACTTGTTTCCCTTCTTGCTTTAGCCTGTACGCGATCGTACCGGTGCCGCCGAAGGCATCAAGGCTTGTGTCGAACGGCAAAGTGGAAAGCTTGTCCCAAATCCAGTTTGTTAACTTTGACTTGCTGCCTTGATACCTGGTTTTTGGAAACTTATTCTGAATTTGGGGCATTAATGCAAGTTGACCAACCATAGAGAGCATTCGCGCCAAGAAGACTGATAATCAATATAGCGAGATTATGACATATCTTTGGCATATATTGAAAGGTGCGGTGCATCCCCGTTGACAGACCGCCCCCTTCTGGGACATACTCCGCCGAAATGAAACTGGAGATCTGATGATGCTGAGCGCGCGGCAAATTGCCTTTTATCAGGAAAACGGATATCTGACGGTCGAAAATGTGCTGAGCGCAGGGGAACTCCGCGCAGTGCGGCGCGTGACGGACGACTTTGTCGAGCGCTCGCGCCGCATCAGCGAAAGCGACGCCGTCTTTGACCTGGAGCCGAACCACAGCGCCGAGGCGCCGCGGTTGCGGCGCATCAAAAACCCCATCATGCAGCATGAAGTTTATGACCAGGTTTTCCGCCACGAGCGTATCTTGAACATCGTTGAGCAGCTTATCGGTCCCGGCCTGCGGCGCAACAATACCAAGCTGAATATGAAAGAGCCTGACCACGGCAGCGCCGTTGAATGGCATCAAGATTGGGCGTTTTATCCGCATACCAACGATGATGTGCTGGCGGTTGGCGTCTGCCTTGACGACATGACCGCCGAAAATGGCTGCATGCTGATGGTGCCCGGCTCCCACAAGGGCGAGCTGTACAGCCATCACGAAAATGGCGTTTTTGTCGGCGCGGTGAGCGTGCCCGGCTTCCAACCGCGGGAAACGGCGCAGTGCCTGGTCAAGGCGGGCGGCATCACCATCCATCACGCCCGCACTTTGCATGCCTCGACGCCCAACCACTCGACAAAGCCGCGGCGACTGCTGCTCTTTGAATACTGCTCGCTTGATTCTTGGCCGCTGATGGGCAGCAGCTATGCTGACTACTGCGCCACCGTCATCCGCGGCGCGCCGGGCGTCACGCCGCGTACAGAAGCGGTGCCGGTCATCATCCCGCTGCCCAAGCCGGAAAATGCCGGCTCCATATTTGAAATACAAGAAGCGCTGCAAAACCGCGAGATGGCAAAGCAATGAGCTTGATTTTGAGAAACTTCCGCAAGTGGTGGCAAAGACCGCGCGCCGCCAGCGAACGCGCTGAACATCGGCAAGTCTCCTTTTTGGAGCTGTTTTATGACCTTGTCTATGTGGTTCTGATTGCGGAATTGACTCACGCCCTCGCCCATCATATTGACCTGCGGCATATCGCTGAATTTTCGTTTCTGTTCATTATCACTTGGTGGGCTTGGATAAACGGGACCGCCTATCACGATCTTCACGGCAATAACGACATCCGCACCCGTGTATTCACCTTTCTGCAAATGTTCACTGTCGCGGCGATGGCGGTGTTCGCTCACGATGCGCTTGGCGAGACTTCGGCGGCATTCGCGGCAGCGTATGCCGGCTTTCAACTTATCTTAACTTATTTATGGTGGCGCACTGGCGTCCATGATCCTGGGCATCAGCCGCTGTCGCGCCCATATTCGCTCGCATTTCTCATAACAACGCTGCTATTTGCCGCATCCGTCTTTGTTGAGCCGCCCGAGAGATTTACCCTCTGGATTGTCGCTACTGTGATATCCGTTGCCTTGCCGCTGTTTCTTCTGCGTCTTAGGCGCAGAAACCCTGCGGTTCAAGCGCAGCTCGAATCGAGTATAACAATGACCGCGTCGATGGTAGAACGATTTGGTCTATTTACGATCATTGTGCTCGGCGAGGTCATCGTCGGCGTTGTACACGGGGTGGCTGGCTATCCGGATATACACTGGCGGCTGAGCGGCATCAGCGCCTTGGGCATGGCGATCGCCTTCGGCACCTGGTGGCTGTATTTTGACTTTGTATCGCATCGCATTCCCCGGCGCGGCACTATGTGGGTTTATGTATGGACTTACGCCCATTTGCCGGTAACAGCCGGCATCGCCATGGTCGGGGCGGCTATGGTGAATGTCATCGCGCATGCGACCGAACCCCTGCCGGTTGAAGTGCGCTGGCTGTTGGTCGGCTCGATTGGCATGGTGCTGATTGGCATCGCATTGATGATTCAAACGCTGCCACCGCGAGCGAATGCCGCGCAAGCGCACCGGATGGGAATAATTGTGATTGTCTGCGTCGCTGTTGTCATTGTCGCCTTGGGTTTCTCGACCCTGGAGACAATCCCCTTGCTCGGTGTAATTGCGGTGTTGCTGCTCGTGCCGATCGCCTTAGCTCTCGTCCACTGGATAAAACACACAGAGACGGTTCGGCAATAGCAGCTTGCCATTGACAAGTCAAAAACCAGCTCCTACCATAGCTAGCGCTTTGCACATATTTTCTATAGTCAGCGACAAGCAGGAGCGAAGAATGTACACAGTCTCAAAATATCCCCATGGCGCATTTTCCTGGGCGGATAACACCTCCACCGATGCCGATGCGGCAAAAGCCTTTTATCAAGCGCTGCTGGGCTGGGACAAAGACGAAATCCCGCTGGGACCAGATATGCCCGGCGCGACCTATACCATGTTCAAATTGGAGGATTCCTATACCGCCGGCTTGGCGGGCATGATGCCGGACATGCAGGCGGCGGGCATACCCTCGCACTGGACAAATTATGTCACGGTTGACGATGTGGACGCGATGGTGCCGCTGGTCACAGGCAATGGCGGCACGATACTCTACGGTCCCGCCGATGTTTTTGACAGCGGGCGCATGCTGCTGCTGCAAGACCCGACGGGCGCGCAGCTGGGTTTGTGGCAGGCGAAGAACCATATTGGCGCTGGCATCGTCAACACCGCCGGCGCGATGTGCTGGAACGAGCTGCTGACGCGGGATACCGCCGCTGCAAAAGCCTTTTACGGCGCGCTCTTCGGCTGGGAGTTCTGCGAAGACGAGAATGGCTACATCCGCTTTTTGAACAATGGGCGCAACAACGGCGCGATGATGCAGATTAGCCCGCTGATGGGCGCGATGCCATCAATGTGGCAGCCTTATTTCACCGTCGCTGATATCGACGCCGCTATAAAGCGGGCGGGCGCGGCGGGCGGCACCATCATCATCCCCAAAACGGTGGCGCCGGGCGCCGGGCACTTCGCCTATCTGCAAGACCCCGCCGGCGCTTATTTCTACATCATCCAGTTGATTGTGGCGGAAGCCTGGCAAGACTAAACGCGAGCAGACTTGAGGAGGCGCTTGATGTATACAGTAACCCACTATCCGCATGGCACCTTTAGCTGGGCGGATACCAGCTCGACCAATGCGGCGGCTGCCAAGCAATTTTATCAGCAGCTCTTCGGCTGGAGCCACTACGACATCCCTGTCGGCGGCGGCATGACCTACACCATGTTCCAGCACCAGGGGCAGCATGTCGCCGCGCTCAGCGAAGCGACGCCCGAGGCGCTCGAGCATAATATCCCCTCGCATTGGTCCTGTTATGTGGCGGTTGATGATGTTGACGCGCTGCTGCCGGTCATCACGGCAAATGGCGGCACGATAATCTACGGTCCTATGGATGTCTTCGACAGCGGGCGCATGGCATTCCTCGCCGACCCGACGGGCGCGCAGTTGGGCTTGTGGCAGGCGAAGTCTCACATCGGCGCTGGCATCGTCAACACCGTGGGCGCGATGTGCTGGAACGAGCTGCTGACGCGGGACGCGGCACGCGCGAAAGCCTTCTACAGCGCCGTGCTGGGCTGGGAATTTTATGGCGACGAGCACTACACGCACATCAGCAACCGCGGGCGCAACAATGGCGGCATCTTGCAAATGGACGCGAGCTTCGGCGATATGCCGCCCTGCTGGATGCCCTATTTCCATGTCGCGGATATTGACGCCGGCATGGCGCGGGTCGCCGAATTGGGCGGCAGGGTGGTAACGCCCAAGATGCAAGCGGGCGAAGATACGGGCAACTGGTTCACGGTGGTGGAGGACCCGGCTGGCGCGCACTTCTACATCATGCAGCTGGAAAAAGCGGACCCCTGGCTGGAATAGGGGCTGGGGGGCGCAGAGCTATCCCGCGCCATTTTCGTGCAAACAACTGAGCCGCCAGAGGTGCTCGTCACGCTCTAGCAGGGCATCGGCGGCGGCGGGTCCCCAGCTGCCGGGCGCATACGGCTGCATCGGCGGCGCGGCGCGGTCCTCATGCCAGCCTGCAATGACGGGGTCGACTATCTTCCAGGCGCTTTCGATTTCATCACTGCGGATGAAAAGCTGGGCATCGCCATTGATGGCGTCCAGCAACAAGCGCTCGTAAGCATCGGGCAGGTTGTCGGCGACGAAGGCATTGGCGTAATGCAGTTCCAAATCCACTGTCTTGGCGATCTGCTGGTCAGGGATTTTGGCTTTGATGCTGAGGTGAATGCCCTCGTCCGGCTGGATGCAAATCGAAAGCACATTGCGCGAATAATCGCCGCGCTCAGTCAGCTCAAAGATGCTGTTGGGCGGGCGCTTGAACTGGATGTTGACCTGGGTCGTCTTCTGGCGCAGCGCCTTGCCCGAGCGCAGATAGAAGGGGATGTCCTTCCAGCGCCAATTGTCTATGAAGAGCTTGAGCGCGGCGAAAGTGGGCGTGCTTGAATCGGGCGCGACCCCGTCCGCCTGCCGATAGCCCCTGTATTGCCCGCGCACAGTATCCGCCAGCTTGATGGCGCGCACCGCCTGCAGCACCTTGACCTTCTCGTTGCGCAGGGCAACCGCGTCAAATGCCGAGGGCGGCTCCATCGCTATCAGCGACAGCAATTGCAGCATGTGATTCTGCGCCATATCCCGCATGACGCCGGCGCGGTCATAATAGCCGGCGCGCGTGCCAACATCCACCGTCTCCGCCACCGTAACCTGCACATTGCTGATGTGGCTGCGGTTCCACACTGGCTCGAAGATGGTATTGGCGAAGCGCATGAAGAGGATATTCTGCGCCGTTTCTTTGCCCAAATAATGGTCGATGCGATAGACCTGCGATTCGGCGAATACCGAATGCAGGCTGCGGTTGAGGGATTGCGCCGTCTCTAAATTATAGCCGAAGGGCTTTTCGATGACGATGCGCCGCCAGCCTTCAGCTTCCCGCGCCATATCCAGCGCGCCCAAATTACAAATCACATCCGCGTAGAATTCGGGCGCAACCGACAAATAATACAGCCGATTGCCCGCGCCGCCATCCAGGCGCTGCAGCGCATCGCGCAGGCTGCGGTAAGTTTCCGGCAGCGGCAGGTTGACCTTGCTGTAGCTGAGGGCGCGGCAAAAGCGCTGCCAAGCCCGCTCTTCATAAATCGCCGCGGCATATTGCTTCAGCGAGCGCTGGGCATGGTCGATGAGCGTCTCGTCAGTCCAATCACGCCGCCCAACGCCGACAATATGCAGCGGCTGCGGCAGCCGCCCTTTGATGAAATTGCTGAAGAGCGCGGGAATGAGCTTGCGGCGGGCGAGGTCGCCGGTCACGCCGAAGATGGCTAGAGTTGTGGGTCGCTCGCTCATCGTCCCGCCTGCTGCGCTGCGTCGTGGCGCGTATTGTAGCGCAGATTGGCGCGGTCAACGAATATGTGCGGTTGGGGGCAGGGCAATCGCATCAAACAAGCATTCACCACAGAGGCACAGAGCAAAGAAGTCTGGCAAGGACTTGACACTGACGGGTACTTAAGTGAATTACGCGATGAATGGGGTAATGCAGCAGCTGAAGTCACCCGCTACGGTATCACCTGGCGCACGGGGCGGGGCGCGCCCGCCCAGCGTTCGGGGATGTCAACCACTTCGCGCTCCAACATCTGATAGTCCGCCATATCCACATGCTGATAGATATAGCGGCTGCCGCGGCGGCTGGTGAAGCCGATGTGCCCGCCCGCCGCGTCCATGGCGATGAGGTTCATCCCGCCGATGAAATCGCCGCCGAGGTCGCGCAGGTCACACATGGCTTGCCGCCCCGCCGCCGCCAGCGGCATGCCCAGCTGCAAGTACAGCGTCAGGCTGCGCGCTGTGCCCGCGCGGATTGCCATCTCGCCCATGCCCGTGCAGGCGCAAGCGCCATAACGATTGTCGGCATAATTGCCAGCGCCGATGATGGGGCTGTCGCCGATGCGCCCCGGGTATTTCCACGCCCAGCCGCTGGTGCTGACGCCGCTGGCGATAGTGCCCTGGCGGTCGCGGGCGATGAAGTTGACGGTGCCCGCAACCCGCTCCGGGTCAGTTGCCAGCCGCACCATGTCCAGCAGCGGACCGTCTTCCGTGAGTTTTGCCAAGTCCGCTGTCGGGTAACTCGCCATCAGCCGCTCGCGCCATATTTCCCGAACTTCGGCGGTCAGCATCTCCTGCCAGGCTTCCGCGCCAATCTCGCGGGCGAAGCGCCCCGCGCCCGCCCCCGCCAGCAGCACATGCGGCAGCGCCCGCTCCATCACCTGGCGCGCGACCGAAATCGCATACGGGAAGCCGCGCAAAAGCGCGACCGCGCCCGATTTGAGCGTGCGCCCGTCCATGATGCTGGCGTCCAGCTCCAGCTCGCCCAGGATATCGGGGTAGCCGTTATAGCCGACAGTATGGTCGGCGGGATGCGCTTCGACAGCGCGGATGCCAATCTCGACTGCGTCCAGGGCGCTGCCGCCGCTTTTGAGCGTTTGTATGGCATCGTCGATGCCGATGACGCCGTTGCTGCTGGCGATGATGAACACGGTGCATTGCCCCGTTGCGGCTGGCGGCGCGCCTCAGCCCTTGACCTGGCAGGACAGGCTGTCGCCCTTGCCGAGCGCTTGCGCCTGCTCAAATTCAATAACGCCCAGCCCGCTCAGCTCCAAGCGTGAAAACTGGACTTCGCCACGGGCTACACTAAGCTCGACAGCGCAGCCCGCGGCATTCGGCTGCAGCTGGCAGCTTCCCCAGGCATAGCCAGTCGACCAAAAGTGCCGCGTTGATGTTTCGGGCGCGGCGAAGCGGATGCTGCCAGCCACCGCGGAATAGCCGAAGCCGCTCAGCGCCAGAATCGCCGCCCAGCTCGCCATCGCGCGGGCGTAATGATGCCCGCATTCGGCTTCGTCAAAGGGGTTGCGCTTCTCGCCATCATAGCGGTCGCGGATGGCGCGGATGCAGCGCAAGCCATTTTCGCTGTCGCCTTCATAAAGCATGCCGATGGCGGCGGTGTATTCGAAGCCGGTCATCACTTCGTTGTAATAGGGGAAGGGGCGCTGCGGGCGCTCGCCGCGGGGATACGTCGCCATCAGCAGCGCCGATTCATCGTTGAGCACATACGAGCGCATGTGATTAAAATGCCCGTACATGTTCTCCTTGAAATTGAAGCGCATGATGCTGCGTAATGTCTCTTTGACATGGGTTTCCCGCACGAGATAGCCCAAGCCGCAGACATGCGCCAGGAATTGCCCGACAAGTTGATCGACCAGGCAGCCCGCGCCCAGCTGCAACACCGGCTCCGCCGGGTTCGCCGCGCCCATGCTGCTGTGAATCAACATGCCATAGACAGACTCACGCCCCGCCGCCGGCTGGATGATATGCTCGAAGTATTCGCCGTTGAAGAGATTGGCGTCAATCCAGGCGCTGCCGCTCCTGTACAAACGCTGGCATTCATCGGCGAAGTCGGCTTCGCCCAGGTGCCGCGCCATCTCTTCGGTCGCCCGCAGCGCGCCCAGATACCAAATGCCCATCTGCGGGTTGGGACCGTAATATTCAACATCCATAGTATTGTGCTGGCAGCCTTCCATCACGCCGTCTTTATCGGCGTCCCAGCCGCCAGGCAGCCAGCAGAATTCCAGCGCTTTGCGCGCATTCGCCCACATGGAGCGCAGCGCCGCCGTATCGCCGCTGAGCTGCCAATCACGATAGAGCTTCATAATGCAGCCCATCTGCCCATCAGCCGCCGCCAGCGACCAGGACTGCGCATGCTGCAGCGGCAGGTCCACGCGGAAGCTCATGCCGCCGTCACGGCGGGTAGCGTAATTGAACTCAACTTCGCGCATGCCCATCGCCAGCCCGCCGAAGAGGAAAGCGGTCGCCTGCTCATAATTCCAAACATGCGTGCAGGAGCCGAAGCAGCAGCCAGTATCGTCATCACAGCCTTCCCAGCCGAACATGAAGCCATCCGGCGTGCGGAAAACTGTCTGCGAGCGCAGGGTGCTGAGGTTGAATAACGCCGCTTCTTTCACCTCAGCCGGCAGGTCAGCGGCGCAGACGCCCTCAACAAAAGCGCGCGTCTCCGCCTCCAGCCAGTTCAGATTTGCCGCGGTGTAAGCCGCCGCCTGCCAGGCGTCTTCGTATTGCGTCGTATAATAATTGCCGATGACCTCGCCCTGCTTCAGCGGGCTGTCGCCGTGGATGGGACCCGTTTCCAGCCAAGTGGTGCGGTTGGGGAAATGCCAGCTCAAGAAGAAAGTTATGGCGGTGGCGCCACCGGCGGGCACCCTGCGCGAGACCGCCAGCGAGCCCGTCGGGTTGGCTTTGCCATCCCGCGCCCGTTCTTCGAGCTTGCCATCAGCGCGGAAATCGTCCCAAAAATCAAGCAGGGAATCGCCCCAGGTATAATGCGCCCAGGCAGTGCGATGGCTGATGTCGCCGCCCGCCGGCGTACTAAGCGCGAGGCTGCCCCATTGCGGCGCGGCGCGCTCTACGCCATTCGATTGCATAAAGATGCCCGCCAAGCCATCCGCCTCGCGATAGCGGTTGACATTATCACGCGGCGCGCCATTGCTGCCGTCGCTGCCGATGAAATTCTGCAAACTGCCGCAGACGGTCGCCGCAACTTCCGCATCAGTCTCGTTGCGCAGCACAAAACGCAGAATCGCCACTGGGATGCCGCTGTTGTCGCTGTCAGTCGGGATGAGCGGGTTAAAGGCTTGCAGCTCGACCGACAGCGGCACCGCCGGGTCACTGAGTTGGACGCTGCCGAAGGGATACGCGGCGCTGAAACGGCAGTGGCGGAAGCGGGGCAAGCCGTGATTCGGTATCTCGGCGCCGCGCGCGCCTTCATAATCGGCGGGCGGGATCACGCCCTCAAGCGCTTGCGCGGTTTTGATGCCTGCGCTGTCTTCGGTATAGAGGGCGAAAAATGTCTGCTCCAGGTCAAAGCCTTTGGCGGGGCGGTTGACAATCTCCCAATCGTGCAAATTGCCGCGCCCGCCCAGGGAGACGACGCCAGTGCCGATGCCGCCAAGCGGCAAGCCAATTTGCCGCAGATGCGTTTGCTCATAAGTCTTTAATGCGGGCAAAGCGCCGCTGTTGGAGTCGCTCATGTTCTGTCCTGTGTCGGTACTTGGGAACGGTTTAGCCCTTCAAGCCCGAGCGGGTAAGCGCCTCGATAATCCAGCGCTGGGCTATCAGGAAGACAATCAAAACGGGCAATATCGCCAAGCCCACCGCCGCCATGACCACCGAGGGATTGCCGGAATTCATATAGCCGGTCAGCAGGGCGATGCCTTGCGGCAGCGTCATCTTCTCCCAGGAAGTGAGGAAGATGAGCGCGGCGAAATAGCCATTCCAGGTGGCGTTGAAGGTGATAATGCCCAAAGTCGCCAAGCCGGGACCAGCCAGCGGCAAGGCGATTTGCAAGAAGGAGCGCACATGCCCCGCGCCATCGACGCGGGCGGCGTCAAAGAGCTCCTGCGGCATCTGCTTGAAGAATTGGCGCATAAGGAAGACGCCGAAGATGCTAATCAAACCGGGCAATATCAAAGACGCGTGTGTATTGACCAGCTTCAGCTCCGCCATCATCAAATAAATCGGGATAATCGTAACTTGCCCCGGCACCATCAAGGAAGCGAGCAAGAACATAAACAGGATATCACGCCCCGGGAAGCGCAAGCGCGCAAAAGCGTAACCCGCCATGGAACAGGTAATCAACTGCCCCAGGGTCGTCAAGGCGGAAATCTTGAGGCTGTTGAGAAAGAACAGCTCAAAAGGCACATTGGATTCAAAGGGCGCCAGGTAATTTTCCCAGCGCCAATCGGTTGGCAGCCACTGCGGCGGCAGCCGATAGCTGTCCGCCAGCGGGCGCAGGGAAGTCGAAAACATCCACAACAGCGGCATCAAAACCAGCAAGGCGGCAAGCGTGAGCACGGCATAAGAGAGAATGTCCTGCCATTTGAGCGGCTTGCGGCTTTGCCGAATCAACTGCCGCCCGGCGGCGAATGGGGCTTTGGTTTGGGCAATCACAGCAGCGCCCTCGCTTGGCTATTCATAGTGGACCCAGCGGCGGCTGACCAGGAACTGGAAGAGCGTAACCGCCATGATGACAAGGAAAAGCGTCCAGGAGACGGCGGCGGCGTAGCCAAAATCCAGCCGCTGAAACGCCAGCTGATAGATGTACATGACGACGCTGCGCGTGGCATCGCCGGGACCGCCGTCCGTCAGCACGATGATGGAATCAAAGACCTGCAAGGCGCCAATCATAAATATGACAAGTATGAAAAAGATAGAGGGGCTGAGCAAGGGAATCGTGATGCGCGTGAAGAGCTGGCGCTCGTTGGCGCCATCCAACTGCGCCGCCTCATAATACTCATGCGGGATAGATTGCAAACCCGCCAGGAAGACCAGCATGGCGAAGCCGGTATTTTTCCAGACATCCATGATGATAATCGCCGCCATCGCCCAGGCGGGATGGCTGAGCCAAGGGATGGGGTCGAAGCCCAAAGCCACCAGATAATAGTTGATGACGCCGGTATCTTGCTGATAGAGATATTGCCAAATCACGGCGATATAGGTATGGGCGATCAAGATAGGGAAGAAGAATGCCGAGCGATAGAAATTCCGCATCAAAATGGGCATGCGCCGATTGAGGAATACCGCCAGCAGCAGCCCGATGCCCGCGTTGAAGAATACGGCAAAGCCGGTGAAGACTATCGTATTGCTATACGTTTTGCGCAGGCGGCTGTCGTTGATGAGCCGCGTATAGTTGTCCAGCTCCACAAAATAGGAATCGCCCAGGATGCTGTATTCATAAAAGCTGATGCGCAGCGATTCCACCAGCGGATACAAAATGAAAATCGCGAAGCCGATGAATGTGGGCAGGATAAAGAGATAACCCGCCAGCGCTTCGCTCCGCTTAGGGGACAACATGCAGCCTAAGACTCCCGTTTGATGTATGGCGAGGCAAGCCTGCAAGCGGGCGCTTGCAGGCTGTTAGTGTACTGCGCGCCAGGCGGCGGCTTACGATGACATGCGCTCCGCCAGGCGGTCCATGGCGGCGGTAAGCTCGATATGCGCCGCTTCCAAACCTTGTTCTGGCGTGGCGATATTCGCCATGATGTCGCCCATGTGCCGCATGAAGATCTCCGCCATTTCGGCAAAATTGGCGGGGGACGGCACGGGTTTGATGTCGTCCAGGCTCTCCCAGAAATAATGCGCGTGATCCGGGAAGGAGAGGAACTGCTCGCTAAGCGCCGATGACCGCCGTGACGGGATGAAGGTGCCGAAGCGGATGGAGTCAACATCGGTCTCAATGCTGGAGAATTCCTTAATCAATTCAAGCGCCAGCGGCACATTCTGCGCGCTCTTGGTGATTGCCCAGCCGCCGGAGCCAAAGACTGTCGTGCCCGTTTCCTTGCGCGGCCAAGGCACAATATCAACCTGGCGGAAGTCGTTGGCGATGTAATTGGCGAAGGTCCAACGCCCGAATGCGGTCATGGCAGCGCGCTCGGATGTGAACAAACCAAGCATATCAACGCCCTCAACCGAGGGCGAAACGCCGTGTTCATGCACCAGCGAATGGATGAACTTGACCGATTCCAGCATCTTGGGGTCATCCAGGTTGGATTGCGTCCAGTCCTCATTTAAGACGCCCGTGCCATTGGTGTGGAACCAGGGCTGCAAGCCAAAGAAGAAGAAGGGGATGACATAGCCGAAGACCTTGTCAGCGCCTTCGCCGGTGGTCAGCGTCAGCGCGGCTTCCAGGAAGTCGTCCCAGGTCCACATCGGGGAGGGGGTGCCCAAGCCGGCGGCATCAAACATGTCCGTGTTGTAATGGATGATCATGTTATTCCATTCACGGGTGATGAAATAGGTGTTGCCATCCCGCCCGGCGAGGCCGTCCGCCAGCGCGGGGTGGGAGTCGGCTTCGACTTCTTGCAATGCCTCTTCGGCGGCGATGGCATCGTCCAGCGGCAGCAATGCGCCCGAAGCGATCAGCTCATGCGCGCCTTCAATCGCGATGGCGATTACATCCGTCTGCAAACCGCTGCGGATGCGCAAGAGGATATTGGTGGTGAAGCCGCCCCAGCCTTCGGTAGACGGGATGTACAGGTCTTCCACCGTCACATTCGGGTAGACCTCGTTGAAGCGCGCGATCGCATTAGCGAAGACTTCCTGATGCTGGGCGCCGCCGAAGTTGTAGACCACCAGATGGTCGGTGATATCGGTGGGCGGCGCCTGGGCGAGGGCAGTGCCCAGCGGCATGCCATAGGCGGAGGCAAAGGCGGCGGCGCTGCCCATGCCCGTGTATCTTAGAAAGTCGCGGCGAGAAATTCTCTTAGTCATGGATTTAACTCCCCAAACTGAAATTCATTGACCAGCATATAGAACATAACGCAGCTACTAAAATTCGTCAAGGCATTTCCGCCGCAATTTTAGTATAATTCACTCAACAAGTTGAACTATTTTACTAAATGTCTTAGACTGGCGCTAAGCCAATCCCGATATTGGCAGCGCTAAAGAATTTTAGTAAAATCAGCTATACTTTAGTAAAATCCCGCTGGGCGGAAGACATGGCGCGACCAACCATTACCGATGTTGCCAAGTTGGCTGGCGTTTCGCCGTCATCGGTTTCGATGTATTTGAACAAGCGCCCAGGCATCGGCTTGGAGACGCAGCTGCGCATCGCTGATGCCATCGAAAAGGTCGGCTATGTCCCGCGTGCCAATGGCGGCCGTAAGCAAGCGCAGGGTTTCGTCGGCATCTTGGTCGAGAAGCTGCCCAAGCTGCTGACGGGCGATATGTTCTATGCCGATGTTAGCAGCGGCATTCAAAAAGAAGCGGAAGGTTTGGGCTTCAGCATCGCCGTCAGCGTGATTGACAAACCCTCTGAAGTGTTGCCGCGTTTGGTGGCGGAGGAAAGCATCAAAGGGCTGCTCGCCCTGGGTGGCGGCGACATCACCGACCAGTTGCTGCAGCGCATCAGCGACAGCGGCATGCCCCTGGTCACGGTGGATAATCAAAGCGCCTTGCAGCCGCTTAACAGCGTCGTTGTCGATAATTATCGCGGCGCTTATGCGGCGGCGCGCTATTTGATAGAGTTGGGGCACCGGCGCATCGCCGTCATCCAGGGTCCGCGCAAATACAAAAGCCTGACCGAGCGCTTCCACGGCTACCTCAACGCCATGATAGACAGCGGCTTGGGCATCGATTGGGAGCTGGTGCAGCGCCCGCTCTCCAGCGGGCTGCCCAACAAGGGCTACCGCGAGATGAAGGCGCTGCTTGCGCTGGAAACGCCGCCGACAGCGGTCTTCGCGGTCAGCGACCGTACGGCTATAGGCGCGGTGCCAGCGATTATAGAAGCGGGCTTGGCGGTGCCGCGGGATATTAGCATCGTTGGCTTTGATGATATGCCGCCGGATGTCTATTCCGCGCCCGCTTTGACGACCGTAACCAGCGAGCGGCTGGCGATGGGGCATATCGCCATGCAAAGGCTGCGCCAGCTCATCAGCAATCCGCGCCATACGCCCACGCAAATCGTCATGCCCTGCCAGCTTGTCCTGCGCGAGAGCAGCGCCCCGCTGTCTTAGAGGCGCTCTAGCGCCGCGCCCGCAGCAGGTCTCGCTGCCCCAGCGGCAAGGTGGGGCGGGCGTTCGCGTCATAGATAGCGCGGAAGGCGGCGATTTGCTCGGTGGAGAGCGCCAGCGGGCTATCCAGCAGCAGCCAGCGCACCACCTCGCTGCAAGGCGGCGTGGTCAGCGAGCCTTGGTAGGTGTAATAGCCGCGTGACGCTGGCAGCAAAGTCTCCAGCGCGAGCGCCTCGCCAGCCGCCGCGGGCTCGCCGACTTGCGCCGGCAGGTTGTCGAAAATCGGCGCGTAAGCGGCGCTGCCAGCTTCGCCGTCGCCAGCTGTCAGCAAGATGCCGATGACAGCCAAATTGCCCGAATTGCGGTCTTGGTGCACGAAGTGGATTTCCAGCGCCGCGGCTTCGCCGGCGATGGTATGCTCGCTGGGCGCATGGAAGTGGAATTGCAGCAGGTCATAGCGAATGCCGTTGTATACGATGTAGCTGCCGGCGTCGATAGCGACCTGGATGGTATGCCCGTTGTTGAAGATGTTGTTGGCAGTTTCGCCATAGTGGAAGTTGATGGCGACCAAGTCGGTCTCGACAGCGTCACGAATGTCGATGGGCGATTGCGCCAAGCCCTCTTCGCACAGCGCGAACTCTGGCGAGAGCCGCCCCCAGCGCGCTGGACCTTTGTCATCAGCATAGCCCCAGGGAATTTCGTCAGCGAATGCCACCATCAGCATTCCCCCAATCGCGGCAAGCAGCGGCAAAGTGAAAAATACTAAGAAAATGCGGAAACGGTGCATTATTCCCCCCCTGTTGAAATAAGCAACCTTTTCCTCAATTGTACCGCATAAGCGCGGCGGCGGATCTCAGGGCAATCGCATCAAAATCATCCATGTCGATTGCAACATGCTTCTAGGGATTTGTAGGGGCGAGCCTCGGCTCGCCCGCGCAAATCAACAGAATCTTGCGGGCGTTTCGGCGAAACGCCCCTACATTGCCCGCTTTTTCTGCGGGATTGCAGAAAAATCTCTGTGCCCTCAGTGTCTCTGTGGTGAATAATTGTTTGATGCAATTGCCCTGCGGCGCATCTCAGCCGCAATTCGACATTGCCTTACGATGGTTTATACTATTAGCGTGAAACCATCAGAATGGCTGCCGAAGGCAGTGCTAATGAGGAGACCCCCATGACTGAACAAGCGTTCACCCCGCCGACAAGCGAATGGTATCAGCCGGACCCGGCGCTGGTCGCCGCCGCCAATGTGCCGGATTACGAGGCGGTCTATGACCGGGCGCGGCAAGACCCGCAAGCCTTTTGGGCGAAGCGCGCCGAAGAACTGCAGTGGTATCAAAAATGGGACCAGGTGCTGGACGCCAGCAACAAGCCCTTTTATAAGTGGTTCACAGGCGGCAAAACCAACATGGCGCTTAACGCGCTGGACCGCCATGTCAAGACTTGGCGGCGCAACAAACTGGCTATCATTTGGGAGGGCGAGCCCGGCGACAAGCTGAGCCTGTCCTATTGGCAGCTGTGGCAGGAAGTCAACAAATTCGCCAATGTGCTGCGCGGCATGGGCGTGAAAAAGGGCGACCGCGTAACTATCTATATGGGGCGGGTGCCAGAAATCGCGATTGCCATGCTGGCTTGCGCCAAAATCGGCGCGCCGCACAGCGTCGTCTATGGCGGCTTCAGCGAGCAGGCGCTCGCCAGCCGCATCGAAGATGCCCAGAGCAAAGTGCTCATCACCTGTGATGGCGCCTGGCTGCGCGGCAAAATCGTGCCTTTGAAGAATACAGTCGATGAGGCGGCGCAGCGCTCGCCCGTGGTGGAGACGGTCATTGTCGTCAAGCGCACCGGGCAAGACATCCACATGGAAGGCGGGCGCGATTATTGGTATCACGACTTGATGGCGCTGCCCATCGCCAAGCCCCGCGCCGAAACCGAAATCATGGACGCCGAAGACCCGCTCTTCATCCTCTACACCAGCGGCACCACCGGCAAGCCCAAAGGCGTCCTGCACACCCATGGCGGCTATCAGGTCTATACCTCGACCACGCTCTCCTGGGCATTTGATATCAAAGAAGAGGACCGCTGGTGGTGCGCCGCCGACCCCGGCTGGATTACCGGGCACAGTTATATCGTCTACGCGCCGCTGATATTGGGCGCGACCAGCATCATCTACGAAGGTGCGCCCACCTACCCCTATCCCGACCGCTGGTGGCAGCTGGTGGCGGAATATGGCGTCAGCATTTTGTATACCGCGCCCACCGCCATCCGCGGCTTGATGCGCTTCGGCGAAGCCTGGCCCCAGCGCCACGATTTGAGCAGCCTGCGCCTGCTGGGCTCTGTTGGCGAGCCGATCAACCCCGAAGCCTGGCGCTGGTATCACCGCGTTATCGGGCGCGAGCAATGCCCCATCATCGACACCTGGTGGCAGACGGAAACTGGCGGCTTCATGATTACGCCGCTGCCCTCAGTCGGCTTGAAGCCCGGCAGCGCCACCCGTCCCTTCCCCGGCATCGAAGTTGATATTGTCGATGACGATGGCGCGCCTGTCGGCGTCAACGAAGATGGCAACCTCGTCATCAAAGGTCCATGGCCCAGCATGATTCGCACCGTTTATGGCGATGACGAGCGCTTCCTCAGCCAATACTGGGCGAAGTATCAAAAGCAGGGCTGGTATCTGGCGGGCGATACCGCGCGCCGCGATGAAGACGGCTATCTCTGGGTCATCGGGCGCAATGACGATGTGCTGAAGGTCAGCGGCTATCGGCTGGGCACGGCGGAAGTGGAATCGGGCTTGGTCAGCCACAGCGCGGTCGCCGAATCAGCGGTGATTGGCGTACCCGATGAGCTGCGCGGCAACAAGATTTTCGCCTATTGCATTTTGGTGGCGGGGGCGGAAGGCTCGCCGGCGCTGGAGGCGGAGTTGAAGGCGCATGTGCGGCACGAGGTCGGTCCGATCGCGGTGCCGGCGCAGATAGAATTTGTGGATAACCTGCCCAAGACGCGCAGCGGCAAAATCATGCGGCGCGTGCTCAAGGCGCAGGCGCTGGGTCAGCCGCTGGGGGATTTGAGTACGTTGGAGGATTAGCCCCCACCCCAAACCCCTCCCCCATGAAGAGGGAGGGGCTTAACTCCATGATAGGCGCAGAGAAATTGTAAGGGCGGCTCGCTGAGCCGCCCGATCATGCAATTAGGATTTAGTTGTAATTTCCTGCAAAATAACTTGAAGGGAATTTACACTAACCACATAGCTTCTAGGTGGCCGTTCACGAACCAACGCATCAAGTTTCTTTAGGCGGTCTTCTGTGTAGTAAGCACCATCTACCAAAGCGAACAAAGCTATTCCGTTGTTGGTACGTTGCAGGTAATTTCTTAACAATTGTTCAATTTCATTAAATTGGCTGTCTTGATTTCCACCTCCTTCTTTCGTATACTTCTGTGCAGCGAGGCATACAATCCCAGCAGTTTCCCATCGAAAATCTAGGGACTTTGATGGCTTTGATGCATTACCTAATTGTGCGCGCGTAACAAACTGACCATCTCTGTTCAGATACAGAGCATTTGATCCAGTGGCTTTCAGTTTTTCAAAGTTTGATACATGATCCATACGACAAATGTAGTCGGCAGCATGCTTTTCGTGGATATTCTGCCGTCTGGCTTCCCGCGCTAAAGTTGAAGCAAGTGGCCCCGAAGGATCCGCATCTAGTGCATCCCAGTATCTATGTTCGGGTATTCCGAATTGTTCTGAAAAGCGTTTAATTCGTCGCTCAAGTCTCGGCGACCGATTGCGTACTTCCTGTTCGACATCCTGCAAATTCTTTCGACTGGCCTGTTGCTCTAGAGATTCGAAGTCTAAAGTTTTCATTTCCTTCGACCCATTCCACCTGCAAGTCGGCCAGGCGCTGCCGGATGACCTCTTGGGCGGCGCTAGAAATGTCCATACCAACAAAATATCTGCCATGCTCATGCGCGACTAGCAAAGTCTCGCCGCTGCCCGCGAAACAATCCAGCACCGTGTCGCCGGGATTGGACGAAGTCAAGATGATGCGCTTGAGCATCTCCGCATTTTTCTGCGTTGGATACAGCGGGTTCTGCGGGTCTTTATATTCCCAAACATCCTGCGGCAGCTTGCCTTTGGCTTGGTCGGCATATTTGATCAACCGCGGATTGCCGGTAGAACTCCAGGCGATAAGCCCTTGCTCGTCTAGCGCCTCCAGTTTTTCCGGGCGATAGCGCCAGTGCCGGCCTTCGGGCGGCGCCATGCCGCGCCAGGCTTTTCCTGTCTCGCCATTTTGCGTTACCCCAGGCGCATGCAGTGGCGTTGTGGTATACCGCCTTCCCTGTTCGTCCAGTAGCGGATAGAGCCGTTCTATATCTTCTGTGGTCAGAGATTCCCGCTGCGGATTCCAGGTAATTTCCTTTGGCGAATTAGAATAAAAAAGGATTGTGTCCCGAATGTTCCCGTATGAATTGCGCGCGAAATTCTTGGGATTGCATTTTATGCGCGTGATGCTGTTGCGGAAATTGCCCGCGCCGAAGACATCATCCAGCAGCAGCCGCACATGATGCTCCACCGCCAAGCCGATATGCACATAGATTGACCCAGTTGGCGACATAACTTCCTTTATGGCGCGCAGCTGATGGTGGAGACTATCAAGATACTCTTTGCCTTTGCGACGGTCGGAATAGGCGAGCGCCCCGTTCCCGCTTATGGAGTTCGCGCGCTTTTCGCTGATGAGAAAATCATTGCCAGTCGCAAAAGGCGGGTCAATATAAACAAGGTCTACCAGCAATCCCTGCCTTTTGAGGATTGCCAAACCCCTAACATTGTCGCCTGCGTAAAATAGATGGGCTCTCATTGTGAGATACTCTGCAATGTCTCGATTATACGATTATATACGCTAAGCGCAAGACATCGCAAATGTGTCTTTTGAGCGTTCCCGCGTTATACTCATCTCAAGCGACAGAATACAAGGCTTTCCCATGCCACCCGCCCCGCCCGCGCTCGAAGTCCGCGGCATTACAAAACGGTTCCCCGGTGTGCTCGCCAACGACAACATCAACCTCACCCTGCACAAGGGGCAGGTCCTCGGGCTTTTGGGCGAAAATGGCGCCGGCAAATCCACCCTGATGAACATGATTTACGGCTTGTACAAGCCGGATGCCGGCGAAATCCTGGTGGATGGCGCGCCAGTCGAAATCGCCGGACCCAAAGACGCCATCAAGCTGGGCATCGGCATGGTGCATCAGCATTTTCAACTGGTCGATGTGCTGACGGTCACCGAAAATGTCATGCTGGGCAACGAAAATTCCAGCGGACCCTTCCTGCGGCGTGACCGCGCCCGGCGCGAAATCGAGACGCTTTCCCGCGAATATGGCTTGCAAGCGGCGCCAGACGCCCTCATCGCCGACCTGCCGGTTGGCATCCAGCAGCGCGTGGAAATCATCAAAGCGCTTTACCGCCATGCCGATATTCTCATCCTTGACGAGCCCACCGCCGTCTTGACGCCTCAGGAAACGCGCGGGCTTTTTAAGATTATGCGCGCGCTGCTGGACAAAGGCGTCAGCATTATTTTCATCAGCCACAAACTGAAGGAAGTGTTGGAAATCTGTGATGAAGTGGTGGTGCTGCGGCGCGGCAAAGTCGCTGGCACTGCCGACCCCAAACAGTCCACTGAGCAATCGCTGGCATCGCTGATGGTCGGGCGCGATGTCCTGTTGGAGGTGGATAAAGCGCCCGCGCGGCTGGGCGACGAAATCCTCAATGTTGTCAACCTGCATGTACATGACGACCGCGGCTTGCCAGCGGTCGAGGGCTTGAGCTTCGGCTTGCAGCGCGGCGAAATCCTGGGCATCGCCGGCGTACAAGGCAATGGACAGACGGAATTGGTCGAGGCGCTGACGGGCTTGCGCGCCAGCGAAAGCGGGCGCGTCTTCATCAAAGGCGCGGATGTTACCGGCGAATCGCCGCGGCAGATTACCAAACGCGGCGTCGGGCATGTGCCCGAAGACCGCCAGCGCGATGGCTTGGTGGCGAGCTTCACAGTCATGCACAATCTGGTGCTCTGCACCTATTATCAAGCCGCGTTTTCGCGCTCGATTGTGGTGGATGAGCGCGCCATCGCCGCCAATGCGCGCGCGCTGGTGCAGCAATACGATGTGCGCCCGCCTATCATCAACACTCTGGCGGGCGGGCTTTCAGGCGGTAATCAGCAAAAGGTGATTGTCGCTCGCGAATTCTCGCGCGATGCTGATTTGCTCATCGCCTCGCAGCCCACCCGCGGGCTGGATGTCGGCTCGATCGAGTTCATTCACCGCCAGCTCATCGCCATGCGAGATGCCGGTGCCGGCATCTTGCTGGTCTCTTCGGAGCTGGACGAAGTGCTCAGCCTCGCCGACCGCGTGGCGGTGATGTTTGAAGGCGAAATCATCGACATTTTCCCCATCGACGACGCTGACCGCGATACCGTGGGCTTGCGCATGGCGGGCGTGCGCGCCGCTGCCGAGGCTGCCCCGTGAACGCGCGGGAAGGGCGCGGGCTCATCGGCTTCTGGCTGCGCCTCTCGCCGCGGCTGGTGCCCATACTGGCGGTGATTACCGCCTTCCTCGCCGGCATCCCGCTGATTACCATCACCGTCAGCGACAGCGCGCTGCAGCCCGATATCCGCGAGGGCTTGCGCGTCGCCTCAACCGCGTATGTGGCGCTGGTCGAGTCCATCACCGGCTTGACGGTCAACGAAGTCGCAGCGCCCGCGGACTTCGCCGAAATGCGCGCCTACGCCGCCGCCCATGCCATCAACACCCGCCGCAGCCTCTCGCGGCAGGCGCGCCCCTTCGAGCGCATCCTGGAAGTGGGCATGGCGGAGACTCGAAGTTTCGGCGAAGTCTTCAGCCGTCACGCGCTTGAAAAAGACAGCGCCGAAGCAATCGCGCAGCGCCTGCCGACAATCCGCGAAATCGGCGCGGCGGCGCTGACAGCGCTGTCGCCGCTGTTGACAGAGCTGGCGGCTTTGCCCGCGGCTGATGCGCGCGCGCTCACGGCGCTGGCGGCTGATGCTGATGCCCTGGCAGGGGCGCAAACCGCCACTGCGGGAGGGGATAGTGAAATCCTCTCATTCACATTAGAGGATGAAAGTCCCTCCCTCATTTTGGGGGAGGGATTTAGGGTGGGGGAAAACGCCCTGGCAGGTTTGAAACTCATCGACAGCTACGGGCTGCTTTCCCTGCAGCGCAGCCTGGCGGCGCTGGAACAGCTTGATGCGCTGGGCATCGCGCCCGACAGCGCTGATGCCGACATCATTATGGCGCTAGTCGCCGCTGATTATGACGATGCGCGCGAGGCGGTTGACACGCTGGCGGCGCTGGACGCCCTGGGCATTGACGACCCCGCCGCTTTGGGCGCGCAATTCCGCATTGTGGGCAGGCTCTATGACGCGGAATACTTGACGGGCGATTCGGTCAACGCCGCGCTGGCAGAGCAGTTGGACGCGGCGCTGCGCCAGCATCTGGTCATCCGCCGCCCGGGCAACCGCGTGCTCAGCGCGGCGGGGCAGGGCGCGGTCAGCTTTGGCATCCTCAAAAACGAACAAGATTTGCAAGTGCTTTTCCTGCGGCTGGGCGAGCGGGCGCTGCTCTTTTTCCCCGCCAATTTGGAAAAGACTATCGTGCGCGCGATTCCCTTCATCATCGCCGGCTTGGCGGTGGGCTTGGGCTTCAAGGCGGGCTTATTTAACATCGGCGCGGAAGGGCAGCTCTATGCCGGCGCGATTGCTGTCGCCGCCCTGGGCGCTTTTTCGCCGGCGGGAACTTCGCCGCTTGTTCTGCTGCCTTCCGTGCTGCTCTTTGGCTTGCTCGGCGGTTTCTTGTGGGGGGCGCTGCCCGGCGCGCTGAAAGCATTCACCGGCGCTCACGAAGTCATCACCACCATCATGCTCAACTTCATCGCCATCCTTATCGTCGACTGGCTGATAAAATCTGTCGATCCCATCATCCTGGGCGATGTCAAGTCCAGCGTGCCCAAGACGCCCAAGATATTAACCGCCGCCATGCTGCCCACGCTGGATTCGGTTGCCAGCCCGCTTTTGCTTTTGCTGCTGATGGCGGCGGCGGCGCTGGTCGCATTCCTGCTCAATTATCTGCCCGCCCGGCGGGAAGCGCCGCAACTGGCGCTGCGCCGCGGCTTGATTTGGGCGGCGGTCATGGCGGGTTTGCAGCTCTTCCTCACGCTGATTGCCGTGGGCGATTCCACCAAATTGCACTTCGGCTTTTGGCTGATGATTGCGGCGGTCTGGCTGACGGACTGGTTCTTGCAGCGCAGCACCCTCGGTTTTGAGCTGCGCACCGTCGGTGCCAACCCGAACGCGGCAAAATACGCCGGGATGAGCGTGCCGCGCAACATCGTGCTGGCGATGGCGCTCAGCGGCGCTTTGGCGGGCTTGGCGGGCGCGATAGAAATCAGCGGCGTCGAGCATGTGATGCACCCGCGTTTCTTCGCTGGCGTCGGCTTTGACGCTATCGCCGTGGCGCTGCTGGCGCGCAACAAGCCCAAAGGCATGGTCTGGGCGGGTTTGCTCTGGGGCGGCTTGCTCAGCGGCGCGGCGCTGATGCAAATCCGCGCTGATATCTCCATCGACCTCGTCAAAATCATCCAGGCGCTCATCATCATGTTTGTCGCCGCCGACCAGATTATCCGCTTCTTGTGGCGTGTGCCCAAACGCAGCGCCGAAGAAGAAGGCGAGCTTGTCTTTTCCAGCGGGTGGGGTTAAGCATGAGCGCCGCCAAAACAAAACCCGGGCGCAGAGCCCGCTTCAAGCTCACGCGCCGGCGCATTATCGCGCTGCCGCTGCTGCTGCTGGGCATTTTTATCCTGGCGGAAGCCCGCGCCTTTGACAGCGAGACCATCACCACGCTCAAACTTGTCACCCGCGCCAGCGGCGATGCGCCCGCGGTCGGCGATATCCGCCTGCCCACCGCCGCCTACCTGCTGACAGTGGGCTTGCTTTTCATCGCTGGCGGCGCGCTGAACCTGCTGGAGCTGCCGGCAGCGCGCTGGCGGCGGCTCAGCTTGATTTTGCTGGCGCTTTGTGGCGCTCTGTTCATGCCCACTGTCATCATCGCCGCCGCCGCTGGCGACGAAACCAATATGACCACGATACTCGCCGAAAGCCTGCGCCTGGCGACGCCGCTGGCGATTGGCGCTTTCGCCGGCATCTGGTGCGAGCGCGCTGGCGTCGTCAATATCGCCATCGAAGGCATGATGCTCTTCGCCGCCTGCTTCGGCTTCACCACCTTGTTTTTCCTGCGCGGCACGGCGCTGCCATTGGAAACGGCGCAGTTGCTGGCGGTGCTGATTGGCGTCAGCGCCGGCGGTCTCATCGCCCTGCTGCATGGCTGGCTCTCCATCACCTTCCGCACCGACCAAATTGTCAGCGGCACCGTCATCAACATTCTGGCTGTCGGCGTTACCAGCTTTGTCCGCCGCGAATATCTGCTTTCGACCGAGGCGGGCGCCGCCAAGCTGGGCAATATCGCCCTGCCATTTTTGAGCGACCTGCCCGTCATCGGCGATGCCATCTTCACCAATCAGCCGATATTTTTTCTGATGTTTGTCATGCTCGCTTTCACCCATATCGTCATGTTTTATACCCGCTGGGGCTTGCGCACGCGGGCGGTGGGCGAGCACCCGCACGCGGCGGATACCCTGGGCATCAATGTCAACCGCACCCGTTGGATCAATGTTTTCATCAGCGGCATGATTGCCGGCTTGGCGGGCGTCTGGTTCTCCCTGGAAGCGACCGGCAGCTTCAACGATGGCATGACGCGCGGCGCTGGCTTCATCGCGCTGGCGGCGATGATCTTCGGCAAATGGACGCCCCTCGGCGCTTTTGGCGCGGCGCTGCTCTTCGGCTTTTCCGAGTCGCTGGGCGTGCGCTTGCAGATGGTCGGCGTCAATTTCCCGGTGCAATTTTTGCAGATGGTGCCGTATGTCGTTACTTTGGTGGTCTTGGCAGGCTTCATCGGCCGCGCCTCGCCGCCAAAAGCGGTCGGGCAGCCTTATGTGAAGGAGTGAGAACACTCTTGCGGCGGGGCGCGGTTGAATCGTCATCACGGGAGGCAGCGATGCATGAGAAAAGGAATTCCCAGGTTGTCAGCGCGGCAGGCATCAGCATGCTGCGCGGCGGCACGGCTCTTTCCAGCAGCAATGTCGAGGCGAAGGGGCTGTCGATGAAACTCGCGGTGATACCGCCCGGCGGCATTATCCCCGCGCATCTGCATGTCGACTTCGAGACGATGATTTACATTCTCGAAGGCGCGGTGCGGCACGAATATGGCACCGGCTGCAAGCTCATCATGGAAAATCAAGCGGGCGATTTCCTCTTCATCAAGCCAGGCGTGCCCCATGAAGTGTATAATCTGAGCGATAGCGAGCCAGTTGTGGCGCTTATCGCGCGTTCTGCGGCTGACGAACACGAACAAACCATCCCCTATGATCGTGCCGCCGCGCTTGGCAGCGGCTAATTCCGCGCTGCGTCACCGCAGGCACAGCGATTTAGGTCTATTGTGATGCAATTGCTCTGCCCGCGATTAGCGTTGCGTTGAAATCCCCACCGCAGCATTGTACACTTAAGCAGGAAATTGATGATAGCGGATGAACTCTTGAGGAGGAAATCGTATGAAAAAAGTTGTACTCTTGCTCAGCCTCATGGCGCTGGCGCTGGCGCTCGCGCCGATGGCAGCGGCGCATGAAGGCGTGGAAACCGTCTGCCTGGTGACCGACCTCGGGCGCGTCAATGACGGCACTTTTAACCAGTCGGCGCATGAAGGCGCGGTCGCCGCCGCTGACGATTTCGACCTGGAATACGACTTCATCGAAACGCAGGCGGAGACCGACTACGAAGCCAATATCCAAACCTGCATCAGCGAAGGTTTCGAGGTCATCATCACGGTGGGCTTCCTGATTGCCGATGCCACTTGGGCGGCGGCGGAAGCCAACAGTGATGTCTATTTCCTGGGCGTTGACCAATTTGTCGCCGATGGACCGGCGAATTATGTCGGCATTCAATTCCGCGAAGACCAGTCCGGCTTCATGACGGGCGTTCTGGCGGCTTATGTCGCCGAATATCTGGGCTCGGATACCATCGCCGGCGTCTATGGCATCGATATCCCGCCGGTCAAGCGCTTCCGCAATGGTTATGAGCAGGGCGCGATGTATGTCAACCCCGATTTGAGAATCCTCGGCGTGTATATCCCCAGCTTCATCGCGCCCGATCAAGGGGCGTCAGCGGCGCTGCAATTCATCGGCGAAGGCGCTTCGGTGCTCTTTGGCGGCGGCGGTCCCACTGGCACCGGCGCAATTCTGGCAGGCGCGCAGGAGGGCGTATATGTCATCGGCGTGGACAAAGACGAGTTCCTCACCAGCTTTGGCGCGGGCGAGACGCCTGGCTCCGAATTCATCATCTCCAGCGCGATGAAACGGGTCGACCAGGGCGTTTATGATATGGTCGCGATGCTGGCGGAAGGCGATATGGAGGGCTTCCCCGGCGGCGGCATCCACATGATGGACGCGGCGATGAATGGCGTTGGCTTGGCACCGCCGCATCTGTCCGATATCCCCGAAGAAGTCTGGGACGCGGTGCATGCTGTCAACGACCGCCTCATCGCCGGCGAGATTGAAACCGGGGTCGATCTGGTCTCGGGCGATCTGCTGGAAGACGAGATGATGCACGACGACATGATGGAAGAAGAGGACAGCGAAGACAGCGAGGATGACGAGGGCTAGCGCTTAAGCCTGCTTGCTGTGGAATTTGGAGACAGCCTCATCGTACTTGATGGGGCTGTTTTCTTCTTTTGCGGCAGTCAGCGCAATTGAGTGGCTCAGCGCCAGAGGATGCAGTCGAGCATGCAAGAAGCGCCAATCCATCTGACACTTTTTTTGAAATACACCACAACTTTGGCGCACTTGGACTCGATGGGGGTATTAGACCGCGAGTTTTTGCTCTACAAGCGCATGCAAGACATGGGCTTGCGTATGAATGTCGTCAGCCATGGCGGGCGCGCAGAATACGCCTATCGCTCGCGCCTGCCCGGCATGCGCATATTGTGCAACTGGATTGGCTGGCCGCCCAAACGCTACCTGCGTCGCCTGCATCAATTGCATTATTTGCGCTTGCTGCCCAGCAATGTATTTAAGACGGACGAGCTTTTTGCCGGTTACGAGGCAACACGGGCGGCGCGCGCGCTCAACAAGCCGCTTATCGCGCGCGCGGGCTATCATCTGTCGCACAACACCCAGCGCACACAGCCTGACAACCTGCGCCATCTCCATTGGGTCGAGCAGATTGAACGGGAAACCTTGCGGCATGCCAGCTTGCTGATTACCAGCGCCGAAGAGCTGCGAGAAGCCTATACAAAAGCGCATCCCGACATCGCCGGGAAGTCCGCGGTAATCCCGATGCATGTCGATACCGAGCGTTTCCAACCATCCGCAGAGGAAAAACGCTACGACCTGATTTATGTAGGCAGATTCTCTCAAGAGAAAAATGTGAGAAATCTCTTGGCGGCGGCGCGGCAGAGCGGGGCGTCTATCGCCATGCTCGGCTCCGGGCAGCTGGAAGCGGCTTTGCGCGCCGAGTTCGGCGATCTGGATGGCAAAATCGCTTGGGTCGGCCATGTGAAGAACGAAGAAGTGCAGCGCTATATGGCAAAAGCCAAAGTCTTCATTCTGCCGTCGCTATTTGAAGGGCAGCCGCGGGCGCTGGTCGAAGCGATGGCAAGCGGCATGCCGATTATCGGCACGCGCGTAATGGGCATCGCCAGCATGTTGCAGCACAAACGCAGCGGCTATCTATGCGAAACGGATAGGCGCAGCATCGCCGCCGCGATACAAACGGTACTGGCGCAGCCAGCGCTGATGCGCGCGATGGCGGCCGCCGCGCGCCAATGCGCGCTTGACAACTTCGCTCTCGATCGCGTCGCCCAGCGCGAGTATGAACTGTATCAGGAACTGCTCAGGCGGCAGCGCCCGTAAATCGCCCGCTTGGCAAGCCAATCCTAGACCGCCCCCGCCCGATATTGCCCATCCACCTGCCGTGTGATGCCCAGCGGGTTCGCGTCTTGCAGCGCCGCCGGCAGCAGCGCGTCCGGCACATTCTGGAACGCTATCGGGCGCAGGAAGCGGTAGATGGCATTGCTGCCGACCGAGGTGGTTGCGGGCGCCGTTGTCGCCGGGTAAGGTCCGCCATGCTGCATCGCCGCCACCACGGCGACGCCAGTGGGGAATCCATTCCAAATTACCCTGCCCGCCTTCTCCCGCAATTGATGCAGCAGGTCGCTGATAGTCTCCAGCTCGGCGGCTTCGGCATGCAGCGTCGCCGTCAGGTTGCCTTCAAGGGCAGCAACCGCCGCGCGCAGGTCAGCCGCGTCATCACAGAGCACAAAAAGCGTTACCGGACCAAAATGCTCGGTCTGCAGACGGTCATCCGCGCGGATGGCGGCGGCGGTCGTCTGCATGACCGTGTTGCTGAAGCGGAAGGCGGCGCTATCGGGGACCTCGCTGCCGCCCGTCAAAAGGCTGATGTCTTCATGCGCAGCCGTCTGGCGCACGGCTGCATGTAAGCCCCGCGCGATGGCTTCGTTGAGCAGCACGCCAGCCGCCGCCGCGCCCATCTTTTCGGTTACCGCGGCGATGAAATCCTGCGAGGCGGCGCTGTCTTCCAGCAGGATTAAGCCGGGATTGGTGCAGAATTGCCCGCTGCCCATTGTGACCGAGGCGACCAAGCCCGCGGCGATGTCCTGCCCGCGTTCGGCGAGGGCGGCTTGGGTGATGACAACGGGATTGACGCTGCCCATCTCCGCATACACCGGGATTGGGCGCGGGCGGCGGGCGGCGGCGTCATAGAGCGCGCGCCCGCCGCGCAGGCTGCCCGTGAAGCCAACCGCTTCGATGCCATCCTGCGCCACCAGCCAGCCGCCGACATCAATGCCCTTGCCCTGCAGCAGCGAAAAGGCGCCGGCGGGAAAGCCCTGAGCTGCCACCGCTTTGCCCAGCGCCTGCGCGAAAAGCTCTGAAGTGGCGGGATGCCCCGGGTGCGCCTTGACCACGACCGGGCAGCCAGCCGCCAGCGCCGATGCCGTATCGCCGCCAGCGACCGAAAAGGCGAAAGGGAAATTGCTGGCGGCAAAAACCGCGACCGGACCAAGCGGGAATTGCATCTGGCGCAGCGATGGCTGCCCCGGCGCCTCGGTGTTGATGATGGCGCGCAAATAAGCGCCATCCCGCAGCAAAGCGGCAAAGGCGCGGAATTGCCCGGTTGCGCGCGCCCGCTCGCCCGTCAAGCGCGGCAATCCCAAGCCGGTCTCGCTGTCAGCAGTATGCAGCAGCGCATCACCCAGCGCCTCGATTTGCGTGGCAATCTCCTCGAGCAAATCCGCGATGCGGCTGGGCGCATAGTGGCGCATCTGCTGGAAGGCGGCGCATGCGCCAGCGACTGCAAGCGCGACCTCGGCTTCTGTGGCGCTGGTGAAGGCGATATCGCCAGCGGTATTGCTGCGCGGGTCAACGCTGTAGAATGTTTCCGCCCCCAGCGCGGATGTCTCGCCCTGGATGTAGTTTTTGCCTGTTAGTGGCATAGGATCCCTCGTTTCCGCATGTGTATGCTCTTATGCTCGGCTCTCGCTATCGTTGGCTGACGCGCAGGTCAAGCCCGTCTACTATAGCAAAGAAGGCGGGCAAAATGGCTTCGTCAAAGCGCGATGTCGGCTGGCGCACATAGGCGCTGCTGATGCTGCCATGCCGTTTCAGCAGCTGTTTGCGCAGGTGCAGTGAATGCTCATGCCCGCTGCCAGACACCGCCCTGACCAAATCCGCGCCGCTGGCGATGCGGCTGGCGGCGCCCGCTTCGTCACCCCGCGTCCAGCATGCCCAGGCGGCGAGAAAGATCTCGTTGAAGCCGACACCGGGAATCAAGCCTGATGCGCCGCTGCGCAGCTCGGCGAGGGCGCTGATGCCGCCGCCGCCGCCAAACATACAGGCTTCCGCGCCCAAAAGCGCCGCCAGCGCCGACATCTTCGCCGCCGAGCCCGGACCTTCGAGCTTGAAATAGGTACGAGCCGGGCTGCGATAGGCGATTTCCGCCAGCGCCGCCGCCGACAATTCTGTGTGCCGATACATCGGGATATGCGGCGCTTGCTGGATAATCAGCGGCAAGCCGCCGCCGCGGCTAAGCTCGACATAAAAATCGACGAAAGACTGGCTTCCATTGTCCATCGTCGCTGGCGGCAGCGCCATCAATGCCGCCGGCTGATAACGGGCGAGCGCCCGCGCTTGCTCAAGCGCGCTTTCCAGGCTGTTAGGCGCGATGCCGATTATCAACGGCAGCGCCCCCGCCAGCTCGCTGGCGACAATTGCGACCGTTTCCCGCCGCTCGGCATCGGATAGTTTGTAGGCTTCGCTGGCGAAGCCGTTGATGCCGATAGCATGTACGCCGCCATCAATTTCAAAGCGCAGCACCTTGCGTAATCCCACCGCGTCAATAGCGCCGCTGTCATCAAATGGCGTGAACAATATCGGGGCGATGCCCTGCAGCATGAGCTTCTCCGCTGATTTTGACGAGACACTATTGGCATAGCCTAGCGTATGCCCCCGCGGATTGCTATAGCGCGCGGGGCAAGACAATGTGACATGCCAGCGCCGATATGCTATGCTTGACGCGGCAGCGCGCAAGGCATGGAATCGTATTCGCATTGACGGAGACTACAGGCTATGAAAGCACTGAGCTTGACCGCCGAATGGGCGCCCAAAGCCGGCTATGACCTCACCGCGGCGGAACGCGCAATACGCCGCGCGCGCAACGGCAACATGGTCTGGAAAGCGCCGCAGCTCAACCTGGTTGACGCGCCCGACCCCAGCTTGCAGCCCGACCAAGTCATGCTGGAGATCGCGGCGGTGGGCATTTGCGGCTCCGACATGCACATGTACGAAGCCGGTGCCGATGGCTACATGCTGTACCCCGGGCTCGTCTGCACGCCGAATATACTCGGGCACGAATTCGCCGGGCGCGTCATCGAAGTTGGCAAGGCGGTCAAGGACTTGCATGTCGGCGATTTGGTCGCTGTCGAAGAAATCCAATGGTGCGGGCTATGTAATGCCTGCCGCCGCGGCTTTGTCAACCACTGCCTGGATATCGAAGAACTCGGCTTCACCATCCCCGGCGCGATGGCGCAGTATCTGCCCGTGCGCGCGCGCTATTGCTGGAAGCTGGACGAAGTGGCGGAGCGCTATGGCGAGGCGGAAGCGCTGGTCATGGGCGCGATGGTCGAGCCCACCGGCGTCTCCTATCAGGGGCTGTTCAACCGCCTGCGCAACTGGCAGCCGGGCAACAATGTCGTCATCTTCGGCGCGGGACCCATCGGCTTGGCGGCGCAGGCGCTGGTGATTGCCGCGGGCGCCGGGCAGGTCATCACCTTTGACCCATCTGCCAGCCGCCGCGCTGTCGCCGATGCCATGGGCGCATCGATTTCCCTCGACCCCAGCGCTATCGACCTGGACGCGGCGATACTGCAGCATACTTTCGGGCGCGGCGTCGATTATGTGGTGGAATGCGCCGGCTTCGCCGATAAAACCATCGAAAAGCTCGACCGCTGCCTGGCGGTCAACGCCTCGATTATCGACATCGGCATGGGCGCGGACAACCCAACCATGCCGATTGTCGCCTACAAGCGCATGGGCGTGCAATACGCCGGCTCGCTTGGGCACGCTGGCGGACCCTTCCAGCAGGTTATCCGCATGATGGCGGCGGGGCGCATTGATATGCGCCAGATGGTCAGCGCCCGCCTGCCTTTGAGCGACGGTGTGACCGCCTTCAAACGGCTGGAGAGCCGCCAGGACGCCAAAATCATCTTGATGCCGAACGCGGGTTAGGGCGGCGCATGGGCGATGGCATCCTGCTCTTGGGCGGCGTCTTGTTTTGGGTGTTAAGCGCGCTCTGCGCCTGGCGGCGGGACCTCGTCTGGCGGCTCTATTCGCTGGAGCCGCGCTGGCGCAAAGACAACCCCGAGCGCAGCCCCGCCTGGGAGGCGAAGACGCGGCGCTCGGCGCTGGTCTATGCGCTGCTGGGGCTGGTTTTTGTGGCGCTGGGGCTGTTGATTTAGCGGGAATGCTGGAGTTGCAATTCGCTGCAGCTACTGTTCGGGGAGAAGCCCCGCCTTTCTCAGCGTAGCCACAATCCGTGCGGTTGATGTTATGTCCAGCCGGTCGCGCTGCGTACTATGTGTCAGCAAAATCCGGGTATCATCTTAGTAATATGCGACGCGATAGCCACCGCTCTTGCCGCGATTGGATGAGCGGTCAGACATGCGCGCTACCGCTGGCTTTTATGCGCAGCGTATACTCCTCAGGAGCGGGAAGACTTCCCAAGCGCCCCCAAATTGTGATACAGGCGCACCGCCGCCTCCAGCGAAGTGAAGAAGCTGTCGATATCCAGGCTCTCGTTCGGCGAATGGATGCCCTCGCCCTCGCCAAAGGCAAATGCGGTGATGGGCAAGCCAATCTCCCGGTTGAATACGCCCAAAATCGGGATGGAGCCGCCCGTGCGCACGAGCTGCGCGCGCCGCCCCACGGTCGCTTCTATCGCCGCCTGCACCGCTTCCAGCCAAGGTCCATCCGTCTCCAGTTGGAAGTACCAGGCTTCTTCGCCAATCGCGCAGTCGACGCTGACGGTGTCGCTGGCGAAACTTTCCACATGCCGCTTCAACAGTTGTGATACCGCTCGCGGGTCCTGGTCAGGCGCGATGCGCAATGTCAGCTTGAAGCCGGCTTCCGCCGGGATGATGGTCTTGCTGCCCGGTCCTTGATAGCCGCCCCAGATGCCATTGACATCAAGCGTGGGGTGCACGGTCGCGCGCTCGGCGGCCGGCGCGATCGCCTCGCCCCAAAATTGCGTGACGCCAGCGCCAGCGAGCATGGCATCGCGGTCGAAGCCGGCGGCGATGCGCTCTTTTTCCGCCGGGCTGGCTTCCCGCAGCGCGTCCTGATAGCCCGGCAGTCGCACGCGCCCCTCCGCATCATGGAAGGAAGCGATAATCGCCCCCGCCACATGCAGCGGGTTCTGCACGATGCCGCCGTACAAGCCCGAGTGGATATCAGCTTTTGGACCGCGCGCAGTAACCTGGGCGCTGACGATGCCGCGCCCGGCATAATAGAGCCGCGGGTCCTCGGGGGCGAAATCGCCATCACAATTCAGCAGCAGGTCCGCCTCCAGCCGCGCCTTGTTCGCTTGTACGAAGCCCTCGATGCTGGGCGAGCCCGATTCTTCTTCGCCCTCGAACATAATTTTGATGTTGACCGGCAGCTCGCCATTCGCCTTCAGCAGCGCTTCAAAGGTTTTGAGGCTGCCCCAAACGCCCGCTTTATTGTCGCTGGCGCCGCGGGCGATTATCTTGCCATCGCGGATGACCGCATCGAAAGGCTCGCTATGCCACAGCGGCAGCGGGTCCACCGGCTGCACATCATAATGGGCATAGACGAGCACGGTCGGCTTGTCGGCGCCGGCTTTCAGCCAATCGCCATAGACCACCGGGTGCCCGCCAGTCGCGATTGCCTCGCAATTGTCAAAGCCCATGGCTTGCAGCTGCGCCACAATCCAATCGGCGCAGGCTTTTACATCCGCCGCATGGGCGGGGTCAGCGCCGATAGAAGCGAAGCGCAAAAGCTGCTTATAGTCTTCCAGGATGTGATTGCGCGTTTCTTGGATAAGGTCGATAGCCTGCTGTACAGAATTGCTCATGGCGCTGCCTCATGCTGGTTCTTGTGTTTGCCCGCTATGATAGCGGAAAGCGCGCCAATTTTCCGCCGTCAGCATGCCAGACAGGGCAATTGCATCAAGTATTTATTCACCACAAAGACACAAAGGGCACAAAGTTTTTTCTTTAAAATGGCTCTTTGCTTCTTCATTTATCAGGGCAGTCTATACACACTCCCTACCTCCGAGAACACAAAGGAAAATTGAGCACACCAAGAATATATTCTAAAGAGGCTTCTCATGCTTTTCTCGGTGTATCTCGGTGTCCTCGGTGGTTAAATTCGCGTTGGATCCCGCTCGTTGTGGCGAATGTCTTTTTTATGCAATTTCCCTGATGCCCGTCTATGCGCGGAAGCGCAGTTGCGCGGTACAATGGCGTCAGCTACCGATGGCGAGGTCCCCCGCGATGAGCAAAGAACGCAGAATCCTGGTGGTTGATGACGAACGCACCATCCGCGAGGTGGTGCGGCGCTACCTCGAGCTGGAAGGCTTCACCGTAATCGAAGCGGAAACGGGACCGCAAGCGCTGTCGATTGTCTACGACAGCAAGCCCGACCTCATCGTGCTGGATGTCATGCTGCCGGGCGTCGATGGCTTTTCCATCACGCGGCGGCTGCGCGCCAACCGCGAGTATGCGCCGCTAAGTCTTGATGGCGAAATCCCCATCATCCTGCTGACGGCGCGCACAAACGAAGTTGACCGCGTTGCCGGGCTGGAATTGGGCGCTGATGATTATATCACCAAGCCCTTCAGCCCGCGGGAGCTGGTGGCGCGCGTTAAAGCGGTGCTGCGCCGTACAACAGCGGCGGAAGCGGAAAGCGAGCGCCCGCTTGAAATCGGCGGCATCACGCTGGACCCGCGCAGCCGCTCGGTCTCGGTACAGCAGCGGGCGGTATCGCTGACGGCAAAAGAATTTGACTTGCTCCAGTTCCTGCTGCGCCATCCGCGCCAGGTCTTCGACCGCCAGCAATTGCTGAACCAAGTCTGGGGTTACGAATTCTATGGCTACGAAAGCACGGTGACGGTGCATGTGCGCCGCCTGCGCGAAAAGCTGGAAGAGAACCCCAGCAAACCCAGCTATATCCAAACAGTCTGGGGCGTCGGCTACAAATTTGAACCCCCTTCGCCGGAATAATCCAAGCGAGATGTGGCAATGCGCGCAAAACTCAACCTCTTGCAAAATCCCTTGAGCATCTTTTTTGTCGTTTTGCTGATACCTATCGCCGGCGCATTATTGAGCGAATTGCTGATGTTTGACCTGCCCGGCAGCGAAGTACAGCAACTGCTGCTCTTCATGACTTTGACCGGCGCGACCAGCTCCCTGCTCTCCTACATATTTTACCGGCTGGGCGTTTTGGAATGGTTCCGCAGTTTGCGCTGGGCAATCTGGATGGTGATCGCGCTGCTGGTGCTGATGATATTTCTCAATGTGCTGGTCATCGCCCGCTTCACCTTCATCCAAAGCCACTATCTCACTTTGACATCGGTCTTGCTGGTATTCGCGGGTTTATCGGCGCTGACAATCGGCTTCTTCGCCTCCAAGACGATGACCGACCGCTTGAGCCAGCTTCATGCCGCCACCCAGGCGCTGGCGCGGCGGGATTTTGCGATCCGGCTGGAGATTGGCGGCAATGACGAAATCGCCCAACTGGCGGATACTTTCAACGACATGGCGCGGAACTTCCAGGAAGTGGAAGAGCAAAAGCGGCAGCTGGAGCAAACCCGCCGTGACCTCACCGCCTGGGTATCACACGATTTGCGCACGCCTTTGGCTTCCATGCGCGTGATGGTGGAAGCGATTCTTGATGGCGTTGTCGAAGACGAAGACACTGTTCAGCGCTATCTCGATAGCAGCCGCGCGGAAATCGAACATCTCAGCCAGCTCATCGATGACCTCTTTGAACTGGCGCAGTTGGATGTGGGGCATCAGCAGTTGGCGCTGCAGCGGGCGTCCCTGCGCGATATGATTTCGGACACCATCGGCAGCATGACGCCCAAAGCTGCGCAGCATGGCATCAGCCTGCGCGGCGAAGTCGCGGAAGGCGTGGATATGGCGCTGATGGCGCCGGAGAAAATCCAGCGTGTGCTTTCCAACCTGGTGGATAACGCCATCAAATATGCCGAAAGCGGCATGCAAGTAACCCTGCGGGCTTGGCGCGAAGGCGGCGAAATCCGCATCGATATTCACAACAGCGGCTCCTTCATCCCGGAAGATGTCTTGCCGCGGCTCTTCGAGAGTTTTTATCGCGCTGAAGGCTCACGCAGGCGCGGGGAAGACGGCGAGCGCGGGACCGGCTTGGGCTTGGCAATCGCCCGCGGTTTTATCGAGGCGCACAAGGGGCGCATCTGGGCGACCAGCCGCGAAGCCGAAGGCACCACTTTCAGCTTCACCTTGCCGCAAAGTTGAGCGCGCGCCTCACCGCTCACTCCACCAACTGATAGCACTCCGCCAGCCCAAGCTCAACCAGCTCGATGCCATTGGCGAGCAAGAAGTCCCGCGAATGCTTATTGTGTTCCCAACTGGCGCCGATGATGACCTTGGGAATTTGATAACGCACGATGGTGCCGGCGCACATGATGCAGGGAAATGCGGTGGTATACAGCACGGTATCGGCGTAGCTGTCTTGCAAGCCAGCCGCTTTTATCGCTTCCATCTCGCCATGGCTGAGCGGGTCATTGTTTTGCAGCATGCGGTTGCGCCCGCGCCCGATGACCTGCCCGCCCCGCGTCAGCACCGCGCCGAAGGGGCTGCCGCCTTCCGCTTTGGTGGCGGCGGCTTCTTCAATCGCCATCGCCATGAATTTCCGCATCGCTTTGCCTCCATTCTCGCCGCGATTGCATAAAATCATAGCAGTTGCGCGCTGGCGGGCATATACTCTGACGCTAGCGCAATTTTTGCCGAAGCGCCACACATAGAAGGGGAGAATACCATGAACGAAGACGCGCATAAAGGAATGCAGGACCTGAGCAAGAATCGTCACGGCGTCGCCACCATTGCCGGGGTTGTGCTTTGTGTCCTGCTGGCATTGGTCGCGGGGCGGGATGTGCTCTACGGCTTGGTGATGGGCACGGTCCTCAGCTCTGGCTTGGGCATCGGCCGCCAAATCGCCAGCCAGATTACCGGGAACGTGCCCGAAGAAAACTTCACCGCGGCTATACTTGTCGGTCCCTTCGTTGGCGGCATCATTGTCGGCGTCATCACCGCCATTATCCTGTCGCTGATACAAGGCGCGATTGATGTCGTGCCCGTCGAAGGCGATGACACCATCGCCCGAATCGTCAAGTATTTCTTTGATAGTGGCGCTGCGGTCGCGGTTGGCGCCGGCGCTATCCTTGGCGGCTGGGTGAACGGGCTGCGCGCCAACTAGCGCCCAGCCATAGTCCCCAGCCGATTGCGGGCTGCGCCAAACTCTATAATCCGCTATACTCACAATACTGACCAGTCAGTATTGTGAGTTTCTATGGACGATACCGGCAGTTTCACCCGCTCCACCCGCGAGCGCATATTGGACGCCGCGCTGAATATCTTCAGCTCCAAGGGCTTCCACGATACCAAGCTCGATGAAATCGTCGCCGAAGCGCATGCCAGCAAGGGCTCGATTTATTTCCATTTCCCCAACAAAGAGAAGCTCTTCATCGCATTGGTGGATCAATTTGCCGATGTCATCGAACGCCGCGCCCAAGACGCCATCCAAGGCGAAGCCCAGGGCATGCGCCGGGTGCGCGCGGCGCTGGAAGCGGTGCTGGAAACTTTTGCGAAATATCGCCGCCCCGCCAAGCTGCTGCTGGTGCAGGCGGTGGGCTTGGGCACGGTCTTCGAGCGCAAGCGCATGGAAGTTACCGACCGCTTCGCCCTGCTCATCAAGACCTATCTTGATGAAGCGGTAGCCGCTGGCGATATCGCGCCCGTGAATACGCATATCGTGGCGCATGCCTGGATGGGCGCAATCTATAGCGTCGTCATCCAGTGGGTCTATACCGGCGAGCCCAGCAAAGACGAAATCATGGACGCGCTGCTGCCGCTGCTGCTGCAGAGCGTGGGCTATTCCATCTGAATTATGGCTGCCGACAGCCTTGGCGATGCCACGCGCTTGCTGAGCTGCAGCCTGCCTTGCGCCGGCATCAGTTGGCACAATTTCCTGGCGGCGGCGGGCGCTCAGCCGCGCTTCTATTGGGCTGATGGCGCTGGCAAGGCTTTTGCTGGTGTCGGCGCTGCCGCCGAGCTGCTCGCCTGGGGCGCGGGACGTTACGAGGCTATCAAGCGGCAGGCGCGGGCGCTATTTCATGGCGCGCAGCACTTGCCGCCGGTGGGGCTGGCGGCACCGCGGCTCTTTGGCGGCTTCGCCTTCAGCCCCGATTTCACGCCTGATAACACCTGGTCCATTTATGCGCCCGCCTGGTTTGTGCTGCCGCATTATCAGCTCGCCAGCGCCGATGGGCAGGCTTGGCTGACCATCAACGCCCAGATTCCCGCCGACGAAAATCCGCAAGACTTAATCCCCGATTTACGCGCCGCCCTGCGGGAAAAAGCCGCCCAGCTCGCCGCGCCCGCCGCCGCGCAGCAAGCGCCGCCCAGCGCCTTAAGCAGCATTGAGTACCCCATGTCTTTCGCCGATTGGCAGCGCATTGTCCGCGCCGCCACCGGGCAGATCCGCGCGGGCGCGCTGAACAAAGTTGTGCTGGCGCGCGCCGCCGAATTGCGCTTCGCCGAACGGCTGAACCTGCTGCCCGTCCTGCGGCAGCTGGCGACCCAGTATGCGGGTTGCTATCGCTTCCTCTTTGAGCCGCGCCCCGGCTATGCCTTTTATGGCGCGTCGCCAGAATTGCTGGTCGCGGCGCAAGGGCGGGAGCTGCGCGCGATGGCGCTTGCCGGCAGCATCAGGCGCGGCATCAACGCCGCTGAGGACCGCCGCCTGGGCGAACAGCTGCTGGGCAGCGCGAAGGAGCGTCAAGAGCATCAGATAGTCGTCGACAAAATGCGCCAGCGGCTGGCAGCGCTGACAGAATCGCTGTCGCTGGCACCGCTGGGCATCAGCAAGTTGAGCAATATCCAGCATCTGCAAACGCCCATCCGCGCGACGCTCAAGCGGGAAAGTGGCGCGCTGCCTTTGCTTGAGGCGCTGCATCCCACGCCAGCGCTGGGTGGCGACCCGCGCCCGCAAGCGCTGCGGCTCATCGCCGAGCTGGAGCGGCTGCCACGCGGCTGGTACGGCGCGCCGATAGGCTGGCTGGACGCGCGCCTGGACGGGCAATTCGCGGTCGCCATCCGCTCGGCGGTGGCGCAGGAAGCGCGCGCCTGGATTTATGCCGGCGCTGGCATCGTCGCCGAAAGCGCCCCCAAGCTGGAATGGGAGGAAACCGCGCTCAAATTCCGCCCCATGCTCGACGCGCATGGCGCAGATGAAATTTAGGGTTGGCGCGGTGATTTACCACCGAGTACACCGAGGACACCGAGTAAAGAACCGCGAGATGTGAAGGAAAAAGGCAATCAGATGTATGAACCAGATGATTTGACCTATGCCATTATTGGCGCGGCACTGGCTGTTCACACCGAATTGGGACCGGGGTTGCTTGAAAATGTCTATGAAAACGCTATGTGCGTCGAATTGTCTCGCCGAGGGCTCCGCTTTGAAAAGCAGAAGCTGATACCGGTGTATTACAAGGATGTCGAGGTGGGCAATATGTTTGCCGATATCTTGGTTGAAGATACAGTCATCGTTGAACTGAAATCGACAAAAGCCTTGGCGAAAATTGACGAAGCCCAACTAATCGCATATCTCAAGGCATCACAGATAAAAACAGGGCTCCTGATCAACTTCAATGTCCTGTCCTTGAAGAAAGGCATAAAACGCATTAGCGTTTGAAGCAAACTCAGTGTACTCGGTGAACTCGGTGGTAAAGCAATAAGCGGTCTTTGTGTCTTTGTGGTAAGTGAAGCTCATGCCCAATCCCAACACACTATACGCCAATAGTTTCATTGACGCGCTGGTGGCGGCGGGGCTGCGGCGGGTGTGCATCGCGCCGGGCTCCCGCCATAGCTCGCTGGTGCTCGCTTTGGCGCGTCACGAAGGCGCGGTCGAGTTGTACTCGCATTTGGACGAACGCAGCGCCGCTTTTTTTGCCTTGGGCTGCGCATTGGCGAGCGGCGAGCCAGCGGCGGTCCTCTGCACCTCGGGCACCGCCGCCGCGAATTGCTTGCCCGCCGTCATTGAGGCGCATCAAGCGCGCCTGCCGCTGCTGATGCTGACCGCCGACCGCCCGCCAGAGCTGCGCGGCAGCGGCGCCAACCAGACTATCGACCAGCTCAAACTTTTCGGCGATTATGCGGCTCTGTTTGTTGATGCGCCCCTGCCAACGGCGGTGCCGCCGCCGCTGGCGCTGCGCCATTTGCGTACGCTGGCGGCGCGCGCCTTCGCCACCGCGCGTGATACTGGCGCTGTTGTGCACATCAACTTCCCCTTCCGCAAACCCTTCGAGCCAACTGCCGAAGACGCCGCGCTGATGCCCATCGACCGCCGCCCGCCAACCCGCTTCCCGCCGCCGCCCGCCCTTACTTCCAACGCATCCAGCGGCTTGCCGGCGCTGCTGACGGCGGATATGCGCCGCCGCCGCGGCCTTATCTTCTTCGGGCATGGCAGCTGCCGCAGCGAAGCCGAGCGTCAGCGCCTGCTGCCCTGGGCGCGCGGTTTGGCGCGCGTCAGCGGCTTCCCCATCCTCGCCGAAACGACATCCAACATGCGCTTGACCGGCGCGCCCGACTATGCGCCCATCGGCGCGTACGAAACTTTCCTGAGCGCTGACGCCGCCGATTTCGCCCAAGTTGAAGTGCTGATTCGCTTCGGGGCGCCACCCATCAGCCGCGCCCTGGCGGACGCGCTGCAAACTTCGCCGCCGCGTTACCATATTTTCTGCAGCCGCGCGGGCGAATGGGCGGATGACAGCCACCGCGTCACGCATCTGCTGCGGGCGCATCCCGCCGGGCTGTCGCCCGCTGAGTGGGAGGGCATGTCCAGCGCTGAAAGCAGCGCCTGGCGCCAGCGGCTGACGCGCCTCAATGCCGAAACCGGCGCTGGCATCAAGGCGGCGCTCGAACATGGCGCCTATTTTGATGGCGGCGTACTCTATGATGTGGTGGCGCTGCTGCCGGCGGGGGCGGCGCTGTTTGCCGGCAACAGCCTGCCAGCGCGCCATCTGGATCAGTTTGGGCTGGCGGGCGCGGGCGGCATATTCGCTTATGCCAATCGCGGCGCTTCCGGCATTGATGGCAATGTATCAACCGCCCTCGGCATCGGCGCGGCGCGGCGCGGCAAGCCGCTGGTCGCGGTGCTGGGCGATATTACCTTCTATCACGATATGAACGGGCTGCTGGCGCTGCGCCGCTGTGATGTGCCGGCGATTTTTGTGCTGCTCAACAATGGCGGCGGCGGCATCTTTCATCGGCTGCCCATCCGCGACCATGAGCCCGCTTTCAGCCGCTATTTTCTGACGCCGCCGCGCCTGGACTTTGCGCAAGCGGCGCAGCTCTATGGCATGCGCTACACGCGCGCGGATGACCGCGAGACTTTCCGCCAGGCATTCCGCGCCGCCCTCAGCCGCCGTGACGCCACGCTGATTGAAGTGCGGACGGACGCCCGCGCTGACCTCAAACGGCGCGCGGAAATTGTGGCGCAGCTGCGTGATAGACTGGCGGAGTTTACTTTTTGATGGGCTGTAAGCGCTGCTAAGGAATTAGAATTGTATGGGCGAAGAGTAAACAGGATTTTTTACCACCGAGTACACCGAGGTACACCGAGAAAAGCATGAGAAAGTCTCTTTACATCTATAGCTGGAAAGGATGACAGATGACAACCACAAAAGCAGAGCAGGCGCAGATTTCTACCGCTGACCTGATGCGGCTGGCGGATTGGCGGGAAATCAAAACCTACGACGATATCAGCTATCATCAAGCCGAGGGCATCGCGCGCATCGCCTTTGACCGCCCTGATATCCGCAACGCCTTCCGCCCCAAAACCATCGACGAAATGACGGAAGCGCTGCTGCATGCTTGGCACGATAGCGCGGTCGGCTTGGTTTGGCTCACCGCTAATGGACCGAGCAGCAAGGATGGCGTCTGGTCTTTTTGCGCTGGTGGTGATCAGAAAGTGCGCGGGCATTCCGGCTATGTCGGCGATGATGGTGTGCCGCGGCTGAATGTGCTGCAATTGCAGCGTTATATCCGCAATATGCCCAAGCCGGTGATTGCGGTTGTGCCCGGCTATGCCATCGGCGGCGGGCATGTGCTGCATGTCTGCTGTGATTTGACAATTTCCAGCGACAACGCCATCTATGGGCAGACGGGACCAATCGTCGGCAGCTTTGACGCCGGCTTCGGCTCGTCTTTCCTCGCCGCCCATGTCGGGCAGAAAAAAGCGCGCGAAATCTGGTTTCTCTGCCGCCAATACAGCGCCGCCGACGCCGAGGCGATGGGCATGGTGAATACTGTCGTGCCGCTGGCGGCGCTGGAGCGGGAGGCGCTGCAATGGTCGCGCGAGATTTTGAGCAAAAGCCCGCTCGCCCTGCGTTTCATCAAAGCGGGCATGAACGCCGAACTGGACGGTCAGACCGGCCTGCAAGTGCTGGCGGGCGATGCCACCATGCTCTTCTACATGACGGAAGAGGGCAGCGAAGGCAAAAATGCCTTCCTCGAAGGGCGCAAGCCGGACTTCAGCAAATTCCCGCGCCGCGCGTGAACGCCCACAAGCTGATGTGAGGCGGCAGCTGATGGGCGCTTATATCGAAATACAGCCAAATCCGGACAAGCCCTTCCTCTATCTCGGCGACGAGGCATACAGCTTCGCCGAAATCGAGCGGCTGACAGCGGGAACAGCGGCGCGCCTGCAAGCGCAGGCGGGGCTGCGGCGCGGCGAGCGCGTGGCGCTGCTGATGCCCAACGGCTTGCCCTATGTGCTGGCGGCGCTGGCGCTGCTGCGCCTCGGCGCGGTTGCCGTGCCGCTCAACACGCGCTTGACCGCCGCTGAGCTCAACTGGCAGCTGCAAAATGTACAATGCCGCCTCCTGCTAGCGCAGGGGGAATTCAGCGCGCGCGCGCGGCAGCTCACGGTGCCGGCGCTGGAAATGCCGCCTTGCCTGCCCGCTGCGCTGGATGCAGGCACCGGCTTCGGCCGCCTGGCGCTGGCTGAGGATTGCGCCATCCTGCATACATCGGGCACAACGGGCAAGCCCAAGGCGGCGGTGCTGACCGCGGGCAACATCTATCACAGCGCGCAGGCTTCGGCGCAGCGCCTGGGCGCAGCCGCGGGGGATCGCTGGCTCTGCGCCATGCCGCTGTTTCACATCGGCGGGCTGAGCGTGCTGCTGCGCTCGCTGCTCTATGGCACGGCGCTGGATTTGATGCGCTTTGACATCGACGCCGTCAACAATGCCCTCAGCGACAAGCCCATCACGCTGGTGTCTTTGACGCCGACTATGCTGGCGCGCCTGCTGGCTGCTCGGCAGCGGCGCTGGAACCGCCAGCTGCGCCTGATTCTGCTCGGCGGCGAAGCGCCATCCGAGCGTTTGCTGGCGCGTTGCGCGGCGGAAAAACTGCCCATCGCCGTGAGTTACGGGCTGACGGAAGCCGCCTCCCAAGTGGCAACCGCGACCGGGGCGCTGGTGCGTCAGAAGCCCGGCTGCGTCGGCAAGCCGCTGCCCGGCACACAAGTGCGCATCCGCGCCGCTGATGGCGGCGAAGCGCCACCCGGCTGCCCGGGCGAGGTGCTTGTCAGCGGTCCAACGGTGATGCGCGGCTATTTTGGCGACCGGGCGGCGACCGCGGCGGCGCTGCGACAGGGCTGGCTGCACACGGGCGACATCGGGCGCATCGACCAGGACGGCGACCTGCATATACTGCAGCGGCGCGCCGACCTCATCGTCAGCGGCGGCGAAAATATCTATCCCGCCGAGGTGGAAGCGGCGCTGCGCCGCCATCCCGCCGTGAAAGAAGCGCTGGTCTTCGCCATGCCCGATGAGCGCTGGGGGCAGCGCCCCGCCGCCCTCGTGCAATGCCGCGCCGGGGCGGCGCTATCGGCAGCAGCGCTGTGTGATTTCGCGCGCGAGCGGCTGGCGGGCTACAAAATCCCGCGCCAAATCGCCTTTGTGGCGGCGCTCCCTCGCGGCGCCAGCGGCAAGCTCAAGCGCGCTGACGCGCGGAAAGCGCTGGAAGATGCGCTATCGCGCCCCTAGCGGGCATCACTATTTTGCGGACCGCGGCGGCAGCGGCGCTTCAATTCTGCTCTTGCACGGTTTCAGCGGCGACCAGTCCACTTGGCGGCGGCTGCTGCCCGCCCTGCAGCGCGACTATCATGTCATCGCCCTGGATATGCTCGGGCATGGCTGCAGCGATGCGCCCGCCGATTGCGCCAGCTATCGTATGGAAGCGGTCGCGCAGGATATCCTGGCGCTGCTTGAGGGCTGGGGCGGCGCCCGCTGCCACCTGCTCGGCTATTCTATGGGCGGGCGGCTGGCGCTGTACCTCGCGCTGAGGGCACCCGCCCGCTTCCTGTCCCTGACCCTGGAGAGCGCCTCGCCCGGGCTGGCGACTGCCGCCGAGCGCGCGGCACGGCAACAGCAAGACGCGCTCTTGGCGGACAACATTCAAACTCGCGGCATCGACTGGTTTCTGGCGCATTGGCAAAGTCTGCCGCTTTGGGCATCACAAGCGGCGCTTCCAGCCGAAGTCCTGGCGGCGCAGCGCGCGCAGCGGCGGCGCAACCGCCCGATGGGCTTGGCGAACAGCCTGCGCGGCATGGGCAGCGGCGCCCAGCCCAACCTGTGGCGGGAGCTGCCGCGCCTGCAGCTGCCCGCGCAGTTGATTGTCGGCGAGGCGGATGCGAAGTTCCGCCGCATCAACCGGGCGATGGCGGCGCGGCTGCCGCATTGCCAGCTCAATGAATTGCCGGCGCTGGGGCATAACTGCCACTTGGAAGCGCCTGAAGTTTTCCTGCAGGCGCTGCTCAGTTTTCTACAACGCTTCTAATGAGCTTGCTACTGCTGATGATTTAAGCAGATTTCTGCGATGAAATGCTAGCCGCTTCTGCTCACAGCCGCTGGCGCGGCGCGGCATATTCCGCCGGCGTGTCCATTTGCTGCAGCCAGCGCACAAATTTGTCGAGCATCCGCTGGCAGATTTCGGGATGTTCCGCCGCCAGATTACGCTGATGCCGCGGGTCTTTGACCGCGTCATAGAGCGCGACTGGCTCCCCCTCCAGGCTGTAGAAGAAGTCCCACTCGCCATCGCGGATGGTGCTGGGCGAAACTTCCATCACCACGCGCTCGCTGTCATCGACGATGAGTGTGCTGTTGCCGGCGATATCTATCAGCGACTGGGAGGTAACGACAATGTCATGCAGCCGCGCAATTTCGCCCCGCGCCAGCGGCAGCAGGGATTGCGCCTGCACCCGCGCCGGCGGCTCAATGCCCGCCAGTTCCAACATGGTCGGCATCATATCCGGCACGCTGACCAAGCCGGGGACGCGCCGCGCCGCCACCCCGGGTATGCGCAAAAACAGCGGCACATGCGATATTTCGTTGTGCTTGGGGCAGGCGTAGGAAATCGCGCCTTGTTTGAAGCGCGCCATCGCCTCCATCACCGGGATAGTATTATCGGGCCAGCGGAAGCGGCTCTTGCCGAAGATGCCAAATTCGCCGAAATAAAAGCCGTGATCGCTGACGAAAAATATGGCGGTGTCTTCATAGATGCCCAGGCTCTTCAGCCGCTCGAGCAGCATGCCGAACCAGCGATCGACCATAGAAATCTCGCCCATGTAGGTCGCTTTGCCGATTTCCAGGTCACGCGCGGTATAGCCGGCGTCCTGCCAATCCCAATACGCGGGGTAGACTTGCTCGCCAGCGTACTCGGGCATATAAGGCTTGACATAATGGGCGGGCGGGTCCCAGGGTTCATGCGGGTCCCAGGCGTCAATATAGAGGAAGAAGCGCTCTTCATAATGCCGCTCCAGCCAGTCCATCGCCGTCTGGAAAGTCTGCGGGGCAAAGCGGTCGGCTTCTTCTTTCCACAAGCTGGTTACATCGGGGCGCCCCGAGGCTTCGCGCTGCCCGCGGATCCAGATGAAATCGTCAAAGCCGCGGTCATAGCCATAGCCGTTGCGGATGAGAAAGGGCGTATCGCCGATGCCCATGGTGGTATAACCCGCTTTTGTCATCAGCCCCGCCAGCGTGATTTCTTCCTGCGGCAGCGGTCCCCAGGTGAGGTATGTGAAGGTGAAGCGCCCGGTGGCGATGTCGGCGCGGGTTGGCACTGTGGGGAAGCTGGCGGCGTGGCAGTCTTCAAAGACCAGCGCCTCTTGGGCAAAGCGCGTCAGATTAGGCGCGATGACCTGCTGATTGCCATAAGCCGGCAGATAATCGGCGCGCAAAGTATCGGTAACAACGCAGATGATGTTCATCTATAGCGTTCCCTTAGCTCCAAAATAACGCTGTGCTCTCAGTAAGTGCAAGTAAGTCATGCGAAAACAAAATGACCTTTGTCCCAGTATCTCATACCCACACAACATCCCAAGCCGTAGGGGCGAGCCTTGGCTCGCCCTCTCCACATTAGCAGTATGCCTTATGTCTGGAGTTTAGTGCGGGCGG
>JAJDWK010000064.1 GCA_022825675.1 Anaerolineae bacterium | reverse complement strand
CATACCACCGAGAACACAGAGAAAAAATGAGGACACCGAGAAAAGCATTAAAGAGGCTTCTCATGCTTTTCTCGGTGTATCTCGGTGTCCTCGGTGGTTAAATTTTCGTTGGATTCCGCTTGTTGTGGCGAATGTCTTTTTAATGCAATTGCCCTGGGCGGGATGTGAATTTGGTGGGATAAACCGTCCCCATGCCACAAAATTTTTTGCCGATTGCGCCGCCGTCGGGTATGCTCGCGGGCAGGGAATTGACAGGAAGCGCATCAGAAAAGAGCAAGCGGAAACCATGACTTTTTCCACAGTTCACGATTTGGAAACGCCGAGCGTGCTGATTGACCTCGAGCGGATGGAACGCAATATCGCCGTGATGCAAGCCCGCTGTGACGCGCTGGGCATAGCGTTCCGCCCGCATATCAAGACGCATAAAATCCCTGATATCGCGCGGCGGCAGCAGGAAGCGGGCGCGACCGGCATCGCCTGCCAAAAGGTCAGCGAGGCGGAGGTATTTGCCGATGCCGGCTTCAATGATATTCAGCTCCCCTACAACATTGTGGGCGCGCGTAAGACGCGGCGGCTGGCGGCGCTGGCGAAGCGCGTGACGGTCACTGTCACGGTGGATAGCGAGGCGGTTGTTGATGGCATCGCCGCGGCAGCGCGGGAAGCGGGCGCCAGCATCAAGATGATGGTCGAGCTGGTATCGCTGGGCGCGCGCACTGGCACCACGCCAGAAGCGGCGCTGGACTTGGCGCGGCGCATCGTCGCTGATGAGCACCTTCATTTCGCCGGGGTCATGATGTACCCGTCCGATGCGGCGGCGCGCCCGCGGCTGCAAGCGGCGCTCGCCCTGCTGGACGAAGCGGGCATCGCCGTCGAGATGGTAAGCGGCGGCGGCAGCGGCGCCATCAGCCAGGCGCAGCTGCTGCCAGAGCTGACGGAGCTGCGCGTTGGCACCTGCATATTTTGGGATTGGAACAGCGTGGCGGCCGGCTATTGCCGCTTTGATGACTGCGCAATGCGCGTGCGCGCGACTGTCATCAGCGCCAACGAAGCCAGCCGCGTCATCCTCGACAGCGGCAGCAAAGCCATCCATTCGGAGACAATTGACGGGCAGTTCGGTTACCTGCTCGAATATGCAAATGCGCGCCTGCACAAGGTCAACGAAGAACATGGCTATGTGGATTTCAGCGCGTATGACGACTTGCCCGCTGTCGGCGAAATCGTGCATATCATCCCGGTGCATACCTGCGTGGTGACGAATTTGCACAATCGCATTTACGGGCTGCGCGGCGAGGCGGTGGAAGCCGTCTGGGAGGTGGCTGCCCGCGGGCTGGTCTGGTAGCTGTGCCGCGCTGACACAGCATTCAAGGCAGAAAAGGAACAGTACATGCTGATAATTGACGGACATTTGGATTTGGCTTGGAACGCGCTGGGCTGGAACCGCGACCTGCGGCAAGCCACTTATACCATCCGCGGGCTGGAGGCGGGTATCCCGGGCAAGGGGCGCGCCGCCAATACCGTCGCCCTGCCGGAGCTGCGGCGGGGGCGGGTCGCCGTCAGCTTCGCCACGCTGCTGGCGCGCTGCACCGGGCAGACGGTGCCACACATGGATTTCGCCTCGCAAGCGCAAGCCTATGGCATGGCGCAGGGGCAGCTCGCCTATTATCGCGGTTTGGAGCGGGATGGGCTGGCGCGCATACTGCAAGACGCGCCCAGCCTGCGCCAGCATGTGGCGGCTTGGCAAAATTGGGAGCGCGCCGGCGCTGATGCGCGGAATGCGCCGCCGCTCGGCTTTGTCATCAGCATGGAAAGCGCCGATTCCATCCGCGATGCCGCGCAGCTTGGCGAATGGTGGGCGGCGGGATTGCGCCTGCTGGGTCCCGCGCATTATGGTCCCGGGCGCTTCGCCGGCGGCACTGGCACCGAACTCGGCTTGACCGCGCTGGGCGAGGCGCTGCTGCGGGAGATGCAAGCGCTGGGCATGCTGCTGGATCTAACGCATTTTTCGGACGAGGCATTTTGGCAGGCGGTCGCGATCTATGATGGCAGGGTGCTCGCCAGCCACAACAATTGCCGGGCGCTGGTGCCGCATCAACGGCAGTTCAGCGACGAGCAGCTCAAGCTCATCATCGAGCGCGATGGCGTCATCGGCGCCGCCTTTGACATCTGGATGCTGCAGCCGGGTTTCGTCCGCGGCGACAGCAACGAGGCGGTATTCATCGAAACTGCCATCGAGCATATCGACCACATCTGCCAACTGGCGGGCAACAGCCGTCACGCCGCTATTGGCAGCGACCTTGATGGCGGCTTCGGGCGCGAGCAATCTCCCTGCGATTTGGATACCATCGCCGATTTTGCGCGTTTGCCGCGGCTGCTGGCGGCGCGCGGCTACAGCGAAGACGATATCAGCAACATCCTGCACGGCAATTGGCTGCGGCTGCTCTACAGCGCTTGGGATGGCTAGAGGCGGGCGGCGCTTTACTCAAGCAGGGGGCGCAACTGCCGCAGCGCCCGCTGCAGCAGCGGCGGCTCGGCAGCGAAACACATGCGCAGATAGCCCTCGCCATGCGGACCAAAAGCCGCGCCCGGTGCCAGCCCAACGCCGCATTGATGCAGCGCCTGCTCGGCGAAGGCATAACTGTCGCTGACGCCATCAACAGCGAAGAAGGCGTAGAAAGCGGCCTGCGGAAGCGGGCAATGCACGCGGGGCAAGGCGCTGAAGGCGGTATCAACAGTCGCCAATGCCGCCCGATAGCGCTCGGCGGCGGCGCGCACAAAAGGCTCGCCCGCTTCCACGGCGGTGATGCCGGCGATTTGAGTCGGCGCGAAAATAGAAGAAAAGCTAAACTCGGCGACAGTCTCCAGCGTATGGAGTAAGGCTTTGGGCGCGGTAATCCAGCCGAGGCGCCAGCCCGTCATCGCCCAGGATTTGGAAAAGCTGTTGATGAGCAAAAACTTGTCATCTTCGCTAACTTTATCGGCGAAGCTGGGGGCGCGCTCGCGGTCAAAGACGATGCGATTGTAGACTTCATCGGCGATGAGCCAGATATCCCGCTGGCGGCAGAAGTCGATGATGTGACGCTGTTCGTCATCTTCGAGCATCCAGCCGGTGGGATTGTTGGGCGAATTGATGAGCAGCGCGCCCGTATGTGGCGGGCAGGCGGCAAAAAATTCTTCCAGGTCGAGCGTCCAACTGCCATCACGCGGGCGCAGCGGCACGCGAACAGTCTTTGCGCCCAGGATTTCGGCAGCGGCGGGCAGGTTGGGCCAGACTGGCGATTGCAGGACAACTGTCGAGCCCTCGGCAATCACGCACTGGAGCGCTACCGCCATCGCGCTCATGCCCGAGGGGGTGACGGCGATATTGTCGAGCGTGAAATCGGTGTCATAGAGCCGGTTGGTGTAGGCTGCCAGCGCCTCGCGCAGAGGCGGAATGCCGAGATTGGGCTGGTAAAAGGTCTGGCATTCGTCAATGGCGTCTTTGGCGGCAGCGCGGATGAACGCGGGCGTCGGCGTATCGGACTCGCCAAACCAGAGCGGTATGACATCAGTTTTGCCGATGGCGCTGTTGGACAATTTGCGTATCAAGCTCGGCTGCAGGGCGGCGACTGTGTGCCGCGCGGCGCGTATTGTCATGGAGCTCAGTCCCCTTCTTGTTTGTAGAGCGCCACCGCGGCAACGATGATGACGCCCTGTATCAGCCCCTGGATGAATTGATTGACGCCGAGCATGACCAGCAAATTGGCGGTGATGCCCAGCAGCAAGACGCCGCCTAAAGTGCCCAGCACGCTGGCGCGCCCGCCGAACAAACTCGTGCCGCCGATGATGACAGCGGTGATGGTTTGCAGCTCAATGCCATCGCCGATTGCCGGGTCGCCCACGCCCATGCGCGAAAGCCAGAGCAGCCCGGTCACCGCCGCGGACAAGCTGCAGAGCACATAAACGCCGTAGCGCGTCTTTTTGACGGGCAGCCCCGAGAGGCGCGCGACTTCGGTGTTGCCGCCGATGGCATATAGATATTTGCCGAAGACAGTGTAGCGCAGCAGCAGCAGCGTAACAATGACCAGCGCGAAGAACATCAAGGCGATTATCGGCACGGGACCGACTTTTTTTACATAAAACATCATAACTTCGCGGCTGGCTTTGCCCACGGGCGACGAGGAAATCGTCAAGCCGATGCCGCGCAAAATTACCAGTGAGGCGAGCGTAACAATGAAAGGCGCGATGCGCAGCTCGTTGATGAGGAAGCCGTGAATCAAGCCGACGATGACACCCAATGCCAGCGTCGCCAGGATGGCGGGCAAGACATTGGCGCTTTCGCCATTCATCACAATTGCCGAGACGAGTATCGACACTTTGACCAGCGAGCCGACCGAGAGGTCGATGCCCGCCGTCAGTATCACCAGCATTTGCCCCAGCGCCACAATGCCCAAAAATGCCGATTGCCGCGCCACATTCGCCAGATTGCGCTCGGTGAAAAAGCGCTCCGACTGGGTGATGCCGATGACGACAAGCAGCAGAATAAAGGCGTAGACCATGAGGATGGGACCGTTGCGCCGCAGGAAAACGGCGCGCGCCCTGCCCTCGCTTTTAGCTTTGAAGAAGGCGGCTGCGCTATTCATGCCGGCTTATGCGCCCTTTCGCTGCGGGTCGCCATTTCGATGATACGCGCCTCGCCCGCTTCCTCTCGGGTCAGCTCGCCAGCGACCCGGCCGTCATTCATCACCAGGATACGGTCGCTCATGCCGATAATCTCCGGCAGTTCGGATGAAATCATGATGATGGCGATGCCGCGGTCATTCAGCTGGCGCATGAGTTTATAGATTTCGAACTTGGCGCCGACATCGACGCCGCGCGTCGGTTCATCGAGGATGATGATATCGGGCGCTGTCTCCAGCCATTTTGCCAGCACAACTTTCTGCTGGTTGCCGCCGCTCAAAAATTGCGTTTCTTGATCGGGCGCGGACATGACAATCGAGAGCCGCTCGCGCGCGGCTTGCACCACCCGCTCTTCCGCTTTGCGCCGCACAATGCCCAGGCGCGTCAGCCGTGAAAGAATCGGCAATGTCAAGTTGATGCGCACGGACAGCGCCGTGAACAAGCCGTGGCGCTTGCGATCTTCTGGCACCAGCGCCAAGCCCGCGCGGATAGCCTGGGCGGGGCTGCTCCAAGCGGCGTCATCTTTGCCGATGCGTTTGATATGCCCGCTGGTCAAAGCGTCCGCGCCGAAGAGGGCGCGCGCCAATTCTGTGCGCCCCGAGCCGACCATGCCGGCGATTCCCAAGATCTCGCCGGCGTAGACTTCTAGGCTGACGTCCTGCAAAATCGTATCAGTGGCGATATTTTCGGCGACTAGCAGCAGCTCGCCCCTTTCCCGCTGCGTCTGCGGGAAGATTTCGTCAAGCGAGCGCCCTACCATCAGCTCGACCAGCGTCGGGCGGTCCAGCGCCGCCAGCGGGCGCGCCGCCACCACCTCGCCGTCTTTCAAGACGGTAACTTCATCAGCGATGCGGAAGACCTCTTCCAGCCGATGAGAAATATAAATGATGGTTACGCCCTGTTCAATCAAATTGGCGATAATAGAAAAGAGTTGATCGAGCTCGTCCCCCGCCAGAATCGCCGAGGGTTCGTCCATGACGATGAGGTCGGCATTTTGGGATAGCGCTTTGGCAATTTCGACGAGCTGCTGCTGGGCGATTGTGAGCTCGCTGACGGGCAGGCGCAGGTCCAGCGTGATGCCCAGCCGCGCCAGCAAATCACCGGCGCGCGTGTACAGCTGCTTCAAGTTGAGGATGCCGAGGGGATGGCGCGGCTCACGACCGAGAAAGATGTTATCGGCGACGGACATTTGCGGTACCAGCGCCAATTCCTGATAAATTATGCTGATGCCGCTGTTGATGATATCGGCGGTGGTCGCCTGGTCGCGCCGTTGCCCCTTAAACACAATTTCGCCGGCATCAGCGCGATATGCGCCCGCGAGAATCTTCATCAGTGTGGATTTGCCAGCGCCATTTTCGCCCACCAGCCCATAGACTAAGCCGGGCTTGCAGCGCAGAGTCACATCTTTCAGCGCCTCTACGCCGGCAAAAGATTTGCTGATATTAAGCATTTCCAGGATATATTCGCTCATATTGGGGAAAGCGGCATCGGGCGCGCCGATGCCGCTTCTTTCAGTTTGCATCGCGGCTATTTGCGTTTAGCCATCGTCCATGGTGGCGAAGCCGAGTTCAGCCAGCTTTTCATCCGGCATAGTGATGGGACCGTGCACATCATCGCTCCACTCTTCGCGGAAGTACTCTGCGCCCTGTTCATCGGTGAAAGGCTCGCTGTTGGGGATGACGCCGGAGAAGTCGATGAATCGCGGGATAGGCTCGCCCGCCAGGATTTGCAGGGCGGCGTCGATGCAAAGCGTGATCATGGCGTTGGGATATTGCCAGGCGAGATAATCGATATCATGCTCCAGCGCCAGGCGCAGGAAGCCATTCTGCCACTCGCCGCCGCCGATGGGCGGGATATCCAAGCCAGCGTCCAGGTAAGCGCTGATGATGCCCTGGGACATCTGCGCGCCGCCCGACCAGATGGCGTCAACATTGTCGCCGTGCTGCGTCAGCCAGGTTTCCATAATGGTTTTGGCTTCCGCCGTCGACCAGAATCCCGGCTGCTTATCCAATATATTGATGCCAGGGTTGGCGTCAAAGACAGCTTGCGCGCCTTCTTCCATTACATCAGATGTGGTAACACCGGGCACGCCCACCATAACCAGAACATTGCCTTCGCCATCCAGCTGATCAACAATCCACTGCGCCAAATTGGCACCTACAGTCCAGAGGTTGGTGCCAACTTCGGTTACAAAATTGTCGGTCTCGACGGCGCTGGCGCAAAGCACCACCGGCACACCTTGCATCATCGCCCGCTCGACTGGCGCTGACAATGCCGCCGCGCCCATCGGCACCAAAATCATGGCGTCCGGTTCTTGCGCCAGCAAGTCTTCGACCTGCGGCACTTGAATATCAGCGCTCCTTTGGGCATCGCCATACATGAACTCCGAGACGACCTCTTCGCCTAAATGCTCGACATACCAATAGGCATGCGCGTCCATCAGCGCTGACCAGGCGTTGCTGGTGCCTTGCGCCGCGAAGGCGATGCGATAGGGACCTTCTTTGGCGAAATCGCTGGTATCGTAGGTTTCGTCCAGGCGCGACAATACGCTCTGCAAATAGGGCGATGCTTCGATTTGTTCGTCGGTGAATTCGAAGCTCATGCCGCCGGCCATATCGTCCTGGGCGAGGGAAAGCGCGCCCAGCCCAAAGACTAGCGACACTAACAAAATGCACTGCAAGATTCGTTTCATGATGGGAATCCTTTCCAAATTCACATGCGCTAGCAACTGACATACCGGGTAATGTTCCGCTTTCTTTCCATCCGCCCCCTTTCGCTGTGGCACGATCACGAATCGGCATTGGCAACGCTGTACAGCGTGACTGCGCCAAGTATAACCAGCCCTTTAATGATAAACTGCACCTCAACATCCAAGCCGAGCAGCACGACCATCGTGCTCAAGATTTGAATGATGAGCACGCCGGCAATCGTGCCCAGCAAGCCGCCGCGCCCGCCAGTGAAGGCGGTGCCGCCAACAACCGCCGCCGCGATCGAATCCAGGTCAAGCCCGCTGCCGATAAAACGATCGACATACAGCACATAGCCGGTCAAGACGATGCCGGAGATGACGGCGAACAAGCTGCCGAGCACATATATCGAGATGCGGATAGCGTCAACGGGGATGCCGGAAAGGCGCGCCGCTTCGATATTGCTGCCCACCGCATAGACCCGACGCCCATAGGCGGTGCCGCGCAGAACAAAGATGAATATAGCGCTGAGCCCCAGCCACAAAATCAAGGGAATCGACAAGAATGACCAAGAGCGATTGACGATGCCCAATATCTCGGGCACAAAGCCGCCAGGCACGCCGCGGGTATAGGCTTGGGTCGCGCCTTTGACCAATACCAGCATGCCCAGGGTGGCGACAAATGGCGGAACGCGCCGCTTCGTAACCAGCCAGCCATTGCCCAAGCCGACGATGCCGCCCAGCGCCAGCGCCGTCGCAATCGCCGGGATGACCATCTCATCGCGCCCGTTGCCGACTTCCGCCATCACCACTGAGGTCATGATGAACACGCCGCTGACCGAGAGATCCAAACCGGCGACCAGCAGAATCAGTGTCTGGCCGATGGCGACGATGCCCAGCTGCGACGCCTGCCGCATCACCACCGCGATGGTATCGACAGCATACAGCTTGGGTGTCAGCAGTGCGCCCGCCAGTAGCAGGATGGCAAGCGCAATATACACGCCATAATCGGCGACGAACTTGCGCAGCCGCCAGGGACTGCTGCCAGCGCCGGTTTCGTATGTCTGGATCAGCTTCATGCCCTGCCCGCGCCTAGTCGTCGAGATACTTCGCCGCCCACTCGACGCCTTCCCAGGAAATCGTTTTTTCGGGCGCAATCTTAACCAGATAACGCGGGCGTACGCGCGATGGCTCCAGATATTCTGGACCGCGCTCGCCCAGGTAGCGGATGGACATGCGCCGCGCGATCTCCAGCCATTCGCCGTGCATCAGCGCGGGACCGGCGACAATCTCCGCCCCGCCGCGGAAGAGCACGCGGGTATAGGGGCTGCTGTCCAGGGCGCAGGATACCGAACAGCGCGGATGCCGCAGCAGATGCTGGGCGAAGATCGTCTTCGCCCGCGGGATGATCCACATCGCCTCGCCGTCCCATTCTTGCCACACCGGCGTTACATAGGGGTCGCCTTTGCTGTCGACTGTGGCGATGCGCGCCACCACCGGTCCGTCAAGGAATTCCTGGATTTCGGCGGGATACAAGGCGCGCATCTTGCCCATCCACTCAGGATATTGCCGTTGAGCGCTCATACAGCGTCCTTTCCACTACTCTGCGCTTGTCAGGGCGGAGTATAACGAATCCCCCGCGCGCTGCCAAAATGCCTGCGGCTGCTTGACGAAACTGGCGCAATCCGTTCTAGTTGAGAAAATGAGCTGGCGGGGGATGGGCTATGCAATTGACAAGCGACTTGCATGTGGTTGGCGGCGGCTATTTCGGCTTCGGGCTATCGGGGCATTTGGATTGCCATGTCTATGTTTTGAACAGCGGCAGCGAGCTGGCTTTGATTGACCCGGGCATGGGCATGCCGGGCGATTTTGATACGATTTTAGACAACATAAGCGCCGATGGCTTGGACCCGCTTAAGCTGCGCAAACTCATCCTGACGCATTATCACTGCGACCACATCGGCGCCGCGGCCGAGGCGCAGCGCCGGCTTGATGTCGAAGTCTATGCCTCGGCATTTGCCGCGCCATTTATCCGCGCGGGGGACGAAAAAGCGGTGGCGCTGGATGTTGCCAAAGCGGCGAATTTCTACCCCGCTGAGTATACGCTGCCGCCCTGCCCGGTGGATGTTGAGCTGGCGGAAGGTGATAGTATCGCCGTTGGCAATTTGCAGCTGGAAACCTTTGAGACGCCCGGGCATTGCGATGGGCATCTCAGCTTTTTGATGCGCGGCGGCGACCGCGTCTACCTGCTGGGGGCGGACCTGGTCTTTTGGGGCGGCAAAGTCGTCTGGCAGAATATCCACGACTGCCGCATAGACGCTTATGCCGACAGCATGTTTAAGCTGGAAAATCAGGACTTTGACGCGCTGATACCGGGGCACTTGCAGATTTCGCTAAGCGGCGGCAAAGCGCATCTGGACGCGGCTTGCGCCGCCTTCCGGCAGCTGGGCATCCCGCCGAATTTGCTCTGATGTGATTGCCCATGCCCCGATTTGCCCAGGTCAATTGCATTAAAAGGACATTCGCCACAACAAGCGGAACCCAACGCAAAGTTAACCACCGAGGACACCGAGATACACCGAGTAAAGTATGAGAAGCCTCATGAAATCTTTTCTCGGCGTGCTCAATTTTCCTCTGTGTTCCCGGTGGTAATGGTTGTGTACAAACTACCCTGATATACCTTGATAAATGATGAATCAAAGAGCCATTTTAAGATACTACTTTGTGCCCTTTGTGTCTTTGTGGTGAGCAAATATTTGATGCAATTGCCCTGCCGATTTGCCGCGGCGTTTGCAATTGCGCCGCGCCTGCGCTATATTCCGCACGATGTATCGCTGTACTATCTAGCAGGCAAAATGTACAAAATAAGGGAGAAGAAAATGTCTGTACGCAAAGCAATGGTGATTCTTTTGGCGCTCGCCTTGTGCTTGGGCGCGTTGCCGCTGGCGGCGCAGGACGAGGCGCCCCAGCTTTCGATGTGGGTGCGCTCCATCAACTTCCAGACGCAGGAATTGGTAGACACCTGGAACGCCAATAACGAAAGCCAAATCGAGCTCACGGTTATCCCGTCTGGCGAGTTTGTTACCAAGATGGGTGCCGCCATCGCCGCGGGCGACCCGCCAGACATCGCCAGCATCGACCTCATTTATACGCCGGCGTTCGCCTCCGCCGGGCAATTGGTGGACATCACCGATTTTGTCAAGGAATTGCCTTATGTCGACAGCTTGACGCCCGCGCACATGGAGCTGGGCATGTATGAGGGGCGCAATTATGCCGTGCCCACCGCTGTTGATGGCTCCTTCATCGTCTATAACATCGACCTGTTTGAACAAGCGGGGCTGGATGCGGAGAACCCGCCGGCGACCTGGGACGAAATGCTGGAAGCCATGCGCGCCATCAACGAGCTGGGCGATGACATTTACGGCTATTGGTTCTCGATGAATTGCGCCGGCTGCAACGCTTTCACCTTCCTGCCCTTTATCTGGGCGAGCGGCGGCGATGTGCTCAGCGACGATTACAGCCAAGCCACCATCGCCGAGGACCCGATTGTGCGGGAGGCGCTTGCTTTCTACAACACCATTTGGGAAGAGGGCTTGGTGCCCGAGGGCGCCAGCATCGATAATGGCAGCAACTTCGCCAGCGCCTTCGCCGCCGGCAACATCGGCATGGCGGGCACCGGCAATTTCGCGCTTTCGCTGTATCAGAATGACCATCCCGATCTCAACTTTGGCGTCTTCCATATCCCGGGCAAAGAGGGCGGCGCCGCTTCCTTCGGCGGTGGCGATGTCATCGCCATCCCCGCTGGCACCGAGCACGCGGAAGAAGCCTGGCGCTTCATCGAATGGACGATGAGCGAAGAGCCGCAGATTGAAATTTATGCCGCCAACGGGCAAATCCCGCTGCGCCTCGAACTGGTTGACAATCCCTACTTCGAGGGTGACGAGCGCCAAAGCACCGCCGCCAGCGCCCTGGCTGTCGGGCATACGCCTTATACCACCGTCTACAACGACCTCTTCAACGACCCCAATGGTCCCTGGCTGGAGATGCTGCAAATCGCTATTTTGGATGGCGATATTGACGACGCGATTGCGCTGGGGCAAGAGCGCTTCACGCAGATTATGGAGGGCTAGCCTCTAGCCATCCCGCCGCGGGACTCTGCCGAGCGCATGCTCGGCAGAGTCCCCGCTCTTATCCTGGGTCGCAACCGGTCGATTGAAAGCGGCACCCTTTGATTAGCCAGTCCTCAGTCTTGAATCTCAGTTGGGAGCAGCGCCGCAAGCTGACGGGGCTGCTCTTCATCACGCCGACGGTCGCTTTTGTGGCGATATTTTTTATCGTGCCGCTGCTGATGACCATCGTGATGTCTTTTCACGATTGGCCCCTGTTTGGCGAGCGCGCCTTCATCGGCTTGGAAAATTACCAGGAGCTGGGCAGCGATCGGCAATACCTCAAGAGCCTGGATTTCACCTTCCGCTACACGGCATTGGTAACGCCGCCGATATTCCTCCTCGGCTTCATCCTCGCCTCGCTGGTGCGCCACAACATCCGTTTCATCGGCATTTTCCGCACGATATTTTTCCTACCAGTGGTGATTGGCTTGGGCGTTTCCAGCTTGTTATGGGTCTGGATGTTGGACGACAGAATCGGCGTTTTTAACAAGATTTTGCTGGACTTGAACATTGTGCCCAAGGCGCAGCTCTTCCTCGGGAGACCCAACACCGCCATGAATGTCATCATCCTGTCGGTGGTCTGGAAGACAGTCGGCTTCACGATGATTCTGCTGTTGGCGGGCTTGCAGGCGATACCCGATGAATTATACGAATCGGCGGAGGTGGATGGCGCGGGCTATTTTCGCAAGCTGCTGTACATCACCCTGCCTTTGATGCGGCGCACCATCGCGCTGGCATTGATATTGTCCGTCATCGGCTCGGTGCTGGCATTTGACCAATTTTATATCATGACCCGCGGCGGACCGCGCAACAGCACCATCTCCATCGTCTATTGGATATTCAACAATTCTTTCACCTACTTCAAAATGGGCTACGGCTCCGCCATGTCCATCGTTTTGCTGGGTATTTTGGTCGCGCTGACGGGCGCGCAATTTTATGTATTAAGAGAGAGATATTGATGGCAGCCCCATCCTTGCACAAAGCCCTGCCCAGCCAAAGCGGGCTGACGCAGCAGGACATCCGCATGCTGCGGCGGCGGGCGCTGCTGGCGCTGCGTTATATCATTTTGATTGTGCTGGCGCTGCTCTTCCTCTTTCCCATCGCCTGGTCTTTTCTCAATTCCATCAAGCTGCCGGCAGAAGCGCTCGCCGTGCCGCCGACGTATCTGCCGTCCCAAGTCTCGCTGGAAAATTATGAAGAGCTGACCACCTACGGCAAAATCGGCGTGGCGCAGCATATCTACAACAGCACAGTGGTCGCCATTATCACCGTTTTGGGCAGCATCGTTTTGAGCACGCTCGGCGGCTATGGCTTCGCCCGCTTCAATTTTCCTGGCAAGAATCTCTTGTTTATCATGGTGCTATCCACCTTGATGATCCCCTTCCAGTCGATTTTGATTCCGCTATTTGTGATGATTGTGCAAGTTGATTTGCACAATACGCTCTTGGGCTTGGCATTGGTCTACATCACCTTCCAACTGCCCTTCGGCATTTTTCTGATGCGCAACAGCTTCCTCGCCGTGCCGCTGGAGATTGAAGAATCGGCGCTCTTGGATGGCTGCAGTTCCTTGAGCGTGCTTTATCGGCTGATGCTGCGGCTGGTGCTGCCCGGCATCGTTACGGTGGCGATTTATGCCTTCATCAATTCCTGGAACGAATTCCTCGCCGCCCTCATCTTCATGACCGACCAGGACAATTTTACGCTGCCAGTTTTCCTCACGACAATTCGTTATGGCATTTGGGGCGAGGTCGATTGGGGAGCGCTGCAAGCGGGCGTCATCGTCTCGATTATCCCCAGCCTGGGTATATTCCTGCTCTTGCAGCGCTATTACATGGACGGGCTGATGGGCGGCGCCGTCAAGAATTGAGCGGTACATCCTGTATCTATGCCCCGAACATTTGCAAAGAACGAAGGCGAAACATGACCAGCGAATTCCGCGATTATCCCATTCAGCCGCTGCCATTCACCGCGGTCTCGATTCAAGACCGCTTTTGGAAGACGCGCATCGACACCGCCGTCAGCATCACCATCCCTTATGACTTCGAGAAATGTGAAGAAACCGGGCGCATCGACAATTTCGCCAAAGCGGGCGGGCTGCTGGCAGGCGCGCACAAAGGCATTTTCTATGACGATTCCGATGTCTTCAAGGTGGTGGAGGGCGCTGCTTATGCCCTGCAAATCGCGCCTGACGCGGCGCTGGAAGCCTACCTTGATGGCTTGATTGCCAAATTCGCCGCCGCCCAAGAAGCGGACGGCTACCTGTATACCGCGCGCAGCATCGACCCCGGCAATGCGCCTGAGCCTTGCGGTCGCGAGCGCTGGTCCAACCTGCGCGTCAACCACGAGCTATACAATGTCGGGCACATGTACGAGGCGGCGGTGGCGCATTATCAAGCGACGGGCAAACGCAGTTTCCTCGATATCGCCATCAAAAATGCTGACCTCATCGACGCTGTCTTTGGTCCAACGGGCATTCACGATGTGCCGGGTCATCAGGAGATTGAGCTGGCGCTGGCGCGGCTCTACCGTGTCACTGGCGAGAAGCGTTACCTGCGCCTGGCGAAGTTTTTCCTCGATACGCGCGGGCGGGAGCAGCAGCGGGAGATTTACGGCGACTATTGCCAAGATCACCTGCCGGTGAGCCAGCAGCAAGAAGCGCTGGGGCACGCCGTACGCGCCGGCTATATGTACGCCGGCATGGCGGACATCGCCGCGCTGACGGGCGCTGACGAGTACCGGGCGGCGCTGGACGCGCTTTGGGAGAATGTTGTCGGCAAAAAGCTGGCTTTGACTGGCGGCGTCGGCGCCCGCCACGAGGGCGAAGCTTTCGGCGACAATTATGAATTGCCTAATCTTACGGCATATAACGAGACCTGCGCCGCCCAAGCCAACATCCTTTGGAACCAGCGCATGTTCCTGCTGACAGGCGACGCAAAATACATCGACATTTTGGAGCGCTCGCTGTACAACGGTTTCCTCGCTGGCGTCGGCATGGATGGCAAATCTTTCTATTATGTTAATCCGCTGGCTTGCGATGGCGAATACCGCTTCAACCGCGAGACTTCAATGGCGCGTCAGCCCTGGTACAAAACTTCCTGCTGCCCGACCAATGTTGTGCGGCTGCTGCCCTCGCTTTCCGGCTATGTCTACGCCCGTGATGGCGACGGGCTCTATGTCAATCTCTATGTCGCTGGCAGTTCCCAGACGGTTATGGCGGGCGCGGATATCACGCTGGAACAGCGGACCGACTACCCCTGGGACGGCGCTATCGACATCCGCCTGACCACTTCCCAAGCCGCGACCTTCACGCTGCGGCTGCGCATTCCCGCTTTCGCCCGGGGGAAGCCGCTGCCCAGCGATTTGTATCACTATCTTGATGACAGCGCCGCCGCTGCCATCCTCGCGGTTGATGGCGCGCCACAGCCGCTGCGCCTGCGCGCTGGTTATGCCGAAATCAGGCGCGAATGGAGCGGCGAAAGCCACATCAGCCTGCGGCTGCCGCTGCCGATACGGCGGGTGGCGGCGCACCCCGCTGTCGCTGAGCTGGCAGGCAAAGTGGCGCTGGAGCGGGGTCCGCTTGTGTACGCGCTGGAAGCGGCTGATAACGCCGCGGACCCGCTGACAGTCGCGCTGGCTGATGCCGCCGAGCTCAGCGCCCGCCATCAGCCAGACTTGCTCAAGGGCGTGACGGTGATACAGGGCGAGGCAATACAAGAATCGGGAGAAGCGACTCCCATCACCGCAATCCCTTATTACGCCTGGGGGCATCGCGGCGCTGGCAAGATGAACGTTTGGCTGCGCCGCGATTAGTCGCGCGCCATCGGCGGCCAGGTGTCGCTCAAACGATAGCCGAGGGACCAGGGGTCTTCCGGGTCCAGCATCAATTGCTGGGTGCCGGTAATCCAGCCGCGCCCGCGTATTGTGGGCACGATGGCGGCGCGCCCGGCGACTGCGGTAACGCTGGCAATCGCGCAATCAAAGCGCGAGCCGATTATCGAGCGGGCGCTATAACGGTCGCCGACGCGCAGCTGCCCGCGGGCATAAAGTACCGCCATGCGCGCCGAGCAGCCGGTGCCACAGGGCGAGCGGTCGAGCTTGCCGGGGTCTATCGCCACGGTGTTGCGCCCGGTCAGCGCGCCCTCCGCCCGCTCCAGCGGCAGCGTAAATTGGCAAAACGAAATCTGGTCCCAACCCTGGCGCTGCGGATGCCGGAAGCCGATTTGCTGGTTGGCGGCTTTGGTGATTTTTGCGCCCAGCGCCGCCAGGTCGCGCGCTTCGTCTGGCAGGATGCCGAAGCCCAGCGCCGCGGCATCGACGATGACGAAGCTGTCGCCGCCATAGGCGACATCAACATGCAAAGTGCCGAAGCCGGGCACTTCCAGCGGCGCATCCAGCCGCGAGACAAAAGACGGCAAATTGTGGAATTCGATGCTGCGCGCCTTGCCATCGCGGCAGAAGGCGCGCACCGGCACCAGCCCGCCCGGCGCCTCCAGCGTGAAATGCGTCTCCGGCTCTTGCATCGCGACCAGGCCGGTATCCAGCAGCACGGTCGCCACGCAGATGGTGTTGGAGCCGGACATCGGCGGCGTATGCTCCGGCTCCATGATGATGAAGCCATAGGCCGCTTCGGGGCGCTTGGGCGGCACCAGCAAGTTGATATGCTTGAAGACGCCGCCGCGCGGTTCATTCAGCAGGAATTTGCGCAGGCTTTGATCCGCCGCAATCCAGCGCGATTGCTGCCACAAAGTCTCGCCAGGCGGTGGTGCCACGCCGCCGACAACCACATTGCCGACTTCGCCTTCGGCATGGCAAGTTACCAACTGAATCAGCTTTGTACTGCGCATCGACTATTCCTCGCCGCTAGCCCGAACCTGCCCTTGTGCCGACTATATTGGCGCAGTTCTCAAATCTCTGCCAAGATAAAGCGCATCACCGCAAATTAGGGACGGGAATTATGACAAACACGGACACGATGGCTGCTGTTTTTTCGCTGGAGCCGCACAAGAAGCCGCGGCCGCTGCGCCAGACCTGGCTGAAAGATGTCGGCTTTGATGAAGCGCCGCATTATGTGGAGCGCATGGGCTTGCTCGAGCTGGCGGATTTCCTCGAAGTGGCGGCGGCGCGGCTGGACTATGTCAAGATTGTAACCACGCAAGTCTTGGGCAGCCCGGCGGATTGGCTGGGGCGGAAGCTGGCGACCTATCAGCGCTTTGCCGTCGAGCCCTATCTCGATCACACATTTTTTATGCGTGCGTATGCGCATGGGGTGGTCGAGCGGGCGCTGGCGGCGGGCAGGGAACTGGGCTTCCGCGTTGTCGAGTTCATGAATACTGGCGATGACATCAGCCGCGAGCAGTGGGCGAAATGGCGCAAGCAGGCGCTGGCGCTGGGCATGCGCATCATCTATGAGCATCACCCGCTGCACAACTGGGACCAATCACAGCCGCGGCGCGCCAGCAGCGCCGAGCATATCCTGCGCGGGGCGGAGCCATTTTTTGCCGATGGCGCCTTCGCCTTGATGCTCGACCATGACGAATTGGAGCTGCAAGGCGAGCGCGCCGCCGAAGAAATCGGCAAAATCGCCGAGGCGCTGGGCAGAGAGCGGCTGATATTCGAAGCCACCTCCCCCAAAGAAGGTCCGCTGATATGGCGCGACAACCTGGAGCGCTATTTCGCGCTTTTCGGGCACGATTGCAATGTCGCCAATGTGATGCCCAGCCAAGCGCTTTATGTCGACAGTTTGCGCCAGGCGGCAAGGCGCGGCGGCTGATGGTACAATCCCGCTGGATGCCGACGAACCGAAGGAGAGCCCCATGCAGGCTGCGTTGCTAGAAAAACTGCGCGCGGTGGATAGCGCCACAATTGCCAATGTCATCGAGCTTTTTGCGCTGCGCCCGCGCAACCGCGGCTTCATGCAGCGCGGCATCAAAGCGGCTTTCCCGGAATTGCCGCCGATGGTGGGCTTCGCCGCGACCGCAAGCTGCCGCACCTTCAGCGAGCCGCCGCCGACCGGCTGCCCCAGCGTGCCCGATGTCATCAGCCGCTTTGAGGAATTGGCTGGTCCCGCGGTGATTGTCATGCAAAATCTTGATACCGGTGGGCAAGCAGCCAATTTTGGCGATGTTTTCTGCAATTCCTTCAAAGCTTTTGGCGCGGCTGGCTTGGTGACCAACGGCGCCGGGCGGGATTTCGCGGGCATCGCGCCGCTTGATTTTCCCGTATTTTATAACGGCATCGTCTGCGCCCATGGCTATATGCACCTGGTGGATTGCTACCGCCCGGTGCAAGTCGGCGGCATCGATGTCTATCCGAATGATTTGCTGCACGGCGATGCCAATGGCGTAACCACAATCCCGCGCGAAATCGCGTCTGATGTCGCCGATGTCAGCGCGGAATACAGCGCGGCGGAAGCGGTTGTCATCGAAGCGGCGCAAGCCGGCGGCAGCCTGTCACAGCTGCGCGCCGCTTATGCGGAAATGGCGGCGCGCAGCGCCGCGCTCAGCGCCCGCGTCCGCCCGTCTTGAGCCGCGATACCCCCGGAGGAAAAGCATGCGACTGTATGTAACTGGCGGCACCGGTTTGGTCGGCAGCAATGTCATCCGCCTGGCGCGGCAGCGCGGCTACGAGATTATCGCCTCGCAGTATGGTCCCGCGCCGGAGTGGGCGGTGGACTATCAGCTTGACCCGCTGGACCTGCGCGATCACGCGGCTATCCGCCGCTCGATACTCCACTATCAGCCCGATGCCGTCATTCACGCCGCCGCCATCCTCGACCAAATTGTCATGGATACCCAGCGTGAACTTTGCTGGAGGATTATGGTAGGCGGCACGCGCGCCCTGGCGGAAGCCTGCCGCGAAGTCGGCGCGCGGCTGGTTTTTGTGTCATCAGACTGGGTATTTGATGGCAGGGAAGCGCTGGTGCACGAAGGCTCGCCGCCCAACCCGGTCAATTTTTATGGGCTGATGAAAGTCGCCTCGGAGCGGGATTTGGGCGCGCTGGACGGCTTGAACTATGGCGTGGCGCGGCTGGCGGGCATTTACGGCTTCAACTACGCCGCGCCATCACTGCTGCGCAAAGAGAATGGCTTGGGCTTTGATTTTTCTGTTTATGTCATGCACCGGCTGGCGGCGGGCTTGCCGGCGGAAGTGTGGACTGGACCCAAGGTCAATGACATGGCGCACCCGACGCTGGCATCAGATTGCGCCGATATGCTGCTGCGGCTGGCGCGGCATGATGGCAATGGCATCTTCCACTGCTTCGGCAGCGAAAGCATCAACCGCATTGAGCTGGCGCATCAAATTGCCGCCGCTTTTGACACCGACCCGGCGCTGATAATGCCAACGCGCACCGACCAGGCGGTGCTGGACGCGATGCGCCATATCGGCATCCCCTATCGCACCCGCGCCAGCTGCCAACGCACTGCTGAAGCGCTGGGCAGGCGCGCCTTCACTGTTGCTGAGGGTTTGGCGGCTTTCCGCCAGGAATGGGATGCCTTCCACGGGGCGCGAGATGCAAAATGAAGTTTGACCTAATTCTCAGCACCGAGTACACCGAGTACACTGAGTAACGCAAGAGAAGAGAATCGCCGTTGATGCGGGCGAAAACTGGGTGCCGCGCAGTAATGCCCTACAATCGACTTCATGGGCGGAAATTCGCTTTCGATATATTTTTCTCGGTGCAGCTTGATGTACTCGGTGGTGAATTGATTTTGAGAACTTGGCTTAATGCCCTCCCCCGCTGAGCACAGAAAAGAGCCTGCCATGCGCGACCTGCCGAAAAAACCCAATGTCGTCTTCCTGCTGACGGACCAATGGCGCTTGCAGGCGCTGGGATATGCCGGCAATCGCCAGGTGCAGACGCCGAATATCGACCGCCTGGCAGCCGAGAGCGTCAACTTCCGCCAGGCGATTTCGGGCTATTCGGTCTGCTGCCCATGGCGCGCCAGCTTTCTCACCGGGCAATATCCGCTGACGCACGGCGTCATCGTCAACGATGTGCCAATCAGCGGCGCGCCAGTGGGCTTGGGCGCTGCCTTCCAGCAGGCGGGATACGCGACGGGCTACATCGGCAAATGGCATGTCGCTGGCGCCGGGCGCAGCCGCTATATCCCGCCCGAGCGCCGCCTGGGCTTCCAGAGTTTTCAAGCGCTGGAATGCAGCCACGATTACAACTGCTCCGCCTATTACGCGGGGGATGACCCGACGCCGCGCCATTGGCAGGGCTATGATGTTTTTGCGCAGACGGCGGCAGCGCAGGAGTTCATCAGGGCGCAAGCGCATGCCGGACCGTTCATGCTGGTGCTCTCGTGGGGTCCGCCGCATAACCCTTACGAAACGGCACCGGCGGAGTATCGCGCTCTGTACACCCCGCGGGATATCGCCTTGCGCCCCAATGTGCCGGCGGCGATGGCAGCGCGGGCGCGTGACTGGCTGGCTGGCTATTATGCGCATTGCAGCGCCATCGACAAAAGCGTCGGCGATATCATGCAGACGCTGGAATCGCTCGGCTTGGCTGAGGACACGGTGCTCGTTTTCGCCTCTGACCACGGCGATATGCTCGGCTCGCAGGGCATGGAACGCAAGCAAAAGCCTTGGGAAGAATCTATCCGCGTGCCTTTCCTGCTGCGCTATCCGCGTGAGTTTGGGCAGGAAGCGCGCCAAGCAGCGCCCTTCCTCAACGCGCATGACATCATGCCGACTTTGCTGGGCGTCTGCGGCTTGCCGATTCCTGGCAGCGTCGAGGGGACGGATTTCTCGCCGGCGCTGCGTGGCGAAGCTGTCGCCAGCGAGGGCGCGCTGCTCGCCTGTTTTCACCCTTTCGGCGAGTGGCATCGCGGCGTCGGCGGGCGGGAATACCGCGGCATCCGCACGCGGCGTTATACCTATTGCCGCAGCTTACAAGGTCCCTGGCTGCTCTATGACAACGAGCGCGACCCCTATCAGCTGGAAAACCTTGTCAACCTGGCGGCGCTTGCCGGCATCCAGCGGGATTTAGACGCCCTGCTCCAGCGCGAGCTGCGGGCAATAGGCGACGATTTCGCCCCCGGCATGACTTACATCGAGCGCTGGGGTTACCCGCTGGACGACACTGGCACCGTGCCCTTTCGCCATTGAGCGGGCAGCGAACATCAGCCGCTGAAGCGCGCAAAATCCTTGCTGCGGTGATAAATCAGCGGCGCTTGCGCATCGTCATCAATGACTTCGCCGATGGTGTAGCGGTCAACCTGTTCTTGTGACAAGATATTGCGCTGCCCGTTGAAAGTGCTGCCATCGGGCATGTAGGCGCAGGTCATGGCGCGGCGGGCATAAGGCGTCATATTCGCGCCCGCGCCATGCGCCAGCAATGCGTTGTGGAAGGAACAGGCGCCCGCTTTCATGGACGCGGAAGCCGCCTCCAGCTTGCCCCACTGCGGATAGGTATCGAAGAGGTCGCCGATATTGCTGCCGATGCCAACATTGTCGAAGGTCGCGGATTTGTGGCTGCCGGGGATGAAATAGAGGCAGCCGTTATCCGGCGTAACATCATCCAGCGCCACCCAGATGCTGATGGCATCACGCGAATAAAAGGACCAGTAGGGATTGTCCAGGTGCCAGCCGGTCGGGTTGCCCCAGGGCGGCTTGATGAGCGCTTGGTCGTGCCAGATGCGGATGCCATCAACGCCCGCCAAATCCGCCGCCATTTTGCCCAGGCGCTCGTCAAGCATCAGGCGGCGCATGCCCGCGTGGTCATTCCACAAGTTGATGCGCTGGGCGAAGACGCGCGCATAATAATTGTCTTCTTCCATCATGCTGCCGTCCATCAGCTTGCGTTTGCCGCGCTGCGCCACCGCCTCGCCGACACAGCGCCGCCATACTTCCAGTTCGTCAGCATCGAGAAAGTCATGTAAGACGACATAGCCATTGTCGCGATACGATTGAATTTGCTCGGCAGAAAGCTCGCAGCGCATTTTCCCCTCCTAATCTTCTACGGTTTATCACCAAGTCTTGACGATAGTTTCCGCCGTGCGCCAGGCGAGCGCCATGATAGTTTCGACCGGGTTGAAGCCGCCGTTGGTAACATGGGGCGAGCCATCGGCGATGAAAAGCCGCTCCTGGCTGTGCACACGGCAGAAGGGATCGACCACCGATGTTGTCGGGTCTTCGCCCATGCGGCAGGTGCCGGCTTGATGCTGCCCGCCGGAGAGATAGCGCGGCGGCGGCATCCCCCAGACTTGTATCGCGCCCGAAGCGCGCAGCCATTCTCGCGCCCGCTGGTGCATAAAACGCGCTGTGCGCACAGTTTCCGGGTGAGTCGCGCCGGACAAATGCGCCACCGGGATGCCATAGCGGTCTCGAACCTGCGGGTTGATGCTCACGCGGGCATCGGGGCTGGGGATCTCTTGCACGGGGCCGGTAACATCATTGATGCGCCGATAATTCTCGCGCATGAAGCGCTTGGCAGCGCTGCCCCAGCGGGGGGCGTCAGGCGGATAAAATCGCTTCCACAAGGTGATGGGCGTTACGATATCTTCATCGCCCAAAAAGCCGCCGCCGATGATGCCATCATTGCCGTGATTGAATTGGCAAGTGGCGATGGAGCAGCCCGGTCCCATGCCATCAAACATCGTCTCGGGGAAGAGCCCGACAGCGCTGGGATAATAATGCCCTTGCAGGTTTCTCCCGACTTGGTCGCCGCCGTTGCCGATGCCAGCAGGCTCTTGCGCGGTGGCGGAATTCAGCAGCAGCCGCGCCGTCTCCACCGCGCCACAGCTCAGCACGATGACATCGGCGCGTATCGTCCGCCGCTTTTGCTCGGCGTCGATGAAAGTCACGCCGGTGACCGCACCGCCCGCGCTGACCGCCAGCTTCTCGACCATAACTTCGGTGAGCAAAGTGCAGTTCCCGCTGCTTAACGCCCGGGGCACGGTGGTATTGTGGCTGCCATTTTTGGCATCCGCCGGGCAGGCGAAGCCGACGCAATGCTGGCAGTTGATGCAGGCTTGCCGCCCGTTATAAGGCTGGGAATTTATCAAACGGGGCACGCGCAGCGCCTGCCAGCCCAAGCGCTGCAAGCCGCTTTTGTGCACGGTCGATTTATAGGGCAGCGGCAGCGCCGGCATGGGATATGGCTTCTTATAGGCGGGCAGATGCGTCATGCCGCGGTGGTCGCCGCAAATGCCAATTTCCCATTCCACTTTCTCGTAATAGGGCGCCAAATCTTCATAGCTGAGGGGCCAATCCGCCAGCGAACTGCCGGCGGGCACGCCATATTCGCTCGCCATGCGGAAGTCCTGCGGCATAAAACGCCAAGCCTGCCCGGCGTATACACGGGTCCCGCTGCCAACGCAAGCGGCATTGTTCTGGTAGCCCGGCTGATGTGGTTTCAGCAGGCGCTTATCGCCCAGCGCCTCGCCGACCAGCCGCGGCAGCGAGCTTGCGTCAATCGTGCGTGGGTTGCCGTCGATGTCTGGTCCAGCGTTGTGCCCATAGACTGGCATCCGCTGATTGCGCAAATGGTCGCGCCCTACTGCCGCAAAGGAGAGCGCGCGCCCGCGTTCCAGCAGCAGGACGGATTTGCCCGCCGCCGTCAACACCGCCGCCGCCACGCCGCCGCCAGCGCCAGCGCCGACAACAATGGCATCGTACTCGCTCATGCCGTCACCTCAAAACCGACCATGCGCCAGGCGATGCCATCGCGATTGCCGCCGTTGCCGGGGTCGCTGTAATAGCCCTCCGCGCAGGCTTCGACGATTTCGCGGAAGAACCCGCCCGGGGCAATCGCCCACTGAGTCTGCACTTCGTCCGCTTCGATGCGCCGCAGCAAGCCCGTACGCTCGCTCAAGCGCAGCTGCGCAAAGCCCCGCCCGTATTGGGCGCGCGCCTCCGCTGTCAGCTGCGCCAGCCAAGCGCGATAGTCTGGCAGGGCTTTTGCCAGGTCGCCCGCCAGCTGCCGCTGAAGATAGTCGCCGACGCCCGCTTCCCAAGCGCTGGGGAAATCATCCGCCGGGATGATGGCATCCAGCAGCGCGCGCAGGCATTCGAGTTCCGCTTGGTCGAAGAGCTTGTTCATCCCGGCTGATTCAGGCGTCACGTCCGCCCTCAAGGCTAAGTGATAGGTTTTCCTCAGCGCTTGCTGCCCACGGTCTGTCATCGCTATTCAGCAGTCGCAAGAGCAGTTGCCACAGCGCCATAATCAAGCATTCGCGCAAGAGCAGATACAGCGCGAAGACGATGCTGAGCTCAACCACCTGCAGCGCGATGGCGACAGCAACCGCCAAACAATAACTCAAAATCTGCAAGAGGGCAAAGCTGACGATGGCGATGCTGCCGCGGTCGAGCTCCTTTTGCCCGCGGGCGCAGACAAATATCGCCGTCAGCCAGGCGATGATGACGGACTGCGCATGCTCCAGCGGGAAGAGCAGAGCGAGCAGCGCCAGCGCCATCAGCAGCGCGCCCAGCTCCCGCAGCGGTATCTGCTCCAGCTGCGCCGCGGCGATGCCCAGCGCTATACTCCAGCACAAGAGCGTCAAGCCCGCCAGCGCCCGCCGCAGAAGCGTCAGCCATGCCAGGGCGTCGCCTTCGTGCAGCGCCGCTTTTGCCATCAGCAGATAGACATAAGCCTGCCCCCGCGGCATCACGCTGACCTCGTCCGTGAGGCCCGCCCGCGCCTGGCGCGGCAGCAAGGCAACAACGCGCCGCAGCCAGCAAGCGCAATAGCACAGGCTGAACAGCATCAGCCACAGCGGCAATGTCCACAGGATTTGGTGGCTGATAGCATTAAACACTGTGAAAAAAGCGCCGAAGAGAATCAGCGCCCATGCCAAGCTCAGGGGCAGCGCCCGCGCCGGTCCCGCGCGCTTTAGCTGGCGGCTGAAATGCGCAGCGAGCGGCTGACGGGAGGAGCGCTGCAGCTGCTGCCACAGGCAATGCCGCGGGAAGAGACGGCGCGCCTGCCGCCAAAATCCGCTTCGCGCTGTGCCAGCCATTGCGCTGCCCGGCGGGAGTTCCGCTCTCAATTCCGGGCGGCGGGCAGCGCCTCATCATAGAGGAAACATTTGACGCTGCGCCCCTCGTGCTCGACGCTGGGCGGGATATTGTCGTGGCAGATGTCCATCACCGCTGGGCAGCGCCCCGCGAACTTGCAGCCGGTGCGCGTATATTCGTCAGTTTCGATGACCGCCAGGTCAATCTTTTCGTCCCAGGCTTCGTCCGACTTGATGCTGGGAATCGAGGTCTTGAGGTTCTGTGTGTAGGGATGCAGGGGATTGCCCAGCACCTGTTCGGTCGGTCCCATCTCGACAATCCAGCCGCGCAGCATCACGGCGATACGGTCGCCAGCGTAAAATGCGGTCGCCAGATCATGCGTGATGTATATCACGCTGACCGCGTTATCTTCTTTGAGCTTGCGGAACATATTCACGACTGACATGCGCAGCGAAGCGTCCAGCATTGAGACCGGCTCATCAGCGACAATCAGCGAGGGTTTGGTGAGCAAGGCGCGGGCGATGGCGACGCGCTGCGCCTGCCCACCAGAAAGCTCGTTGGGATAACGCCCGGCAATCTCCGCCAAGGTCAAGCCGACTTCGCTCAGCACTTCGTTGATATAACGCGGCGCTTCTTTTTTATCGCCGACCATCTTGTAATTGTAGACCGTTTCATAGAGATAGCGGTCGATTTGCTTCAAGGGGCTGAAGGCGGCGAAAGGGTCTTGAAAGACCGGCTGCACTTCGTGATAGAACCAGTTTTTCATCTCCCGCTTGCTGAGCGCGGCGACCTGGCGGTCTTTGTAGCGCAGGTTGCCTTGCGACGGTGCCTCCATGCCCAGCACCATCTTGGCAAGCGTGGTTTTGCCGCTGCCGCTCTCGCCGACGACGGCGAAGATCTCGGGCTTTCCCGAGTCGATGACGATAGAGGCATTATCCACCGCGTGAAATTCTTGCGAGGAAAAGCCCTGCCGAATGTGAAAGACCTTGGTCAGGTCTTCGATATGCAGCAGCGCATCAGCTGGCATGGCTCAGTTCCTCTTCGACCACATGGCAGGCGGTAAAATGTTTGGGCGCGATTTTGATGAGCTGCGGCTCGACAGTTTTGCAAATGTCCTTCGCTAGCGGGCAGCGCTCGTGAAAGCGGCAGCCGCTTGGCGGGCGGTCCAGCGCGGGCGGACGCCCGGGGATGCTCATCAATTCCGCGCGGGATTCCAGGTTGGGCAGGGATTCGATCAGATAGCGGGTATAAGGGTGGCGCGGCTGATTGAGGATTGTCTGCGTCTCCGCCTCTTCCACCAGCTTGCCGGCATACAGAATGCCGATGCGGTCCGCCAAGTTGGCGTGCACGCCAATGTCATGCGTGATGAGCACCAGGGTGCTGCCTTCTTTTTGCTGCACATCTTTGAGCATTTGGATGACGCCGCGCTGCACAACGACATCCAGCGCCGTGGTCGGCTCATCAGCGAAGATGAGCTTGGGCCAGAGGATTGTCGCCAGCGCTATCGTAACCCGCTGCCGCATCCCGCCGGAAAGCTGATGCGGGTACGAGCGCATCACCTTCTCGGGCAAGCCCAAATCCCGCAGGTACTCCGCCGTGAGCTGGTAGGATTCGGCTTTGCTGACATCGCGGTGGGCGCTGATAAAATCGTGAAAGCTATCGCGGATGCGCCGCACCGGGTTCAAAACATGCATCGAGCCTTGCGGGATATACGAGAGCTTGCGCCAGCGCAGGTCGCGGTTTTTTTCGTCGCTCATCTCCGCGGCGCTGACGCGCTCGCCATCCAGCGTGTAAACGACATCGCCGCCAACCACCGTCAGCGGCGGCTGATAAGCATTCAGCAAGACGCGCATCAAAGTGGATTTGCCGCAGCCGGATTCCCCGGCGATGCCATAGACCTCGCCTTCTTCAATTTTCAGCGAGATGTCATCGACCGCTTGCACGGTGCGCTCGACGCCATAAGCGTTGGTGATGTAATAGGCGCGCAGGTTGACCGCTTCGATAATTGTGCCCATCACTCGTCCTTCGCCGTGCCGGCAGAAGCGATTGCAGTGCCGGCGCTGGTGCCTTGCGCTTGCAGTTCAAGCGCCGTGTCGCTCTGATGCGTTTGCAACCGCAGCAGCCGCTTGCGCGGGTCCAGGTATTCGCTGATGCCAATGGAAACCAGATAAAAGCCGACAACCACAACGATAACGGCGACAACGGGCGCAATCATCACCCAGGGCTTGCCCGCGAATATGGAATTCCATTCGTCCGCCCAATAAATCATCGTGCCCAGGCTCAAGCTGTTGAGGTCGTTTAAGCCCAGCCAGGACAAAGTAACTTCCATGCCGATAGAGAACAGAAAGCCGCTGACGACATCCGCCAGCAAGAACGGAATGATGAAGGGCAGATGTTCCTGGATGACAATTTTTGCGGTGCCCATGCCGCTGAAAATCGCGGTATGCGTGAATTCGCGCTCGCGCAGGCTGAGCACTTGGGCGCGGTAGCGCTTCGAGGGATATGCCCAGTCCAGCATGCCGATGAGGATGCCGAGCCAGACAAATGTCAAGCCGCCCTTTAATATCACGGCAATTAATATGAGCAAGGGTAATCGTGGAATGACGATGACGCTCTCGACCACCGACTGAATGACGCGGTCCGCCCCGCCGCCGAGGTAGCCGGAAATCATGCCCAGCATGACGCCGATGCCACGCCCGATGCAGACCGCGATAGAGGCGATGAGCAAGGTATGGCGCACGGCGGTTAAGAGCATCCAAAAGACATCTTGCCCCAACGTTGTTGTGCCCAAAATATATTCGGCGGAAGGCGGCTCGCCACGCATTTTGCGCGGCACGACACGGCGCTTCTCCGGCGGATAGGGGGCGAAGAAGGAGACCACAACCATAATCGCCACAAAAAGCAGGATGACCGAACCGAAGCGGAAAGACAGGCTGTAGCGGAGTAAATCACGAATGGTCGTTAGCATGGCGCTGCCCCCTAACGCAGCCGAACACGGGGATCAAAGACGGGGTACAGCAGGTCCACAATCAGCGAGCCGGTGGCGATGCCGACAATGGAAAGCAATACAATGCCCATGACGATATTGTAATCAGCATTGCTGATAGCGGTGAAGAGCTTGGAGCCAAGCCCGGGATAGCCAAAAACCACTTCGGTTATCAGCGCGCCTTCAAACATGGCGCCCAGCGACAGCGCCAGGTCATTGACATGGGGCAGCATGGTATTGCGGATGATATACGAATAGACGATGCGCCGCTTGGGCACTGCCGCCAGCTCCGCATATTGCACATAGTCGCTGGCAATTTCGGTGGTGGCGAGCGCTTTGGCGATGATGAAGCGGAAGGCGAAGCCGCCAATCACGATGGATAAAGCCGGCAAAAAGCCGAAGCGCAAAATGCTGCTGATGTATTCCCAATTCAGCGCGGGTTTGCCTTGCGCGCCGCCCACCATCGGGAAAATGGGCCAATAAAAGGTGAACAGCACCATAAGGATAAGCGCAATAATGACATAAGGCGTGGGATATATTACGATGACAACTCTTTCTAATACCTGCGCCCAGCGCCGATGCTGGAAATAGCCCACCAGCGAGCCAACAAATATGCCCAGCAGCCAGGACATAATCGTGGAAGTCGTTAACAAGCCGACGGTCCAGGGCAAGCCCGCGGCAATAATTTCGTTGACCGGCGTGGGGAAATTTTGAAATGAAGGACCGAGGTCGCCCTGCAGCAGCCGCTGCCAAAAATTGATGTACTGTTCCAGCAAGCTGCCGTCCAAGCCGTAGAGGTCTTGCATAGTCGCGCGCATGAGCACAACCGCTTGCGGGTCCATCGTCTGGAAGGCGGTCATGCGCCCGATCATGTCGTCAACGGGGTTGATGGGCGAAAAGCGCGGTATCAAGAAAATAATCGTGACGCCGACGAAGATGACCACCGCCCACTGGACGATGCGCGGCAGAATGTAAGTGCGCAGCAGTTGCATAATCCCCCATCCCCCAACCCCTTCCCCCACAAGGAGGGAAGGGGAGTTTCTACTATAGGGAGGCAGCTAGCCAGGCTAGCCCGTCGGATGCAGGTTCTGGATGGCGTATTTGCCGCCCTGGAACCAATACAATGGCTGATAGTTCGGGTTCTCGGCAGTCGGGAAGCCCGTCCAGTAGGTCTCGTCCCAGGTGACGAATTTCTTGAAAGCGATGCAGGTGATATCGAACATATTTTCCACCCAATTCTGCAGGAATTGGATGCCGAGCTCGATATTCTCCGCCTCTTGCGCCACGGGGTTGACCGATTCCATGGCGTCAATCAGCTCGTCGCTGCGGGCGTCTTGCAAGCGGCGCACGCTGTCGCCGCCCAGCGGGCGGTAATCTTCGCCCACCGGCGCGTAATAACGGGAGTGGCGGCCGCGGATGTTGGGCCACATATCGCCGGAAGCCAGCGCGAAGCTCGTCCAAGGCGTGCTGACCTCATACTCGCCGACATAGTGGTTCTGGTTCCAGGTGTTGCGGTCCAGCGTGCTGAAGTTGACTTCGATGCCGAAGTCAGTCCACATATCAAATGCCGCCTGCCCCATACGGTAGGCGTCATTCTCGCTGGGGTCAGACTGCAGGTCCAGCACCCAGGGCTCGCCTTCTGGCGTCATCCACATGCCATCGCCGCCGCGGCTCAAGCCCGCGTTCATCAGCAGCTTCTCGGCAGCGTCGGTATCGTATTTCCACCAGCCGGAGCCGAAGACTTCGTGCGGCTCGCCCGGCACGGTGAAGCCCTGTTCTTCCGCCCAAGCCGCGATTTGGTCGGGGATGCTTGGGTCATAGGGGCTGTACATTTCGCCGCCGCCGAGGTCGATTTGCAGGTTGCTCAGCCATTCGGTCATGGGACCGTGGTACAGCTCATAGAGCTTGGCGGTCGGCGGGACGGGAAAGGGCGTTACCTTGGCGACGCCGCCGATGTATTCGGTCTGCAATTCGACAATATCGATGGCGAGCGCCAGCGCCCAGCGCACATCCTTATGGGCGATCAGCGGGTCGCCTTCCATATTCATCGCCAGTTGACGGCTGCTGACTTCGTTGGGATACGCCCAGGGGAAGTCTTGATACCAACTGCGGGCGGCAGGCGCGTTCTCCAGCGTGAAATCGAAGGATTCGATATCAACATCAAAATAGACATCAAGCTCGTTGCGGGACATGGCGATGGCTTTTTTGATGTTGTCGTTGCCGTAGAAAATGCTCAAAGCATAGGGAGGGCCGGAACCGCCGGTGATGATGCCCGCCAGCGAATTTTCGGGGTCGTCGCGGCGTTTGAAGAGCTCCCAGTAGCCGTTGGGGTCCGCTTCTACTGGCAGGTAATTGCCCAGGACAACCACATCCTGCGCTTCCCAGACCCAGCCGCCGAGGTTCTCGCCATCCGCCAGGTTGGCTTCGACTTCCGCCACGATATGCGACGGCATCATATAAATGCCATTCCAGCGGGATTCGAAGAGGGTGTGGAAGCGCGGGTTGGAGCGGTTAAGCGTGAAGCTGACGCTGTAATCGCCAGTCTTTTCGACAGCGGCGTCAAAGTCCGTCAATTGCGCATGCCAGCCGCCCTGCCCCAATTCGGGGTTGGCTTTGATGGTCTCGATAGTATAGACAACATCATCGGCGTTGAATTCTTCGCCATCAGACCACATGACGCCGGGGCGCAGCTCCACCGACATTTGCGTGAAGTCATCGTTGTAGACGGGGTCAGCCGCCGCCAGCGCATGGATGAATTCGCCCGTTTCCTGGTCGCGATTCCAGAATGTCTCCAGCATCAAGGCATGATGAAAAGGCGTCGAGCCGCCGATGCGCCAGACATTGAAGTTGTTCACGGTCTGCCAGCGGAAGATTTGGTCGAAGACCCAGAGGTCTTCACGCGGGATATCGACGGGCAAGCCATCGGGCTCCTGCGCGAAGCCGACAAGCGTCGGCAGCGCTATCAGCGCCAATAAGGCGAGAAATACAAGTTTTCGTAACATGGCAGCACTCCTAAGTCTTTGGATAGAAATTGCGCGAGCGTCAGCCCGCAAATGCCCACTTGGGCGCATGCTAAATAGCTTATCGCATATTTGCGATTGCGCAAGTAATCGGTTACTTATGATAGCGCGAACTTGCGGGAAGCGGCTAAATGTACCGCGGCGCTCGCTGGCAGATTTGTCGCAGGCCTTAGGCGGATGTGCTAGACTTCCCGCGATACTTAAGGAGGGAGCTATGCCAAAAAAACCAAATGTCCTGCTTATCGCCATCGATTCAATCCGCGCCGACCACATGTCCTGCTATGGCTACGAGCGCTTGACGACGCCGCATATCGACCGCTTCGCCCAAAGCGGCGCGCTCTTCGAAAATACATTCAGCGCCCACATCCCGACCACGCCCGCCTACGCCTCGATGCTGACCGGGCGTGATTGCTTTGGCACACAGGTGGTGGCGCTGCGGCATCAAGGACCGCTGCGGGCGGAAGCGCCGACAGCGGCGGAGATCTTCCGCAGCCAAGGTTATAACACCGCCTGCGTCGGCTTCAGCGGCAACCCGAGTTCGCGCGGCTTCGACACCTATATCGATTATGCCGCCTGGGGCAGTTGGGAAGCGGGACGCAGCCACAAGGCGCAGAATCTCAACGAAGTCGCCATCCCCGAGCTGGCGCGGCTGACAGCGGCGGACAAGCCCTGGTTCGTGATGCTGCGGCACATGGACCCGCACGCGCCCTACCTGCCGCCGGAGCCGTATGAGCGCATGTTTTATCACGGCGATGAATGCGACCCCGAAAACCGCTCGATGGACCCAGTCCTGGCTTTTAAGCCGTTCGCCACATTCTTTAAGTCTTGGATGCCGCCGGGCATCAGCGACAAGGATTACATCATCGCCCAATATGATGGCGCAATCGCCTATATGGACGCCTGCATGCAGTCGATTTTCCAAACTTTGGAAGGGCTGGGCATCCTGGACGATACCATCATCGCTTTGAATGGCGACCATGGCGAGACGCTCTACGATCACGAATGCTGGTTTGACCATCACGGCATATATGACAATGTGCTGCATGTGCCGCTGATACTGCGCTACCCGGCGCGGGTTCCCGCCGGCGCGCGCGTCAGCGGCTATAACCAGCACAAAGACCTGCTGCCGACGCTGCTGGATTTGGCGGGCTTGGACGCTGCCCCCCATCCCCAAAAGAGGGAAGGGGAGCGGGAAAGCGGCAGCTCTGCGCTAGCGGAGAAGGCATGGCGGGGGTTCGATGGCAAGTCGCTGCTGCCGATGATTGCGGGCGAAATCGCCTCGTTTGAGAGCGAGTTTTACATCAGCGAATGCACCTGGATGCGCAAGCACGGCTGGCGCGCTCCCGGCTGGAAGCTGATGATAGCGCTGGAGCCGGACTTCCACTTCAAGCCGGAAGTTGAGCTGTACAACCTGGCGGAAGACCCCGAAGAAAACCACAATCTGGCGGCGGCGCGCCCCGATGTTGTCGCCGCTTTGCGCGGGCGCATGGAGGCTTTCATCGCCAGGCGCGAGGCGGAAACCGGCTTGCCCAACCCGATGCTGACGCAAGGCGACTGGCACGGCACAGAAGGCATCGGCGCGTTTGAGACATCGCAGCAGGCCTACGATACGCTGTACATCGGCGATTTAAACGAGGCGATCCGCCTGCAGGCGGAATCCCGCGAGGCGGGCGAGACCGAAGACGAGCAGCAATAGCGGCGGCGTTCTTTTGCCGCCCGCATAAACAGGAGACAGCAAATGACTTTACGCGTAGCGATTATCGGCATGGGCGGCATCGGCAACAATCACGGGCGCTGTTATACGGCGCACCCGGGGGCGGAGGTGGTCGCCGTCTGCGACATCATCCCCGAGCGCTCGGACAAAGCGGCGGAGACCTTCGGCTGCCAGGGCTTTTATTCGGTGGACGCGCTGCTGGCAAGCGGGCTGGAATTTGACGCCGCCAGCGTCACCACCGCTGGCGTCGAAAATGGCGGCGACCATTATACGCCGACGATGCAGCTTTTAGGCGCGGGTTACCCGGTGCTGGGCGAAAAACCGATATCCAACAACATTGACGAAGCGGCGGCGATGGTGGCGCTGGCGCGGGAGAAGAACCTGCGTTATGGCATCAACCTCAACCACCGCTTCACGCCGGCGGCGTCGCTGGCAAAAGAGTGGCAGCTGCGCGGGCGGCTGGGCGAAATCAACATGATTGACATGACGATGTGGATCAACAACCCCAACGAAAGCTCGCCGCATTTTCACGCCCGCGCTTTGCATCCGCATTCGCTGGATGTGATGCGCTATTTCGCTCAGTCTGATGTCAAGCGGGTGCAGGCTTTCTTCAAGAAGGGCAAGGGACGCGCGATATGGTCGAATATGCAGATGAACCTGCTCTATGAAAATGGCGTCATCGGGCATCTGCGCGGCAGTTATGACGGCAATTTTGGCGCCGCCGGCACTTATGGGCTGGAGACATTGGAAGTGGTCGGCTCGGAGGGGCGCTTCATCCTGCGGGACGCCTGCGAGGAATTGACCTTTTATCCGCGCTTTGATACCCAGCTGGAGCGGCATGAGAATTATGGCGGCATGAGCCACTTCAGCCAGACATTTCAAAGCCGCATCGGACATTGGATAGACCAGAACCTGGCGCTGGTCTCCCCCGAGAAAATCGACGCTTCGGGGGCGGACGCGCTGAATGTGCAGCGGGTGATTGAAGCGGCGATTGCCTCTTGGGAGAGCGGGCAGGTGATTGCGCTGTGATTACCATCATCGGACGCGGGCATGGCGGCACCCGCGCAATCTCGCACACGCTTTATGGCAGCGGCGTATACATGGGGCAGGCGCTCAATCCATCGGGCGATTTGGTGCCGCCCTGGCTGATGTATGATGCCTGCCGCGTCTTCGCCCGTTATGTGCGCTGGAACAGCGATTTGAGCTGGGACTTCCGCCGCGCGCATGAAGCGGAGATTCCGCCGCGCTTCCGCCAGCTTATCGAGCGCTATCTGGACTCGGTGCTGACGCATCGCGGCGCGCTCAAGGGCTGGAAGATACCCGAGACGACGCTGGTCTATCCCTGGATCGCCCGCCTCTACCCGGAGACGCATTTTATCTTTTGGATCCGCAACCCGCGCGACAGCATCCTGGGCTCGCATAAAACCGATGACCTGCGCGATTTTGGAATTAACTATCCCGCCCTGCCCGAGCCGCCGCTGGCATCAAACGCGGATGAGAGGCTGCGGCGCGCCATCTCCTGGAAGTATCAATACGATTTGGTGAAGTCAACGCCCAAGCCGGAGCGCTGGATAGAAGTGCGTTTTGAAGATTTGGTGACTGAGCAGGAAGCGACTTTGGCGCGGCTGGAAGCCTTCCTGGGCATCCCGCTGGCGCGCATCATCATGCGGCAGGACACCATCAACCGCTGGCGGCGGGACGAGGGCGTCAATTATTTTGATTTCTTCGCGCCGGCAATGCGCGAATATGGCTATGAGCTGCCGGGGTAATTTTAGCGACTGGCAGGGGCGACCCGCCGGGTCGCCCGTCGACACAGAGGACACAGAGAAAATGACACTACGCACAGCGGTCATCGGCATGGGACCAATTGGCAATCGGCATGCGAAACTGTACGCGCAGGATGACTTGGCGGAGCTTGTCGGCGTTTGCGATATCAGCAAAGAGCGGGCGGACGCGGCGGCGGCGCGGCATGGCGCGCCCGCATTCTATGATGCCGAGCAGATGCTGCGCGCGCTGGCGCCCGATGTCGTCAGCGTGACGACTGGCGGCTATGAAAACAGCAGCGACCATTATCTGCCCACGATGCAGGCGCTGGAAGCCGGCTGCCATGTCTTGGGCGAGAAGCCGATTTCGGACAAAATCCCGCATGCCGAAGCGATGGTGGCGCGGGCGCGGGAACTGGGGCGCTGTTATGGCATCAACCTCAACCACCGCTTCACGCCGGCGGCGCGCCTGGCAAAATCCTGGATAGAAGATGGACGCCTGGGGCATCTGCTCTTCATCAACATGGCGATGTGGATAATGAACCCCGCCGAGACCTCGCCGCATTATCACATCAAGTCGCTGCACCCGCACACGGTGGATGTGATGCGCTATTTCTGCGGCGATATCGAGGCGGTGCATTGCTTCGCGGTCAAAGCGCCCGGGCGGCGGATTTGGTCGACGGCGCAGTTCAATTTCCGCTTTCGGGATGGCGTCGTCGGCGCGCTGACCGGCAGCTATGATATCGAGCGCGGGCACCCGATGGAGCGCTGCGAGGTGGCGGGCACGGGCGGGCGCTTTGTGCTGGATGATATGTGGCGGGAGCTGACGCTTTATCCCGCGGGAGATTTGCAGAAGACGGTCTACACCGACCCGCTCTTCGGCGGCTTCCACACTTTTGAGAATACCTTCCGCGAGCGCATTCATTGTTTTTTGCAGCAGGTGAGCGCGGGGGTCGCGCCGGCGGATATTGATGGCAGCGGCGCGGATGGCTTGGCGGCGCAGAAGGTGCTGGCGGCGGCGATAGCGTCGCTGGAGACGGAAACTGTGGTGTATGTCTCTGACATGTAGGAATCGATAGGGGCTTTCGCCGAAACGCCCGTGTGAATTGGTGTGGACGGCCGCGATGAGGCCAAAGGAAGCTGCACCATTTTGTTACATAGTCTAAGTTAATCGAGTGGAGGTGCGAGATGGCAAGCTGTGTATTTTGTGGTCTAGATGCCGGGGCTGGCTCAGATAGCCATGGCGCATGTGTAGATGTCTACAGCTACGGGAAAAAATGGATTACCTCTATGATCGGCGCATTTGTGTCAAATGAGCGCGAACTCCGCGAATTGGAGTACGCAATCACTCTCGTTGCAAAGTTTAGCTACCTAAGTGCCTCACAAGTGCGCTCCGTGGTTATGGAAGGATACAAACTGGCGATAGATCAGGCTCTAGAGGATCACCTACTTTCAGACGAAGAGGAAAGATGCTTGGAAGCAATCGAAAAGACCTTTGGCTTGACCAAGGATGAACTGCATAAAGCCGACGCTTCATTGAAGCTCTTGTACGCCCGCATCATTCGGCACATCAGAGAAGGCAATCTGTTTGAGTATCCAACAGATGATATGCAACTTCCGTTTAATGTTCAGCGATCAGAAATCGTTGTATGGCTGTTCGCAAACGTTGACTATTACGAACAGCGGACGCGATCGCGCGTCAGAATAGGACAACATGAAGTATCTGCTGAATTGGCATCACTCTACCTCCGGTCTAGCGAGTTGACCGCCGAAGTCGTCGAGGATGAACAAATGGTTCGCGTAGACAAGGGCGCGGTTGGAATTACTTCCAAACATATCTACTTCGCAGGCTCACGAAAACAAATTCGAATCTCGTACAATGACATCGTGGGTTTTACGCCCTATACGGACGGAATTGGAGTTACAGAAGACGGGCGGAATAGAGGCTCCCATGTATTTCTCACAAAAGACGGATGGTTCACTTACAACCTGGTCGTAAATTTGGCACGCCATAGGTAAATCAGTCAACTATTCACGAATCCAAAAGGACAAACCACTATGAAACTCGGAGCGAATTCCCTGCTATTCGGCGCTTGGGATATGGAAACCGCCTTCAAATACCTGTCGCTGGCGGGTTATGACGGCATCGAAATGTCCGCCATCGACAGCATGAGCCAGCACCTGGTGCTCTCCCGCTGGCGCGAATGCGCGCCGGAGATCACGCGCCTGTCACAAGCCTACGAGCTTGAGCTGCTGGCGATGGAGCAGTCCTCCCGCGATGCCGACTTGATGGAGCTGGCATTCCAGGCGGCGGTGGCGACTGGCATCCCGATTATCAACTGCGGTCCGGGCGGCAAATCCGATGATGACTCCACCTACCCGCAAGTGCTGGACGAGCTGGGCGCGCTGGTGCGGCGGGCGGAGCATTATGGCGTAACGCTTTGCGTCAAGGCGCATGTCGGGCAATATGTCTACAATACGCCGACCAGCCTGCGCATCCTCGGCGATATCAGCTCGCCCAATTTTGGGCTGGATATGGATCCATCGCATATACATCGCGCTGGCGAAAACCCGGTCGAGGCGATTGCGGCGGTTGTCGACCGCATCAAACATGTGCATATCCGCGATTGCAAAGGGCGTCAGCAGGGTCCGGGCGCGCCCGAAGATCAAGCCAACGGGCGCGGCGATATCGACCTGGTCGGTTATATCCGCGTCTTACACGAGAATGGCTACACGGGACCGCTGAACCTGGAAGTCATCGGCACCAAGGCGCAGGGGCACAGCCTGGAGCAGTGCTGCATCATCGGCGCGGAGGCGCGCGGGCACATGCAAGCCTGCCTGCAAGCGGCGGGCGCGCGCTAGCTGCCCCTATCTCAGCCCCTATCTCAATTGATAAGGGCGACCGGCGGGTCGCCCGCATTAGAAAGGCAATCATGAACTTTCAACTATCTGACGCGCAAATCCAAGCGGCTTACACTTTGGCGGAAGAGCGCTACGCCGCTTTCGGCGTTGATGTCGGCGCGGCGCTGGACCGCTTAGGCAAGGTGCCCATCAGCCTGCATTGCTGGCAGGGCGATGATGTGCTGGGCTTTGAAGACCCCGGGCGCGGGCTGAGCGGCGGCATCATGGCGACGGGCAATTACCCCGGCAAAGCGCGCACTATCGACGAGCTGCGCGCCGACCTGGACAAAGCCTACAGCCTCATTCCCGGGCGGCATCGGCTGGCGCTGCACGGCTCTTACCTCGATAGCCCGTCCAAGATACCGCGCGATGAGCTTTTGCCGCAGCATTTCGCCTCCTGGGTCGATTGGGCGAAGGCAAAGGACCACGGGCTGGATTTTAATCAGACGCTCTTCTCGCACGAGTTGGCGGACGATGGCTTCACGCTGTCGCATCAAGACGCGGGCATACGCCAATTTTGGATTGACCATTGCATCGCCTGCCGTGAAATCGGCGTCTATTTTGGCGCGGAGCTGGGCGAGGCTTGCATCACCAATTTGTGGATTCCCGATGGCTACAAAGATATGCCAGCCGACCGCCTGGCGCCGCGCCAGCGCTTGCTGGAATCGCTGGACGCCATCTATAAGCATTCGACCGACCCGGCGCTCAACCGCGATTCGGTCGAATGCAAGCTCTTCGGCTTGGGCTCGGAGAGTTATGTGGTCGGCTCGCACGAATTTTATCTGGGTTATGCCATCACGCGAGGGCTGCTGCTCTGCCTGGACGCGGGGCACTTCCACCCGACTGAGACCATCGCCGACAAGCTTTCGAGCGTGCTGCTTTATGTGCCGGAGCTGCTGCTGCATGTCAGCCGCGGCGTGCGCTGGGACAGCGACCATGTGGTAACGCTGAGCGATGATTTGCAGGCGATTATGCAAGAAATCGCGCGCTGTGACGCGCTGGAGCGGGTGCATATCGGCTTGGACTTTTTTGACGCCAGCATCAACCGCATCGGCGCTTGGGCGATTGGCACGCGCAACGCTTGCCGCGGCTTGCTGATGGCGCTGTTGGAGCCGCGTGATTTGCTGCGGGAATACGAAAATGCTGGCGATTTCACGGGGCGGCTGGCGCTGCTGGAAGAGCTTAAGGGGCTGCCCTTCGGCGCTGTGTGGGATTATTATTGCCAGGCGCGGAATGTGCCGGTGGGCATGGATTTCATGCGCGAAATCCGCGAGTATGAGCGAACGACGCTCTCTCAAAGAGACTGACAACAAGTAGCGGAGACGCCATGCACTTTTTCAAACCCGATGAATACCGACATGTCAACTACCTGTGGCACGATGCTCATGCCGCCGGGCTGGACGCGGTCGCGCGGCTGGTCTACCGCTCCAACCTGCTGGGCGCCGACCAGCGCATCACCAATACTGGCGGCGGCAACACTTCCAGCAAAATCACCGAAGCCGACCCTTTGACTGGGCGCGCTGTCGAGGTGATGTATGTAAAAGGCTCGGGCGGCGACTTGCGCACGGCAAAGCGCGAGAATTTCGCCTCGCTGTATCTAAACAAGCTGCTGAGCCTGGAAGCGATTTACACTGCCGCCGCCGAGACTGGCGCGAAGACGCCGATAGAAGACGCCATGGTCGGCATGTACCCGCACTGCGTCTTCAATCTCAACCCGCGCGCCAGCTCCATCGATACGCCGCTGCACGCCTTCATCCCCGCCCGCCATGTTGACCACAGCCATCCCAACGCCGTCATCGCCATCGCCGCTTCCCGCCGCGGCGCGGCGCTGACACAGGAAATCTATGGTGGCGCGGTCGCTTGGGTTGATTGGCAGCGCCCGGGTTTCGACCTCGGTTTGGCGCTGCGGGCGGCAATCCGCGCTAACCCGGGCATTGTCGGCATCGTGCTGGGCGGGCATGGCTTGATCAATTGGGCGGACGACGACAAGACCTGTTATGAACTTTCGCTGACGCTCATTGAGATGGCGGCGCGCTATTTGGCAGCCCGCGATGCTGGCGAGTCGAGCTTCGGTGGCGCGCAATACCCGAGCCTGCCGCTTGCCGAGCGCGAGGCGCTGCTCGGGCGGATTTTGCCGCGGCTGCGCGGGATGGTATGCCAGCAAAATCGCTTCATCGCCACGGTGCAGCACGATGCTGATATGCTCGCCTTTGTCAACAGCGCTGATGCCGCGCGGCTGGCGGAGCTTGGCACCTCTTGCCCCGATCACTTTTTGCGCACCAAAATCAAGCCGCTGTACATCGACTGGGACCCCGCCAGCGGCGAGCCCGACGCTTTGCTCAGCCAGCTTGAGGCGCGCATCCAGCAGTACCGCCGCGATTACGCGGCATATTACGCCGCCTGCAAACGCGCGGACAGCCCGCCCATGCGCGATGCCAACCCCACGGTGATTCTCATCCCCGGCTTGGGCATGGTCGCCTTCGGCAAGAACAAAAGCGAATCCCGCGTTACTGCCGAGTTCTATTCCTGCGCGGTCGCTGTCATGCGCGGCGCCGAAGCGGTCAGCGAATATGTGGCGCTGCCGCGGCAAGAAGCCTTTGACATCGAATACTGGGCGCTGGAAGAAGCCAAGCTGCGCCGCATGCCGCCAGAAAAGGCTTTGGCGCGGAAAGTTGTGCTGTTGGTGGGCGCGGGCAGCGGCATCGGCGTCGCGACCGCCCAGCGCGTCGCCGCCGAAGGCGCGCATGTCATCTGCGCCGACCTCAATTTTGAGGGCGCAAAAGCGACCGCGGCGGCACTAAGCAACCGTTATGGGCAGGGCATCGGCGTGGCGGGCACGGGCATCTCCAACTGTGGTCCCGCGATTGCCCTGGCGGTGGACATCACATCCGCCGCCAGCGTGAGCGCGCTGATGCAGCAGGCGGCGCTGGCTTATGGCGGCATTGATGATGTCATCGTGACCGCGGGTTTGTTCTTCGCGCCTGATGCGCAGGGGCGCGTCAGCGAGCGGCAATGGCGCGCGACATTCGAGGTCAATGTGCGCGGCGCCTATGTCGTCGCCGATGCCGCGCGCGCGCTGTGGCAGGCGCAGGGATTGCCGGGCTCGCTGGTTTTGACCACCAGCGTCAACGGCGTTGTGCCCAAAGCCGGCTCCATCGCCTACGATACCAGCAAAGCCGCCGCCAATCATTTGGTGCGGGAGCTGGCGATTGAGCTGGCGCCGCTGGCGCGCGTCAATGGCTTGGCGCCGGCGACAGTGGTCAAAGGCAGCAGCATGTTCCCGCGGGCGCGCGTCATCAGCTCGCTCAACAAATATGCGCTGCCCTACAGCGAAGACGAAGATACCGAAACCCTGCGGGCGCGGCTGGCGGAGTTTTATGCCCAGCGCACTTTGACAAAAGCGGCGATTGCGCCCGAAGATCAGGCGGAGGTGGCTTATCTGTTGATTAGCGACGCGTTCAGCAAGACGACGGGGCAGATACTCAATGTGGATGGGGGTTTGAGCGCGGGGTTTTTGCGATAATCCCCCAAATAGTGGGGTAATTTGCCGATAATTGCGCGTCATACTTGAGGCAATATGCAAGTATGAAAGGCTGCACATAATGACTAGATACGCGCAAGAATGGCAGCATCGCAAAGTCGTGATGGAAGCTATTCTCGAAGTGTTGCAAGATGGCAAACCGCGCACTGCCCGGCAAATCCTCCTCCGACTTCCGACTGACGAGGGTTTCAAGGTAAACAAAAGGCTGGTCAACAGCATTCTGTTTAGCGAAGCCAAGCGATATGTTATTTACAATCGCAACTCATACACATACCGCATGCGTCCCGCCGACGAGCCAGTAATCGATTTGCCGCCGTGGGATTTAGTGCGCCGGAGGGCTGCGTCTATCTTGAGAGCCTTCGGTCCGCAATCCGTAAACGCGCTGGTGGATATCCTGGAAGACGACGGATTGTATGTGCCAAAATGGATGGTCAGGCAAATCTTGACGAACGACGAATTCCAATTCACCACTGCAAGTACACCTCAGCAGAGGGGCACGGAAAGGCGCAACATAGATGAGCTGATTTCCGAAGCTCTCGGGGAGTTCGTATAAGTCGGGTTACTTCCGCACTTCGAACGTGCGGAAGTAGTTGACCACATCCCAGCGCTCCGCTTCACCCATCCCGCCCGCGCAGGGCGGCAAGCCGCGCCAGCCCTCGCTGACCGCCGCGTACAAGAAGTCGCCCCGCGCCGCGCTTAGCCGATTGCGCAGAGCGCGGAAATCAGCGGGTTGTCCCTGCCATTCCTGGCAATAAGCGCGGTACAGCGCCTCCCCCCGCGCCAGCGAGTCGGCATCTGGCAGCACCGTATTGACGACCGCCGGCGGCGGGTTGAGCGTACGCGCGTATTCGCGCTGACGCTGCTCTATCAGCTGGGCGCCGGCAAACATCACGCCGAGGGAGACGGCGACCGCGATGCCAGCAATCAAAGCGCTGACCGGCGAGAGCTTGAGCGCGCGGACGAGCCGCCGCGCGCGCGCTGACAGCCGCGCCAGCAGCAGCCCGGCGATGACAGCGAGCGTCGCCATATTGAGCGGGTTGGGCGGGCGCGCCTGCTGCACCGCCGCCGCCGCGTGAATGTCCCAGGCGAAGGCGGCGCGGGCGCTGACACCGTCGCTGTCGATGATATCAATGAGTGTCCACCAGCTGCCGGGCGCGTCAATAGCGTCACTCGCCAGCGTGAACAAACCCGCGTCCAGCGGCTCAGCTTCCAGCCAGCGGCTGCGGATTTCCCGCGCCGGCTGCGCCACTTGCAGCGTAACTTTTACATCAGCAGCCGCGGCCTCAGCGCGGCTGATGACGATATCAAAAGTGTTGACGCCGGGACCGCCGGGCAAGATCGCGGCGCTGATGCTGAAGTTGCCGACAGTCTGGCTGGCTCTTGGCGCAGCCACCGCCGCTGTCAGCGTGGCGGGCTCGGGCACGGGCGTGGCGCTGAGCCAGGCGACTGCCGCCAATGTCATCAGCATGACCGCCGCCTCCAGCCGCAAGGCAGCGCCACTGTCGCTGAGAAGCCGCAGGCGCTGGCGCAGGGAGGGGCGGACAAATCCCCGCTGCGGGCGCAGCGCGATATGCTGCCCCGCGCCCAGCAGCAGCAGTGGCAGCAGCAGCAGCGCTTTGATGCCGAGCGCGCGCCCATAGCCGCTGTCGAGGTCGGCGGGCGAGAAGATGAAATTTTGCACGGTGTAGATGCCGCTGACGAGTATCAGCGCCAGCAGCGGCGTCAGCAACAGCGAAAAACGGCGCAGCGCCGCCCGCAGCGCCTGCGTCCGCTCGGCGGCGGCGTAGGGCGCCAGCGCTGCCGGCAGCGTCAGCGTCAGCGTCAGCGCGCCGCCCAGCCAAAATGCCACCGCCAGCGCGTGCAGCCAGCCGACCGCCAGCGCGAACCATGGCAGCAGTGGCGAGCCCGCCGTATGCCCCGTCACTTGGGAAGCGCCGAGCAACAGCGCGCCCAGCCAGGGCAAGCCGCGCCAAATGCCCGCCGCCAACTGCGGCATCAGCTCGCGGAAGTATTCGCCAACTGCCAGCAGCACGGCGGCGAATATCAAAAGCAGCAGGCGGAAGGTCCAGACATCGCCAAAACGCGAGCCAATCAAAACAACTTGCCAGAGATTCTGCGACAGCGCTTCGACCGCGCCGGTGTTGAAGAAGACCATCGTTTGCTGCAGCAGGGCGATGACGCTGGCGGCGAATGCCAGCGCGAGCGCGCCTGCCAGGCAGAGGCGCAGCCGGCGCATCACCCGCGGCGGCAAGCCCGCCGCATAGCGGGCGCTGCCCCAGGCGGGCAGCAAAACGGCGCTGTAGAGCGCGGATGCGCCAAAAAAGAGGTACTGCGCCAGGTTGAGCAGCGCGCGCCACAGCGCTTCCAGCGGGATGGCGCGCTCGGCAGCCGCTTTGCCGGCGACGCCGCCCAGCTCTTCGCCGACAAAAAAGACGCGGCTCTCGGCGATGACATGGCCATCGCTGGCGAAGGCGGGACGGAGCTCGACGATGTACGCGCCATCGGGCAAATCGGGCGGCGCCCGCAGCGAGAGCAGGGCGCGATTGCTCGCATCGACGCCGCCAGAAGCCAAAACCGTCCCGCTTTGGTCGCGCAGATGGATGGCGCTGAAGCGCGGTTCCAAGTCTTCGCTGAACCAGTATTGCAGGCGCGTCGGCGGGCGCTCAAGCGCGCTGCGGTCGGCCGGGATAGCGCGCACAATATAGCCGTGAGCGCGCGCGCCGCCGGCTGCCAGCGCCATCAAAAGCGCGGCTAACAGCCACGCGCGCAGCCGCGCTGCGGATAGTTTCCCCGAAATTCTGGCTATCATGCCGCCATTGTACCTTACTGCCAGCGGCATCCGAGGCCGCGCCTGCGCCCCGTCCCCAAGCGATACGCTATTGTGCAGGCGGCAGCGCATGAGTATGATACTGTCAACTTAAGCCAGCCTTTAGAGCGCGGAAACATGAGCGAAAGCGATACTTCCCGACATTTCATCACCGACATCATAGACGAGCACGCCGCCAGCGGCCGCTTTGACGGACGGGTGCATACACGCTTCCCGCCCGAGCCAAATGGCTACCTGCACATCGGCCACGCCAAATCGATCTGCCTCAATTTCAGCCTGGCTGAGCGTTATGGCGGCTTATGCAACCTGCGCTTTGACGACACCAACCCGGCAAAAGAAGAGCAGGAATACATTGACGCCATCACCGAGGATGTGCGCTGGCTGGGCTTTGATTGGGGGGAGCGCCTGTATTTCGCCTCTGATTATTTTGACCAGCTCTATGACATGGCGGTGGAGCTGATCCGCATCGGCCGCGCCTATGTCGACGAGCTCAGCCCCGAGCAGATTCGTGAATATCGCGGCAGCTTGACCGAGCCCGGGCGCGACAGCCCCTATCGTCAGCGCCCAGTAGAAGAAAACCTGGCGCTCTTCGAGAAGATGCGCGCCGGCGGCTTCAAACCGGGGGAGGCGGTGCTGCGCGCCAAGATTGACATGGCGCAGGGCAACATCAATATGCGCGACCCGGTGATGTACCGCGTCCTTGACGCCGCCCACCCCCGCACCGGCGACAAGTGGAAAATCTACCCGATGTACGATTTCGCCCACGGCCAGTCGGATTCTATCGAGGGCATCACGCACTCGATTTGCACGCTGGAATATGAAGACCACCGCCCGCTCTACGATTGGTATTTACACACTCTCGAAATCTATCATCCACAGCAGATAGAATTCGCCCGCTTGAACCTGAGCCACACGGTCTTGAGCAAACGCAAGCTGATACGGCTGGTGGCGGAAGGCGCTGTCGCCGGCTGGGATGACCCGCGCATGCCGACGCTGGCGGGCATGCGCCGCCGCGGCTACCCGCCCGCCGCTATCCGCGAATTCTGTGAGGCGGTTGGCGTCGGCAAGGTCAAGGGCGTTGTCGCCCTGCACAAGCTCGAATATCACATTCGCCAGGAGCTAAATCGGACGGCGAATCGCGTCATGGCGGTGCTCAACCCGCTGAAGGTCGTCATCAGCAATTATCCGGAAGACCAGGTTGAATACATGGAGGCGGTCAACAACCCGGAAGACGCCAGCGCCGGGACGCGGCAGACTCCCTTTTCCCGCGTGATATACATCGAGCGCGACGATTTTATGGAAGCGCCGCCGCGCAAGTTCTTCCGCCTGGCGCCAGGGCGCGAGGTGCGCCTGCGTTATGCCTATTTCATCACCTGCGAAGAGGTCATCAAAGACGAAGATGGCGAAATTGTGGAGCTGCGCTGCCGCTATGACCCGGCGACCCGCGGCGGCGCCGCGCCTGACGGCCGCCGCGTCAAAGCGACTTTGCACTGGGTTTCGGCGGCGCATGCGCTGCCGGCAGAAGCGCGCCTCTATGACACGCTCTTCACCGAAGAAAACCCGGAAAGCGACTCCGATGCCGATTTTACTGCGTTCATCAATCCCGATTCGCTGCGCGTGCTTGACCCGATATATCTCGAGCCGAGCTTGAGCGGCGCGCAGCCGGGCGAGCGCTATCAGTTTGAGCGGCTCGCCTATTTCGTGGTCGATGCCGATTCAAGCGCGGAGAAGCTGGTATTCAACCGCAGCGTAACCCTGCGCGATCAATGGCGGAAGCTGCAAAAGCGCGCCGCCAAGCCGCGCAAAAGCCGAAAGAAACGGCGACCGTCCGTGAAAGAGAGCTGACTTTGCCCCGAAGTTGCCTGCTGCTGGCGCTTGCCACCTTGCTGAGCGGGCTGTCACTGCTGTCCGCGCAGGGCGAGCGCTGTGGCGCGCTCGTCGAGAGGGCGCTCGCTGGCATTGAGCAGCATTGCGCCAATCTGCAGCGGGACCGCCTCTGCATTGCCCAAGCGCCGGTCTCGCTGGAATTCGCGGGTGGGGACGGGGAGCCGCGCCTGGCTGCGCCGGGGGAACAAGTGCCGCTCGCCAATCTAGCCCGCTTGCGCACGGGTGCCGCTGCGGCCGATGGTGGCTGGGGCATGGCGCTGCTGCGCCTGGGCAGATTGCTGCCGCAGACCGATAGCGGAGCGGGCACTATCTTGTTGGTGGCGGGGGCGGCTGAGCTTATCAACGAGATTCCGCCGGAGCGAGTCAAGACTATCGGCGCGCCGCTCAGCACAGTGGCATTGGAAGAGACTTTGCGTTTCAAGCTGCCCGGCGTCATCCCAGCGCCGGTGGGGGCGCTGGCGGCGGGCGAGCTGACGCTGGTGGACGCCTATGACAGCAGCGGCGACTGGCTGCGCTCGGTTGATGGCGGCGCGATAAGCTGGCTGCCGAGCGCGAAACTGGCGCGGCTGCAGGCGATGGCGGCGCTGCCGCGCATCGGCTTGGGCGCGAGCTTCCCGCTGCAGGCGCTGTCGCTGGCAACCAGCTTCGCCCATACGGAATGCAGCGCCGAAGAGCCGCTGATAGCGCTGCAGTCGCCGGCTGGGGACGCTATCAGCCTGTCCGTCAACGGCGTTGATATTAGCATCGGCTCGCTGGTAACTTTCCAGCAGGTGCATCCCAGCGCCTTGAGCCTGACGGTGCATCGCGGCGAAGTTACCACAATCTTCGGCGGTAGGGCGCGCGCCGGCGAAAGCATGGTCGGCATCCTGGTCGAATCGCCGGAGCGGGAAAATGGCATCCTCGAATGGAGCGGCGCGCTGCCCGCCTCAGCCGCCGAAATGGCGCGCGGCGAGCGCGCTCAAGAAGCCTTCAACCGCCTGGCGCGCGTCAACGGCTGGGGCGAGGGCGCGCTCCAACAGCAGCCGCCGCCCGTGACGCACTTCGTCGCGGCGGGCGAGGGCTTGTACCCAATCGCCGAGCAGTATGACACCAGCGTCGCCAGCATCGTCATCGCCAACGAGCTGGAAAGACCATTCGTTTTGTTCCGCGGGCAAGAATTGCTGATTCCCGAGCCCGGCAGCGGCTTCGCGGGTTTACATGAAGTGCCGCTGCCGCCGGCAATGCCCGCCGACGCCTAGTCCGCCGCCCTTATGACAGGCTGCTTTTGAGCAAATCGACAAAAGCCTGGCGGTCGGCGCTGGTCGCCACGCGCATCCCGGGCGCCGCCCCGGTGACGCCGAGCACATCCACAACAGTCATGCCGCGCGCCAAGCCTTCGCCAGTCGTCACGGCGACAGGATAATCGTGATATTCGCAAATCGACGGGTCGATAGCCGCCGCCATCGCGATGGGGTCGGGCAGGTCGAAGCCCGCCAGGTGATTTTCCGTCTTCGAGAATTCGGTCAAAGTCGCTTGGATGTCCACGGCAAATTCGGCGTAGGGGCTGCCGATAGCGCGCAGTTCCGCCGCCTGCCGCTCGTCAAATGTGGCGTAACGCCAAGAGATGTCCCAGCCGACCATGGTCATCTCCATGCCCGATTCATAGACGATTTTCGCCGCCTCGGGGTCGACCCAGATGTTAAATTCCGCGGTGGGCGTCACATTGCCGTGCCCGCTGCCGATGCCGCCCATGATGACGCAGTGCGATACCTGCCGCGCCAGTTCCGGGTCTCGCAGCAGCGCCAGGGCGACATTCGTCAGCGGTCCCAGCGTCACCAGCGTGATGTCGCCGGCATGCGCCTGTATCACTTGTCGCAGGGCATCGGCGGCATGCCCGCGCGCCGCCTTGCGCCCGCGCAGCGGCAAGCCGATATCGCCCATGCCATCCTGCCCGTGCACCTCCTGCGCTGTCTCCAGCGGGCGCAGCAGCGGCTTTTGGCAGCCGGCATAGACGGGAACATCAGCGCCGCACAGCTCAACCGTGTACAAGGCATTTTGCAGCGCCTGCGACAGCGGCACATTGCCAGCGACAACAGTGATGGCTTTGACCGCGATATCGGGCTGACGCAGCGCCATCAACAGCGCCACGGCATCGTCAGAAGCGGTGTCGGTATCAATGATGAAATTTCGCATAAGCAGCTCCTTATATCTTTATGATAATTCATTATTCACCACAGAGGCACAGATGTATGTGCAAGTAAGTAGCTGGAATACCTGAGCATTTGCGGAGCGCGACCCTATCTTCGCCCAGACGCCAGCGCGCCTATGCTATACTCGCGGGCAATATGCCGATTTGATTCTGAATGCGAGCGCCTATGGATTTTAGCATCCCGCGCCATGTTGAAGACATCGCCGAGCGCGTGCGGCAATTTCTCGTTGCCGAAGTCATCCCGCTGGAAGCGCAATTGCTGCGCGAAGGCATTGAGCTGGAGCGCGATATGCTGATGGCGCTGCGCGCCAAAGCCAAAGCCGCCGGGCTGTGGGCGCCCACCATGCCAGCAGAATGGGGCGGCATGGGCTTGACTATGCAAGAAATCCCGCCCGTCTTTGAAGCCGCCGGACGCAGCCTGTTGGGACCGCTGGCGCTGCATTGCGCCGCGCCAGACGAAGGCAATATGCACCTGCTGCAGCAATATGCCAACGCCGAACAGGTCGAGCGCTTTCTGCTGCCCCTGGCGCGGGGGGAAACTTTTTCCGCATTCTCGATGACGGAGCCCGCCCCCGGCGCTGGCAGCGACCCGCGCATGCTGCGGACACGGGCGCGGCGCGTCGGCGCTGACTGGAGTATCAACGGGCGCAAGTGGCTGACGACCAACGGCGAAATCGCTGATTTCTTCATCATCATGGCGGTAACGGACGCCGATGCCCATCCCTACCGCGGCTCAACGCTCTTCCTGGCGCCGCGGGACAGCCCCGGCATCACAATCCTGCGTGATGTGCCGCTCTTGGGGCAGAAAGATTTCGGCGGCCATGTCGAGCTGCTCTACGAAGATTTGCGCCTGCCGCCGAGCGCCATCCTGGGGGCGGAGGGCGAAGGCTTCGCCCTGGCGCAATCCCGCCTGGGACCGGCGCGGCTGACGCACTGCATGCGTTTCACCGGCTTGGCGCAGCGCGCCCTGGAAATCGCCACTGAATACGCCAGCGGGCGCGAGGCTTTTGGCGGCGCGCTGACAAGCCATCAGGCAGTGCAATGGATGCTGGCGGATTCGGCGATGGAGTTACAAATGGGGCGGCTGCTGATACAGGAAGCGGCTTGGCGGCTGGCGCAGGGGCAGCAGGCGCGGGTCGAGACTTCCATCGCCAAAGTACAAGTGTCAGAAATTGTTGGGCGTGTGCTTGACCGCTGCCTGCAGATTTGCGGCGGGCGCGGCATCTCGCGGGATTTGCCGCTGTCCACCTGGTACGAGAAGGCGCGCGCCTTCCGCATCTATGACGGCGCTTCCGAAGTGCATCGCATGGTGGTCGCCCGCGATGTAATTAAGCGCTATGGCGCGCCGCCAGCGCAGTAAACGCCATGCCTGTCATTTTCATCAGCCACAGCAACCGCGATACCGCGCTGACATCACAGGTAGCCGCCGCTTTGAAGCGCGCTGGCTATGCTGTTTGGGTCGATTTTGAGAATATCCGCGGCGGCGCTGACTGGCTCTGCGAGATTGAAGCTGGCATTCAGCGCTGCGCCGCGGTGGTCACGATACTTTCCGCTTCCAGCGCCGCCTCCACCTGGGTCGAGCGCGAATGCCTTTATGCGATGCAGCTGAAGAAACCGGTGATTACGGCGCTGGTCGCCGATGTCTTGATTCCGCTGCATCTCATCAACTTCCAGTATTGTGATCTGCGCGACCCATCAAGCGGGGGGCTGACGGCTTTGCTCGCCGCGCTCCACAGTTGGACGGATGTCGATAGCCCGCCCGCTGGCAGCGCCGCCGCGATGTCCCGCCTGCCAGCCGAATCGAACTTTTTCCCCTATCTTCAGCAGCTGCCGGCGGGCGCGACCGCCAAGCTGGTGGCGCAGGACCTGTTCTATTGGGCGGGCGGCATCGCCGATGAAGTGGACTTTGGCGGGCGCGTCCAGCCGGGCTTTCATGCACGCTTGCGGCTGGGGCAGCGGCTGCTGACAGTATTTTCAGTTTGGGCATATCGGCGGCAGCCGGCGGCGCAAGTGCATTTGAAGGCGCTGGCGCGGCACCGCCCCTTTGACCAGCCGGCAGCGCGGAGCGAGGCGCTCGCTGCGCTCAACCGCCTGCTGCCGCGGTCGGCGCAGCTCAAGCCCGCGCAATCCGAGCGCATGCCGACAGTGCCGCTGCGCTGCTTGAGCAGCGCGGAGAAGCTGGAAGCCTTCAAAGCGCAGCTGCGGGCGATGATGGGCGCATTGCGCCGTGACGGGCGCTGAACGCGGCGCTCAGGCGACAGCGGCGAGCAGATGCGCCCGCTGCAAGCGGCGGTCGTAATACTTGTCCGCCACCGCCGCCACGCTGCTAATTGTTTGTACATTCATGAAAGCATTGGCAATCGCCCCCGCGAAAGGCAGAAAGCCCACAATCATCTTGGCGGGCATGCGTGCGCCAATGCGCGAAGCCAGCTTGCTCGCCAAGCGCCAGCTTATTTTGCGTCCCAGCGGGCGCGTCAGCATAACTTCACAGTTGAGGTGCTGCACTGTGCTTGCCGCTTCTATCAGCAGCTGCCGCGCGGCGGGCGCGCCCAGCATCGCCTCCAAAATGGCGACGCCGCGCTCATCACCCGCCACCAGATTTTCTGCCAGGCGCTGCAGGATGTGGTAGCTGCGGCGGGTGGTGGCGTCTGTCGGCGCTTCCAGCAAAGCGGGCATCGCCGCCTGCCCCGCCGCTGACAGCGCCCAGACAAGCGCATCCAGCGAAAGCGCCAGGTGCTCGATGATGCTGGCGTCAAATTCGCCTTCATTCGCCCAGAGCGCCAGGATGTTGCGCAGGTCGGAATAGGCTTCGGTCTCGATGATATACGCGCCTTTTAACGCGCCGATGCCCCAGCTGATGTAACCCAGCTTGTGCAGCAGGTAGCTGATGCCGCTGGGGATGGTGAAGGCGTGCAAGCCCGGCACTGCCATCTCCACGCCGCCGACAAGCGCCAGTTTGGTCGTCTCTTGCTTGAGCCACTGCTCGGGAGACTCGCAGTCCAGCGCAGCGGCGACCGCCCGCTTGGGGCTGCCCGCCAGCTCGTCCAGCGCCATCACAATCGCCTCAGCGACGGTATCTTCAAGTCCCATGATTGCCGCTCTTCTACTTCTTCGTTCCGCTTTAGTATACGCAGGGGCGCGCCGCAAGTTCTATGGACGGCTGCCATGCGCTTGCAGTCTAGCTTTCCCGCGCATCCAGCGCCGCGCGCCAGATTTTGAGGTCATCAAATGTAATGTCGATTTCCCGCCCGGCATAGCGCATAAAGCCCGCCAAGCCAGCTGCGCCTTGGCTGGCTCTGCCATCGCGCGCTTCCATGACAAATTGCCCGTTGACCCACAATCCGAGGTAATCGCCGATGCAAACAGCGCGGATGAGATTGCTCGCCTGCCCGCGCTTGATATGCGTTGACGGCGCCGCCGCGACAATCGCCTGCAAGCTGCGCCCGTTGCCCCAGCGGATGCTGGCATAGCCATCGCCGCTGATGAGAAAATAGTAGCCGCGCCCGCTGTTGGCGGCGTCCAGCCGACAGGCCAGCCCAAAAGCGTTGTTATCAAAGCTGGACATTTGCCGCGCCCGCGCTTCGATGACGGCATCGGCGTAGGCGCGCGCGCCTTGCGTCCAGGCATAGCGCCGCCCGCTGAAAGCGATGCGATAGGCACCATCAGCGATGCCGAGGAAAAGCGCCTCGCCATCGTGGTAGCTGCGCCAGCCGTCAAGCTGGTCGAAGGGCTGCGCCGCCAGCAGCTCCCGGTATTGATAGCCGATGCCGGGCAGGCGCTGGGCTGGGCTGCCGCATGCCGCCAGCGGCAGGAGCAGCGCCATCAGCAGCCAGCGCATGAATCGAAAAAACCGCGTCATGCGCTACAGTTTAGCCAAGTCCCGCGGGGAAAAGAAGCGCGAGCGCGCTGCATCACCCTTAGAGAAGCTGCCAATTTTCGCATGACAAATTGGCGATTATTTCAGTAAGTACAAGTTAATTATGCAACAGGATTCCACATATTCCCCCACCCCAAACCCATGCGCCATCTCTATGGCGCATTTTCCCATAAAGAGGGAGGGGCTTAAAACCCTTGTAATCACTGAGGATTCTCCCCTTCCCTCATTTTGGGGATACTTCGCCATAGAGATGGCGAAGGGGCTGGGGGATGGGGGCTTGAGGCGCGATTTCGCATTACTTATTTGTAATTATTTCTGTGTCTCTGTGGTGAATAATTTGATGCGATTGCGCTACCCCAGCAAAAGGGGCATTTTGATGCGCGGCGAAAGCGGTGTATACTAAGCGGCAAGGTTAGTGCGCATGAGGCGAGCCTATGATCGAGATGGTCGTGGATCGGGTACAGGTCAGTTTGATGTCACCGCATCGCTTGGTGGTTTTGCGCGATGTTATGGAAGAACGTTACCTGCCCATCTGGATTGGGCAATTTGAGTCGGACTCCATCACCATTGAATTGCAGGGGGTTGATCGCGAGCGTCCCTTGACGCACGATTTATTGCTGAACTCCATCCGCGACATGGGCGGACAGGTGCGCTTCGTGCTTATCAACGACCTCAACAAGGATATCTTTTTTGCCATTCTGCTCATCGACTTAAATGGCGAGACCATCGAAGTTGACGCCCGCCCCAGCGATGCCATCGCCCTGGCGGTGCGGGCGCGCGTGCCCATATATGTGGAAAAAAATATCATGGATCGCGCCAGCATCGTGCCTGACCGCGATGTCGAAGAAGAGATTTTGGGTTTGCCCTCCAATATGCACGAAAGCGGCGACTACGGCGAAAGCGTCGATGAAAGCAAGCTCAGCACATTTGCCGATTTCATCGATACGCTCAATCTGGAAGACCTGGAAGACGAATAAAAGCCCCGCGCCAAGATCGGCAGCCTATGGAAAGCCAAGTGGCGCAAAGCCAGCTACAACTCCCGATGAGCGTCGAGGCGGAGCAGGCGCTGTTGGGCGCTATCCTGCTGGACGCAAAAGCCTATTTTAGCATCGCCGCCTTCCTCGCTGCCGAAGATTTCTTTATCGCCCGCCACCAGGAAATCTGGAAGGCGCTCACCCGCTTGCAAGAGCGCAAAGACCCAATCGATTATGTAACGGTAACGCGGGAGCTTGAGGAGCTGGGCACGCTTGATGAGATCGGCGGCATTGCCTATCTGACGCAATTGGTAAACAACACGCCAACGGCGGTGCATGCCGAAGTTTATGGCGAGATGGTCTCGCGGGCTTCCACGCGGCGCAAGCTGATGCAAGCCGCCGATGTCATCCGCCAGAAGGCGCTGGACGAAGAGCTGCCCATCGATGTCGTCATCAGCGAAGCGGAAGAGGCGCTGCTGACCGTCAGCAACGCGCAGCTCAAGCGGGATTTTGTGCCGATATGGGATGCGGTCAGCGACTATTATGACGCTATCGAAAAACAGTTGGAGCTTGGCGCTGGCTCCGCCGGGCAGCCCACCGGCTTCAAGGCATTGGACAGCTTGCTAGGCGGCTTGCAGAAGTCCGACCTCATCGTATTTGCCGGGCGCCCGGGCATGGGCAAAACCAGTTGGGTGCTCACGGTGGCGCTGGGCGCGGCGCGGCGTGGTGCCCGCGTCGCTATCTTCACCATGGAAATGGGCGTCGAGCAGATGGTGCAGCGGCTGATATCGATGGAAACCGGCATCAGCATTCAAAAGCTGCGCACCGCTGATATTTCCGCGCGGGAGCAGACAAGGCTGACCGAAGCTATCGGCCGCATCGCCAATCTGCCGCTATTTCTTGACGACAGCCCGGCGCTCACGCCGGTGGATATGCGCACAAAATGCCGCCGCCTACAGCATGAATATGGGCTGGACATTGTCATTGTGGATTATATGCAGCTGATGTCGGCGGGCAGGGTCTATCAAAACAACCGCGTACAAGAAATCAGCTATATCAGCCGCTCCTTAAAAGAACTCGCGCGGGAGCTCAATGTAACTTTGCTGTCGACAGCGCAATTGTCACGCGCGGTCGAACAGCGGGCGAACAAGCGCCCCCAGCTTTCAGATTTGCGGGAAAGCGGCACCATCGAACAGGATGCCGATGCCGTCATGTTTCTCTATCGCGATGAAGTGTATAATCCCGAAGACACCGAATTCCCCAACCAGGCGGAAGTGCTGCTGTTGAAGCACCGGCACGGTCCCACCGGCACGGTGCAGCTGTATTTCGACAAATCAATCACCCGCTTCATGGATGTCAAGATGCAGCGGGTTGATATAAACAGTTTGGGCTGAGCGCTATGCCACCAGGAAATAGCAGCGAAGCGCAGGCAGCGCTGCCCGCGGCGGCATTCAGCCGTTTGCTGGCGGAATGCGATGACCTGGACGAATTGAAGGTATCGCTCTTTTGTCTGGCGGCGCTGGCGCAGAAGGAAGGCGCTTACCGCAGCTTGCGCCAGCAGGAATTCGCTGATGATGAAGATTTGATGCGCGGGCTGGCGCGGGGGCGCGGCATCACGGAGGCGGAGGCGGCGCTGGAATCCGCGCTGAACAAGGCGGCCGCCCGCGGCAGCTTGCTGCGCGCGGCGCTGACGCGGGGCGGGAAAACTGTATGCTATTATTTCGCTGACGATGCCAGCGGGCGCGCCCTGTACGCGCAGGCGCTGGCGGGGCAATGGCTGCCCGCCGCTGACGAGGAAATCGCCATATTGCCGCCCCGCCCCAGCATTTTTGCGCTCTATGAAGAAAATATCGGACCGCTGACGCCGATGATTGCCGACACGCTCAAAGCGGCGGCGGCGGACTATCCTCAGGAATGGCTGGAAGCGGCGATGCAAATCGCCGTTGAGCGCAATGCGCGGCATTGGCGTTATATCAGCAAAGTGCTTGAACGCTGGCGGCAGGAAGGACGCAGCCATGAAACGCGCGGACGAGATCTTGCAGGGGCTGAGCACTATACAAGCGGGGAATGGCAGCGCCATATCGAATCCTGATTCTGACCGCTGGGAAGACATGTCCGCCGCCATCGTCTGTCGCGACCCCGACAATCCAGAACAGCCCTGCCCCATCTGCGATGGCAGGGGCGTTTACCTGCTGCACCTGCCGCATAGCGACGAGCGCTTTGGCAAATTCCAGCGCTGCCCCAATCACCCGGTGGCGAAGGACCGCGCCCTGCACGAACGGCTGCGCCGCGCCGGCAATTTGGCGTCCCAGCGGGATAAAACCTTCGCCAGTTTTGATATCGAGCTGCGCGGGCGGGAAGCCACGCGGCGGGAGCAGGAGTCTTTAGCGCGGGCAAAACGCAGCGGGCGCGCCTTCGCGGCGGCGCCAAGCGGCTGGATTGTATTCGCCGGTCCTCATGGCTGCGGCAAGACGCATCTGGCAGCCGCCATCGCCAATGAACGGCTGGAGCGCTTCGGCGAGCGCGTGCTCTTCCTCACCGCGCCTGATTTGCTGGACTTCCTGCGCATCAGCTACAGCCCAAACGCCGAAGCCAGCTATGACGAAACCTTTGAGCGCCTGCGCCGGGCGCCGCTGCTGGTATTGGACGACCTCGGCGTTGAGAACCCCAGCGTCTGGGCGCGGGAGAAGCTGTTTCAACTGCTGAATTATCGGCATCAGGCGGCGCTGCCCACGGTCATCACCACCAATGTTCACCTGGAAGAGCTTGACCCGCGCATCAGCAGCCGCCTGCAGGAACAGGCTGTCGTGCAGCATATTCGCATCAGCGCGCCGGATTATCGCCGCCTGCAGCTGTCGCCAGCGTCCGCGCTGCGCATTACCGATATGACGCTTTATCAGGATATGCGTTATGACAGCTTCTCCACCGCCGCGCCGCAAGCGGAAGAAGAGCAGAACCTGAAGCGCGCCCTCAAGCTCGCCCGGCAGTGGTCGGCAGCGCCCAAGGGCTGGCTTTGTTTTCTGGGACTTGCCGGCTGTGGCAAGACGCATCTGGCAGCCGCTATCGCCAATGACCTGTGGGAGCGCGGGCGGGAGCGCATGTTCCTCACGGTGCCCGATTTGCTGGATACCCTGCGCCTGGCATTTGACCCGTCATCCGCCACCAGTTTTGATACCCGCTTTCGGGAAATCCGCAACAGCCCGATTTTGATTTTGGACGACCTGCGCCTGGCGAGCGCGACCCCCTGGGCAAAAGAAAAGCTGATACAGCTCATCGATTATCGCTATCTCAGCCGGCTGCCAACTGTCATCACTACCACCGAAACCATGGAAAGCAGCGACCCGCGGCTGGCAACCCGTTTGATGGACCGCCGCCTGTGTACGCCCTTCGCCATCAAAGCGCCCAGCTACACGATGCGCACACAGCAAAAGCGCTGATGCTCCGCCTCCGCCTGCGCGCAACTGTGTACGAGCGGGCGCATCGCCGCGCCTTGCTCGATCTGCTCGCGCGCAGCCCGTGGATGCAGCTGCATCTCGATTGGTTCAGCCCCAGCGAATGGATTGACGCGGGATACGGGCGCATCTTTCTCGCCTGGCAAGGCGGGGAGCTGGCGGCGGCTATCGGCTTGTCGCCGCCCCTCGGCGGCTGGAGCTGGTTACGCCTGCTCTGCCTGGACGCGCGTCCGCTGCCGGGGCAAGCGCTACGCGAGCTTTGGGCAGCGGCGGAAAGCGACTGCCTGCAGGCTGGCAGCCAGCGTATCGCCGTACTGTGCATTGAAGACTGGCTGCCGGGCTATCTGGCGGGGTTGGGATTCGTCAAGGCGGAGGATATCATCAGCCTGCGCCAGCTGCCGCAGGCGCTGCCGGCGGTTGATATCAGCATCCGCCCCGCCGAGCGGGAGCATCTGCCGCAGCTCCGGCGCATCGACCGCCTGGCATTCCCGCCACCCTGGCAGCTTGCGCGGCATGAAATGTGGCGGGCGCTGCGCCTCTGTTCAGAATCGAGCATAGCGCTTGTGGGCGGGCGCATCGCCGCTTTCCAGCTTTGCAGCCGGGAGGGCGCTGCGGCGCATCTGGCGCGCCTGGCGGTCGAGCCCGCGGCGCAGCGGCAGGGCATCGGCTCGGCATTGCTGGCGCAGCTATTAAGCCGCCTGCGCGCGCGGCAGGTGCATACTATCACAGTAAACACGCAAGCCAGCAATATCAGCTCCCAGCGCTTGTATCAACGGTTGGGCTTTGCGCGCGCTGGCTATGACCTGGAAATGTGGCGCAAGACGCTGGGCTGAGCGCGGAGAGCATTATGGCGACAATCTATCGAGAAGCGGACGCGAACCTTAATGTGCTGCGCGGCAAGACCGTCGGCTTGATTGGCTATGGCAGCCTGGGGCGCCCCCTCGCCAACAACCTGCGGGATTCGGGCTTGCGGCTGCTGATTGGCTTGCCCCATGACGAAACGCGCCTGCATGCGCGCGCCGATGGCTTCGAGCCGCAGGATATCGAAAGCATCATCCCGCGCTGCCATATTCTGATGCTCTTGGTGCCGGATGTCGTCTTGCCCGAGCTTTTTGTCGAGCGCATATCGCCCCATTTGCAGCGCGGGCATCTGCTGGTGATGGCGAGCGGCTATAACATCGCCTTTGGTTTTGTCGAGCCGCCGCCATTCGTCGATGTCGGCATGATAGCGCCACGCACTATCGGCGAGGCGGTGCGGGCGCGCTATCTGGATGGCAGCGGCTACTTCAGCTTCATCGGCATCGGGCAGGATGCGACTGGCAGCGCGATGGAAACCCTGCTGGCGCTGGCGCTGGCGATGGGCAGCCTGCGCGCCGGCGCCATCGAGATGTCCCCCCAGCAAGAAGCGCAGCTGGACCTCTTTGTGCAGCAGGCAATTCTGCCGGCATTTCATCATCTGATGACGACTGGCGCCACCGTGCTGCTGGAGCTGGGCTTCCCGCCAGAAGCGGTGATGATGGATCTCATCATTTCTGGCGAATTGACCGATTATCTTTCACGCGCTTCCCAGCGTGGATTGCTGCAGGCGCTGCGCCTGTCTTCTTTGACGGGGCAATACGGCATCTTCAGCCGGCTCAACCGCTTCAAAGAGTTGAAGCTGGAAACTCTGATGGAAGCGACCATGGACGACATCCGCAGCGGCGACTTTTCGGTAGAATGGTCGCGCGAATATGAAAATGGCTACCCACGCCTGAGCAGCCTGCTGAGCGCGCAGGAGAAGCGGTCGCTCTGGGCGCTGGAGCAGGATACGCTGGAGCGTCTGAAATAGCGGCTATACCTTCGTACTTGGTACTTGGCAGGGGGCAAGCAAAGGGGAAATCTGTGTTCCGGTCGATACAAGCCATCATCAGCGACATGGACGGCGTTTTATGGCGCGGCGCGCAGCCGCTGCCGGGTTTGGGCGCGCTCTTCACGTTGGCGCAGCGCCGCGGGCTCGACATTATGCTGGCGACAAACAACAGCAGCAATACGCCGCGAGATTACATAGGCAAGCTGGCGGGCATGGGCGTGACGGGCGTCGAGGCGCGGCAAATCCTCACCAGCGGCACCGCCACCGCCGACTATCTGCGGGCGCGCTATCCCGCCGGGACGCGCCTTTATGTTGTCGGCGGCGCGGGCTTGAAGCAGCTCTTGGCGCAGGCGCAGTTCCAGCTTGTCGACGCGGACGCCGAAGTTGTCGTCTGCGGCATTGATTTCGCGCTGACTTATGACAAGGTCAAGGCGGCGGCGCTGCAGATTCGGGCGGGGGCGCGCTTCATCGGCACCAATCCGGACAGCTCCTTCCCCTCGCCCGAGGGGCTGCTGCCGGGCGCGGGCAGCATCCTGGCGCTGCTGGAAGCGGCATCAGGCTGCGCGCCGACCGTCATCGGCAAGCCAGAAAGCGCCATGTTTGCAGTGGCGCTGCAGCGCCTGGGCACGCGCCCGGAAGAAACCCTGATGATTGGCGACCGCATCGGCACTGACATCGCCGGGGCGGCGGCGCTGGGCATCAAAACGGCGCTGGTGCTGACGGGCGTAGAGGACGACGCCAGCCTGCGCGCGAGCCCGCTGCAGCCGGACGCGGTATTCGCCGGCTTGCCCGAGTTGATTGCGGCGCTGAGACAGATTTAATCGGGCTTTAAGAGCGCCGCCAGCACCGCCTCAATTTCCGGGGTCGTTTCCTGGTCTTTGAATAGCGCCAGCCGCTGATAGACTTCCTGCGCCGCCTGGAAGAAGCCTGGCGGCAGCCCCGCCTCTTCAAAGGTGGTGGCGATTTCTTGCATTTCGCCGGCGAAGCGCCAGGCTTTGGCGGTTACTGCGCGCGCCTGCTGCTGACGCCGCTGCGGCAAGTCCGCTTCCCGCCGTGCCAGCTCCGCATGCAAATCGGCGCGCAGTCCCAGCTGCTCCGCCACGCCCAGTATCGCCACCGTGAGGGCGGTAGCGCCCTTGGTGCCAGCGGCGAAGACCATCTTCAGCGCTGAGGCTTTGCCAATTTCCTCACCCAGCGGGATCGCTTCTGTCAGCGAGCCGGCAAAAAGCGCGGCGATAGCGTCCGCGCCGCTGCCGGAGAGATAGAAGCGGGTTGTGCCGGCGCGCCAAGCGGGGGGACCGATGATGCTGCCATCCACAAAATCGATGCCAGCGGCGGCGAGCCGCTCGCCAATCAAACGCGCCTTTTGCGGCGCGATGGCGTTGCCATCACAATACAGCCCGCGGAAGCCAGCGCTGGCGACCGCAGCGGCGACTGTCACCGCGGCATCAGGCGGGCAAACGCAGAGCAGCACATCACAGACAGCGCAAAGCTCGGCAAGCGACTCCAGGGCAATCAAGCCCTGGGCATCAGCGCGGGCGCGGCTGGCGGCGCTGCGCCCGGCCGCCGCCCAATAGACTGCATGCCCGCCAGCGGCCGCCGATGCCGCGATTGAGCTGCCCATCGCCCCCGGATGCAGAATGCCAACTTTTTTCATGAATGCCCCTCCGCCTGAGTTTTCTCCAGCAGCTTCTCCAATGTCCGATAGGTCGCGGATTCATGCTCAAAGACATAATGCGGGCGGGTGACAATAATGTCAGTGCCGCCCAGTGTCCGCAGGAGCTGCATCGTCTTGTGAATCTTGTGGGCTGGCGTCAGCAGGTTGGCTTCAAACCATTTGACTTTGGCGGCGGGCGGGCTGGCGACAGCGACCACGCCCGGACCTTTGCTGCCGCCGAGTTCGGGGATTTCGAGGATGCGCGCCTGCACATCGGCGACCGATGCGCCGGCGATATTCGCACGCAGCGAGACAAAATTGCGGGCGCGCCGATGCGCTTCAATGAGTTCGAGCATTTCGCGCAGCATTTCCAGCTTGATGGGCGCGTCCCGCAGCGCGCGGCGGTTGCCAATCAAGACCGCTTCTGAAGCGAGAATGCAGCCGCCTTCCAAGGGACGCAGGTGATTCTCGCGCAGGGTGGTGCCCGTCTCCGACAAGTCGGCGATCAAATCGGCATAGCCCATGCGTGGCGCCGCCTCCAGCGCGCCTTCCGCATGCACCAGCGAAAAATGGGATATGCCCTGCGCATAGAGGAAGTTCTTGGTCAAATTGTTGAATTTGCAGGCGACGCGCAGCCGCTCCCCCCGCCATTGCTGGCGCAGGCTCAAATCCGCCAAATCAGCGATAGAGGTAACATCAAACCACGCTTCGGGCACGGCGAGCAGCAGCTCGCATTTGCCGAAGCCGAGGCGGTCGATGATGATGATATCAGCGGAATCTTCGCTGTATTCCCGCACGATGTCCAAGCCGGTGATGCCAATATCAGCGCGGGTTTGCATCACTTTGTTGAGGATATCCAAAGGGCGTTGGAAGACCACTTGCGCCCCGGGCAAGCTGGGCATGGTCCCGGTATATTGGCGGCTGTTCGGCTTAAAAACCGGCAAGCCAGCCGCCGCCAGGAAGCCGGCGGCAGCCTCGCCCAGCCGCCCTTTGCTGGGCAAAGCGAGCACCAAGCCCGCGGCATCAGCCCCGCGCACGGCAGATATCCTCGACGCGGTTGGGCAAGTCGCTCAGCGGCACTATATGTTGTTCGCGGCTGCGCATGGCGCGCAGGCTGGCAGTGCCGCGCGCCCGTTCACTTTCGCCGATGATGACAGCGGCGGCGGCTCCCCGCCGATGGGCAGCGCGCAGACCGCGGCGCAAACCGCGCCCGTCAATGCTGACTTCGACGCAAAGATCCCGCTCTCGCAGGTCGCGCGCGATTTGGTAAGCGGCAGCAAAATCCGCCGCCGCCAAGGGGATGATGACAACATCCAATGCGGGCTGCGCCAAGCGCGCCGCCGCTGGCAGCGCGCTGGCGAGGCGCTCTATGCCCCAGGCAAAGCCAGCCGCAGGCAGATCGCCCCCGCCCAAATTGCTGATGAGCGCGTCATAGCGCCCGCCGCCACAAACCTGGATTTCCGCCCCGTTTTCTGAAGGGCAATAGATCTCAAAGACCATGCCGCTATAATAATTCAAGCCGCGGTTCATGCCCAAATCGACTTCAACACTGCCGCCGAGCTTGCCATGGTCCGCCAGCGCCGCCAGCGTCCGCTCGAGGGCGTCCAGCGCACACTGCTCCAGCTGATACTCGGCAGCCAGCGCGCGCGCGCGCGCCAATGTTTCCGCCGGCGCGCCCGCCAACGGTTTCAGCCGCGCCATATAGTCCAGCGCCCGCCGCAATTTTGGATTCTGTTGATCTTCGCGGATTTTGTACAGCAGCCGGTCAATGACCTCGCCCTCATCGCGGTTGCTTGCGACACGGATATTCAAACTGTTGAGGAATTCGCTCACAGCCTGATGCGCCTCGGCATCAGACATCTCGCGCAGCAGGGCGATAAGCTGTTTGCCCGTTGCCGGCTCCGCAAGCGCCTCACGCGCCTCCGCCTGGAACTGCGGGTAAATGGCTTGCAGCGCCGCGACCACATGCGCCTCGCCATACTTGCGCAGATTTTCCATATTGCGCAGCAGGAAGTTCAGCAATTGGAAGCGCAAGCCGAGATTGTGCAGGAAGCCGCCCAGCATATCAACGCCGATGACGAGACGATACTCGCGGATGCCCAGCCGCTCCAGCCCGCTGCAGGCGAGGTAAAGCAGTTCGGCATCGGCGCGCGCCCCGCCCGCGCCCAACAATTCCGCGCCCGCCTGCGTGAACTGCCGCCAGCGGTATTGCTGGGGTTTTTCATAGCGGAAGACGGCTCCCGCATAACGCAGGCGCAGGGGCAGGGGCTCGCCTTGCAGCTTGTCTACATAGGCGCGCAGGATGGATGCCGAAAGCTCTGGGCGCAGGGCGATGCGCCGGTTCTTGAAGCTGAAATCATAGAGGCGCGCGGAATATTCTTCGCCATATTTGCGCAGGTAGAGCTCGGTCTGCTCGACGATGGGCACATCGATGGGCGCATAGCCATGCTGCCGCAGATGCTGCGCCAGCGCCGCTTCGATATCACGCCGCTGGGCATATTCTTCGCTGAGCGCATCGCGCATGCCGCGCAAGGCGCTGATCTTTTTCGCCGCCGCCACTGGTCCGCTCGCTCTCGCTCGCCGCTCCGCGCATCATCCTACCACCATATCCGCCGCGGGCATAGACTGGGCGGTGGCGGGAAGTGGTGAAAAACCGGTCGCGGCTGCCTTCGCCTCAGGCGTATTCAGCGATTTTTAAGTCGTAGCTGTCGGCATCTTCTTCGATAAAGCGCAGCAGCGCCTCGCCTTCGCTTTCGATTGCCGCCAGCGTCTCATCAGCCAGCGGCGCAAAGTGCGAAATCGTCAGCGTCGCCCGCCCTTTCTGCCGCTTTGCCCGCCAGATAGCGCCGACAAAGCCATCAATGAGGACGGAACCCAGCACCCGCCCCGCCGAGACAAAGACTTTTTTGTGATGCGCTTCGGGCAAGATGCGGCGGCGATCGCGGTGGGCGATGAGAATGTTGTCGTATTCGGGCAAGAAGCGGATCGGCGCGGGCGCGGCTGCTGAGGTCAGCGGCTGCCCCGGCAGGTCATAGAGCGCGCTGCCCTGCTCGTCTGCGTAGGTAGTGAGCGTCTTGAGCGCCGGTGCCAGCTTCGATTTTAACGAGGTCATGCCGCTCCAGGTTTGGAAGTCCATCACGCTGGCGGGACCAAAAGCCGCCAGATAGCGCCGGAAAAGCGCTTCCAAGCCCGCGGGCGGTCCCGGTAGCGCGCCCAGCCAGGCTTCAGCGGTGGTATACGTCGCGCGTGTGCCCACGCCCCAAGTCCCGCTTGGCGGCACCTGCACCAGCGGCAAGTAGCTGCGCACGGCATAAGCCATGGCTTCTTTGTCCTGCTCCGGCTCAAGCGCCTGCAGCTGCGCGCGCAGGGTGCCGATGGCGGGCTGCTCCGCTTCGATAAAGGGTTTGGCGCTGGCAATCAGCCGCTCGATATTTAAGCTCCGCGCCCGCTTGCCGAAGAAAGCACGCAGCCCCCGCGCCAGCGCCGGCTGGATATCCGCCTGGAATTGCTGATGGTCTTCCGCCGTCAGCAGATGCAATGTTGAACGCAGCAGCGGCGCGCGCACCACTTCACGGGAGTCCAGCAGCGCGGTCAGCCGCTGTTTCTCGAAGCCTTGCAGGCGCGTCCACAAGCCGATGTATGGCGGATTTGGTATCTGGGATTGCAAGGCGACAAGCTGGGCGATCAGCGATTTTGCATCAGACCGCTCACGGGTGAGCAAGCATTGCCGCGCCAGCAAGCTGCGATTCAACTGCCGCAAAGTGACGGTCGTCGGCATTAGCGCTCCTCAGCGCGGAGTGTGTTCGGCATTTCGGCGAGACAACTCCGCTAAGCCGAGCTGGCGACTGCCTCTTCCTGCATATCCGCGATATCCGCCGCTTGCGAATCAAATATGCGGCGCAGCATAATCACGAGGCAGCCGGCGGCCAAAGCCAGTAGCGCCGCGAAAGAAACCCGCGCCGGCAGCTGCCGCCGGCGTCCGCCAGCGTCCCGCTCGTCCGCCAGCAGCTCCCGCCGCAGCGCCTGGCGAAACTCCCGCCGGGGCGCTACTGGCGGCAAAGCGCGCTGCAAGGCGCGTATGAGCGCGCCCCAGCCGTTTGGATCTGGCGCGGCATCGGCATCGCTGGCGAGCCTATCCTCAGCCGTGAGCGCTTCCAGCATATCCTGCGTGTCGATTTCACTGGCTGCGTTCATTTCCGCTTTCATCCCTCGGTCCCATCGCTTTGGCGGCTGCCGCCCTTCTCTTTTAAGTCGCTCAGCTCTGCGCGCAGCGCCCGCAAAGTTCGGTGATAGAGTGATTTGATGGCGCCCTCGCTGCGGTTCATAATCCGTCCGATTTCGGCATTGGGCAGGCGCTCGATAAACTTGAGCAGAATCAACTGCTGGCGGTCGGGCGGCAGCCGCCGCAGGGCGCGCAGCAAATGTTCACGCTCTTCGCTGGCTTCCGCGAGCGCGTCAGGCGCTTCCGCCTTATGCGCCTGCGCGACATAGTCCTCCAGCGGGATGATCTTGCGCCGGCTTTGATCGCGATGCCAATTCGCCACCAGGTTATGCGCGATGCGGAAGAGCCAAGCGCCGAAGGGCAGCCCTTTATCGACATAGCTGCCGATATGCGAGAGCGCGCGCGTAAAAACTTTCGCCGTCAGATCTTCCGCATCGTGGATGTTGCCCGTCCGATAATAGACATAAGTATAGATTTTGGGCAAATAGCGCTCGTACAATTCGCCAAAAGCCTCTTTATCACGCTTCGCCAGCGCCACCAATTCCGCGTCATCCAGCTCGCGGTAGTCTTTGCGCCGGCTGAAGAAGCGCCTCATCTTCTTTCTCCTTGTAACCCGCTGGCGGGCGGGGGGTTACGCGCCTGCCAGCAGCGCATTTACCGCTTTCAGGTGGGGCAGCGCCGCCATCGTGCCGCGTTGCGTACATGCCAGCCCGGCAGCGGCTGAGGCGAATTCCAGCGCCCGCGTCAGCCCCCAGCCCAGCGCCCGGCAGCGGCAAAACGCGCCCACAAACGCATCGCTGGCGCCAGTTGTATCCACCGCCGCCAGCGTAAATGCCTCTTGTTTGAGTACGGCATCCTTCGTGTACATAACGCTGCCAGCCGCGCCCAGGGTCAGCACAACGGTGCCGACGCCTTGTCCCAGCAAAGCGCGCGCCAGGCTGTCGCTTGCGCTTTCATCCGTGCCGAGGATGAGCTGCGCCTCGGCTTTGTTGGGGATAAGCACATCCACCAAGTGCAGATAGCGCACAACAAAGGCATCACGGGTGAAAAATGGCGCCGGGTTGAGCACGGTGCTGGCACCAGCCGCCCGCGCCAGCCGCAGCGCCAGCCGCACTAATGGCTGCGGCAGCTCAAAAGACACGGACAGAATATCGCCCGGACGCAGCTGCGCCAGCGCGCGGCGTATCTGCTCTTCGCTGAGGCGGCGGCTGGCATCGGGCGCGCCGACGAAGCCGGGCAAATTGTCATGCACGATGATGCTGGCGATGCTGCTGCGCGCGCTTTTGTGCACCGCGATATGCTGGGTGTTGACACCTTCGCGCCGCAGCGCCGCCAGCATCTGCTCGCCGAAGATATCCGCGCCCACACAGCCGACCAGCCGCACATCCGCCGCGCCCAGCCGCTTTGCCGCCACCGCTTGATTCAGCGCTTTGCCGCCGGGGGACAGCGTCAGCGCCGAGGCATGCACCGCGTGATTGGGCGCGACCCAATCCGGCACTTCAAATACGATATCGTAGACCAGCGCCCCCAACACAAAGATGCGCCCCATGCCTGCCCTTCCCGCGCTTATGCAGAGTCCCCGCCAGTGTACCATGAAGGGTGGCGCTTGCGCTTGGCGCGTCATGAAAAACTGGACAGCGGCGCAAATATAATTTATACTTCGATTATCATAATGCGCTTGCGCTGCCACATTGGAGATATGATCATGTTCGCCTGCAGAGTACCGCAATCTCTTTTGTATTTTTTGCTGCCGTTTCTTGTCATCGCCGCGCTACTGGGCGCGTCCCCGGCGCAAGCGCAGGACCCAACGCCAACGCCCTACCCAACAAATTACGGACTCACCTTTATGGATGTCACGCATAACAGCGGCAGTGTGGATTGGGGCGTACTCTCTGACTATCTTAAAGACCAGGGCTTCGACGCCGAAAGCGTCGATATGAGCGATTATGTGAGCGATGCTGGCCACAGGGTCCGGAGTCATAAATATTTAAGAAATAGAGCCGTATGGCGTGCCTCTTTTCTTACGGGCTGGAATACCACTTGGGGATTGTTTCAAAAGCGCGTCTTCCAGCCAAGCTCCCGCTACAGCTTCACTTTAACCATGGTGGACAAAGACGGGAATGAGCGGTCGGTTGATGCGCACTTCACAACAACGGCGGCACCCAGCAGCGGCTCTGCGCCTACCATCGCCACTTCCAACATTACCTACAACTCGGCGACCCTCTCTTGGGGCGCGGCAGCGGCAAGCGATGTGGGCTTTAATATCTACATAAACGGTTTTTTTTGGAAGCAGTTTGATAACACCGCGCCTGCTGGCATAGAGGTGACCCGTTTGCTCCCCAATCGGGTGAATGCCATCACCATTGAGCCGGTTACCATCGGTCCGAGTGAATACGGCTACAATACCATTGAAACTCCGACAGATTATTTCACCGTCACGGTGCAAACTCCAATAAAGCCGAAGTTGACTAATTTGCAGACTTCAAATATCACAGCTCATTCGGCGCAGATATCTTGGAATGATCCGATCCCTGGAATTACTACAAGCGGAGGATATACATACTATACTGTAATCGCTCTTGATGGGGTTATTATCTCTAAGAGAGAAGACCTCTCTAACACAGTATACACCCTGAAGAATCTTAAGCCAAACACCTTCTATCATGTCCGGGTTTGGAAGGAACGCGCCCGCAACCAAATTCCCATTGATCCACCCGTGTCTATTGTGTGGGACAGTTTTCAGACGCTGGACGAGACTGCCGCGCCTAAAAAAGATGCGCAGCCGCAGCAAGACCAGCAAGTTCTGCCCACTGATACGCCGACGCCGACCGCAACATCAACGCCCGACCCCCCCGGTCCCGCGATTGAAGTTCGGGTGGCTAATGTTACCTCGAACAGCATCTCGCTGGATTGGACGCCGCTTAAAGGCGCGGATGGTTATTTTGTCTGGATACCTCCCGCGTACCGCCGCTATACCAGCGACACTGATTTCACCATCAGCGGTTTGAGAGCCAATACGTCGTATCTCATTACTATCTATCCGTATCAGATTGAACAAGACGGATCGCGCGTATACCACTCTGACGGACGCGATGTGCGCGTAAGCACCAATGGCTCGACGCCAACGCCCTTCGCCGGCGTTGAACCGCTGACTACCTTCACGGTTGAGGACGGCCGAACCTGGCATGACGGTGTGGAATGGAATCACTCTTTGACATTTCGCTGGGATGGGCCGACGCACACCGGCTACTTTACGATAACTGTGGATAATATTGACGGTCATAGCGAGCTCTACTATCAAGGATATACAACAAAACTGCCTAGATCCTTTGGACCCCTCTACCGCAATGAGTTTCCTTTTCAACTGCCGCTTGCCACGGGCTATGACTTCACCATAACCTGGCACCCGGGTCCAAACTCCATACATCCGAAAAAATCGAAATCGCTGCGTTATGTGCCGCCGTCCACACCGACGCCGACCGCGACCGCCACGCCGACGAGTACGGCTACTCCATCACCTACGCCCACCGCGACAAGCACAGCCACAGCAACTTCCACGCCCACCGCGACCGCGACGAATACGCCTACCGCCACTAACACAGCTTCTCCCACAGCGACCAACACGCCGACGAGCACCCCAACACCCACCAACACGCCGATAACGCAGCCACAAAAGGATGAACAGCCGCAACTGCCCACCGATGGCACGCTGGGCATGATCTTCCAGGTATCCAAAGACCACATCAAAGTCCAGTGGAGCGACATGGGCAAGGTCTTGCTCTATTTCGTGGAAATCAGCGGCGGCGGTCATTACGACTTCGTAACGCCCAGCGCCGGCACGACTTCGCATACTTTCAAAGGATTGAAAGCGGGCATATCCTATACTGTCAGCATAACCGCGTATCTGGAGAGCGGGGTCAATCCCGTTCTCACGAAGCATGTGAGAACCGCGCCCGCCGGTCCGCCGACAGCGACGCCGATTCCGTCGGATACGCCGATACCCTCGGACACGCCCATTCCGACGGACACGCCTATTCCGACGGATACGCCGGTCGTCACGGATACACCCGTGCCAACTCTGATTCAGACTTTAATCGGCTACCGCGATGAGCAGCCTGATACTTCCGACCATTACAAGCGCTGGGCGCGAGCGCTGGCGGCGCTGGGGCATGGCAGTCACGCCAATCCGATGACATTGGCTGAAGCCAAGCAGATGGCGGATACTTACAGCCGCAGCCGCTGGCAGCCGGTGGTCGATGCGCTGACGGAGATGCAGCAGCAGTCTCAGCAGCAGCAACAAGTTGATGATACGCCGACGCCTACATCGACGCCCACTTCGACACCGACTGCCACCGCCACGCCAACAAATACGCCGCTGCCGACAGCGACGAATACGCCGATTCCGCCACCGACGAACACGCCGATTCCAGCGGCAACAAACACGCCCGTGCCCAGCGGACCTCACGCCGCTTTGATTAGCACCTTAATAGTCTATGCGCAGGAGGATTACGGGGCGGAGCATCAAAAACGCTGGAAGCGGGCGCTGGCG
>JAJDWK010000013.1 GCA_022825675.1 Anaerolineae bacterium | reverse complement strand
CGAATTATCCCCAAAATGAGGGACGGGGAGATATACTTTGTTTTGAAGTCCCTCCCTCTTTATGGGACGATGCGCCATAGAGATGGCGCATGGATTTAGGGTGGGGAAAACGCTGGTGTATCCACGCATTTAGACACTCCCGAAAAAGAGGCAACTTTCCATTGGGCAGGTTCTCCCAAGGAAAAGCATACTATAGTCTGCAAAACCGTGCTAGTCCCCGATGTTGGGGGCTGAAAATCTATGCAGACCTAGCTTTTCTCAATGCAATGGAAACGCTAAATACCCATCGCCAGTACAAGTTGACCAAGCTAACAATGGAGATAGGCTTCTAAGCGCTCTCTATTTTCACGAGAATTTAAATGCACTCACCTCCGGCGCGAGGCGACGAACTCGATAGCCCGCAGCAATTGCTCCAGCCCATCAGCGCGCCGCCCGCTGAGGTGCAGGCGGATAACGCGCCGCTGGCGGGCTTGCAGCGTCGCCAAATCGCCAGCGGCTTGCGCGGCGAAAAGCGTGCCGAAGCTGTAGTCGCCCCCCGGGATGTCGATGTCGGGCGCGGCTTCCGCCGTCAACTGCCAGAAGACGCCATTGTCCCCGCCGCCTTTGTGATATTGCCCGGTGCTGTGCAAATAACGCGGACCATAGCCGATGGTGACGGCGCGCTTGGTGGCATGGCGCAGGCGGCGCTGCACCTGTTCTAGGAGACGGGCTTCTTCGTCATCCGGCGTGAAATAGACGAGAAAAGCAAAATAATCGCCCGCGCGCGAGCCCGCCAACTGCGCGGCGATGACCTGCACGATGTCGCCGCCATCAAAGCCATGCTGGCGGCAGAGCTCGCGCAAGGGGTCCAGCGTTCTTTCATCAGCGTACAGCGCCAGCCCCGGGCGGGACATCACTGGCGCCGCGCTGGGCAGCGCGCCAGTCGCTTGTACGGTATCCAGCAGCGCCTTGGTGGCCTCTTTGGCTTCGGTTACATTGGGCTCGTCAAAGGGGTTGACTTTGAGCATGGCGCCGGCGATGGCGGTGGCGTATTCCCAGCGGAAAAATTCGCCGGCGATGGCGAAGGCATTCGCCAGCCGCAGGGTGATGCGCGGGTGCCCCGCTTCTCTTAAGGCGCGCACGGCTTTGTCTTTCGCCAGCACATCAGCATCGTTATCGACGCGCAGATAGACAAAGAGGCGGTCGCTGGCATAATCGTGCGGCAAGCCGACTGTCGCGCCGACAACTGGCAGCGCGCCGCGCCCCTCTTTGCCCAGGCTCTCCGCCAATAGCTGCTCCGCCCAATTGCCGAAGCTGGCGATGGAGTCCGTGGTGACGATGGTAATTTTGTCCCGCCCTTCTTTTGCCAGCGCGCCGATGACCGCGCCCAGCAGCAGCCCGGGGTGATACTGCGCCGGGATGCTCTCCCCGTTAGCGCCGAGCATGGTATCGGCGCTCGCCCAGAGCGCGTCGAGGTCCAAGCCAATCAGCGCGGCGGGCACCATGCCAAAATAGCTCAGCGCGCTGTAGCGCCCGCCGATATCCGCCGGGTTGAGGAAAATATCGCGCATGCCCGCCGCGCGCGCCGTCTTCTCCAACTGGGAGCCAGCGTCGGTGATGGCGATGAACTGCTCGGCAGCGCCACCGGTCCGCTGCCAAAAATAGCGATGCAGCGCCAAAGTCTCCACGGTGCCGCCCGATTTGCTGGCGACGACAAACAGCGTTTTATCAAGCGCGATTGCCGCTTCCACCTGGCGGATGCGCGCCGGGTCGGTGCTGTCCAGCACGGTCAAACGCGGGAAGCCCGCCTGCGCGCCGAAGGTGGCGGCAAGCACTTCCGGTGCTAGTGAGCTGCCGCCCATGCCCAAAAGCAGCACATGCTGGAAGCGCCCGCCGCCAACGCTGTCTTGTAAAGCTTGCAGGCGCGCGCGGTCGATAGTGCTGTCGATATCCAGCCAGCCCAGGCGCTTGACGATTTTTTCGAGTGTCGGCGCGTGGGATTTCCACAGGCTGCCATCTTTGTTCCACAGCCGCGGATTAGCATGGCTGGCATCCAACTGGGCGACGGCGCGCTCGACAGCGCCGCTGTATATGCCCAGCGCCAGCTTGCTGCGTTCGATGATGCCACTGCGCAAAAGCGTGCGCTTCGCCGCCACCTGCGCCAGCAATGTCTCGAACGAGTCGATGAAAGCGTCAACGCCGTCCTCTTGCAGGCGGGCGGTAACTTGGCTGAGGTCGATGCCGACTTCCGCCAGTCTGTCCAGCGCCTCGGCGGGCGGCAGCAGGCTTTCGGGCTCGCTGCTGATGCTATCGGCAGCGCTGCCATGGTCTTTGAACGCCGCCAATGTCGCCGGCGGCAGCGTGTTGACCGTGTGCCGCCCGATGAGATTATCGACATAAAGCGTATCGGGATAAGCGGGATTTTTGGTGCTGGTGGACGCCCACAGCGGGCGCTGGACCTGCGCCCCCGCCGCTCGCAGCTCAGCAAAGCGCTCGCCTTCAAAGATGCGCTGGAAGGCGCGGTATGCCAGCTTGGCGTTGGCGATGGCGGTCTGCCCCAGCAGCTTGCGGTTGGCGGCGATGCGGGCGGTATCCTGCTGCACCTGGGCGGCGCGGATATTATTTTCGAGCATTTGGTCCACCATCACATCAATGCGGCTGAGGAAGAAGCTGGCGACCGAAGCCACCCGCGCCACCGCCGCGCCCGCGCGCTGCCGCCGCTCCAAGCCGCGGATGAAGGCTTCCGCCACTTCGATATAATTTTCCAGCGCGAAAATGAGCGTAACATTGACATTGATGCCGGCGGCAATCGCCGCTTCGATAGCGGGGATGCCCTCGGGCGTGGCGGGGATTTTTATCATCAGGTTGGGGCGGTCGACGGTGGCGAAGAGGCGCTTGGCTTCGTCGATGGTGCCGGCGGTATCACGCGCCAGCAGCGGCGAAACTTCCAGGCTGACATAGCCATCGCCGCCCGCGCTGCGCTCGTATATCGGGCGGAACAGGTCAGTCGCGTTTTGGATGTCTTCAATAGCCAGCGCTTCATAGATGTCCTGCGCCTCAAGGTCCAGCATCGTCAGGATGGCGGCGTCATAAGTGTCGGAATCGCCGATGGCTTTTTGGAAGATGGAGGGGTTGGAGGTTACGCCGAGCACGCCCTCGTCGTCGATGCGCCGCTGCAGCGCGCCATTGCCCAAATCATCGCGATGGATGTAATCGAGCCAGGCGCTCTGCCCGTATTTTTGAATCTCCAGCAAGGGGTTGCTCATGGCGTCCGCACTCCGTCTTTGCTGCGCGCGTCTTGATGGCGTCATTCTAGCAGGCATAGACAGCGCCTGCTAGACACTCCCGCCGTTGGGGGCAATTAAGTCAATTTTTTATTCACCACAAAGACACAAAGGACACAAAGTTTTTTCTTGAAATGGCTCTTTGCTTCTTCATTTATCAAGATAATCTATTGAGATAGTCTGTACACAGCCCTTACCACCGAGAACACCGAGGAACATTGAGCACACCGAGTAAAGATGTAAAGAGATTTTCTCATGCTTTTCTCGGTGTACTCGGTGTACTCGGTGGTAAAAATCCTTGTCGAATCTTCGCGCTTACGAATTGCAACAACTTTGTTGCGCTTACAGAGGAAAATTGGGCGGCTTCTGGCTGGATGCCCGCCGCCATCAGCCCGGCAGCGCCAGCCAGTCTTCGGGGATGGCGACCGGGTGCTCGCGCCCGGTCACCGCGGCGAGCCAGCGCAGCATCATCACCGCCCGCTCGCTGACGGAAGCGGAAGGCGGCAGGGCATCCAGCCGCGCGTCAAAGAGCAGCCCGCCACGCCCGCCGCGCAGCTCCCGCTGCAGCCGCCGTTTGCCGCCGATTGCCGCGCCGCGCCGCATTTGAATCTGCAGCTCGGCGCTTTCCCCCGCGGGCAGCGGCAGCCGCCAGACTTCGCCCGCTTTCAGCTCTTTGGCGAGCGCGGCGCCAGAAGCCCGCTGCAGCTTGATGTTCATGACCGTGGCACCGGCGGGCGCGCTCCCGCTCGCCCGTATCAGATAGCCGACATCCTGCAGCGCCTTGCCGCCGAGCAGCTGCACCACCGCTGTCGGCTCGATGCTGGCGAGCGTGCCCAGCGCCGAAAGCGCGCCATAGGGGTCCGCCTTGACCTGCATGATGCCTTCGGGCAGCAGCGCATCCGCCAGCAGCAGCATATCCAGCGCGCCCTGCCCGCTGCTGAGGAAAGCGCCGCCAGAAATCAGCGCCAGGGCGATGCGCTCCCGCGAAAGCTGCATGCCCGTGCCTGGCAGCGCCCCCGCCAACTGCCTTTGCAGCAAGTGCAGGCTGGCGCGCAGCAGCGCAAATTCCAGATAGCGCTCGCGCATATCCAGCGGGCTGGCGGCGAAGCGCCGGCGCTTGTCCCGCGCGTAGCGCGCCAGCTCGCCCTTGCGCGGGTGGAAGGGCAGCCAATCCCGCAGCGCATCCGCCCCCATCAAGTCCAGGGTGGAGGCGGCGCTGTGCCCCAAGCCGATATCGCTGCGCACAGCGCTCACAACTTCGCCGCGGCTGGCAAAAGCGAGCTGGGAGCGGGCGCTGCCGATATCGATCGCCAGCACATCGCCGCTCGCCATGCGTGAGAAGAATGCCGTCATCGTCTCCAGCCCGCGCGCCGTTGGCTGGATGCCGCCTTCGCACATGTCGTCAATGTGGCGGAAGCGCGGGCTCCTGCCCAGGCGCTCGGCAAAATGCCGCTGCAATGCCGCTTGCAGCGGCTCGCGCCGTTCGCCGCCGTGATGGCGGATATTCGGCGCGATATGCAGCTCCGCGCGCTGGCTCAGCATTTGCCGCGCCGCTGATGTCAAGCTGCTGTTGCCGGCATAGAGCAGCGCCGGTTTCTCGTCACGCGGCAGCAATGCCAGCGCCTGCCGCGCCAGGGAAAGCATCTCCAGCAAAACGGCGCGCGCGCCGCCATCGGTGCCGCCAGTGATGATGAGCAGCTGCGGCTTGCTTTGCACGATGCGGTTGAGGCGCCCGCGGGCGCTCAGCCCATCTTCCAGGTGCGCTTCCGCCACAATGTCGAGATAAAATGGCGCGATCGCGCGTTTGACGGCGGCGATGCTGTGCTGCGGATAGAGCCCGATGAGCGCCGCGCGCAGCGGCTGCAGCCCGCTGGCGGAGCAAAGCAAGACATCGACGCCAGCGCTCCCGTCCCGCTGGGGGCGGATGACGGCATCCTGCGCGTCCAGCAAGGTCCTGCCCGTCGCCGCGCCGATTTCCCGCAGGATTTTGCTCAAGCCGAGCCGGGCATTATCCCGCGGCGGCGCAATTGTCGAGGGTCCTTTGCCCTGCGCCACCAGCCGGTACTGCCCATCCACCGCCGCAAAAAGCAGCGCGCGCGTATTGGCGCTGCCAAAATCAGCCGCCAGTATCGAGCGTATCGGCGTCTTGCCCATGCTCAGCCCCCGATGCTGAAGAGGAAGCCGATTCTTTCCGTCAGAATCGTCAAACTGCTGAGCAGCGTCGAGGCGTAGATGGCGCCCAGCGCGGTCACGAGGAAGGCTTTGCCGATATAACGCAAGCCGCTGCTGAGGCGGCTGGGCGCTGGCGCGCCATCATCTCCCGCCCGCGCCTGATAGTGGAAATAATATAAGCCGGTGCAGGTGCCAAGCACAATCAGCAGCGCATCGACAGTCGCCGTAAAATCGCTGAGGAAAGCGGCGGGCAGGGTGCCGGTCGCGCTCATCAAGGGGATGAGCGTGCCGCTCAACGCGCCGACAGCCGCCACCGCCGCCCCCACCACAATGAGAACAGCGAAGACGCTGTTCGTCAGCCAGCTCAACGCGCCGATGGGCTTCAACAGCAGCAGCGCGCCGATGAGCGCGGCGGCGCTGAAAATGACAATATCAGCGCCGCTGCCCAGCGCCGTCCAGCTCGTTGTTGGGTCTTGAATATCCTGCAGATAGGGCAGCAGCAGCCCCTCATAGCTGACGATGGCGGTGAATGCTGCCGCCATGCCCACAAAAATGTACACGGCGATGCGATACAGATTGCCGATATACGGCAAATCGCCCAGCAGATAGCTGAAGACCATCAAGGTCAGCACAAAGCCGGCGAGCGTGATTGTGGCTTCCGCCATCAGCTTTTTGCCTCGCTCGCTGGCGGTTGGCGGCGTCCGCCAATGGCGCGCAGCGCGCCGACCACACTGCCAATAACGATTATCAGCGCCGCTGCCAAAGTGCCCAGGGACAGCGCTGCCAGCCGCGGCGCTTCCAAAGAGCGGTCGCGCAGCAGCACATATTCCCAGTCGATGCTGGTGTCGGTTGGATTCACTTGATAGAGGCGCGGCTGATTTTTGCCCAGGCTGGCGCGATAGTCCCAGCGCAGCAGCGTCTGCTCCCGCGGCAGGCTGGCGCTGGCATCGGCGGCGGTCGCTCCCCCCGCTTCATAGCGCTCTTCGACCAGGAAAGCGGCAATCCAGCCATTGATGCGCGGCGACAGCAGGATATTGTACCAACTGCCATCGCCATTGGTGCCGATGACCTCGAAGGTATCGCCCGCGTAAGCCAGCTGCAGGATGTCATCCACGGTTGTCGGTCCGCGGCGGATGCGCGCTGTATCTTCCGATGTCACTTCGACCAGCCAAACCGGCTCGGGAGTGGGGCTTGGCGGGGGAGTCGGGCTGGCGGTGGGCGGCGGCGTGACCGACGGGATGCTGGGCACGGTGGGCGATGCCAGCGGCGTCGGCGATGCGGTTGCCGCCGCGGGCACGGGCGATGCCACTGTCGCTATCAGCGCGGGCGCTTCGATTTCGCTTTCGGGCGCGGGCGTCAGCGGCGGCGCTGTCGGCTGCGGGAGGGGCGCTTGCGGCGCGCCCTCGGGCTTGAAGGTGCTGTAGGCGGCTTCAAGTTTTTCGGCGTAGGTATAGGCATCGCGCGCGCCGGCGATGATGCCGATGATGCGCTCCTGGCTATCGGCATAGGCTTGCGCCAGCGGCTGGGCGGCATAACCAGTGGCGGCGAGCAGCGTCAAGCGCTGGGAAGCGGGCAGCACCTGCTCCACCCAGTTGCGCATGACATCGATGCTTTCCGCCACCAGCAGCAGCAGCTTCATATCCGTCAGCGCCTTAAAATTGCGATTAATCAGCTCGCCCCGCGCCGAGACGCGGGCGACATCGGCGAAGTTTTCGCGCAGTTCCCGCGTGCCCAGCGCACCGCCCGGCAGATAGCGCAGCAGGAAATAATCGGCGTTGTTGACGAGTTTCAAGCCCGCGGCGGCAACCGAGCCGTTTATGCGTTTGATGATATTTTGCGCGTGCGCGATGGCGATGGGGTTGCTGCTGACAATCAGCGGTTTGGCGCGCTGGGCGAAGATTTGCCGCAGAAAAAGGTCGGTCAATTGGTCGAGCTCGCCAGCGGATGTGGGACCATATTCCAGCGCCACCAGCACATAATCCGTGCCGGTGAGGGTGTTGAGCTGTTCAAATGCCGCGGCTGCGTCCGCGCGGTCGCCGCCAAAATCTGATGGCGGCAGCTCGTCCACAACATATTCGGAGGCGACAAATGGCAGGCAGACCGCCAGCAGCATACTCACGGCTAGCAAGAGCCGCGGCGCGCCGCCCAGGGTCAAACCCGGCAGCGCGCCCAGGCGGGCGGGCTCGCCGCTGGCGGCAGCTGGCGCTGGCGCGCCGACGATATCTTGCAGCATTTGCACTTGCTGCCGCTGCGCCTGGGAGAGGGCGGCGGCGCTTATCAGGCCGCCGGGTTTTTCTTGCAGCGGCGGCGTCGTCAGCAATTCGTCGACTGTAGAAAGCGCCGCCTCCGCATTGATGGCGGGCTCGGCGCGCTCTCGCAGCGCCAGCAGCCGCGCATCCAGTTGGGAGATGGGGCGCTCGTCCCGCGCTTCCAGCAGGGCATAGCCCGCGTCCGCATTTTGCCCGCCGCGGCGGCGGCGCAGCTTGGGCAGGCGCAGGCGGCGCATCAAGCCGGGCAGGCGCAGCCAGCCGAAACGGGCGCGCAGGCGCTGGAGCGCGCTCGGCCGCGGCGCTGGCGGCGCTTCTGCCAGCGGCTCGGCATATTCCAGCCAATTAAAGTCGTCGTTCATCGGCAGTTCATCGTCAATTTATCATTCTGCCAGCCATCAGCCGCGATAGGCGCGATCTTGCCCCAGGGCGATGCGGACGCCAGCCACCACTGTCGCCAGAGCGATGCCCAGCAGCAAGGCGCGGGTGCCCGCGCTGACAGGCACGCGCAGCAGCCAATCCCGCCAGGCGCGCAGGGGCTCCAGCTCTGCCCAGGGCAGGCTGGCAAGCAGCACAATCAGCAGCGACAGCACAAAAAGCAGGCTCCAGATATCCGCCCGTTTTGCGATGACGCGGGCAGCGCCGCCCACAAGCGTCAAGCAGAGCAGCGCCGCCAGCGATGATTCAATCGGCAATTGCACCGCTTCCAGCAGGGAAGTATCGCCAGCGCGCGCGACATACCAAAAAAGCGTGAGCGCGAAGCTGCCCAACAACGCCGCGCTGAGGGCGCGCCCGCGCATGAGCCGCTGGGCATGCGTCAGCAGCAAATTGGCGATGCCTATCAGCACGCCAAGCGCGATGACCAGCGCCACCAGCCGCAGCAGCACCGCCGCCGGCAGCGCCAGCAGCGCCGCCAAATCCGCCGCTTGTGGCAAATCGCCAAAGAGACCGGGGTTGCCGCCCAAAAGCAGGCTGACCAGCGTGATGACGCCGACAAGAAAGGCGATAATTGCGGAAAATGCGCTGCCCAGCCGCTGTAAGAAGCCCATCGCGCTATCCCCTGCGGCTGAGCACGGCGGCGAGCAGCAGCAGAGCCGCGCCGCCCAGCACAATTATCAGCCAATTTTGCGGGGCGAGGGCGCGCGCCAGGTTGAAGAGCAGCAGCAGCGCCAGGAACAAAATCAGCAGCCCGCGCCAGGCATCCAGCGCGGCGGCGTCAATGCCCGCCCGCCCTTCCTCGCTGACATAGGCAGGCGCGGCAAAAAGCTCTTCGCCAATCAAGACGGCATCCGCCATCGCATAGGCGACCGCTTGCCCCTCCAACTGGTCGCTGACGGCGAGGCTGCCTTGCCCGCGCCGGTCCGCCGCGTCCAGCAGCAGCGCCAGCTCGGGACCAAATGAGCCCGCCAGGAGGTGAGCGGCGGGTTCATCACTGTCTTGAAGCGCCGCCGTCAGCCCGGCGGCATAAGCCAGCGAGCGCTCGCCCGTCGGGTACCATTGCGCGCGGGAGAGCGCGTTGCCCTCCCAGGCGCGGCGCAAGTTGTCCTGCGCCAGCGGCAGGGTTGTCGCCGCCGCTGTCGAGACTATCGGCGCGCTGTCCGACTGCTGCGCGCCCGCTATCACATGATGGAAAAACTCGGCGCTGGCGCAGGCGGCCGCGGTATGCTCGCCGCCGATAGCCGCGCCGCCAAAAGCGCAATGCAGCGGCTTGTCAGCTTCGATCGAGCGCGCCGTCCAGCCGGGCAGGCGCTCCAGCGCGGGCATGCGCCGCCAGTTGCGCCGCCGCCCGCGCCGCCCCTGTTGATAGCGCGCGGTATAGACCAGCAGCGCCGTCATCAGCACAAACGCGATGCTTATCACTTGCAGGGTGGTCGCGTCCATAGCGCTTACTCCGGGGAGGCGTCCGCCAGGCGCTGGCGCAAGGTGTTGATGCCATCGGGCGCTTCCAGCAGTTCCGCCAGCTCGCGCAGGGCATCAGCGCCATTCAAAAGATTGGCAAGCGGCTGCGTTACCAGCAAGCCCTGGGCGAAAATGGGCGCGGCGGGCTCCAGCGCGTCGATAAGGCTGAGCCAGAAGGCGGCGTCCCCGCGCGCTTTTGCCCGCTGTATGAGAGAAGAGAGTTGGCTGTGCCCGTCCATAGTTGGCAGTATAGCACTGTTCGCGGCGGCGGACGCGCGCGCGGGCGGGGGATTTCACCATTCCTCAAACCGGTAAGGGTGAACCGGCGTAGGCTGTTGAAATACTCATTTTCCCCCACCCTACGCTCTATGCGCCATCTCTATGGCGAATGGGGCTGGGGGATGGGGGTGTTTTTCAACAGCCTACGGCGGGTCGCCCAAAAACTGCCACAGAGGCACAGAAGTAAGTGCAAGTAAGTAATGCGAAAACAAAATGACCTTTATCCTGGTATCTCATACCCACACAACATCCCAAGCCGTAGGGGCGAGCCAAGGCTCGCCCCTACATTTCCAAGTACTTTGTTGCAAGTACATCTGTGTCTCTGCGGTGAATAATTTTCTGATGCAATTGCCCTGCTTCTGTTCTTCTTTTGATTGAAGCGCGGGCGCGCATCGGCTACACTCTAGGGGAAAATCGCGCACAATCGGAGCTATGCCATGACCAAGCTCGCCATCAGCCTCGGGCAAATGCACATAAAGAAGTCCCGCGTGGAAGACAATCTCGTAACCGCGGAGCGTATGATTGGCGAAGCGGCGGCGGGCGATGCCCAGCTGATACTGCTGCCCGAGCTGTGGTCAACGGGCTACGACCTGCCTAATGCTCCCGCGTACGCCGCGGAATTGGGCGGCGGCATGTTCGCGCAGGTGGCGGGCTGCGCGCGCGCTTATGACATCGCCATCTATGGCTCGCTATTGGAGCGGCGCGGCAGCCAGATTATGAACAGCGCCGCCTTCTACACGGCGGCTGGCGCGCTGGGCGCTGTTTATCGCAAGATTCATCTCTTCCGCCTCTTTGACGAGCACCGCTGGCTGGGCGAAGGCGCAGCGCCGATAGCGCTGGCGACGCCCTGGGCAAGCGCGGGCTTGGCAATCTGTTACGACTTGCGCTTTCCCGAGCTTTTTCGCCGCTATGCGGTGGCGGATAAGGCGGCGCTGATGCTCATCTGCGCCGAGTGGCCCCGCGCCCGCATCGCGCATTGGCGCGCCCTGCTCATCGCCCGCGCTATCGAAAATCAATGCTTCGTCATCGCCAGCAATTCTTGCGGCGATACCGGCGGCACCCGCTTCGGCGGGCACTCCATGATTATCGACCCCTGGGGCGGCATCGTGCTGGAAGCGGGCGGGGACGAGGACCTGCTGACGGCGGAGATTGACCTGGCGCAAGTTACCGCCGCGCGGGCAGCCATCCCCGTCTTTGAAGACCGCCGCCCCGAGCTCTACTGAGCGCCACCGCCGCGCAGATGTAAGTACAACAAAGAAGTTGGAATTCGTAAGCGCGGAGATTCGACAAGGATTTTTACCACCGAGATACACCGAGAAAAGCACGAGAAATCTCTTTAAATCTTTACTCGGTGTGCTCAATTTTCCTCTGTGTTCTCGGTGGTAAGGGCTGTGTACAGCCTGCTCAGTTACCCCTAGATTGTCGCATAAAGTACTTGCATTTACTGAGTTTTTTTCTGTATATCCGCAGAAAAGCGGGGGTGATGTAGCGGCCTTTCGCTGGATGCTATCGAAAAAGCCCCCATCCCCAGAAGAGGGAATGGGAGCATTTGAGTTTTGCCAGAGACGCTAGCAGCTGCCAGAAAGCACGCGGCGGTGAAAGCGGCTGATGTAACCGACCTGCCCCTCAAATTCCACCTGATACCAGTGCTCGTCCTCGGCGAAGACCGGCACTTCTGTATTGAGCCAGACCAGCCCGATTATCTGCCCATTAGGCGTGGCGCGCAGGAAGAGCGTGTCATCAAGCTTGATGTGGCAGATTGGCGGCGGCAGCTGATGCAGCGGCGGCGGCACCGGCGGCGGCGCGGAAACCGAGGGAGAACCTCCCCCCCTAACCAAAGCTACGGTGCCCTCCCCCGGTATGTCCACGCAGGTGTCGTCGCCAAGCATATAATGCGCCAGCCAGAAAATCGGATGCGGCGTTATCGACGAATCCTTGAACATCACGCCGCCGCCAGTCTGCCCGATGAAGCAGACGCGCGTCCCCGCCGGGACGACGCCCCAGACATTGGTTGTCGACAGGATGCCTTGCTCGATGATGTCCACACTGCCCACCATCGAGTTCGTCAGCTTCTGATAGTTCGGCGAGCAGAAGCCAGCCGCCGGGCAAGTAACAGCAACATTGTGGTCGTGATAAAATTCGGGCAGCGGCGTGGGTGTTTCGCTGACGGCAGCCGCGCCACCGCCACCGCCACCACCGCTGTCACCGCTATCGCCGCTGCGGGAGCGCCCGCCGCGGGCAATCGCGCTGCCCGACGCATGCGGCGTATCCGGATTGCTGATTTGCGAACAGCCGCTCAGCACTTTTTCGCCCGGAAAGCAGGAATAGGAATCGACATCCCAGTTGTATTCTCTGCCAGCTTCCAAGCCGCTGAAGGAGATGGAGCGCTTGTCGGTAATTACGCTGTCAAGCGCGTAATGCACCCAGTACCAGATTTTGCCGCCCGCTGGATCCGTCGCGGGCTGCCAAGAGATAGTAATAGAGCCGCTGGTATCGGGCGGCGTCGCTGTCGGGATTAATGGCGGCGTCTCATTTGGATCAGGCGTCGGCGGCACCGGTGTCGGGCGCACTGGCGTCGCGGTTGCGGTCGGCGTCGCTGTCGGTGGCGACGGGTTAATCGCCATGGTAGCGCCCGAAGGTCCCTGGGTAACCTGCGCCGCGCAGCTTGGCACGCCCGCCTGCCCATTGGCATAGCCAGAGGCTTCAGTGGCGGTGCAGTTGTAGACATCAATATACCAATCGTAGGAAGTGCCCACAGTCAGCCCGGTAAATGTGTAGCTGGTCGCCTGCGTTTTGTATTCCTGCCAATCGGTTTCTGTTACCCGAAAATTTATCGCATACCACACTTGAAGCCCGGCGCCGCTGGGGCTGTGGGGGCTCCAGGAAAGCATCACCTCTCCGTTGTTGTCCTGCGCGCTCAAGGGATTTAGCCCCCCCCCCCGCGAAAGAAAGACTATAAGCAGTAAGGAAAAGAGCAGCGCGGCGCGTATCTGTATTCTTTTCATTTTTTCTGCCTCCCCGGGGTTCAGCTGTATGAACAGGCATCTCCAGCGCGCAGGCGCGCGGATTGCACACTATAGACTGCATTTTGTATTCAGTCAATAGTCTGTAGAGAATTGGCGCAGTACTCGGACAATTGTGCTATGCGTCCATTCGAAAGCATCTTCGGCGAAGTTGTGCGCAAGCGGCGGCGGGAGCTCGGTTTATCGCAAGAGGAACTTGGTTTTCGTTCGGGGCTGCACCGCACCTATATCAGCGAAATCGAGCGCGGCTTGAAGTCGCCCTCGCTGCGGGCGATGTTCGCCATCGCCAATGCGCTGGATACCCGAGTATCCGCGCTGATACTGCTGACGGAGAAGCTGTCGCTGGCGCAGCCGCCGGCGGTCAACGAGAATTAGGCGCTGTCCAGCGGCGCAGTTGCGCCGGCGCGGGCGGACGGGCATAATCTCCCCAGATTAGCCAGGCGACGGAGACTTCCTCATGTCCGAGACGATTCGATTTGACCTGCCCCAGAGCGCGATACCAAGCCACTGGTACAATGTACAAGCCGATTTGCCGCGCCCGCTGCCGCCAGTGCTGCACCCGGGAACGCATCAACCCGTGGGACCAGCGGACTTGGCGCCGCTTTTCCCCATGCAGTTAATCCTGCAAGAAGTCAGCCAGGAGCGCTGGATCGAAATCCCTGACGAAGTGCGGGAAATCTACAAGCTCTGGCGTCCCACGCCGCTGCTGCGGGCGCGGCGGCTGGAAAAAGCGCTCGATACGCCGGCACATATCTATTACAAATACGAAGGCGTATCCCCCTCGGGCAGCCACAAGCTCAACACGGCGACGGCGCAAGCCTATTACAACAAGCAGGAGGGCATCAGCGGGCTGACGACCGAGACCGGCGCCGGGCAATGGGGCACGGCGCTGGCGCAAGCCTGCAGCTTTTTTGATATGCAGTGCATCGTGTATATGGTGCGCATCAGCTATCAGCAGAAGCCCTATCGCCGCGCCATCATGCAGAGTTTTGGCGCCAGCGTAACCGCCAGCCCCAGCGACGCCACCAATGCCGGGCGCGGCATCCTTGAGAAGGACCCGGACAGCACCGGCTCGCTGGGCATCGCCATCAGCGAGGCGGTGGAAGCGGCGGCGACCAGCGGCGGCAAATACAAATACGCCCTGGGCAGCGTCTTGAACCATGTGCTGATGCACCAGACCGTCATCGGGCAAGAGGCGCTGCAGCAGATGGAGCTGGCGGGCGCTTACCCCGATGTTGTGGTCGCGCCCACTGGCGGCGGCAGCAATTTCGCCGGCATCGTCCTGCCCTTCTTGCGGCAGAACTTAAGCGGGGGCAAAAGCACCAAGCTGCTGGGCGTGGAGCCCGCCGCCTGCCCCAGCTTGACCCGCGGCAAATACGCCTATGATTTCGGCGATACCGTCGGCATGACGCCGCTGGTCAAAATGTATACCTTGGGGCATGGCTTTGTGCCGCCGCCGCTGCACGCGGGCGGCTTGCGCTATCATGGCATGGCGTCGATTATCTGCGAGCTTTGGGATCAAGATTTGATGTCGATGTACGCCATCCCGCAGATGGAAACCTTCGGCGCGGCGATCGCCTTTGCCAAGGCGGAAGGCATCATCGCGGCGCCAGAAGCGGCGCATGGCATCGCCGGCGCCATCCGCGAGGCGCTGGCGGCGAAAGCAGCGGGCGAAGAGCGTGTCATCCTCTTCAACCTCTGCGGGCATGGGCACTTCGATATGAGCGCTTATGACGCTTACCTCGGCGGGCAGCTCAGCGATTATGAGTATCCGCAAGCGGCGATTGACCGGGCGCTGACGGCGCTGCCGCAACTTGCCTAAGCGCGCCGGAAAAACGCGCCGGCGCGCTTTCGCGCTTTGCGCGGCGGCATTATACTGGGGGCTGCGCTTGTATCTGTGTTGGGAGGGCTGCCCCCGATGAAGCTAAATCTGCTCATCTCCTGTATATTCTGCGCGCTGACGCTGGCGGGCTGCTATCGCCAGACCGAAGAGCCTTTCCAGCAAGTGGACAGTGCAATCGTGGAAGCGCCCGCGGCAACCAGCCCGTCGGCGGCGCTTGAAGGCGGCGGCGAAGCGGTCGGCGCGGTGGTGGTAACGCGGGAAGCCTACATCACGCCGGAGACGGTGCCCGGGCAGGTCGAGCAAGCGGCCGCGGGCGCGCCGCGCGCGACGCAGGTGCTGCTGGCGCAGTTGACGGTGCCGCCGCTTGATATTACGCGCCTGGCGCCCGCCACCCCAACCTTGACCTTTGAAGAACAGCTGAACCCCGCTGACGCCTGCGTCTATTCCGTTTTGCAGGGCGATACGCTCTTCCGCCTCTCCTTAAGCTGGGGCACGACGGTGGACGATATTTTGCAGCAGAATCAACTGGAGTCGGACGCCCTGTCCATCAGCCAACTGCTGCTGATACCCGGCTGCCAGACCGAAGCGCCGGAGCCAGAAACGCCCGCGGATGCGCCGGAGCCAGAAGCGCCCGCGAGCGCCGAAGAGAGCGCGCCGCCCGTGATACCAACCGCCTCGCCCGTCAGCGAAGAAGCCGCGCCCGCCGACAGCCCGACGCCGGGTCCGCGCATCCATGTCGTTTCCGCGGGCGATACGCTGGAGAGCATCTCGCTGCAATACCGCGCTGATGTCAACGCGATTATCGCGCTCAACAATTTGATTAATCCCGACCGCTTAACCGTCGGGCAAGAGCTGGAAATCCCGGAATAAGCTCGGCGCTCAGGCGCGTTGGAAAGTTTCGGGCTGGATGGTATTGAGCGCCGCCTGCGCCAATGCCAGCACACTCTGGTAATCTTCAAGATTCAGCAGCGCCGCTGGCGTGTGGATATAGCGGCAGGGGGCTGATATCGGCATGACGGGCACACCCGTCTGCGCCAGGTGGATCGCGCCGCCATCAGTGCCGCCGCCGCCCATAGTTTTCACTTGATAGGCGATGCCATTCGCTTCGGCACTTTGGCGCAGGAAGGCGATGGCGCGCGGGTCGGTGATCATCTGGCGGTCGGCGAGGGTGATGACCGCGCCCGCGCCGAACCGTGTGCCGGGGTTGCCGGGCACATCGCCGGCATCAGGCTCCAGCAGCGGGTCGGGCACATCATAGGCATAGGTGCCTTCAAGCACGATGGCGGCGTCGGGCTGCAGCCGCTGCGCCGCCACTTGCGCGCCGCGCAAGCCAATCTCTTCCTGGGTGGTGAAAGCCGCCGCCACCGTCACGGGATAGGGTCCCGCGCGCAAAATGTCTATCAAAACGGCGCAGCCGACGCGGTCGTCAAATGCCTTGCCGCGCACCACCGTATCGCTGAGCTGGCGGAACTGGCTGTCGAAAGCGATGCGGTCGCCGGGCTTGGCGGCGGATTTGTCGCTGGCGCCGACATCGATGCGCAGGCTCTCGATGCTCGCTGTTTTGGGGTCGCGCCCCAGGTGTATCGGCTTCCATTGGATGACGCCGCGCTTGCGCCGCGCCCCCACTTTCACGCGCAAGCCCGGCAAAATGCGCGCGTCAATGCCGCCGACATTGGTGAATTGTATCAAGCCATTGGCGTCGACAGCGGTCGCCATCATGCCGATTTCGTCCATGTGGGCGGCGATCATCACTTGATAGTCGGGATGGCTGCTGCCGCGCTGGATGGCGATAACATTGCCCAGGGCGTCCACAGTCAGCTCGCTGACGACATCGCGGATTTCGCGCAGGACAATCGCGCGCACTTCGTCTTCTTCGCCGCTGACGCCAATGGCTTCCGACAATTCTTGTAATAGCATCGGCCTGCCCCTAGCTGGCTGGCGTGGGCGTGAGAGTCGCGGTCGGGTTCAAGCTGTCCACGATGTTGGAAAAGATATTGCCGATCGCGGGACCCAAGAGCAGCAGGATAACGATGACCACAACCGCCACCAGCACAAGAATCAAGGCGTATTCCACCAAGCCTTGCCCCTCTACGGTTTTCCAATTCCTGGGCATGTGTACACTCCTGCGATTGCTTTCGGCGCGGGATTTGCCTTGCCGCCTAAAATCACTATAACATACCTTGGCGGCGGCGGCAATCGACGCGGGCGGGCGCTAGCCGGGCACCAGCATCGTCTTTAAGCCCGCGAGCATATCCCCCAGCGAGGGACCGAGCAATACCAAAGCGATGAGGCAGACAACGCAGACAAGCATGAATATCAGCACAATCTCGATGATGTTTTGCAGCGGCTCTTTCCCGACGGGGTCTTTCACAGGGGCTGCTCCTCTCTATGCCGCGCGGCGCGGCGATGCGATATGGCGAGCCGAAAAATACCATAGGCGGCGGCGGCTTTCAAGCGCGGCGCGTCTAATTGTGTATACATTTGCTTGGATTTTGGCTGGCGATGCGGGTATATCGGCAGGATGCCCCAAGAGCTAATGTGTTGATGCCGTGTTATGTAGCGCAGCGCTTCATCCCAAGCCATGGGGCGTTTCAGCGCAGAACCATAATCTCGCCCAGGGGCTTTTTGCTGATAGCGGGGACTTTTGCGTCCGCGGCGGGGTAGCCGACAGGAATCAGCACAAATGCCCGTTCGTTCGGCGGGCGCTGCAGGATTTCGCTGAGGAACTTCATCGGGCTGGGCGTATGCGTCAAGGTGGCGAGCCCGCTGATCTGCAGCGCCGCCAGCAAAAAGCCAACGGCGATGCCGACCGATTCTTCGCTGTAATAGTGCCGCGAGCGCGTTTCCGCGCCGCTGTCCGCGTCAAAGTCTAAGCCATAAGCCTGGCGGAAGACGACGATGATATATGGCGCTTCTTCGATATGCGGCTTTTGCCAATCGGTGCCCAGCGGCGCCAGCGCCTCCAGCCATTCCTGGCTCATACGCCGCTCATAGCTCTCTTTTTCTTCCGCCTCGGCAGCCTGGCGCATGCGCCGCTTGAGCGCGGGGTCGCTGACGACAACGAAGGTCCAGGGCTGCTGATTGGCGCCGGAAGGCGCGGAACCAGCGGCGCGGATGGCATTTTCGATCAAGGCGAGCGGCACCGGCTCGCGGGAAAATGCGCGCACGCTGCGCCGCTGGCGCATAACGCGCAGGAACTCCCGCGAGCGCCGCAGTTGTTCCGCAGCGTCGAGGCGCTCAAAGTTCAGCGGCTGGAAAATGGGCTTAGGCGGCATGGCATTTCGCCTCAGTTTTTGCGCATCATAAGTCGAAGATGTCAAAATCTTTGGCGCTGACGACTGCGCCAGCATAGCTCGCCTGAATCTCGGCGCAGAGCTGGCGCGGGCTCTGCCCCCAAAAGAGCTGATGAATCAGCACCAGCAGGCGCGGGCGGACGCGGCGCGCCAGCGCTGCCAGCTCGGCGCTGGAGGTATGCACACGCGCGTGATAGCGCTGCCAGGCGCGCTCACGCTGGGGGAAACGCGCGCTGGAATACACTTCGTGCAGCAGGATATCACAGCCGCGCGCCCAATCGGCGAAAGCGGGCACGGGCTTGGTATCGCCAGAATGCACGATGACGCCGTCCGGCGTCGTGAACTTGTAGCTGTAGGCTTCCAGGTCGCCGTGATCCGCCGGCAGCGCCTCGACTTGTATGCGCGCGTCTTGATACACCGGGGCGGCGCCTACCGCATGCGCCCGCAGCTGATAGCCCGCGGCGCTGGCGGGGTGGGCGCTGAGGTGCTCGCGGATATTTTCCTGATAGGCGCGCTGCAGGTGCTTTGCCATATCCGCCAGGCCGGCGGGTCCATAAGCCTGCAGCGGCTGGGCGCGCCCCTGTATCCAGGGCGTATACAAGAGATCGGGCAAGCCCACAGTGTGGTCGGCGTGCAGATGCGTCACAAAAAGGTGGCGCAGGCTGACGCTGTCCCAGGCGATTTTGCCGGCGGCATGGGCTTGCACGACGCGCTGCACAACGCTGTGCCCGCAATCGACGAGATAGGGTACATCATCAACGGCGATGGCGATGCCGGCGCCAGCGCGGTCGGCTTCGGCATTGGGTGTGCCGCTGCCGAGGATGACAACTTGGCTGCGGCTCATGGCGACCAGTGACGGCGCAGGAAACGAACTTTTTCCTGCAAATGCTGGGCGCCGCCGCCTTCATGTTCGTTGAAATAGTATTCGCGCATTTCTTTTTCGCCGCGGATGTGATTGTAGGCGGCGTAGACGGTCGACGGCGGGCAGACGGTATCCATGATGCCAACGGAGAAGAGCGCCCGCGCCTCCATGCGCGCGGCGAGGTTCATGCCATCAAAATAGCTGAGCGTATGGTAGACGGTGTCGATTTTATCGCGATGCACCGCCAGGTAGCGGGCAATCTCTTGATAGGGGTCGCGCCCGGCGATGTCAATGGCGCGCCGAAAATGGCAGAGAAACGGCACATCCGCCAGGCACAGTTTCACCGCTGGCAGCAGCCCGGCGACAGCGATAGCCAAGCCGCCGCCCTGGCTGCCGCCAGTTACGGCGATGCGCGCCGCGTCAACTTCGGGGCGCGCTTGCAGCGCCGCGACCGCGCGCGCCGCGTCAACATAGAGCCGGCGGTAATAATAGGTCTGGGGGTCGAGCACGCCCTGGGTCATGAAGCCGGGCTGGGAGGGGTTGGCGCCGTTGGGCAGGTCAGGCGTATCGCCGCGGCGCCAACTGCTGCCTTGCCCGCGCGTATCCATCACCAGATAGGCGAAGCCCGCGGACGGGAATGCCAGCCATTCCAGCGGGAAGCCGCGCCCGCCGCCATAGCCGATATATTCGACCAGGCCGGGCAGGGGACCGGCAGCGCCGCGCGGCTTCATATACCAGGCTTTGATGCGGTCGCCATTAAAGCCGCTGAAGCTGACATCAAAGACATCGAGAGTTGCGAAGTCCTCAGCAGCCGCTTCAAAGCGCGGGTCGAGGGCAAAAGCGCGTGCATCCGCCATAGTGCTTTCCCAAAAGGCGTCGAAATCGGGCGGTTCCGCCCGCGGCGGGCAGTAGACGCGCAGTTCTTCCAATGGCATATCAAACAGCGGCATGCTTCGCTCCTTGTCGGGATAGCGGTGGGCAGAGTATAACGAGACTCTTGCGATGGTGGCAGGCGGCATCATGCCCAGTATAATAGGCGCGGTTCACCAATGGCTGCTGGGAAAGGCAAACTTTTGAAAGCGATACAGATTCAAGACATCCAATTGCACACGGTGCTGCTGCCTTATCAAGCGCCGTTTGAAACCAGCTTCGGCGCGGAAACCGATAAAGTCGCCGTGCTGGTGGAAGTAAGAACCGCGGCCGGCGTGACCGGCTGGGGCGAATGCTCAATAGAATTATGGCCCGGCTATGGGCAGGAGACGGCAAACACCGCCGAGCATATCTTACGCGAGTTCCTCGTCCCGGCGGCGCTGGGCGCGAGCATCAGCGACCCGCGGCAGTTCCCAGCTTTGATTCGGCGCTTCCGCGGGCATCATCACAGTCGCGCCGGCTTGGAAGCGGCAATTTGGGATGCCTTCGCCAAAAGCAACGACATGCGCCTGACGGACCTCTTCGCCCACTACGCGCCAGCGGGGCATGAGTCAACGGGGGCGGCGACTGTGGGCGTCAGCATCGGCATACAGCCATCGCTGGCTGATACTGTCGCCATCGTCAACAAACGCATCAGCGAGGGCTATTGCCGCATCAAGCTGAAAATCAAACGCGGCTGGGATGTCGAAGTGGCGCGGGCGGTGCGGGCGGCGCAGCCTGATATCCCGCTGATGCTGGATGCCAACAGCGATTATCGCCTGGAAGATGCCGAGCGGCTGGCGCAGTTGGACGCCTTTGACCTGCTGATGATTGAGCAGCCGCTGGCGCACGATGACATTTATCACCACGGGCTGCTGCAAAAGCGGCTGCAAACGCGCATCTGCCTGGACGAAAGCGTGAAATCCGCCAGCGACCTGCGGCTGGCGCTTGGCGTCGGGGCGCTGCGCATCCTCAATTTGAAGCCGGCGCGGGTTGGCGGCTTCAGCGAATGCCTGGAGATATATCAAGTTTGCGTGGAGCATTCGCTGCCGCTTTGGCTGGGCGGCATGCTGGAGACCGGCGTGGGGCGCGCCGCCAATGTCGCTTTCGCCGCGCTGCCGGCGGTTACTCTGCCCTCTGATATCTCGGCGACCGCGCGCTATTTCGCCGAAGATCTTACCGAGCCGCCTTTTGCGCTGGGCGCGGACAGCCGCCTGGCGGTGCCTGCTGGCTATGGCATCGGCGTCAGCATGCAGCGCGAACGGCTGGAAGCCGCCAAACAGCGCTGGCGCGACAAATTCCCCTATGGGCGGGCGGGCGCGGCATAGCATTGGCAAGCGCGGCGCTATTGCCAAAGCTGGGTGCTGAGATATTTCAAGCCGGAATCGGGCAGCAGGATGGCGACCCGTCCGCCGCGGTGAGCGCCGCGCAGCAATTGCGCCGCCGCTGCCAGGTTCGCGCCGGAAGAGACGCCGGCGAACAGCCCTTCTTCCGCCGCCAAGCGGCGCGCCCAGGCGATCGCCTCATCATCGCGGATTTGCAGGCAGCCATCGATGAGAGCGCGGTCGACCAGCGGCAGCGCCGGCAGCGCATAGCCGCCGCCCTGGATTTTGTGGTTGGGGCGGGAAACCGCCTCGCCAGCGTACACGGCAGCGCCCGCCGGCTCGACAACATAAGTTTGAATCGCCGGGTCAACTTCTTTGAAATAACGCGCGCAGCCGGCGAAAGACCCGCCGCTGCCGATAAAATCGCAAAAGGCGTCGATGCCGCCAGCTTGCCGCAATAGCTCAGGGGCGGTGGTCAGATAATGGGCGCGGCTGTTGCCGGCGAGCTGGAATTGATCGGCGCGGAAAGCGCGGCGCTCCCGCGTGATTGCTGCCGCCGCCGCTTCCACCAGCGCGAGGTCAGCGCCGGATACCGCGCCCGGCGGCGAATCGGCGCCTTGCTCGACCAGCACAACTTCCGCGCCCAGCGCCGCCATCATGCGGGCGCGCTCTGGCGAATTGCCGCGGGACATCACCGCCACAAAGCGATAGCCCTTGAGCGCGCAGACGATTGCCAGGCCGGTGCCGGTATTGCCGCTGGTGAGCTCAACGACGGTGTCGCCGGGTTTTAAGTCGCCGCTGGCTTCGGCATCTTCGATTATTTGGCGGGCGATGCGGTCTTTTTTGGAATAACCGGGGGAGAGGAACTCGACTTTGGCGAAAATGCGCCCGTGTAAGCGGCGGGTCAAGCGCGACAGTTCCACCAAAGGCGTGTTGCCGATGAGGTCCAGCGCGGAGGCGCGGAGGCTGTCTGGCGGCAAAGGCAACTCCTCAGCATAGCGGAGCATTGCCGGGGAGTATACTTCGGCGGCGGCGCGCTCGGCAAATGCTCTGCCAAGCACCCGCAAACCACCATTCCCGCACTAGGAAAAAACTCGACAGCGGCGCAATTTTAATCTATACTTCGGTTAGAATACTGCTCACACTGCTTCTTGGGAGATATGCTTATGTTTGCCTGCCGTGTACCGCGACATGTATTGTTTTTTCTCCTCCCGCTTCTGCTCATCGCCGCGCTGCTCGGCGCGTCCCTGGCGCAGGCGCAGCAAGTGCTGCCCACCGACACACCTGTGCCCGCCATCGACACGATAGAAGTGCAAGTGACCGATGTAACCAGCAGCAGCATCTCCTTGGCCTGGCAGCCTGTCAAAGGCATGACCCATTATACGATTCAGTATTACAACGATCCCAAATATCTCTGGAACTGGCGCATCCCTACTGGCAGCATTGACACCGCAAAAACCAGCTACACCCTCAAGGGCTTAAAGCCCAACGCGGAATACGACATTGAAGTGCGCGGCACATTTAGACGCAGCGGGACTACTTATGTGGGTACGGAATGGAGGCGCTTTTCTGTCACCACCAATGGCAGTACGCCAACGCCCGTGCCCGAGACCGAGCCACTGACCAAGCTGAATGTCATGTACAAGGGGCATGACGGAGACCCCAGATATGTCAACTTAAGACTGCTGTGGGACGGACCAACGCACACGGGGCATTATATCGCAGCCGTGAATATCGAGGGCTTAAGCTACACCTGGACAAACAAGGGAAAGCCCTGGACCGCCCAGAAAATCTACGAGAATGAACTGGATTTCTGGGATATCCCTTTCGGCAGCGGCTATGACTTCAGCGTTACCTGGTTCCCGGGTCCAAACTCGATACATCCGAAGAAAACGATAAAAACGCGCTATGTGGCGCCCGCCCCGACCAAAACGCCAACGCCAACAATTACGCCATCCCCGACCATCACCCCGACGCCGACGATTACACCCACTCCGTCGAATACGCCCACGCCCACCAACACGCCCGTGCCAGGTCCCTTGCGCGTTACGGAGGTTACACACGAGGATTTCACCGTCGAATGGGATGACATCACGGGGCTCAAACACCTGAGCCACGCCGAGGTATCGCACCGTTATCACAATAATCCCAAGGGTACGCTCTGGTATCATTGGACTGTGGAGCCAGAGCTCGCCTATGATGGGCGGAGTTTGGGTCCCTATATGTTCTGGGGGGCTTACGACATCAAGCCCGATACCGAATACACCGTCACCGCGAAACTCTGCACTCATCCTTGCAAGGGTCATATCATCGCCCAAGCCAGAGTTACCCTGCGCACGCTGCCAGCGCCGGATGCCGTGCCTTCGTATACGCCAATCCACATTCCGATAACGCTGCCGCCAAGCCCAACCCCCACTCTGACGCCGACGGCAACTTTCACGCCGACCATTACGCCCACGCCGACTGCAACTTTCACACCGTCCATCACGCCGACACCCACCAACACGCCGACGCCAGGTCCCCTGCGCGTCACGGTATTGGAACACGAACGATTCCATCTGGAATGGGACGACCTCACCAATCTTAAGAGCATGACCTACCAGGAGCGCTTGAATTATTTTGACAATAATCCCAAGGCGCTTTGGTATCATTGGTCGTCGGTGCCAGCAGTTCCCTATTCCCCGCGCACTAAAGGTCCCTACGGCAATTTTTATTCGCTATACAACATCAAGCCCGATACCGAATACACCGTCACGGTGAAACTCTGCACTCATCCCTGCGATGGCAATATCGTCGCCCAAGCCAGCGTTACCCTGCGCACCGCCCCCTCGCTGCCGAAGATACCAAAGCCCACTCCTTCCGGTTATGTGCGCATCCACTCGACAGACGTGCATCTTGTTACCTTCTCTTGGGACAATATCGCTGACAATGTGCCCGATAGCCTCAAGGGCTATAGAATGAGATATATCCCGGTCGTGGCGCCAAGAGCGGGCGGCGCTGAAATCCGCCAGGTTAGCAGTGATATAAGCTTTACTGGCCCGAGGAGAGGTGGCAATTTCGCGCCCGATACCGAATATGCAATCTGGGTGCTGGCTTGCGCGGGCGATAGCGCGGGCAAAAACTGTGGCATAGAATTTGCAAGAACGCACAAGACGATCTTCCGCACCATGCCGGATGGTTGGGGCTTGGTCACTCACACGCCATTCGTGGAACCGACGCCAATCCCCACTGATACGCCCGCCGCGCAGCAAGGGCAGCAAGACCAGGTCGTATTGCCCACCGATACGCCGACGCCCGCCAGCACCGCCACCCCCAGCCCCGTACCTACAATCCTTGTAGGCGGCAAGATAAACCTCTCCGAGTATCAGTGGCATAGCGACACAACCACCTATCCCGACTTCACAAGATATGCCGCTACTGTGAACTGGGACGACATCTCACAAAATGTGCTTGTGAACTTGGGACCGAGAGACAAAACAATTTATATTGCCCGGTTCGAAAACCTGGACATGGATGACTGGCCCACTGACGCCTGGGTTGAAGAGCCAAATACATTCACCGCCACAGTGCCCGGCGTGAAGCCCGGTACGCGCTACCGAGTCTATGTGGACCTGGTGCTTAGACGCCCCAGCCAAACCTGCCCTTCATGCGGCTTGACTTCTACTGTAATCGGCCAGACCAATTCCATCACCATCACCACTCCAAATACTTTGGCAAGTCCAACGCCAACTATCACGCCGACGCCAAGCATTACCCCAAGCCCCACCATCAGCCCCACCCCGCTGCCGACAGCCGTTCCCGTAGGCGATATCCACATCAAGGCGCTTAGATATGACTATGTGGAAATCACTTGGGACAATTTCCTGAACACAGCAAAAACCGATCTTGACCCCGAATACAGAGTTCACATCGATCTCGCCGCTGGCAGTCAAGGTTGGAATGGATTTGTCAAAATCACTAGCTCCACCCACTCGCTCGAGTTTACCCCGGACAAGGGGCTCAAGCCGGACACGGAATTCACGGTCTATGTGGAAGTTACGGACAAGCAGTGCCGGCGGGATACCTGTTACGGCTATCCTATCGCGCGCACAAAAACAGTCCGCTTCCGCGTCCCGCCCAAGCTGAGCAATACGCCAACACCCGCCGGCAGCGTCCGGGTCTCCTTTGATGAAAACAAAGGGGTGCTGATCAACTGGAAGTATTTTGCCGATGCCTTATCGCAATCGCCTTCCAGGCTGACTTTCGTCCTGAATATCCAGCCAACTCAAGGCGGGGAAATACAAAGAAGCAGTTGGCCGCATATCATTACGAAAAGACGGCGAAAGCTGGCGGCGGATACCCAATATAAGGCTTGGGTGGATCTCTGCGAAAGTATTGACTGCAACAAGCTTTACGCCCGCTCGCTGACAGCCACCTTCCGCACCCCGCCGGATCCAAACCCGACCGATACGCCAGCCGCGCAGCAAGGGCAGCAAGACCAGGTCGTGCTGCCTACTGATACGCCGACGCCGACGGCAACATCAACGCCCAGCGATACGCCGACGCCAACCGCCACTTCTACGCCTACTAACACGCCAACAGCAACTTCTACGCTGACGAATACAGCTACGCCAAGCCCAACAAGCACGCCCACGAATACGCCGACGCCCACCAACACGCCCGACCCCGGCAGCCTGCCCACCGATGGCAGTCTGGGCATGATCTTCCAGGTCTCCAAAGACCATATCACCGTCAAGTGGAGCGATATGGGCAAGGTCCTGCTCTATTTCGTGGAAATCAGCGGCGGCGGTGGTCATTACGACTTCGTAACGCCCAACGCGGGCACAACTTCGCATACTTTCAAGGGTTTGAAGGCAGGCATCAGCTATACCGTCAGCATCACCGCCTATCTGGAGAGCG
>JAJDWK010000044.1 GCA_022825675.1 Anaerolineae bacterium | reverse complement strand
TCTCATACCCACACAACATCCCAAGCCGTAGGGGCGAGCCAAGGCTCGCCCTCTCCACATTAGCAGTATGCCTTATGTCTGGAGTTTAGTGCGGGCGGTTAAGCGACGTTACCCCTCCACCTTGGTTCAAGAGGGCGAGCCAAGGCTCGCCCCTACATTTCCAATTACTTTGTTGCAAGTACATCTGTGTACTCGGTGGTGAAAATTCCCTGCGGAATCTTCGCCAAGAGCGTTATCCGCGCGGAAAGCATCACTCCCGCTGCGCCAGCGGCAGCTGCCCCAGGTGCTGGTGCAGCGCTTCCAGGGTTTGCCGCAGCCCCGCCGAGCTGAGGCAGTCCGCCGCCAAAAATTGCCCGAGCCGGTACTGGTCGTTGAAGTTGCTGGATTGCACCACCGCCATCGAAAAAGGGTCATCGAGGCGCATCAGACGCGGGTACTCTTCCGTCAAGTTGTGCCGCAGCATCTGCAGGGATTGCGCCAGGCTGCTGGGGCGGCCATCCAGCTTGAGCTGCAACGCCGCCAAATCCAACCGCTCGCGGCGGGCAGCCGCTTCGACGCGGGCAAGCAGCGGCAGGCAGCGCTCAATCCAAGTTTGCAGCGGCTGATAATGCGCCGGCAGCGGGGATTTGCCGCGCAAAGTCAGCCAGAGGGCGCGCCCCAGCGCGCGCAAGAAGCGCCTCATCGCCGCCGCCGCTGATAAAAGGCGATTGCGTCATGGGCGGCGGCGCGTCCCGCGTCAAGCCGTTCTTGCAGCCGGGCGATGCCGGCCTCTTGCGGCGCTGGCGGCAGATAGTCGCTGCCAATCAGGCTGATGCCGGCGGGGAGCTGCGCGCGGATGCGGCGCATCGCCGCGGCATGCTTGGAATCCCGCGGGCAGAGCAGGTCGGCTTCCGCCCACTGATGGCTGCGCCAGGCGGCTGGCGGGCGGCTCATGCCGAAGCGCTTGCGGGCGGCAGCCAGCATAGCCTGCGGGGAAGCGCCGTCAGCGGCGCGCAGTCCCACTTGCAGCAAGCGGTAGTCAGCGCTCGGCAGGCGGGCGGGCGCATCAGTGGCGAAAATGAAGCGGCAGGCGGCATCAGCGAGGGTGGCGATATCGGCGGGCAGCTCGCATTTTTTATAGCCGAGCGAGAGGCGCAGGATGCTATCATAGCGGAAGCGGCTGAGGCATTCGGCGGCGGCGGGCGCGAGATTGTAGAGCATGCGCGCGGCATAGCGCGCCGGCGCGGCGATGATGATGGCGCCGGCGTCCAGCACCATGCCATTTTCCAGACAGATAGAGAAGCGCCCGCGCCACACGCCGATGGAACTGACCGCCATGCGCAGCAAGCGCCCGCCATGCAGCCGGCTCGCCAGCGCGTCAAGCAAAGTTTTTGTGCCGTGGGCGAAGACAGCGATGCCATCCGCAATTTCGACCTGCTGCCGCCGCAGCCCGAGCTCTTGCAGCAGCGCCTCATCACTCAGCCGCCGAAAGGCGAATGCCGCGCCGTCCATCAGGAAGCCGGCGGCAGGCAGCGTGTGGATGGCACCGCCGAAACGGGCTTTCACCTCGATAACGGTGTAGCGCGCGCCGCGCTTTTCCAGTTCATAACCGGCTGCCAAGCCGCTGAGCCCGCCGCCAATGACCACCACATCGCGCATGGGTGCTGTACCTTTGCATTAGCCGCTTCGACATAAATACCCGTGTATTTGCCGGGGTTCAGAGCAGAGTCTGCTGTGAAGCCGCTTGATAGGGCAGTATGAGAGCGGGATAATCGTTGGCGGGGCGATTCACTGCCGGCGACACTTCATGGAATGTCAGTTTATCTGATTGCGATCCCGTCATTAGATGCGCCCGCTCCGCCGGCAGCAATTCCCGCGGCGACAGCCAAGTCTCATAGTTTTCGGGTTCAATAATTACGGGCATGCGCTGATGAATTGGTCGCAGTTTCTCGTTAGCGGCGGTTGTCAGAATTGTGAAAGAATGCAGCGCGGTGTCATCGGGCTTCTTCCAAGTTTCCCACAGCCCGGCAAAGGCGAATAGCTCTCGCTTATAGCGATGGATGTAAACAGGCGTCTTCTTCTTGCCCTGCCGCAGCCATTCATAGAAACCATCGGCGGGGATCAAACAGCGCCGCCGTTTGAGCGCTGCGCGGAAGGACGGCTTCTCGGCAGCAGTTTCCTGGCGGGCATTGATCATACGGCTGCCTATTTTGGGGTGTTTCGCCCAGGATGGCACTAAGCCCCATTGCATAAACGCGAGATTCTGCGGGTCGCGATTGCTAATGACCGCCGCCTGCTGAGAAGGCGCGACATTGTAGCGCGGCAAATCACAGCCAACGATGCTCAGGACTTTGAAGGCAAGCTGAAGCGCTTCCGGGTCAACCGCCAAAGTAAAACGCCCGCACATGGTCTACTCCTAATTCAGCTGCCGACATGCGCTCCTCTATCAAACGCTCAAGCCCAGCCGCTCAAACTGCTCGTCCGGCGCATCGTTGGCGCGCATCAAATCCACCAGCAATTCGCTCATGCGCGCCTCAGCCGCCGCGTCTTGGAGCGGCGTCAACTGCCCGGGGTCGCTGCCGGTATCGAAGAGCAGAGTCTCAAAGCTTGGGATGCCCAGCAGGTTGCTGGTGACGGGTATCTTCATCGTTTGGCAGCCTTTGGTGAAAGTGAATGGCTGCGCCAGCGCCAGCGCTTGTAAGTCTTCGGGGGGATAGCGGTAGCGCATGTGCGTCGCCATCAGGGTGTAATTGTACAGTGGCTGATTGTCCTCACGCTCGGCGGCGCGCATATAGACATGCCTGCCATCGGTAACATTGACATGCCCGCCATGCCCGCCATAGAGGGCGGCGGCGCGCACAGGCGCGTCGCTGGCGACAGCGTCACGCAGGGGTTGCCCTTGCATATCGGCGGGGCGGTCAAGCCCAAAGTATTCGAGGATTGTCGCGGGCACATCGATATTCTGCACCAGGCTGCGGCGGCGTTCGCCCGCGATTTTGCTGCGCGGGTCCCAGATGAAGAAGGGGATATTCGCCAGCTCGTTGTACCAGGGCATGCGCATCTTCGCCCACCAATCGTGCTCACCCAGGTGAAAGCCATGGTCGGTATTAACGATGAGCAGGGTATCGTCCCAGAGCTGCAGTTCGTCCATCACATCCAGCACAGTGCCGAGGTAATGGTCGCACATGCTCATCAGCGCGGCGTATTCATAGCGCATGTGCTGCACCTGCTCGGGCGTTTCGCTGACGCGGGCATAGGGGGGCCAATCAAATAGCGGACCGTCATAGTCGTGCGGATAGAGTTCCTTCCAGCCGGGCTGAGTGAAGAAGGGCTCGTGCGGGTCAAAAGTTTCGACTTGCAAGAACCAGTCGTCTTCATCGGCGTTGGCGCGGATGAAGTCGATGCCATGGGCGAAGGTCTGCGCCTGGGGCATCAGCGCCTCTTCGTTGAGGAAGCCGCGGTTGACCTGGTCTTGCAGGCGGGTGCGCAGGTTGCGGTTGGGGTCGCGCACGACACCCGCGCCGACCACGCCCTGCCAGGGGTCGCCTTCTTGCCCGCGCACAAATTGATGCGTTGTATAGCGCGTGTGATAGGTGGCGCCGCCATCCTCCCAATAATGCTGATGGTCGGTGACGAGGTGGGAATGTACGCCGTTTTCGTCGAGCAGCTGCGGCATGGAATCGTCAAATGGCTCCAGCGGACCCCAGCTGCGGTGCAAGAAGTTGTAGCGCCCGGTATGCAATTCGCGCCGCGCCGGCATGCAGGGCATGCTGCCGATGTAGGCATTTTCGAAGGTAGCGGCGCGCGCTGCCAGCCGCGCGAAATTGGGCGTATGCACCCAATCACAGCCGTAGGGCTGCATCAGCCGGCGGTTGAGCGAATCAAACATTACCATGATGGCTTTCATAAGCTGCCTCTCCTGTATATTCGCTAGCGGGATTGTACCTCAGCGCAGCGGCGCACGGGGCGGGCTTGGCACTTTTCACGAGAGTTTGTTATGATATGGGAGGCAAACATTGGAGCAAGACATGTCCGCAATACCGAACGCGATACCCAACGCAAGCCCGCCCCCGCGCCTGCCCCACATTTCTACAGATGGCTTGATTACCATTGTTGGCGCGGTGGTGCTCTTGCTGGCGATTATTTTCTTCAATAACGATCTCGGTTTCCGCCTGGATACCAAGATCGATAGCGTGCGCGGCGAGCTCAAGGCGGATATTGCAGAGGTTCGCACCGAACTCAAAGCGGATATTGCGGAAGTTCGCACCGAACTCAAGGCGGACATTGACCGATTGGAGACGGACATTCAGGCTGTCCGCACCGAGCTCAAGGCGGATATTGCGGAAGTTCGTACCGAGCTCAAGGCGGATATTGAAGCTGTCCGCACCGAACTCACAGCGGATATTGCGGAAGTTCGCACCGAACTCAAGGCGGATATTGCGGAAGTTCGCACCGAGCTCAAGACCGACATTGAAGATGTGCGTACGGAACTCAAAGCGGATATCGAAAATGCGCGCATGGAGCTGGGCGCTGATATCCAGCGCGTCGATGACCGCATTTTTGCCATTGTCAGTCCCTCGCCAGAGCCAGAAGAAGCGCTCGAATAATCACGCCCCTTAGCCCTTCAAGCCGCTGGTCAAGCCGCCGCTCACCAGGAAGCGCTGCAAGAAGATATACAGAATAATGACCGGCAGCACCGCCATCACCGATGCCGCCATCAGCTCCGCCCAGGCGGTGCCCTGCTCCTGGTCAAAAACGCTCAGCCCCAGCTGAATCGTTTTTAGGCTGTCTTCTTTCACCACCACCAGCGGCCAGAGAAAGTCGTTCCAAGACCACAAGAAGGCGAAGAGCGCCATCGTGCCCATGACTGGCTTGGAGTTGGGGATCAAAATGCGCCAATACACGCCAATGCGCGAGCAGCCATCGACAATCGCCGCTTCTTCAATCTCTTTCGGGAAGCTGAGATAGAACTGCCGGAACAGAAATACGCCGAAGACCGAGACAAAGCCCGGGAACATGATGCCGCCCAAAGTATTGATCAGCCCGGTGCCACCCTGCCCCAGGAGGTTGTTGCCACCCGCCAGCGGGAAAAACTTGATAAGCAGGAAGACGGGAATAATCAGCACCTCAAAAGGCACCATCATCGTTGTCAACAGGGCGAAGAATATCAAAGTTTTGCCGCGGAAGTGCAGGCGCGCGAAAGCATAGCCCGCCATCGAGCCCAACAGCACCTGGGAGGCGACCGATACCGCCGTCACCACCGTGGTATTGAGGTAGAGGCGCGGCATATTTGTCTGCTTGAAGGCGTCGCTGTAATTTTGCAAATCCAGTTGGCTGGGCAGCCAGCGGATGCTATCGCCGAAGATTTCATGATCCGGCTTGACCGAAGTCGAGACCATCCAGGCGAAGGGCATCAGCATCAGCACCGCGCCGATGACCAGAAACACATAGGTCAAAAGCAGCGGCAGCCGCGCCTCCCAGGGGCGGAAGCTGCCCGGATGCCCGCTTCTCGCGGCGCTATTGGTCGCCATGGCTACGGTCCTTGCCTTTCCCGCAAGACGCGGAAGCTAATCAAGGTGAGCAGCAGCACGATGAGCAGCATCACCACCGAAATTGCCGCGCCCCGCCCCAATCGCAGATAGCCAAACACATTTTGATACACTTCCCAAACCATGGTATTGGTGCGGTTGAAGGGACCGCCTTGCGTCAGCATGAATATCAAGCCGAAGTTGCGGAAGATGCTGATGGTGAAAGTAACAACCACAAAAAGGATGACCGGGCGCATCAGCGGCACGGTGATGAAGAGGAAGTTCTGTAGGGGGTTGGCGCCATCGACGCGCGCCGCCTCGATGACATCGCGGGGGATATCTTGCAAGCCCGCCAGAAAGATGACCATATTGCTGCCGATGCTGCCCCAGATTGTTACAATGACCAGGCTAATCAGCGCCAGGTTGGGGTCATTCAGCCAATTCTGTGGCGGGATGCCAACCAGCCCCAAGAAATAATTGAGCAAGCCATGCTGCGGGCTGTAAATCCAGCGCCATATCATCGCCGAGACCACAACCGAGCTGACCACCGGCAGATAATACAATGTGCGCAGGAAGACGCGCCCGCGGATGGATTGGTCCAGCAATTTGGCGATGGTCAGCGCCAGGGCGGTGCCGATGGGCACGGCTTCAATAGTGAAAAGCAAGGTGTTGATGATGGACTGGCGGGTGACGGAATTGTTGAATACATAAGTATAATTCTTCAAACCGACAAAACGCGGCGGCTCAAAGAGTTCATAACGGGTGAAGCTGAGATACAAATTGTAGAAGACGGGCCAGATTTTCAGCGCCGTCAGCAGCAGGACAGGCACCAGCAAAAACAGGAAGGCGACAAAAGCCTGGCTGTTGTAAAAGCGGTAGAGGCGCGCGCGCCAATCCGGCGCTTCGCCCCGCGGGTACGGGGATTTGCTGAGAGCAGGGTTCATCAAGACCGAGCCTTTAAGCCCCCGCCTTCTTACGGAAGGAAGGGGCTTGAGAGATGAGAGGCAGGCTGCCCGCTAGTCGTCCGCCAGGATTTCGTTGATGGCGCTGGTGGCGTCCGCCAGGGCGTCGGCGGGCGCCTTGTTGCCGCTGAGCGCCTGCTCCAGCTCCGCCGCGATCGGGCGGAAGAGCGCGATGAGATTGTGATGCTGCGGGAAGGTGCGCGCATAGACCGCCGCTTCCAGGACGACCTTGTGCTTGTCGGACATATACTCCGCTTCCAGCAGGGAGAGGCGCGGCGGCGTATTGTTGTTGGAGGCGGAATAGACCTCGAGGATGTCCTGCCGCGTCAAGAAGCGCAGCAAACCCCAGGACACGGCGGCGTCCGGCGTCTGCGAGGAGATGAAGAATTTGTTGACCCAGGAGTGGGTCGCTTGCACCGCGCCCGTCAGCGGCAGCGTCGGGTAGATGGTCTCAACTTCGTCAGGCGCATAGAGGTTGATGACGCGCTCCATATCGGCATTGGACAATTGCATCGCGGCATTGCGCGCCGCCAGCACATTCAAATCCCCTTGCGGGTCCAGCCCGGGGTACGAAGTAACCTCATGTTCCTGCACCAATGCGACCAGCCATTCCAGCGCTGTCAAAGCTTCTGGCGAATCGAGGGCGCAGGTAGTCAAATCGTCGCTGAGGAACTTGCCATCCGCCATGTGCAGCCACATCAGGAAGGGCTGCCAATCCCGCTGCCAGTTGCCGCTGGCATCCGAGAAGTGATAGCCCTCGACATCAAAGCCGGCGCCATCGCGCACGGTTGTGGCTTGGGCGACGGCGAGGAATTCTTCCCAAGTGGTCGGCGGCGCGTCAAAGCCGGCTTCGGCGAGCATCTCCTGGTTGTACCAGAGGGTGCGCAAATCTTGACGATAAGGCACGGCGACAATATCGCCGCGGATGGTAACATCGGCTTGTAAACCCGCCGGGAAATCATCCCAGTCCCATTCGGCATCGGCGCTGATGAAATCGTTGAGCGCCACCGCCCAATTGCGCCGCGCCATCTGTGGCGCCCACACCGCGCCGCCCTGGAAGACATCGGGCGTAACGCCAGAGGCGAAAGCGGTGGTCATCTCTTCGTTGTAGCGCCCCCAGTTGGTCCAGTTGACAGTCACGCTGGAGCCGGGATTTTCTTCTGCGAAGCGGGGGATGATGGTCTCTTCAAAAGCCGTCTGCACGGGGTCGCTCCAGTCGACCATCGCCAGCGCGAATTCGACGCCGTCCGCCTGGGCGGCGATGGGCTGCAAGCCCAGCAGACTTATGCCGGTCGCCGCGCTGGATGTTGCCGCCAGCTTCAAAAAGTCTCGGCGGGAGAGTTTCTTGTTCATAGTCATCGCTCCTAAGCATTTCACTGATTGTTCGGATACCAAATCTGACGCTAGCATAGCACTTTCCGGGCAGTACTTTCAAGCAAGAACGAAAAAAATGCAGGGCAATCTCATCAGAATTGACAACAGCCGCAGAGAGCCAAAACCTGTTTTCCTGCTATATGTGAAGCAAAGAGCCATTATGGGCTAGAACTTTGTGTCCTTTGTGTCTTTGTGGTGAATACAATTTGGTGCACTAAACCTGTGAAAAGGGGGAGTGTGGTGGGTATCCTATTCATGGTACGCGCCGCTTCCAGCCTCTTTACTTTTGCGCTTATTTGCTTATTATGGAAACGCAAATGCGCAATGTCTTCGTTATGCCATCGGTGGCATCTGCGCTTTCAGCCGATGTTAATATGCGCTTGCCGCTTTCAGCGCGGTGACTGCCGCTGCTTCCGCCGCCCGCGCCGCTAGCGCCCGCTCGCGGATTTCGGCGCGCAGCTCAGCGATTTCGCCCGCGTTCAACGGGAAGTCGCTCTCCGCCTCAGTCTTGAGCGCCTCCAGCCGGTCGCGGCAGGCGATGATCTCGTTTAATTGCGCCGCGCCGCTTTCTTTGAAGAGCGCCGTCTTGCGGTCGATATTCTGGCGGGCTTCGCCCAGCATCGGCGCGTCCAGCGGCAGCAGGCTTTCCAGCAGACGCTGCCATGCCATGCCCGCCTGACGATAGCGCTCGGCGACCGCTTTCAGCTCAGCATTGTTCAGGACAGCCGCCGCTTCATCAAGAAAATCGGCATAGACATCACGCTCGGCTTGAACGGTTTTGCCGAAGGCGGGACCGAGGAAGGTGTAGGCGCAGGTCAAAGCGGCGAGCAGCGGGCGCCCGCCTGGATATTCTTTCGCCCAGCTGCCGCGGCTGGACTTCGCCAGCATATCCGCCCAATGCTGCAAAGCCTTTAAGCCGAAATTCTTCGCCGAGCCTTTGGGCGGCTTCTCGGTCATCAGCTGGATGGTGTCGCCGATGCCAGCGCGGACAGCCGCCGGCAGCTGGCTTTCGTCAGGCGCGCCGAGCAGGGTCAGGCAGTGGCGGTCTTTTTTGGTGCGGCTGCGGGCGGCATCAAGCTCGTCCGCGCTCACTGTCAGCGGGACCTGGCTGCGGTCGGCGATATAGGCTTCGCCTTTATCCGGCTCATAGCCAAAAATGACCAGCGGCAGCCCGCCCCACATGCCAGCGTCATAGGGCAGAGCGTTATAGGGCAGCAGCCACCTATCCGGGCTGGCGACAGGCGCATAGCCCGCTTCCAGCGCGTTGATGAGATTTTGCCGTCCCTTGGCGGCGCTGGCGCTGCGCCGCAAATCCCGCGGGATTTTGAGGCGGTTGTAGAGGCGCTCCAGCGGCTCGAAGGTGTTGCGCGTCAGCAAGTTGACCTGCGGGTCATAGCCTTTGTAATGAAAGGTGAAGTAGCCGAAGGTGATGCCGCCGCTGATGCCCAGCAGCATCGCCTCGGAATAAGGCGCGCCAGTATGCGGCGCTTTTGCGCCTTGATAGTCCAGGGCATTGCGCGCCGCGGCGGTATCCCAATAGTTGCCGTCAAATTGGCGGTAGTTGGCGAGTGTCGGCATAGTATCGCTCCCGTATGCGCTCGGCGGATGTGTTGCCATCAGTGTACTGCGGATTGGGCTCCAGCCGTGAAAGCTGCGACATAGTTTACCGGGCAGCTTTGAACTTCGCCCGCATATCTGCTACACTCGGTCTTATGAACTTCGCCAATCAAACCATTTGGACGGGCGACTGCCTTGACATCATGCGCGGCATGAATTCTGACTGCGTCGACCTCATCTGCCTCGACCCGCCTTTTAACTCGAACGCCAATTACGCCGCGCCGATTGGCTCGCAAGCGGCTGGCGCCGAGTTCAAGGACACTTGGTCCCTCTCCGACCTGGACAATGAGTGGCTTAACCTAATCGCCAGCAAACACCCGGCGCTGTACCGCGTGCTGCTGGCCGCCATGACCGACAGCGACAAGTCCTATCTCGTCTATATGGCGGTGCGCTTGCTGGAGATGCATCGCATTCTAAAACCGACGGGCACTCTTTTTCTGCACTGCGACCCTACCATGAGCCATTATCTCAAGCTGGTCATGGACGCGATCTTCGGGCGCAAGAACTTCAGGAATGAAATTATCTGGCATTATTCCGGCTGGAATAAACGGCTCAAGTCCCACATTGAGCGGCGGCATGATATCATTCTATTGTATGCGATGTCGGCTGATTCGGTATTCCATCCCCCTGTTAGGCATTGGGAAAGCAAAGCGGAATACATCAGAGTACGAAAACAGAAAGTACGCACCGATGATGAGGGGCGGGAGTATGTGTTGTCTGATGCGGGCGGCGGCAACCGTGTGCGGCGGTATCTTGATGATGTATGGGAAATTCCCAAGCTGAATAATTCAGATAAAGAACGCACCGGCTACCCCACACAGAAACCGCTGGCATTATACCGCCGACTGGTGGAAACCAGCAGCAAGGAAGGCGATCTCGTGCTTGACCCATTCTGCGGCTGCGCCACCACCTGCATCGCCGCGCAGGATTTGGGCAGGCAATGGGCGGGCATCGATGTGGCGGGCAAAGCCATCGAGCTTACCAAAATGCGCCTGCGCAACGAGCTCGGGCTTTTCGCCAGCCCGATTCACCGCAGCGACATCCCCCTCCGCACTGACCTGGGCAAGCTGCCGCGCCCAAGCAGCCACAAGAAGACGCTTTATGGCGAACAAGCGGGCAACTGTGAAGGCTGCGGCGAGCATTTTCAGATACAGAATCTGGAAGTTGACCATATCATCCCGCGTTCAAAAGGCGGCACTGACCACATCGAAAACTTGCAGTTTCTCTGCGGTTCCTGCAATCGCATCAAAGGCAACCGCGGCATGGAATATCTGCAATCGAAATTGCAGCTTTCCTAAGCTGAGGGCGTGGTCAATTTAATTTGGCTCGCTTGCTCGCGGTGCAACTCAGTGTGCTTGACGCTTGTATTTCCTGCCGAATTCTCGCCCTAGCCCGCCGCGGATTGGGCTTGGGCATCGGTGGCATAAGCGCTGCCAGCGCCGGAACCGCCAACGAGGATATCAAGGTCGACGCCGCGGGCGGCGCTTGCCAAGCGTGCCGGCGTAGAGGCATGGGCTATTTCCTTTTTTCGGGAGCGCCACTTGTTCTGACCAGCGCGCGGCTATATGCCACTTGAGCAAAGGCTGACAATTCCGTATTCTATCGTTGCGTATCAACGCTTATCAATGCGGAAACATGGAAGCCCGCAAATGAAACTCCCTCGCATTATGCAGACGCATTATTACGGCTGGTACATCGCGCTGGCATTAGCCATCACCGAAACGGTCTCTTACGGCGTCATGGTCTACGCCTTCACGGTTTTCATCACGCCGATGGAGGCGGAGCTGGGCTGGACGCGGTCGGAGATTTCGGGCGCTTTCTCGCTCTTTTTTTTGGTCTCGGGCATCTGCGCCCTGCCCGTTGGCTATTGGCTGGACAAACATGGCGCGCGCGCGCTGATGACAGCCTGCTCGGCGGGGGCGACGGCGCTGGTGCTGCTGTGGTCGCAGGTGTCCAGCCTGCCACAATTCCTGGCGGTCATGGCGCTGCTGGGCATTTGCGCCGCTGGCACCTTGTACGAGCCCGCATTCGCCGTAATCGCGGCTTGGTTCCGCCACAATCGGGGCACAGCCATGGCGGTCGTCACCTTCGTCGCCGGCTTCGCCAGCACCATTTTTGTGCCGCTGACGGACGCGCTGCTGGTGGCGTATGGCTGGCGGCAGGCGGTGCTGATACTGGGCGCGATATTGGGCGCGATTACCATTCCCCTGCACGGCTTGGTCCTGCGGCGGCGTCCGGCGGATTTGGGCTTGGCGCTTGATGGCGAAAGCCCAGTGGAGCAGCCGCGCCCGCCACAGCCAATTGCGCTGCGCCAGGTGCTGCGCTCCCGCTATTTTTGGGTATTGACGGCGGGCTTCGCCTTTTCGACATTCAGCCTCTATGCCATCCGCTTTCACATCATTCCCCTGTTGATCAGCGTCGGCATTCATGCCAGCAGCGCCGCCCTCGCCAGTGGCGCGATTGGAGTGATGCAAGTGTTGGGCAGGCTGTTTTTTGCGCCGATAGAGCGCCGCGTCAGCAGCAAGACCATGGCGCTTGGCGTCTTTGCACTGGCGGCGGTGGCGCTGGCGATACCGCTGTTCAGCACCAGCGGGGTCTGGCTGCTGCTCTTCGTCAGTTTATTTGGCATGGCGATCGGCACGCACACCTTGACGCGCCCGCTGATGGTGGCGGATTCTTACGCTGCCGCTTATTTTGGGCGCATCAACAGCGTCATGGTCATCTTCGTGACAGCTGCCATCACCGCCGCGCCCTTCGCCGCCGGCGTCCTATTTGACCTGTCGGGGTCCTATCAGCCGGTCCTGCTGCTGATGACGGGCTTCTGCCTGCTGGCTGTTGTCTTGATTTCCGCCCTGCCGCGCGCGCCTCACGGCGGCTCGCCCTCTCAAACCAAAGTGTAGGGGCGCTTCGCAGTAGGCTGTTGAAATACTCATTTTCCCCCACCTTATATCCCTCCCCATTAAGAGCTGAGGGACTTTTTACCCCATTTTTGCAGTGATTTTGCTCCCCTTCCCTCATGTGGGGATGGGGGTGATTTTCAACAGCCACCCGCAGAAACGCCCCGACATCGAGTCCTTTTCTGGGGATCTATAGGATTATCTTTGTGTCTTTGTGGTGAAGAATAATTTGATGCGATTGCTCTGCCAAAGCCATCACCCTGGCTTGACCACAAACATGAATTGTGCTACGGTATTGTCGGGTTAAATAATCAATGGTACGGAAAGGAAGTGGCATGTTCAAGCAACTATCACTAGAACAAGTATTCTGGGGGGGGGGGTAAGAGCCTGACGCTAATCGTTTTGGCGATGCTCTTGCTGCTGGTTGCGCCAGTTGCCGGGCAGGAGACACGCTTAGATGATAACGGAAAAAAATGGTACCGTCTGCCATGGCCCGAAGAAAGTAGTTTTAAAGTCTCAAAGTCCACTTCCGGAAAGTCCTATCATGTGCTGTTTGACTTTCAGCCGTCACTCCGCTTCTATAAGGTGATGGGAGAGCCGTATACAGAGATGCCACACATACCCACTTGGGAATGGCAAGACGTAAACTTCGTTCAGATTCGTGTTCATCGCAAAGGCGCTGAAAAGCCGGCGCTTGTCGATGAAGGCGCGAATTGCGCGGAAGACAGTCCCAACTATCTCAGTTCGGATGATACACAAAATCCACACCTTGTTGTCCTGGATACATCAAGCGAAAAATGGCAGTCGAGTAAGATGCACGCCATATTTTGCAATGTAGATGACGAGCAAACTTTGCGCATCAAAGTTCGCTTTATTGACCCCCGTCCTGGCAGCCCGTTTCAGTACGGCGAAAAATCACCGACCTTCAAGTTTAAGCTGCCAGCATTGCCCAATGACTTTGCGTACAGCCAGTTGCCTAAATACGTATATAAGGACGATTACCTTGGCGGGCCAATATACATCAGTGGCTAAAGCGGCGGCTTGTCGCTGACAGTTGTTCGCCGCGCCCATCAGCCGCTTGCCGCTGAGCTTGCGGTTGATGGGCTTCGCCCGTCATACATCAGCGCGTTGCCCAGCCAGCCGCCAGCCGCGCTTCGGTCTCTGCCCAACTGCGGACGCCGGTGGTGGCATCCGCCGCTTCGATATTACAGGCAGCCACCGCGCAAGCCCAGCGGGCGCATTGCGCTGGCGGCAGCCCGCGCAGCAACGCCGCCAGCAAACCAGCATACGCGGCATCGCCAGCGCCTGTTGTGCCCAGCACATCGACTTGGAAGGCGGGCTGCCATTGGCGTGCGCCCTGCCAGCTCGCTGGCGATTGCCCCAGCGCCTGCAAAAAGTCCAGCCGCGCCAAATCGTCAGCGCCGCGCAGGTAAAGCCCGCGCTCGCCCAATTTGAAGCCGACGATGCCCGCGCCCGCCGCCAGCAATTCCGCCGCCAGCCCGTCCAGATACTCGCCGTTCAGCTGCGCGAGCGGGTTGCCGCCCCAGCGCTGCAGATCATCCCGCCGCAGCATGAAGAGGATTTCTTCGATGCTGGGCACGAATATGTCGATAGCGGGCAGGCAGCGGCGCAAAATCGCCCGCCAATCGGCGCGCCCGCTGGCGGATTCCGGCGGCGGCAGCGACATGTCGATGGAAGTCGCGGCACCAGTCGCCTTGACCGCCAGCAGCAGCCGCTGGAAGCTCGCGCCATTATCAGCGTAGAGCCGCGGCAGCAGCGTGGGATAGCCGAGATGGAAGAGCTTGCAGCCAGCGATGAGGGCAAAGTCGAGATTGTCCTGGCTGTAGTTGTCATAGACGCCGGTGTTGGTCAGCAAAGTGCGGTCGTGATTTTGCGGCTCGATGACGATGGTGTAGGGGCTGGCAGCGCCGGGCACAACTTGAATGCGCTCGCCGAGCCGCTCGCCAAAGCCGCGCACATAGTCAACGATAGCAGCGCCCACCCAATCATCGCCCACCGCCGCCAGCAGCTCGACCGCCATGCCCAGCTTGTGCAGCGCCAAGCCGGTGTTGGAGACCGCGCCGCCGGTGGAATAGGAAATCGCGCCGATTTCGAAGACTTTGCCCGGGCTGATGACTTGCGCCGCTTGCAAGGCGGACATATCAGGCAAGATATCGAGGGCGATATGCCCGGCGACAACGATATCAGCCGCCATTTTCCGCAGCCGCCAGCAGGACTGTCGCCGAAATCGGCTCGCCATCAACAGCGAAAGCCTGGTGATTGTTCGCGTAGAGCGCGACGGTCAGCGCTTCGGCATCAGGCGGGAGGGTGGGCACATGGCTCCATTCGCCATAAATGCGCGCGAGCTTGACGCCGTCGACATAGAGATGGGCATGCCCCTCGTTAAGCACCGGCGCTTTGTCGATATTCTGCGGCGTGAAAGTGAAATGGCTGGTCTCCAGCTGCAAGTTATAGCTGCCATCGCCCAGGTCAAATACACGCAAGGCGATCGCGGGCGCGGCGGCAGCTTCAACTTCCAGCAATTGGCTGTGGTCCTGCATCAGCATGTGCAGCGGCGTATCGCGGTAGGGGTTGCTGCCTTCGACGAGGGGCGTCCAATACATGGAAAATGCCATAAAACATTCCATGTCGCCGCCAAATACTTCGCTCTCGCCGATGACAAAAGAATAGCGCCCCGCCTGCTCTTCGGGGTGCCACAGAGCGACGGTGTAAGCGGCGGCTTGCGGCGCTTGGAAATAATAATCCTGCCAATTCCAAAAATACAGGCCGCCGAATGGTTCATAGAACCAGGTGGGGCGCTCGCCCAACGGCAGCATCAGCGCGCCATGCCCCTGCGGCAATTGCAAGCCCAGCGGCAGTTCCGGCGGCAGGTCCCGCGGCAGCCCCGGTCCCAACACCGCCATCAGCGGCTTGTAGATATTCGGGTCGTCGCGGTCGCTGGCGGGGATGCTGAGGCTGAGCAGGATCGATTGCCCGGCGGCGGCATCAAAGCGGAAATAATCGATATCCCGCGGCGGATACACATTGCCGAAGAACGCGTAAGAGATGCGCGGGTCCGGCACTTGCCAGGGGGCGGCGGCGGAAGTATCGGCGAATTCACAATAAGGCTGATGCGCCAGCGCCAGCCCCGGCAGGCTCAACAGCGCGAGTGCGAGCAGGCAGAAGCAAAGCGGCGAACGACTCATGCTATTCTCCCTAATTATGCTGGCGCTTCGCCTGCGCCCATCAGTTGCCCATCGCGCAGGGTGAGGGTGCGGTCGACATATTCGCTGACAATCGGGTCATGGCTGGAAAGCAATATCGAGACGCCGCGCTCGCGCACAAATGTTTTTAACACGCCCATAATCTCGTGCGTTGTCTCGCTGTCCAGCTCGCTGCTGGGCTCATCCGCCAGGATGAGGTCGGGCGCGGTAACCAGCGCCCGCGCTATGGCGATGCGCTGCTGCTGCCCGCCGGACATTTCGTAAGGGCGGTGGTCGTGATAGTCAAGCAAGCCCACCAGCTCCAGGCATTCGTGGATGCTTTGCCGCCGCTCCCGCCGCGGCAGCCCGCCCAGCCGCGCCATGACATCGAGATTTTCGTAAGCGGAAAAGCTGGGCAGCAAGCCCATCTGCTGGAAGACGAAGCCGATGCGCTGCCGCCGCCATTGTGTGCGCGCCGCCTCGTCCAGGGTGCTGATGTCTTTGCCGTGGATTTTAATTTGCCCGCTGGTGGGGCTGTCCAAACCGCCGAGGCAATTGAGCAGCGTCGTCTTGCCACTGCCAGAGCGCCCGCGCAAGGCGACAAATTGCCCCCGCCTCAGCTCAAAGCTGACATCGCGCAGCGCCTGCACCGCCCCCGAATCCGAGGCGTAAACGCGCCCGACCCCCTGCGCGGAAATTGCGTTTTCGCTCATCGCTGCCCCCGCAAACGCGCCAGCAAGCCCGGGCGGCCGCCATTGTCATCCGCCGGGATTTCGCGCTCTATTTGAATTTCGCTTTGTGATGAGGTGGCTTCCAAATTGCGCGCCGGGCGGATGAAGATGCCATCGTCCAGCACTTCCATCTCAACACGGCTGGCGAAGCCCAGGTCATCGCGGAAGTGTTTGGGGATTTGCAAGCGCCCGGCGGAATCGAGCACGATAAGCTCTTCAAAGCGCCCGTCCAGGCTTTCCAGGGAGCCGCCCTCAGCCAGTCCGCGCTTGCCTTTGGCGGCAGCATCACGCTGCACAGTCTCGCTGGCGAATTTGCCATCGCGGATTTGCACCACCCGCTTGACATGCAGCGCAATCTCCGGGTCATGGCTGACGATGCAGATGGTCAAATTGTCTTCTTCGTTCAAACTTTTGAACAAATCATACACCTGGTTGGAAGTGGTGGAATCCAGCTCGCCGGTCGGTTCATCCGCCAGCAGCAATTTCGGCTCGTTCGCCAGGGCGACCGCAATCGCCACCCGCTGCTGCTCGCCGCCGGAGAGCTGCATCGGCTGATGCTCGGCGCGGTCTTCCAAGCCAACACGCTCCAGCAGGCGGCGCGCCCGCGCTTCCGCCCGCCCGCGCGGCAGCCCCGCCAGCGTCATCGGCAGCTTGATATTATCGAGGGCGGAGAGATAAGGAATCAAATTGCGGCTGCCCTGCTGCCAGACGAAGCCGACCGAAAGCTGACGATAGCGCGTGAGCTCGCGCGTGCTCAGCTTGAGCAGGTTCAAGCCATCGATGATGACTTGCCCGGCGGAGGGTCGCGTCAAGCCGCCGAGCACATTCATCAGCGTGGTTTTGCCGCTGCCGCTGGCGCCGACTACGCCGATGAGCTCGCCCCGCTTCACCGTGAGGTCAAGCCCTTGCAGCGCCATCACTTCGATATCGGCGACTTTGAAGATTTTGTAGAGGTCATCACAGATGACAAATGCGTCTTCATTCACGCTGGTATGCGCCTCCCCCTGCGACTGCGGGTCAACATTCTATATCAACAATAGCAGAGTGTAGAGCATTTTCGCCACAAGCTGTAGGGCGTGATGCAGCGCTGCGGTGAAAAAATTGATGCGATTGCCCTGCTATCTCAGTAATTCCAACAAAGTAATTGGAATTTGTAAGTGCGGAGATTCGACAAGGATTTTTACCACCGAGTACACCGAGATACACCGAGAAAAGCACGAGAAATCTCTTTAAATCTTTACTCGGTGTCCTCAATTTTCCTCTGTGTTCTCGGTGGTAAGGGCTGTGTACAGACTGCTCAGTCACCACTAGATTGTCGCATAACTTACTTGCATTTCAGAGCAATCGCGCCAGAATCATAAACATCAAAAACGCCGCGTAAATCAAGCAAAATGTGGGGGCGAGACTTGGATCGTCCACGCAAATTAGCAGAATCTTGCGGGCGTTTCGGCGAAACGCCCCTACATCACCTGCTTTTTTGCGAATTTGCGAAAAAATCTCGGTGTACTCGGTGTACTCGGTGGTAAAAAATAATCTGATGCGATTGCCCTGCTATCTCTGCCTAGAGACGGACGCGAAATAATTGTATACTACAGTGCTGATGCCGAATGCTGGCGTAGCGCCGGCGCGACAGACTCCAGAAAGGTATATTGTGCGCGTTTTCTATATTCTGCTTGCCATGGCTTTCCTATTATGCGGCTGCGCGAGCCAAGCCAGCTTCGGCGATGCCATCACCCAGGGCGAGCCGACAGCGGTGCCAACCCCGGTCGTGCCCAGCAAACCGGTATATCAAGTCGAGCGCGGGACAATCCGCTATGAGCGCCGCTTCTTCGGGCGCATCGCCCCGATTGTTACGGAATCTTTCGGCTGGACGATTGATGGCCGCGTGCTCGATGTTTTTGTCGATGCCGGCGTTGATGTCACCGCGGGACAGCCGCTGGCGCGCTTGAACACATCAGCGCTGGAAGAGGCGCTGCTGGCGGCGGAAGAAGAATTGGCGATCGCCAGCTCCATCCTGGAAGCGGCGGAGAGCCGCGTGCACTATAACAGCCAACGCGCCAATTTGCAGCTGGCGATGGCGCAGCTGCGCCTCGACCACGCTGAAAGCAGCGCCGCGGGCAGCCCCAGCAGTGATGAGAAGTTAAACATAAGCCTGCTGGAACTGGAGCGGAAGTTAGCGAAGGTGGCGCTGGACGAGCTCACCGATGGCGTCGACCCGCAGCTGCGTTTTGATGTGCAGCGGGCGCAAAAGCGGGTTGATGCTATCAGCGAGACTATCGCCCAAGCCGAATTGCTGGCGCCGATGAGCGGGCGGCTGGTCAGCTTCTCGCCCGACCCGGGGGAGCCGATACTTGCGTATGATGACATCGCCGTGGTCGCCGATATTTCCATGCTGGAAGTTACCGACGAGATGGACGCCGATGACCTGCAGGAGCTTTCGGAAGGCATGCCGCTGACGATCCAGCGCGCCGCCATCCCCGGCACGGCGCATGCGGGCAGCATCGCCGCCCTGCCCTCGCCTTATGGCACGGCGACTGACGAATATGTGCATGTGGCGTTTGACGAGCAGCCCGCGCCCGACGAGTTCAAAGTTGGCGACCGCATGAGCTTCACCGTGCTTATTGAAGAGCGCGAGGATGTGCTCTGGCTGCCGGTTTCCGCCATCCGCCAATTTAGCGGGCGCAACTTCATCGTTGTGCAAAACGAAGGTTTGCAGCAGCGCGTCGATGTCCGCCTGGGGCTGGAAGGCGATGGGCGCGTGCAAATCCTCGAAGGCGCTGAAGAGATGCAGACGGTCATCGGTCCATGACGCCACACGGTCGCCCGCGCCTCAACCTGCGCGCCATTGTCCTGGTCGCCATCAAGCGCCTGCTGGCGCAGAAGCTGCTGTCCCTGGCGACGCTCATCGGCTTGACCGTGGCGGTCGCCTTGGTGCTGACCATCCCGATTTATGCCGAATCGGTGGCTTTCCGCGTATTGACCGAGCGCTTGACGCAAGGTCCCGACCGCGTGAATCGCCCGCCCTTCTCTTTCCTTTTCAGCTATATCGGCTCGTGGAACGAGCCCGTCAATTGGGAAGCGGTTGGCGACCTCGATAGCTATCTGCGGGAAAAAGGCGGCAGCGAGCTGGGTTTGGAAACCACGCGCATCGTGCGCCATTTAGAGACGCAGAACTTCCGCCTCTACCCGGCGGGGGAAACCAATTACCGCGATGAAAACCGCTCGCTGGATTATGTCAGCTTCGGCACCACCGAAGACATCTATGCCCAGATTGAGCTGGTAGACGGCAGCCTGCCGCCGCCGGGAACGAGCGACCCCTACAGCACCGTTGATGTGATTATCCACGAAAATTTCGCCAGCGAGTTCGGCATCCAGGCGGGCGAGCTCTACAGCGGTTACAACTGGCGCTTGGAGCCGGACGACCCGCTGCAAATCACCGCAATTCGCATCGCCGGCATCTGGCGCCCGCGGGATGAAGAGTCTGAGTTCTGGTTCTATCGCCCCAATGTCTTCAAAGATATTCTGCTCATCGACGAAGCGACCTATCAACAGCGGCTGGCACCGTATACCGAAGAAGAGATTAACCTGGCGGTCTGGTATCTGGTGTCGGATGGCAGCGGCGTCAATACCAGCCGCGTGGACGAACTCATTGAGCGCCACAATGACACCGAAAAAATCGCCGATCAATATCTGCCCGGCACCTACATCCAGGCGTCGCCAGTGGAAGAGCTGCAGCCGTATCGGCGCGTGGTCATCGTCATGACTTTGACGCTGACGGTCTTCAGCATTCCCATTGTCGCTTTGCTCATCGTCTTTTTGGTGATGCTGGTCGGCTTGGTGGTGGATGGGCAGCGCAACGAAACCGCCGTGATGCGCAGCCGCGGCGCTTCGCCTTTCCAGGTGGTCGGCTTGACGACGGTGGAAGGCATCATCATGGGCGTCATCGCGCTGCTGGCTGGCGGCGCGCTGGCGCTGGCATTCACCCAGTTGATTGGCACCACCCGCAGCTTCATGGATTTCCGCTGGGGGCAGCCTTTCCTCGTCTCGGTGCCAACCACCATCGGCTCCACGATTGTCCTGGCGCTGGCATTCACGATTCTTATCCGCGTTGTGCCGACCATCAGCGCCGCCCGCCATACCATCATCAGCTACAAAATGGACCGCTCGCGGCATCTGCGGCGTCCCTGGTGGCAGCGGGCGGGTTTCGACATCCTGCTGCTGGCGCTGATTGGCTATTTCTATTATCAAGTTGTGCAGCAGGGCGGCTTGATAGAAGTTGAAGGCGGCTTGCGCAATATCGATGACGCTTATGACCAGCCTTTTGTGTTCCTGCTGCCGCCGCTGACGATCTTCGCGGTTACGCTGTTTATTCTGCGCTTCCTGCCGCCGATATTGCGTGCGCTGGCATGGCTGATACAGCTGAGCAACAGCGTCGGCTTGCTCATCGTCACGCGGCAGTTGGAGCGGGCGCCCGGCGCCTATTATCTGCCGCTTATCCTGCTTGTCTGCACCATCAGCCTGGGCGTGTATACCGCCTCTTTCGCCCGCACTATCGACCGCTATCTCTACGAGCAGCAATACTATCGCGCTTCCGCCGATATCTCGGTGCGGGTCTTCAGCCAGCCGCCGGGGGCGCTGCCAGGCGGCGGTGGCGGCGATGACGCGCCGCCCGCCTATATGCACATTTCCGAGTTCACCTCGATGCCGCAGGTTGCTGCCGCCACGCGCATCGGCGAATATACGGCGACCGCCCGCTTGACTTCCGGCAGCGTTGATGGCCGCTTCGTCGGCGTCGACCGCGCGGATTTGGGACCGGTGCTCTTCTGGCGCAGCGATTTCGCCCAAAGCCGCCTCGGCTATTTGACCAATGCCCTGGCGCTCCAGCCCGATGCCGTTTTGGTCTCGCGCGAGTTCCTGGCGGCGCGGGCGCTGGATATCGGCGATTTGCTGGAGCTGGATGTGCGCAGCGCGGGCGATACCTTCAAAATCAACACTCAAATCGTGGGCACACTCGAGTACTTCCCCCGCTGGTATCCGGAAAAAGACGGCGCGCTTTTCGTCGGCAATTTGGACTTCATGTTTGAGCAGGCGCAGATCGAATTGGCGCACCGCGTCATCGCGCGGGTGGCACCGGGCTTTGACGAACGGGCTTTCACCCGCAGCCTCTTTGACCGCGGCGCTGCCGGCGTTTTGGTGGAAGAGCCGGTCTCGCGCATTCAGCGGGAGCAGGCGCGCCCAGAGCGGCAGGGGCTGTTCGGGCTACTGTCTATCGGCTTCATCGCCTCGTCTTTGGCGACGATGATTGGCTTCTTGCTTTACACCATATTTTCGTATCAGCGGCGTTATGTCGAGCTGGGCATATTGCGCGCCATCGGCTTGTCCCGCGGCTCGATGATGGCATCAGTCGCTTGGGAGCTGGGCTTGCTCATCCTGATGGGCTTGGCGCTGGGCTTGGGCATCGGCTTGTTGACAAGCGTGCTCTACATCCCGTATATGCAGTTCGTCAGCAACCTGGAAGAGACGGTGCCGCCCTATCTGGTGACGATGGCATGGCTGGAGATTGCGCAAATTGTCGGGCTTTTCTTCGGCACATTTGTCATCATCATGGGCATTTTGCTGGTGATACTGCGGCGGATGCGCATCTTCCAAGCGGTGAAGCTGGGCGAATCCCTCTGACGCTGGCAGCCGCAAGCGCGCAAATCTCATGACCGCCGCCGGGGCGAGCCCGCGCCGCATTGTCAGCGCGATTTGGCTGACTTATGCGCTCTTTTACCTGGGGCGGGTGAACCTGAGCGTGGCGCTGCCGGCGCTGGCGTTGGCATTGGACGCCAGCCGCGCCGAAGTAGGCGCTTTGGGCACGGTCTTCTATTGGGTCTATGGCATCGGGCATTTCATCAGCGGCGAAATGGGCAGCCATGCCAGCCCGCGCCGCCTGGTCAGCCTGGGGCTGCTGGCAATCGCGCTGCTCAATATCGCGTTTGGCTTCCAGAGTGCGCTGCTGCCGATGCTGCTGCTTTGGAGCCTCAACGGCTTGGCGCAGTCCGCTGGCTGGGCGCCGATGCTGCGCATCCTGGCGGAGCGGCTGGAGCGCGCGCAACTCAAGCATATCGCGACCATCATGCCCTTCAGCTATGTTTTTGGCACCGCGCTGACCTGGACGGTCATCGGCACAGTTGCCAGCGTCGATTGGCGCGTCGCTTTTTGGCTGCCGGGGGCGCTGCTGCTGCTGGTGCTGGTTTTATGGCGGCGGGCGGCGGTTGACGCGCCTGCAGCCGCGGCTGGCGGCGTCGACATCGCCCGCATCCTGCGAGAAGCGCGCGGCATCGCCTTCGCGCTGCTGACGGCGGCGCTGGCGGGCTTCGTCTTTAATGGCATGATTATCTGGCTGCCCACCTATATTTTGGATACGGGGCTGGTCGCCGAGAACTTTGTGGGCGCGGTCGCGGCGCTGCTGCAGGTGATGGCATTCGCCGGCTTGCTGCTTGCCCGTTATGGCGTGCTGCGCAGCAACCGCGTATTGCCGACAGCGGCGCTGCTGCTGGCGGCGGCGGGCTGCGCCCTGCTGGCGCTGCCCTTGGCGCTGGGCGCGCTCGCTCTGCTGATAATCGCCATCGCCCTGGTGCTGCTCAACGGCGCGTTTGGCTTGGTCGTCAGCGCGCTGCCATTGCTGCTGGCACCGCCGGGACGAGCCTCGTCCATCACCGGCAGCGTCAATATGATGTCGAATTTCTTCGGCGGCATCGCCGGCTTCACCGTTGGCGGCTTGGTGGAAGCCCGCGGCTGGGACGCCGCATTTCTGATATGGGGCGGCGCTTTGCTGCTGGCGGCAGCGGTGCTATGGCGGCGGCGCAGCCGTGAAAACAGCGCCGCCAACGGCTGAGCCGGCGCTGCGTTACTGCAGTAGGCGCAACAAAATAATGAGAAGCCACACTGGCGGAGATTCCACAGGAAATTTAACCACCGAGTACACCGAGATACACCGAGAAAAATGAGTAACTCTCTGTGTCTATGTGGCTCTGTTGCAACGACGGGCGACCCACCGGGTCGCCCCTACCGTGGGATGATTGTGCTGCATCCTCCGCAGAGAAGCCGCTACCTTTCGCATTACTTACTTGCATTTACTTCTGTGCTCTCGGTGGTGAAGGCTGTGTACAGACCGCTCAGTAAGCACTTGATTGTCGCATAACTTACTTGCGCTTACTGTGAAGCCGCCAGCTCAATCGCGGCGGGGCGCTGCTGCGCCGCGCGGATGCGCGCCAGGTCAAATTTGCCGCTGCGGTCAAAGCGGTAGATGCCGTTCTGTTCTTGATAAATGTCCGTCAGCTGCGTATAGCAGTAGCCGAACATATTTACATCATCCAGCAAAATGGCGCAGAGCGCTTCAAAGCGCTGATAGAACGCTTCCAGGTCGCGCGGGCGCTCGCCATAACCCCAGGACTCTTCGCCCGCCTTCACATCGGGGTTCCACCAGATGCCGCCAAATTCGCTGACAAAATAGGGCTGCCCGCGCCAGGGTATCGACCAGTTGACATTGCCGAACTGCCGCGCGGGCAAGCCCCAGCTCTCGGCGCTGTTGAGGTAGGGGCGGCCTTGCGCCAAGCCCGCGTGCCGCTCGCGGAAGGCGGCGGGGTCCTGCGTATAGTCGTGGCTGTCGTAGATATCAGCTTCGGGCACGCGATGCGCATAGCCGGAAGTATCCAGCACGGGGCGGGTGCTGTCCATCGCTTTGGTCGCCAGGTACATGCCGCGGGTTACATCATCCAGCGCCGTGATGCCATCCAGCAGCGATTGCCAGGTCTCGTTGAGCGGGCACCAGCCGACAATGCTGGGGTGGGAATAATCGCGCTCCAGGCATTCCAGCCATTGCGTGATGTATTCGGCGCTCAGCGCTTGATGATCGCCGTTCAGCGGTCCTTCGCCGCGGCAGCCCCAATCGCCAAATTCGCCCCAGACGATATAGCCCAGGCGGTCGGCATGATACAGGAAGCGCTCTTCAAAGACTTTTTGGTGCAGGCGCGCGCCATTAAAGCCCGCTGCCAGGCTCAGCTCAATATCTTCCAGCAGGGCGGCGTCACTGGGCGCGGTCATGATGCCATCGGGGTAATAGCCTTGGTCCAGCACCAGGCGTTGAAAAACTGTTTTGCCGTTGATGTTGACAGCCATGCCGTCGATGGCGATGGCGCGCATGCCGGCATAGCTGCGGGCGCAGTCGATGACAGTGCCGCTGGCGTCAATCAAGGCGATGGCGATGTCATAAAGCTCGCCCGCGCCCGGTGCCCAGAGGCGCAGCCTGTCGTCGGGGATCGGCAAATCGAGGCGCGGTGTCAAATCATATTCCGCCGAGCATTCGGCGCTGACGATTTCACCAGCGGCATCAGCGAGTATCGCGCGCAGGCGCAGCCCGCTGGCATTGCCGCTTATGGGCTGCTCCAGCCGGAAGGTCTGGTTGGCGAGGTCCGGCGTGATGCGCGGACGGCGCAGGGCGATTTCGCCCACGGGTTCCAGCCAGACGCTCTGCCAGATGCCAGTCGTGCGCACATAAATCGCGCCGCTGGGAGCATATTCCCGCGCCTGTTTGCCGCGCGGCTGCGGGCGCTGCCCATCGTCACGGGCGCGCAGGACAATCGTGATTGTCTCGCCAGCTTTTGCGACGCCGCTCAAATCACAGCTGAAGGGCGAGAAGCCGCCGCGATGCCGCCCGACTTCTTCGCCATTCACCCAGACGGTGCTGTCATAATCCACCGCTTGGAAGTGTAAGAGCAGGCGCTTGCCCGCCCACTCCGCCGGGATGGTCGCCCGCCGCCGATACCAAACGGCTTGGTGATAATCGTGGCTGCCGATGCCGGAAAGCGCCGATTCGGGGCAGAAAGGCACGGTGATGCGGCTCTTCAAATCGCGCTCTAGCAAGCCGCGCTGCAAGCCGCTGTCGCCCTGGTCAATTTCAAATTGCCATTCGCCATTGAGGCAAAGCCAATCTTCGCGTTCAAATTGCGGACGGGGGTATTCGCTGCGGGGGATTTCGCTCATGCTGCGCTCCTGCTGTGGGCATTATTCGGGGCAATCGAGGCAAGTATACAGCTTGCGCGGCGGCAGGGCGAGGCGTCCTTGCACAGCAGCTTGCGGCGCGGCATCAAGTGGGATACAGTCCGCCAAATCGCCATGCCAGCTAAACGGGACGGAGCCATGAAGATACTTGTTACCGGCGGCACGGGACGCATCGGCGCTAACCTGGCGCCGCGCCTGCTGCAGGCAGGGCACAGTCTGCGCAGCTTTGTCTACCCCGGCGATGCCAGCCGGGCGCGCAAACTTGACGCTTATACCGGCGTCGAAACGGTCTATGGCGACTTGCGCGATCCAGTCGATGTGGCGCGGGCGGTAACTGAAGTCGATGCCATCTACCACTTGGCAGCCGCTTTTGGCGGTCCCTTCGATAATCGCGACTATTTGGCAATCAACGGTATGGGCACGCTTAATCTATTAGAAAGCGCCCGCGAGCATTGCCCGCGGCTGCAGCGCTTCGTCTATGCCAGCAGCGAAGGCGTCTATTGGGACGCGCGCATCAACGGGCGCTATTTTGCCGAACCCATCCGCGAAGACCAGCCCGTCAGCTACCCCAATATGCCTTATCTGCTGACAAAATGGCTGGGCGAAGAATTGGTGATGACCTATCACCACCAGTATGGGCTGCCCGCCTGCGTCATGCGTTTTTCCACCGTGATTGAACCCGGCGAATTTCTCAACGCCGCGGGTTTGCCGCCGCTGTTTCTTTATAGCGATGCCTACAAAAGCTACAGCGATGCCAATTCCTGGCAGTTGAGCAATATGCCCGCCACCGACAAGCAGGACCCGGCAATTCAGGCGCTGATTGCTGGCTTGATTGCCGGCTGGGAGGGCGCGGAGAAGCTGCTGCTGAGCCGCAATGCGGATGGCGTGGCGTACCGCCAGCATTTCGCCGATGTGCGCGATATCGCCGATGGCTTGGCGCTGGCGATAGCGCGGGAAGAAGCTGTCGGCGAGATCTTCAACCTGGCGGGCGCCGCCATCTTCGATTGGGGCGAGATTGTGCCGCAGCTCTCTGAGCGCTATCAGCTGCCATATGCCGAAGCGCGCCTGCCTTTCGCCAACTTCTTCACGCTGGACCTGAGCAAAATCAAAGACAAGCTGGGCTTCCAGCCGCGGCACGATTTCAACAGCATCCTGGAAACGGCGGAAGCGATGCGGCGCGGCGAGCAGACCGATGTCATCCCGACCGGCATCCGCTTCGGCGAGGCATAAGCGAGGGCTTAATGGCTAACGAATTTGGCAAGATTGACCGCATTGAAGCTGGCACGCTCTTCGGGCGGCGTCCGCGCGCGGCGGGCAACAATGCGCGCCTGGGCGGGCACGGCATTGAAGTTGAAGTGCCGCTGCTGCGCCTGAGCACGGACCAAGGTGTCAGCGGCTTCGGCATCAGCCAAGCCAGCGTTGAGGTGGCGCGGCGCTACCTGGGGCAGCCGCTAAGCAGCCTGCTGGACGCGCAGGCTCGTCCCCTGCCCGCCGCCGCCGCGATAGATTTCCCCCTTTGGGACCTGCTGGGCAAGCTGCGCGGCAAGCCGGTGTACGCGCTTGCCGCGGCATCGGCGGCGGATATCAAGACGCCGCTGCGGGTGCCATGTTATGACACCTCGCTCTACATGAATGACCTGGAGCTGGCCTCGGACGAAGCGGGGGCGGCGCTCATCGCCAGCTATGCCCGCGCCGATTACGAAGACAATCACCGCAATTTTAAGATAAAAGTGGGCAGGGGGGCGCGGCACATGCCGCTGGAAGCCGGCATCCGCCGCGATATCGCCGTCATCAAGGCGGTGCGCGCGGCGGTGGGCGCGAATGCAAGCATCATGATTGACGCCAACAACGGCTATCTGCTCAACATCGCCAAGCGTGTCTTGGCGGAAACTGCCGATTGCCAGCTCTTTTGGCTGGAAGAAGCCTTCCACGAAGACCCGGAACTGTATGCCGAGCTGGGACGGTGGCTTGCCGCCGAGGGGCTGAATGTCTACATCGCCGATGGCGAGGGCTGGGCGGCGGCGGACCTGATGCGCTGGGCGCAGGCGGGTTTGGTGCAGGTGCTGCAATACGATATTTTCAGCCACAGTTTCAGCAAGTGGCTGCGCACGGGCGCCCAGCTTGATGCCTGGGGCGCGCGCGCGGCGCCGCATCATTACGGGCGGCATCTGGGCAATTTTGTCAGCGGGCACCTGGCAACGGCGATTGCCGGCTTCACTTTCGTCGAATATGACGAGACCAGCACACCCGGCCTCGACAGCTCCGCCTATCGCGTTGAGGAGGGCTGTGTCGTGATACCCGAAGCGCCCGGCTTCGGCTTGGGGCTGGAAGAAGCGACATTCCAGGCGGCGGTGAAAGCGGGCGGCTACGCGCTGACGCTGTGAGTTAGCTGAACTCCAGCGCGCCATCGTTGAGCCTGCCATAGCGCAGCGCCAGTACATCCTTGAGATAATTCTGATAGACCTTCCAGGGCGGAGCCGTACCTTGCTTCGGCAGAGAGTCCCGCGCCCGCTTTACATAGCCGGAAGAAAAATCGATGAAGGCTTCCGCCGCCTGTTGGTCAGCCGCCGGGCGCGGGGTACACTGCTGGTAGCCGCGCCGCCGCATATAATTCAGCAGCCGGCAGACATATTCGCAGATAAGCTCGGCTTTTAGCGTCCAGGAGGCGTTGGTATAGCCGAAAGCGGATGCCAAATTGGGGATACCGCTGTACATCAGCCCCTTGTAGCTGAGGGTATCGCCCAGCTTTATCGGCGCGCCATCCACCACAATCTCGATGCCGCTCAACAATTGCATGCGCAAGCCGGTGGCGCTGATGATGATATCAGCGGGCAGCCGCTCGCCACCGCGCAGCCGGATGCCATCCTTGACGAAGCGCTCGATTTCGCCCGTGGCGATGGCAACCCTGCCCGCGCGGATGGCGCGGAAAAGCTCGCCATCCGGCGTCAGGCAGAGGCGCTGCCGCCAGGGGTCATATCGCGGCGTGAAGTGGCGCTCGATGTCGAAGTCCGCCCCCAGCTCGGCGCGCATTTGCCGCAGCAGCTCGGCGCGGGTTTCGGCGGGTTTCTGGCGGGCGCGGCGGAAAAAATAGAGCTGAAAGAGCAGCGAGCGCCAGCGCGTCAGCGCCGCCGCCAGCGGCAGCGGCAAATGCCGATGCAGTCGGCGCGCGGTCGCATCCCGCGATGCCATGCTGACGATATAACTGGGCGAGCGCTGCAGCAGCGTTACCTGTGCCGCAGTTTCCGCCAATGCTGGCGCCAGGGTCACGGCGGTGGCACCGCTGCCGATGATGAGCGCCCGCTTGCCGCTGTAGTCCAAATCGGCGCGCCATGCCTGCGGATGCACGATGGTGCCGGCAAAATCTCCCATGCCCTCCCAGCGGGGCTGATAGCCGCGGTCATAGCGATAGTAGCCGCTGCACATGAAGAGGAATTTGCAGCGCAGCTCGCGGCTTTGGCTGCCCTGCTCGAGAGTGACTGTCCAGCGCGCCGCCGCCGTTGACCAGGCGATTTGTCGTACGCGCTGCCGGAAGCGGATGCGGCGGTCGATGCCGAAGGCGCGCGCCGTCTCCTGGATGTAACGGCGGATCGCCGCGCCGTCGGCGATGGCGCGCTCGCCAGTCCAGGGGCGGAAGCGGTAGCCCAGCGTATACATATCCGAGTCGGAGCGGACGCCGGGGTAGCGGAAGAGGTCCCAGGTACCGCCGATGGCATCGCGGGCTTCGACGATGGTCCAGCTTAGTTTTGGGCAGCGCGTTTGCAGGTAATAGCCGGCGGCGATGCCGGAAAGCCCAGCGCCCACAATCAAGACATCGACAGAGTCGCTCATGGCGGGGATCTTTTGCCGGCGCTAGGCGGGCACAATCCAGATGCGGTTGGGCGGGAAGGTAACGCCCACTTCATCGCCGACTTCCAGCGCGCCGGGCATCTCGCCGCTGCTGATGGCTTCCACCTCATGCTCGCCCAGGGCAATTTTGTAGCGCGTATAGCGCCCGACATAAATGCGCGCGCGCACGCGCCCGGGCACAGTATTCGGTCCCGCGCCGGCATTAAGCTGAATCTGCTCCGGGCGGATGGTCAGCACCGTTTCGCCGTGGGGGGCGCGGGCGCCGCCTTCGGCATCAAAGTGAAAATCGCCGATGCTGGTTTTGACTGTGCCGTCGCTGCGCCGCGCCGGGATAAAGTTGACGCCGCCGAAGAAACGCGCCGCCCGCTGGGATATCGGGCGCTGATAAAACTCGGCGGGCGAGGCGTACTGGCGCAGCAAGCCATCAAACATCAGCGCGATTTGGTCGGCGAGCAGGACGGCTTCTTCCTGGTCATGCGTGACGAAGACGGTGGTTACCGCCAATTCTCGTTGTATCGACAGGATAAGCTCGCGCATTTCGTCGCGCAGGTGGGCGTCCAGGTTGCTGAGCGGCTCGTCCAGCAGCAGGACGCGCGGCTCGGTAATCAGCGCGCGCGCCAGCGCCACCCGCTGCTGCTGCCCGCCGGAAAGCTGGGAGGGGCGGCGCTTGGCGATATCCGGCAGCTTGACCAGCGCCAGCATATCGGCGACTTTTTTCTTGATTTCGCGTTTGGGCGCGCCGCGCATCTTCAAGCCGAAGCCGACATTATCGCCAACCGACATGTAGGGGAAGAGCAGGTAATTTTGGAATACCATCACCGCGCCGCGTTTTTCCGCCGGGATGGGCAGGATATCGTCGCCGTCAAAGCGAATCTGCCCGCCGCTGGGCTGAATCAAGCCGGCGATCATCTTTAGGGTGGTGGTTTTGCCGCAGCCAGAAGGACCGAGGAAGGCGACCAGCCGCCCGCTGGGGATTTCGAGCGAGAAATCCGCCACCGCCGGCGCGTCGCCGCCGGGGTAAGTCTTGCTGAGTTTGTCAAGCTCAACCAATGTCATGCGGCGCAACCTTGTCTAGACACATGGGCGAGCCCGCGCAGTCAGTTGAAATACTTTGATTTCCCCCAACCCCAAACCCATGCGCCATCTCTATGGCTCATTTTCCCATGAAGAGGGAGGGGCTTTACCGCTCATTTTGCTACTTCCCTCTTCTGGGGATGAGGGTGATTTCAACAGCCTCCCGCGGGCTCGCCCAAAGAGCAGGAAATAGTGGCGAGGCAATCAGCCAGTGTAGATGAAGCGCGCCACATCGGGGTCGTCAACATTGTCGATGTTGATGACAGCGTAGCCAGTCGGCACGCGCGCCGGCATCGAGGTTACGCCGCGCAGATTCGCTATCTGCGCGATGACGCCGAGATAGCCCATATCGGCTGGCTTCTGGGCGATGACGAGCGAGACGACGCCATCACGCAGGAATTGGATATTCTCTTCGCCGGCATCAAAGAGCGCGACTTCGACAGCGCCTTGCAAGCCCGCGTTTTGGATGGCGTTGCCAGCGCCGACAGCGCCGAAGAGATTGGTGGCGAACATGCCAACGATATCGGGGTTGGCTTGCAAAACGGCGGCGGTCTGCGCCTGGGCGATATCCGCGCTGTTCTCGTTGTAATCGACGCGGGCGACCACCAAGCCGAAGTCATCCGCCGCGTTGATGCAGCCTTCTTCGCGCTGGTCCGTGGTGCTGATGCCCGGGCGCGTATTGGTAACATAAATCTTTGCGCCTGCGCCCAAGACATCCGCCAGCGCCGAGCAGGCGATGTAGCCGCCCTGGACATTGTCAGAGCCGATATAAGTCATCGGGAAGGTAACTTCGCCATCGGCATAATTGCCATCGCCGATGAAGGTATCGACCGTCAAAACGGGGATGCCCGCGTCATGGGCATCTTGCAAAACGGGAATCGACTGCTCTTTGTCGTTGGGCGCGGTAACCAGGGAAGCGATGTCGCCGCGGGCAATCAAGGCGCGGATAATCGGCTCCGACACCGTTACATCAAAGCGCTCGGGGTCTTGCTGGATCACATTGATGCCGAGGCGGCCGGCGGCGGCATAGACGCCGCGGGACATCGTGATAGAGAAGGGGTCGGGGTTCACGCCCGGCACAAATGCCAGGTTGTAGCTGTCGTCGAGGGCGGGGGCGGGGTCGCTGGTATTGCTGGTGTAGATGAAGCGGGCGACATCGGGGTCGTCAACATTGTCAATGTTGATGACGGCGTAGCCGGTGCCGATGCGCGCCGGGATGCTGCCAACGCCATCGAGATAGGCGGTGGCGAGGGCAACGCCGAGGTAGCCCATATCGGCTGGCTTCTGGGCGATGACGAGAGAGACGATGCCGTCCTTCAAGAAGCCGATGTTCTCTTCGCTGGCGTCAAAGAGGGCGACTTCGACCGCGCCTTGCAGCCCGGCATTTTGGATGGCGGTGCCCGCGCCCAGCGCGCCGAAGGTGTTGGTGGCGAACATGCCTACGATATCGGGGTTGGCTTGCAAAACGGCGGCAGTCTGCTGCTGCGCCATATCCGCGCTGTTCTCGTTGTAATCCACGCGGGCAACGACCAGGCCGGTATCTTCAGCCGCCGCCAGGCAGCCCTCTTCGCGCTGGTCAGTGGTGCTGATGCCCGGGCGCGTATTGGTAACATAAATCTTGGCGCCTGCGCCCAGTTTGTCCGCCAATGCCGAGCAGGCGATGTAGCCGCCCTGGGTATTGTCGGAGCCGATATAGCTGATGGGGAAGGTAACTTCGCCATCAGCATAGTTGCCATCGCCGATGAATGTATCGACCGTCAGCACAACGATGCCGGCATCATGCGCCGCTTGCAGCACGGGTATCGACTGTTCTTTGTCGTTGGGCGCGGTGACGAGGGCGTCAATATCGCCGCGGGCGATAAGCGCTTCGATAATCGGCGCGGACACGGTGACATCAAAGCGCTCGGGGTCTTGCTGGATGACATTCAAGCCCAGGTCAGCCGCCGCTTGATTGACGCCCGTGCTCATGGTGATGTAGAAGGGGTCGGGATTAACGCCGGGGACGAAGGCGATGGTATAGCCATCGTCCTGGGCGATTGCGCCGCCGCCGAGGCTGAGCGCAAACAGGACAAGTGCTGCGAGAAGAAATAGCTTTTTCACTGTAACTCTCCTTAGGGTAGTGATTGTCAATAGCCGCGGGCGCGGCTAAAGCGCGGGGGCTATAGCCCCTGCGCCTGCAATCATAGCGCAAAGCAGCCGCGTATGCAAAAACTGGCGGCGGGGGCGCAGGGCAAATGCATCAAAACAGTATTCACCACAGAGGCACAGAGGGCACAGAGTTTTTTTGATTGTTTGACGGAGTTTCGTAAGTCCAAGAAGTTCCCCACTGTCCGCAAGCTGTACCGATTTTGACATCTACACAAAATCCGCCACAATATCCGCCGAAACGAAAAAAGAGGATATGCCCATGACCCACACAGCCAGGCTTAGCATCCAGCCCGATGCGCGCATCGGCGAGGCGCATAAGCATCTCTACGGCGCTAACCTCGAGCATATCGGGCAGGCGGTGTATGGCGGCATTTGGGCGGAGATGCTGCGCGACCGCAAATTCGCCGGCGTCGACCGCATGTACACCAGCCCCAGCGAAGGCTTACACAATATACACCCCAGCATCGGCGTGGTTGTGCCTTGGGAAGCGGAAAATCCCGACTATGAAGCGGTTGTCTATGCCCATGACAACAGCGTCTTTTACAGCGGGCGGCAGTCCCAACGCATTCACATCCGCCGCGCCGATGGGCAGCCGCGCGGCATCAAGCAGGGCAGCCTGTATCTGCAGGCGGGGCGGGACTATGACCTGCGCCTGGCGCTGAAAGGCGAGGGGCAGGCGCTGACCGTGCGGCTGGGCGCGGAGAGCTGGCGCATCGACGCTGTTGATGGCGAATGGCGTACCTGGCGGCATCGCTTTTGCGCCGCCGGCGAAAATGCCAAAGGCGCGCTGAGCATCACCATCGAAAGCGGCACGGTGTGGGTCGGCTGCGCCTCGCTGATGCCCAGCGACGCTATCCAGGGTTTCCGCGCCGATGCGCTGGCGGCGCTGCGCGAATGGTCGCCATCGCAATTGCGCTGGCCCGGTGGCAACTTCGTCTCGGCATATCACTGGGAGCAGGGCATCGGCGACCGCGACCGCCGCCCCGCCTATCTCGACCCGGCTTGGTGGCAATGGGAAAGCAACGATGTGGGCACGGACGAGTTCATCGCGCTCTGCCGTCTCATCGATGCCGAGCCGGTGCTGACTGTCAACATGGGCGATGGCAGCGCGGAAGAGGCGGCGGCTTGGGTTGAGTATTGCAATGGCAGCATCGAGACGGCGCAGGGGGCGCGCCGCGCCGCCAATGGCTGTCAGACGCCGCATAATGTGCGCGTCTGGTTTGTTGGCAACGAGCAATTTGGCAATTGGCAGGTGGGCCATGTCGACGCCGAGACCTATGCGCGGCGCTATCTGCAATTTGCCCGCGCCATGCGCGCCGCCGATGATGAGCTGACGCTGATTGGCGTGGGCGTGCCCGCCAATCTTTATGCGCATTGGAACGAAACTGTGCTCAAAATCGCTGGCGGGGAGATGGATCAATACAGCGTGCATTATTATTCTTTGCGCACCGAAAAATATGACAAGACGCCACCGCCAGAAACCATCTACCTGCCGAAGCTGGCTGCCTGGCGCGAAGTCGAGCAGATGCTGGACGCGACGCTGGCGGTGATGGACGCGAACACCAGCGCGCCGCTGCCGCTGGCATTTGACGAATGGAATACCTATGTCGGCGCCAAAGCGCCCGCTTTCATCGAGGACTACAACCTGGCGGACGCGCTCTACACGGGCGCGCTGCTGAACGCCTGCCTGGCGCGCGCCGACCGCATCCCCTACAGCGCCATCTACCACCTGACGAATGTGATGGGCTGCTATCTCATCGCGCCGCTTTTTGAATGGGAGGCGGTCGGGCTGGGGCGCGGCGGCGGCTGGGTGCCGATAAGCACGGGCGAAGCGCCACTGCCGCCAGCGGTGGTCAAGATGCCGGCGACGCTGGTGCTGGAGCTGATGACGGCGCACCGCGGCGAGTATGCCGTGCGCTGCGAAGTGGACTGCGGGCGCTTCCACAGCCCGGCGGCGGGCAATATGCCCGCCTTTGACGATGTGCCGCTGGTCAGCGCGGGTGCCACCCTGGACGCCGCTGGCAAGCGGCTCTACCTGTCGCTGGTCAATTGCGCGGTTGACGCGCCGATGCGGATTGAACTCAGCGGCGTCGACTGCGCCGCTAGCGCCGAGGTCTATCTCGTAAGCGGCGACAGCCCCTTGGCGAGCAACAGCTTTGATGCGCCCGCTGCCATCACAATCCAGCGCCGGTCCGCGCCGGTGGACGGGCTGACGCTGCCGCCGCACAGCTTTGCGATGGTGGTCCTGCGCCTGGTATGAGCCGGAGCGGATGGACGAGAGTAACCGGGAACAGAGCCGTCGAATGCAGCGAGAAAAGCCTGAGAAAATCTCTGTGCCTCTGTGTCTCAGTAAATCCAACAAAGTAATTGGAATTTGCAAGCGCGAAGATTCGACAAGGATTTTTACCACCGAGGACACCGAGATACACCGAGAAAAGCACGAGAAAATCTCTTAAAATCTTTACTCGGTGTCCTCATTTTCCTCTGTGCTCTCGGTGGTAAGGGCTGTGTACAAACTACCCTGATAAATGAAGAAGCATACAAGCATCTCGCCACAAAAGCGGACTTAAGCGACCTTCACACAGACTTCGCCGATTTGCGGGCGGAGTTGCGCACCATCAAGTGGATGGTGGGGCTTGGCATTCCAGCCAGCGCGGCCATCGGGGGACTTACTGCGCAACTGTTGAGCCAATAGCCCCGGCTGAGTGCCCCAGCCGATACGCCCGCCCGCTACATCAGCCGCGCGCCGCGGCGTTTATAGCCATAAAGCGGCAGGTCCAGCCCGCGGCTGTCATCCAGCAGCGCTTCAATGCTGTAACCCTGAATCACCGGGTAGCTGCCCCAGGCGTCGCGGAAAGTCGCTTTGACGCGCTGATTTTCCACCGTGCCCAGTTGGTCGGCGAAGCAGACCATCACGCCGGCCGTGGCTTCATAGCGGCGCACCGTTTCGTGCAGCGCCTTAACCGCATCGGGGCTGACATTGCCGCCTTTGACCTGCACGATGGCGTATTCCGGCTTCATCTTTTTGCCCTCGCGCACGGGGAAAAACTTGAGCACGCCATCAACGCCGCCATCCGCGCCTTTTTCGCCCGGCTCGCGGAACATGCCCTCCGCGCCGATGTAGCCGCAGACCCACTTCTCGAACTCAAAGGCGTCGCTGCGCGCCAGATCGCGGGCTTCGGCGACCGTCTCGGGGATGCCGCGCATGTCGATGTCATCGGCGTTCAGGTATTTGAAATTGTGCAGGATGCGGTCGCGGATAAGCCCGGTGGAAAACTTGGAGATGTCGATGCCAATCCAGCGGCGGTTGAGCTGTTCGGCGGCATGCACAGTGGTGCCGCAGCCGCAGAAGGGGTCAAGCACGATGTCGCCGGGGTTGGAAGAGGCTTTGATTATCCGTTCAAGAATTCCTAACGGTTTCTGTGTTGGATAACCTGTTCTTTCAGTCTTTGAACGCACGGCAATTCGATGCTGCCACCAGTCTTCTGGAACTTTGCCTCTATTCCGCATTGCTTCAATTTGTTCAGGGTCAAAGCTCGTTCCAGTGTCAAAAGCGCGGCGAGGCATCTGTTTAGGGTCTTTGTAAGGTACTCGAACATCATCACGGTTGAATGTCCAAGACTTGCCAAAATTATACCAAAATATTACATCATGTTTTCGATTAAACTGACGCATTCTGGGTGAGCCCGGTCCGTGGTAACACCATACAATCTCATTACGGAAATTCTTCCGCCCAAAAATCGCGTCCATCACCAGCTTGAGATAATGGCTGGCGGTCGGGTCGCAATGCAGATATATCGAACCGGTCGGCTTAAGCACACGCCGCATAGCCCGCAGGCGCAGCGCCATATTCAGCAAATAGCTGGCGAGGGAAGACCCTTTCCGCCCCCCCCCCTGCTCATTTGTTCTACATCCTGGGCGAACTTGACGATAGTCGCCAGCGAGCGGCGGCGCGGGTCGCGCTGCATGTCGTCCAGCAATTCGGCGTCATGGTCGCTCCAGCGCCAGACATCATTGAAGGCTTCGGCGGGCTTGAAGCTCTTGTCTTTGCCTTTGAAGGGCAGGTTGTATTTTGAATTCGAGTTAAAGGGCGGGTCGAGGTAGATGAGGTCGATGCAGGCGTCCGGCAGCGCCTTGTCATCGTTGAGGATGTTGAGGCAGTCATCGGCATAGAGGATGCGGTTCATGCTGCTTTTGCGCTGTCCCCTGGCATGCTAGCCGATTGCGGAAAACCAGCCGCCGATTACAGTAAGCATCAAGCCAACAATCGCAATCTGCGTCGCAATCAGCCACATCACGATAAGGCGGGTATGCCGCTCGAGGTCGGCTTTGGTCGCCAGGTGCGGGCGTTCTGTTTCCAGGGCGGTTTCGACGCGCGTCAGCCGTTCCACGATTTTCGGCTCCATGCTGATGCTTTCCACAGTTGCCATGTTCGCCTCCTTGTTTGGGCTGACAGGTTAGAGACGAGTTGCAGCGACCGCAACACTGATACAGTATCGCATCGGCTGGCTTTTGTCAACTTGCTGAGAGCGGGCCAGGGCAATTGAATCAAATATTTATTCACCACAAAGACACAAAGGACACAAAGTTTTTCTTGAAATGGCTCTTTGCTTCTTCATTTATCAGGGTAGTCTGAACACAGCCCTTACCACCGAGAACAGTAAGGAAAATTGAGCACACCGAGTAAAGATTTTAAGCGGCTTCTCATGCTTTTCTCGGTGTACTCGGTGGTAAAAACTCTTGTCGAATCTCCGCACTTACAGATTCCAATTACTTACTTGCACTTACTGAGAGCACAGAGATTTTTGTTGCCAAGCGGGACTTTCCAGTCTCCGGAATTAATCACTCCCGTATGACAAAATTCAGTTGTATTCTGGCTTGGTCTGTGTTATGCTGGCATCAAGCACCGCATAGAACATATAGGATATCATACTGATATGGAAATCGTCCTGGGCACCGCGGCATCGGTCGCGACAACAATCATCACAGTTTTGGGCGCGATATTCTACCTGGATCGCAAGATTGAGGCGAACCGGCGCGAGCATTCGGCAGAAATCAAAGATTTGCGCGGAGAAATAAAGGAAGTGCGCGGAGAAATCAAAGATGTGCTTCTGGCATCGCAGAATGCGCACACCTCGATTCGGCAAGACTTAGCCGAGATAAAGATCCAGCAAGCGGCTCATACTGAACGGCTCAAGTGCATCGAGAGCCATCTGCAGGTCAAGCGCCCGGAAGACTAAGGCTTCGCCGGGCTGCCATCGGGCAGGCGCGTCTGCGTCCAATCTTCGACGATATCGCGGCAGGGATATTGCGCCGCCAGCGCCTCGTCAATGTCTATGCCCAGCCCGGGCAAGTCATTCGCATAGAGATAACCAGCTTCCACCACCGGCAAGCCGGGGAAGATCGCATAGTCCAGCTCTGACGGCAGATACCATTCTTGCACGCCAAAATTGGGATGCCACAGGTCCAGCTGCAAGTTGGCGGCATGCCCGACTGGCGAAGTATCGCTGGGACCGTGCCAGGCGGTGCGCACCCCATACATATCGGCAAAAATGGCGACATTGCGCGCCGGCGTGATGCCGCCCATCTGGCTGATGTGCATGCGGATAAAATCAATCAGCCGCTCCTGAATCAAGAACTGCCACTCCTGCGGATTGTTAAACAGCTCGCCCATCGCCAGTGGCGTGGCGCATTGCCCGCGAATCAAGCGGAACCAGGCGATATCTTCCGGCGCGAGCGCGTCTTCCAGGAAAAAGAGCTTGAAGCGCTCGACATCTTTGGCGAAGGCAAGCGCGTGAATCGGCGCGAGCCGCTCGTGAATATCATGCAGCAGCTCGACCTCTTCGCCAACTTGCGCGCGAACGTACTCAATCATATCCAGCATCTGGCGGCAATAGTCACGCGGGTCGAAATACGCGCCGGGCGGGGCGTTCCTGGGTTTGACCATTGGGCTGCCTTCGCCGCCATAGCCGCCCATCTGCACGCGGATGAAGCGGAATCCCTGCGCCATAAAGGCGCGCACACGCTCGGCAACCGCTTCTTTGCTGTTGCCATCGGCATGCACATAGACCTGCGCCGCCTCGCGGGATTTCCCGCCGAGCAAATCGCAGACGGACATGCCGGCGCGCTTGCCCTTGATATCCCACAGCGCTTGATCCACGCCCGAAATCGCATTGTTGAGCACGGGACCATTGCGCCAGTAGCCATGCACCATCGACATATTCCAAATCTCTTCAATCTTGTCGACAGCGCGCCCGAGCAGGAATGGCTTCAGATGGCGCTCTATCGCGCTTGCCACAGCGAAGATGCGCTGCGTGAAGGTGGCGCAGCCCAAGCCATACAGCCCCGGCTCCGAGGTCAGCAGCTTGACGATGCACAAGCGCGAGTTGCCCGGCTGCGTCAAGATGACTTTGACATCTTCAATGGTGATTGCTTTTGGCATGGCTGATGCCTCTTACAATTGTGGCAGCGCGCGGCAAAAATTCGTGAGCGTGCCGATGCCTTCAATCTCGATACTGACGACGCTGCCCGTGCCCAGGAATTCTGGCGGATTTTGCGCTTTGCCGACGCCAGCGGGCGTGCCTGTCAATATCACATCGCCGGGGTTCAAAGTGAAGGCGCGCGACAGATAGGCGATGAGATAAGGCAGGCTGAAGATCATATCGGCGGTGCTGCCATTTTGCTTTTCGACGCCATCGACTGTAGTGCGGATGCGCAGATTTTGAGGGTCAGGGATGTCATCCCGCGTGACGACAACCGGACCGAGCGGGCAGAAAGTATCCAAGCCCTTCGCCCGCGTCCATTGTTTGTCCCGCGTTTGCAAATCCCGCGCGGAGACATCGTTGGCGATGCTGTAGCCAAATACATAGTCAAGCGCGTCTTTTTCGGTTACGCGCCGCGCCCGCCTGCCGATGATGGCTGCCAGCTCGCCTTCCCAGTCCACTTGCGCTGTCAGCGCCGTCTCCCATTCAATGGCAGCGCCCGCGCCGATGACCGCGCTGGGCATGACGGCGAAAACAAGCGGCTGCGCCGGCACGGCATTATCCAGCTCGCGGGCATGCTCGGCATAATTGCGCCCGATGGCGAGGATTTTGCCCGGTATCAGCGGCGGCAGGATATTCGCCTCCGACAAGGAATCCACGATGCCGGCGCGTCTTAGCGGCGCGCCCGGCAGCATGAGTCCGGTCAGCTCCCGGGCTTTGAGGCGCTGGATAGCCTCGCCTTCAAGCATGCCGATGGCTTGGCAATCGCCGATAGCATAGCGCAGCAGTTTCATGCGTTTCCGTCCCTTTGCTCTCGTGCGCGCTATTGTATATCAGCAAAAGCAGATATGGCTAGCGCCTCGCCGTCGCCCAGCTTATGGCAGGGGCAGGCATCGCTCACAAGTTGCAGCGCTTTGAGGCGAATAGCGCGCCCGGGGAGCCAAAGATTCTGATGGAAATGGAATCCCGCCGCTTCTGGACAGCGGCGAAGTATCCCGCCGCCAGCTCGTAGCGTACATGTATGATTTGGCTGACGAGGTTCGCTTGCGTTTCGTTGTCATAGTAGAACTGGTAGGTGGCGGTTACACTGCCGATGCCATCAGCGCTGGCAGTGCAGTAGCCGATGTTGTAGCCCTGATGCAATCGCGTTTCCGCATCAGCGCTTTCGGCAGCGAACGCGGGATAATAGAGCGTGGCAAAGAAGAGTACACTGAACCCTATGCGAGCGAGCAGTTTCATTTCACGCCTCCAGGATGTACAGGACAATAGAAAAGCATGTACAGGCGGCGGGGGCGCTGTCCTCACAACACACAGAGGGCTCGCCCCAGCCGGCTGCCAGCGCGGTACATCAGACAGCGCAGTTCTTTATCCAGACCAGCGCGCCAGAGTATTCCCTGATTGCGACGGTAACCGAGCTCGGGTTGCGCAGGGCGTAGGCAAAATAGCCCGCCGCCAGTTCACGGCGCACATGAATGATTTTGCTGACCAGGTTCTCCCGCGTTTCGTTATCAAAGTAGAACTCGAAAGTGGCGGTAACCCTGCCGATGCCATCAGCGCTGGCGGTGCAGTAACCGATGTTGTAGCCCTGATAGAATTTCGGTCCCGCGTCCGAGCTTTCGATGGCGAATGCGGGCAAGCAGCATGCGGCAAGCAGGCTTGCGATGAACCCTATGCGAGCGAGCAGTTTCATTCTGCACCTCCAGGATGTACAGGACAATAGAAAAGCATATACAGGCGACGGGAGCGGATTTCTCAGTTTGGCGGCGGCGAGCTTGCCACTCCCGCTTATGACCCCAGGCGAAAAATCTGATAGAATGAGCGATGAAGGATGCTGGAAAAACAGGGGCGGAGAGCGTAAACGGATGAGACGGGCATGCCTGTTGATGATGCTGCTGCTCTTGGCGGCGTGCAGCGATACCGGCAACGAGGCGAATGACGCTGGCTCTGCCCAGCGCCTGCTGCCGAACCTCGCCAATTACAGCGCGTCCGATGTTGATACCAGCATTGATGGCGCTTTCGCCGCTGTGGGCGGGGCGGCGCTGATGGGCGGGCAGATTGGCATCACCGCCGCTATCGCCAAGATCGAGCAGATTCTGCAATGCTTCCAGGACCGTGGCGCTATCGCCGCCCGGTATTATCAGGAAAGCGGCTCCAGCCTGATTGTGCCCAAGGTCGGCGCGGCGCTGGTCATCAACCAATCCCGCGTGAGCCAGGAAATGATCAATTGCGCCCTCGGCGGGCAGGAAGATGAGGCATCGGCGCAGGCATTCGGCATTGAACCTTGCGCCAGCGCCGGCAGCTTAACCTACGATGGCGATGCCATCAGCTATGTCTATGTCGGCTCGCACCCGGATGTCTGCGCGATTTTTCAGCTGCACTTTGACAACTTGGCGGCGGCGTCAAGCGCGCCCGCGAGCGGGAGTGGTGAATAGCGTGCATATAATTCCCTAAGCAAACATGACACAAGTTTTAACCACAGAGAGCACAGAGGGCACAGAGATTTTTCTGCTTATCCGCAAAAATGGGATGATGTAGGGGCGTTTCGCCGAAAACGCCCGCAAGGCTGTGTTGCAATCGACACAAATAATTTTGATGCGACCGCCCTGTTCTCATGCTTTTCTCGGTGTACCTCGGTGTACTCGGTGGTTCAATTTTCTGTGATATCTTTGCCCTTACAAGTTCTCACGACTTACTCGCAAATACTCTGGAGAGAAGTATGACTGGATTTAACGGCTTGGGCATGCACCTGGGCAATCTTTCCCGCGTATCGGATGCGCAGACGCGCTCCATCAGCGCGGAAAATTATACCGGCGCGAAAGGTGCCGGCGACATGGCGACTGAAGGCACTGGCAGCGCCGCCGCGCGTGACCTCGGGCGGGGCTGGAAGGTATCGCCCTCGGTGCGCATCGCGGCGGGCGAAACCTTCACGATGGCGGATATCGAAGGACCGGGCGCTATCCAGCAAATCTGGCTGACGCCGACCGGCAATTGGCGTTACACCATTCTGCGCATCTATTGGGATGACAGCGAGCAGCCCGCGGTCGAATGCCCGATTGGGGATTTCTTCGCCGTTGGCTGGGGCGAATACGCCCAAGTAACATCGCTGCCCGTCTGCGTCAACCCGGGCAGCGCCTTCAACTCGTATTGGGAGATGCCTTTCCGCCGCCGCTGCCGCATGACCATCAGCAACATCGCGGACGAAACGATGACGCTCTATTACCAAGTCAATTATACGCTGACGGAGGTGCCCGCTGATGCCGCCTATTTCCACGCGCAATTTCGGCGCGTCAACCCCCTGCCCTACAAAGAGGTCTATACTATCGTTGATGGCATCCGCGGGCGCGGGCAGTATGTCGGCACTTATGTCGCCTGGGGCAGCAACAATAGCGGCTGGTGGGGCGAGGGCGAGTTGAAATTCTATCTTGATGGCGATGAGCAGCCGACAATCTGCGGCACTGGCACCGAAGATTATTTCTGCGGCTCGTACAATTTTGACCCCAGCCCGCGGCACAATGAAGGCTATGTTACTTTCACCACGCCCTACGCTGGTTTCCACCAGGTGCTGCGCCCGGATGGCGCTTATCGCTCGCAGCATCGCATGGGCATGTACCGCTGGCACATCGTCGACCCCATCCGCTTTCAAGCGGATTTAAGCGTTACCATGCAGGCGCTGGGCTGGACGGACGATCGGCGTTATTTGCCGCTGCAAGACGATATCGCCTCGGTCGCCTATTGGTATCAGACATTGCCGACAGCGCCCTTCCCGCCGCTGCCCGCGCGCGATCAGCTGATGATTGTCTAAGCGCGCCGGCAGATTTCGGCGTATAAGCGCTCGTAGCTGGCGGCGACCTGCGCCCAACTGTAGCGGGATTGTATCAAAGCCCATCCCTTCTTGGAGAGCCGGCGGCACAAAGCCTCATCCTTCAAGAGCGTGATGGCGCGGGCGGCAAGCTGGCTGAAAGGGGCGATGCTGGCGGATTCGCCATCACGCACGGCAATGCCCTCGACGCTCAACGGCGTCGCCACCACGGGAATGCCCATCGCCAGGGCTTCCAGCACTTTATTTTTGAGCCCGGCGCCAACGCGCAGCGGACAGAGGAAAATGCTCGCCCGCGCCAGATAAGGCGCGACATCGGGCACAGCGCCGCTGACTTCAATATGCGCATTCGCCGCCGCCCGCAGCCAATCCGGCGGATTGACGCCGACAAGCTGCAGCCGCGCCTGCGGCAGCGCCTGGCGGATTTGCGGCAGCAGGGTATCGATCAGCGCGCGCGCCGCATCCTGATTCGGCGGGTAGGCAAAATTGCCGACGAAGAGCACGGTCGCCGGGTCGCGCTCAATATTCTGCGCGTGGAAGCGCTCCAGCTCAATGCCATTTGGGATGACTTCCGCCGCCAAGCGCGGCTGCAAGCGCAACAGCAGCTCGCGGTCCGCCTCCGAAATAACCACCGCGCGGTCGTAAGGCTGGAACATAAAACGCTCGTAACGGCGGACTAGCGGCAAGCGCAGGCGCGCGCGTAAATCCCCGCCCCGCGCCGCCGATTGCAGATATAAGGTGTGCGACTCATAAGGTGTGATGACATTGGGCAGATGCGCGAACAGGGGAAAATACTCATAGACGCTGAAAGCGCCGAAGCAATGCACCAGGTCATAGTGGGTGCTGTCCAGGGCATCGGCGATGTGACGCCATAGCGGCGGGCAGAAGCTCGCCGCCTCTGATTTGGCGAAGCGCGCGGACGGGAGCATCAGCCGCCGCAGATACTGCAGCGGACGCCGCGCTGGCTCGCGCACAAGCTCAATCCGGCGGAAGCAATGGCGGTAGTGATGAATCTGACCGGGGTCATCAGCGCGGTTGTAGAGCGCCAGCAAATCCAGGGTATAGCCGCGCCGCGCCAGCTCCCGCGACAGGTGCCAGAGGATGAGGCGGTCGCCTTCGTGCAGCGGGTATGGCGGGCAGCGGGCGATGAGCAGGATAGATTTCATGGCGATTGCCTCAAAAAGAAAAAGCCCATCAGCCGGCTGATGAGCCAAAGTGTGCCGAGACCCAGACTTGAACTGGGGACACCCGCATTTTCAGTGCGATGCTCTACCAACTGAGCTATCTCGGCGAATGGATTGCGCATTGTCCCGCAGAGTGTAGACGCTGGGGCAGCGCTTGTCAAGATGCAGCTGTGGATACTCGAGCAATCGCACCACAGTATTATTCACCACAAAGGACACAAAGTTTTTTCGCATATCCGCAACCAAAGTAGGCGCTGTTGGGACGTTTCGGCGAAACGTCTTTCTATTTTCCTAGATGTTGCAGAAGCCAGCGATTGAGCACACTCGCGGTCGCAGCGGGCGCTGCCAGCGGGAACAAGTGCCCCTGCCCCGCCATCTCGATAAATTCCGCAGACGGCAGCAACGAGCGCGCCAGCGGCAGCGTCTCCCGCGGGAAGCTGTCGCTTTTGCCGGCGCGCGCAATCAAAATGGGGGGTGCCGGCGCCAGCGCCAGCAGCTTGGGCAAATCCTGCCAGACATGCGGGTAGACCGTCGCGAAATAATAGGCTTCCCAGGCGGTGTCCCAGCGCAGCGCGTAGCCAGCGCCATCACGCCGCCGCAAGCCCCGCTGGACATAGAGCCAGAGCGCTTCGTCAGTCCAATCAGCGAAGATCGCTTTGCGGCGAAACCGCGCGAAAGCCTCCTGCTGGCTGGCGAAGCGCTTGCGCCGCCGTAAAGCGCCCTGCGCCAACGGCAGTTGATAGGCTTCGCCGCGCCCCCAAGCCGCCGCTTGCCGCGCCAGCAGCGCTGGCGGCAGCAGCACCGGGTCAAGCATGATGAGCGCCCGGAAGCGCGTAGGGTCTGCAAGCAGCGCCAACATGGAGATGATGCCACCGAAGGAATGCCCGACAGCGACGATGTCGCGTATATTGTGCTGGACAAAGCCCGCCAGCAAGTCATCAGCGGCTTGAGCCCAACCGCGGCGGTCCTTGGGCGGGACGGCGTCAGCGCCCCACAGCGCCCGCGGCGGCAAACTCAACGCGCGGAAGCGGCTGAGCCGCCGCAGCAGCGGCAAATACACCGCGGGCGGGAAGCCATTGGCGGGCGCGAGGTGCAGGACGGGCGCATCCGCCGCGCCGCAGAGCTCAAGCAAGCCTTGGGGCATCGCCGCGTTCCATTTGTGTTATTCGTGCTATGCTGATAGACGGCGGGCAGGGGACGCCGCCAAGCAAGCGGACTTCCAGGAGGGGCGCTATGATAGATCGCTCGACAATCGTGACTGTTGGCGCGGCGCTTATCGCCTTGCTGGTAGTGCTGGAGCTGGTGCGCCGCCGCCACCTCAGCGAGGGATATTCGCTTTTGTGGCTGGCAACGGCGCTTGTCATGCTGGTCTTGGGCATCTGGCGTGACCTTCTGCATAGCCTGGCGGAGCTGACGAATATCCACGACCCCACAAACTTGCTGTTTATGCTGGCGGCGCTGTTTATGCTGTGTGTGCAACTTGTCTATTCCACGGTCATCACCCGGCTAACGCGGGAAAACCGCGAGACTGCCCAGCAAATCGCCCTGCTGCGGCAAGAGCTTGAAGAGCTACGGCGCGAGCAAGACAAAAGCGAGCGCCACCAGCCCCACTAAGCCGAAGCAATACAGCGCCAGCCCCGGCAGATGGTGCGCCAGCGGGTTGATGTCCGTCCGGGCGAGCTCGCGCAGGCTGCGTGGCGGCGGCAGTATCAAGCGGTGGAAGCGCGGCGCAATCCGCCATGCCAGCAGCGCCCCGCCCAGCAGCCCGCCGATATGCCCCCACATGTCGATGCGCGCGCCGGGCATTATGCCGATTATCAAATTGAGCGCGATAAGAAAGCCCATATGCTGCAAGCGCCGGCGCACCTGCCGATAGAAATGCCGCTGCTGATAGAGATGCACCGCTTCCGCCGCGAAGATGGCGAAAACCGCGCCCGAGGCTCCAACCGATGCGCCCTGCAAACCCGAAAACAATAGGCTGAGCGCCGAGCCGGTCAAGCCCCCCAGCAGATATATCAGCAGGAAGCGCGCCCGCCCGAATATCGGCTCCACCGAGCGCCCGATGATATACAGCGCATACACATTAAAGAAGACATGCCCCAGGCTGGCGTGCAAGAACATCGCCGTCAGCAGCCGATACACCTGTGTCTGCTCGACCACCAGCTGGGGAATCAAAGCGCCCTGCAGGAAAAGCTCCCACTCCAGCGCGGGCGAGAGGAAGCCCGCCAGGAATATCAGCGTGTTGAGCGCCATCAAGCCATAGGTGAGCAGGGGCTGCTCCTGCAGCGGCGGTCGCGGCTGCTTTTTGGCGGGCGGGAGCGCTTGCCGCGGGCTGGCGTCAGGCGCTCCCGCTTGGTAGAGGGGGTGTTCGGCTGGTTTTTTCTCGTCCATCATAAGCATCTTATGCCAGGCACTGTTAGTATTGTACGCGCTAAGCATAAAAGGAGTTTCACAGTTTTGCCACTGCCCGCCGCCAAGCTCGCTTTATCCTATGATTGCTATACGATTGCTATACGATATCTCGGCGTATGCCCTGCCAGTTTATTGACATCTGGGCAAAAGCTGGCGAAACTGTGCTATGCTTATCTTTAGAGAGGGCTTGACGCCCCTGGAGTGAAGCGATAAGCCGATGCCAATCAGGAAACAATTGCTGATGTATACCCATGTCATAGATTCCATTATGATTGTCCCGGAAGAGATCCTCTGCGAACCGCATGAGGAGGGCGATGCCTGCGATGTCATCGTGCGCATGGAAGATGGTGCCGTCTACACCGCTCTCTTCGCGACCGTCTCCTACATTCATCGTCAGTTGGCGCTGACCTGGATGGTAACAGACTCTATCCCGGAGACGCCGCCGGTGCGTTATGCGGTGCTGGATACGCCGCATATCATCGTCGAGCGCTTGGAAACCAGCATTATCGAAGACACAATCGACAACCTGGTGGCGCAAGATGTCTTCGAAAGCCTCTTCACCCGCGTTACCGAAGACGACAAGGCAAGCGCGACGCCAGAAACCAGCGCCAAGCATCACACGACGCAGGAAATCGCGCGCGCTGTCATTGAAGAGGTGCTCGTCCTGCTTGACGCCTGAGCCTGAGCTGCCCCTGTTTGCCCGCCCCAATTCTCCGCTATACTTTTTTGCGCCTCTCGCTTCAGGCGCGTTTGAGCCGCCCCGCTTACCCGAGGAATACCCATGCCAGAGGAAGAACGATACGAAGACAGCCAACTCTATAAAATCCGCCATTCCGCCGCGCATGTGATGGCGGAAGCGGTGCTGGAGCGCTTCCCCGGGGCGAAGACTGCCATTGGTCCGCCGATTGAAGATGGCTTCTATTACGATTTTGACCTGCCCAAAGCCATCAGCGCCGAGGACATCAAATGGATAGAAAAGCGCATGCGCAAGCTGCTGTCCCAGCGTCACGCCTTCACGCGGCGCGAGGTCACGGCGGCGGAAGCGCGCGCCCTCTTCCAGGACCAGCCCTTCAAACTGGAATTGATTGCCGACCTGCTTAAAGACAACGGCGATGGCGCTGCGCCCGCCACGAGCTTGACGGTGTATACGCAGAATGCTTTCACCGATCTCTGCCGCGGACCGCATGTCGAGAGCACCGCCGAGATTAACCCCAAGGCGGTCAGCATTTCGCTGCGGCCGCCGGCGGGCGCCTATTGGCGCGGCGACGAAAACCGCGCCCAGCTCACGCGCATATATGGCAGCGCCTGGCAGAGCCCGCAGGAATTGCGGGACTATCGCAAGCGGCTGGAAGAAGCCATCAAACGCGACCACCGCGCCCTGGGCGAGAAGCTCGACCTCTTCATCATCGACGCGATGGTGGGCAAGGGCTTGCCGCTGTGGCTGCCCAATGGCGCGATCCTGCGCGATACCCTGGAACGGTGGCTGCGCCAGGTGCAGCTGGACAGCGGCTACCTGCCGGTCGTCACGCCGCACCTAGGCAATATCGAGCTGTATAAGACTTCGGGGCATTATCCCTATTATGCCGACAGCCAATATACGCCCATCGATGTCGATGGCGACGCCTTTATGCTGCGCCCGATGAATTGCCCGCATCACTGCCGCATCTACAGCAGCCAGCCCCGTTCCTACCGGGACCTGCCGCTGCGTTATGCCGAGTTCGGCACGGTCTATCGTTATGAGCAATCGGGGGAGCTGCGGGGGCTGACGCGGGTGCGCGGCTTCACCGTGGATGACGCCCATCTCTTCGTCCGCCCCGACCAGCTTCAGGACGAGTTCAAAGATGTGGTCAAGCTGATACAGCGGGTTTTTGGCGCGCTGGGCATGACGGATTTCCGCGCTCGCATCGGCACGCGCGACCCAGCCAGCGACAAATATGTCGGCGACAGCGCCCAGTGGGAAGCCGCCACCGCCGCCATCCTCAGCGCCTGTGACGACCTGGGGCTGGACTATCATGTCGAAGCGGGCGAAGCGGCATTTTATGGTCCCAAGCTGGATTTTATCGTGCGTGATGTGCTCAAGCGCGAGTGGCAGCTGGGCACGGTGCAAGTCGATTACAACCTGCCGCAGCGCTTCGACCTGGACTATGTCGACCGCGACAATACAAAAAAGCGCCCGGTGATGATTCATCGCGCGCCTTTTGGCAGCCTGGAGCGCTTCATCGGCATTTTAATTGAGCATTTCGCTGGCGCTTTCCCGCCTTGGCTCGCGCCGCAGCAGGCGGTCATCATCCCCATCCGCGAAAGCCACAATGCCTACGCGCGCGAAGTCGAAGCCTTGTTAAAAGGGCGTGGACTGCGGGCGCGCGCCGATCTGCAAGACCGCAACATGCGCTCCAAGATTCGGCAGCACCGCGCCAAGCTCATCCCCTGGCTGCTGATAGTCGGCGACCGCGATATCGAACAGCGTACCGTCAGCGTCCGCCTGCGCGGGGACAAGGACCTGGGGGCGCTGCCGCTGGCGGATTTTGCGCATAAGGCGAGCGACATTATTGCGGCGCAATCCCAGGAGATTGCGCTATAGGAATGGGAATGACGCCGTTATTGTGCTCCAGGCAGGATTCGAACCTGCGGCACTTGGTTTAGGAAACCAATGCTCTATCCCCTGAGCTACTGGAGCGGCTTTCAGCTTTTACTGCCCGCAAGTATAGCAGAAGCGGCATGGCGCTGGAATAGTCGGCGGCGCTTGCCACGCGCCCAGAATTTGCAACTTATTTCTGACAGAAATGCCTGCTAGAATAAGACATCAACAGTAGCCACAAAAGCGGAACTGCGCTAGCATAGCGCTAGAGTCAAGAGGCAAGTAAGTTTTCCCTTGCAACAGCGTCAGTTTAGCGAGGCGAAACGACAAGGAGACGGCAAATGACGCATATCATCACGAGTCTGTGCTTGAGAGATGGCGCCTGTGTCGAGGTTTGCCCCGTCGAATGTATCATCGCCGGCAAGCCGGAGAACGAATGGCCCTGGTATTTTATCGATCCCGATACCTGCATCGATTGCGGCGCTTGCATCCCCGAATGCCCCTTCGAAGCTATCTTTGTGGAAGAAGAAGTCCCCACCGAATACGAGATGATGGAGGGGCAAGAGCGGCTGCCCTTCGATACCAAAGTAATAATCGAACACGAAGAGGGCGACATCATCGACTTGACGCCGGACATCCAGCCGAATTACGATTTCTTCACTCAGGGTCCGGGCTATGACGCGCTGAATATGTAGCGCTTCCCATTCAAGAAGGCATGATAGCGCGCCGCCGTTTGCTGGCGGGGGCGATCATGCCCGTTACCAAGCCTACACTTAGCAAGACAATCAGCAAGCCGGCAAGCATGCCGGCGCTGATGCTCTCCCCCAGCAGCAGCGCCCCCCAGCCAACGCCAAATATCGGCACTAGCAAGGTGACGGTCAGCGCTTGCGTCGGTCCCGCGCTGATGATGAGATAATAATAGAGCTGATAGGCGAGCGCGGTGCAGAGCAGCACCAGCGCCAGCAAAGCGGCGATGGCGATGCCGGAAAGCTCATGCTGCGGCGGGCGTATCAGGGCGACTGGTGCCAAAACACATGACGAGCCGAGAAGCTGCCCGGTCGATAGCGACAGGGAGTTGACACCGGCGAAGCTGCGTTTGGCATAGACGCCGCCCAGGGCATAACATAGGGTCGCCGCCAGCAGCGCGCCCGTCGCCAGCAGGACATCGGCAGTAAGCTCCAGGCTGCTGCCGCCCACGGTCAGCGTAACGCCGAGCATGCCTAGCGCGCCGCCAATCAACTTGGCGATGGTCAGCGGCTCGCCCAGCGCCAGCGCCGCCAGCAGCGTCGCAAAAAGCGGCGTCGTTGACATCAAAATCGCCGCCATTGATGCCGTAACTGTCAGCTCCGCCCAGCCTATCAGCGTGAAGGGCACGGCGGAAGACAGCGCCCCCAGCAGCAGATAGCGGCGCCAATGGCGGCGGATATCCAGGGGGATGCGCCGCCAGCGCGCAAAGGCAAGCAGAATTGCCGCCGACAGCGCCACCCGCAGGAACATCAGCGGGACGGGACCAAACGGCTCCACCGCCACCCGAATGAAAATATAGGACGCGCCCCAGATAGCGCCGAGCGCGACCAAAGCCGCCAGTTGCGTCAAAGACAAAGCATCGCTCCCCAGCATGGCATCAAGCGGTGATTGTAGCAGACAGGCGCGGACTTGAAAGAGAGTGGGAATTGCGTCAGGACAATGGCTTCAAATAGTAATTTACCACAGAGACACAGAGGTTTTCTCATTTTTCTCGGTGTACCTGGTGGAAAATCTCTGTTGAATCTTCGCCCGTGATGGCTCTGCTGGCGCGCCGCCCTGCCCATATTTCCAGGCTGCGCCTCGCCGAAGGTCTAATAGCGGGGCGCGGCAATTCGGCGCAGAATAGAAGCATCGAATGTAATAAAGGAGAACGCAGTGGATACTCACTTAAAGCAATTTTCGCAGGGCTTGGCGGATTTGGTGGCAGGTGCCGCCGAGAGCCTGCTGCGCGTAGAAGCGCGGCGGCGCCTGCCCGCCAGCGGCATCGCCTGGACGGACAAGCTCATCGTGACCGCCAACCATGTCGTGGAAACGGATGAGCACATTCACATCGGCACCGCGGCGGGCGAGCGTGTGCCCGCCCAGCTCCTCGGGCGCGACCCGCGGCGGGACCTGGCGCTGCTGGCGGTTGATGGCGGGCTGACTCCTGCCGCCTGGGCGGAAGCCGACAGCCTGCGTGTGGGCGCGCTCGCCTTGGCGCTGGCGCGGCCGCGGCAGGGAATCCGCGCGGCGCATGGCATCGTGGCGGGCTTGCCAGATGGCGCTGAGAGCCGCCCGCGGCGGCATGCCCGGCGCGCAGCTTTGAAAGGCAAGGGACCACAGCGCGGTCCAGGAAGGAAACGCAGACAATGGCAAAAACGCATCATGCGGGGCGGCGGCGGCCTCATCCGCGTCGACCTCACCATGTACCCCGGTTTTTCCGGCGGCGCCCTCCTCGGCGTCGATGGAAAGGTCCATGGCATGACTACTTCCGGTTTCGGAGGTGGCTTCAGCCTGGCGATACCCGTCGCGGCGCTGTCGCGCTCGGTAGCCGCCTTGGAAGAACATGGCGAAATCCGCAGCGGTTACCTGGGCACGGGCTTGCAAATGGCGCAATTGCCCGCCGCCGCCGCGGAAACATTAAAGCGGGCAGCGGGCTTGCTGATAGTGTCAGTCGAAGCCGACAGCCCGGCGGCAGCCGCGGGCATGCTGGTGGGCGATATCGTGACGGCGTTGGACGGGCAGCCGCTTCAAGACATTGACGGGCTGCAAAATCTCTTGCAGCAGCTGGAAATCGGCGCGACCGTGTCCATAGAGTTTGTGCGCGGCGGCGCGCTGCAAGCAGGCAAGATCACTATCGGCGCGCGCTAAAGCAGGCAATGGGAATGTGCAAGGGCGAGCCGGGCTCGCCCTTTTGCGCCGCCAATACGCACTCTACAGGTTCGGCGCGGGCACATTCAAATACAGCGTTACAGAAGTGCGGTCGCTAAAATCGCCCGCTTCGTAGGGAATCGCCCAAGTTCGCGTCTCGATGAAGCAGAGCGCCTCTTCGCCTTCGCGGCAGTAATACAGGGTAAGGTCAGCGGTGTATTTGCCTTTGCCCTCGCTGAATACAATCGGCATGCTCTGGTTGAGATCCTCGATGGTGAAACTCGTGGACATGCCATCGTGCGCTGTCAGCTCAAGCAGGCTGTCAATCAGCGGGTTGATCTTGTAGTCGTCCGGCAGGATAAAGCTCAAATCGAGGCTGCCATTGCTGGGGGCGAGCAGCTGCAAGTCGAGGTTGATAACTTCGTTTTCCGCCCGATTGCCGCCCACCAGCGTCAGCGCCTCGCGGTCGATGACAAGCGCTTCGGGATTGCTGAATTCCAGCGTATCCACGATGCCGGTTCCCAAGTCAATGCTGCGGATGACATGGTTGTTGGTATCCGCCACATAAAGCGCGCCCGCCGCATAGCTGATGCCGCCGGGCTCATCAAACTCGGCGGCGCTGGCGTCACCATCGCGGTAGCCGCCCTGCCCGCCCAAGCCGAAGACAGTATGGGTGCTGGTCTCGCCGGCGCGTATAACTTTGATGCGGCTGTTGTAGGTATCGGCGATATAGATATCGCCATTGCGCGCGCCATCAACGCCCAGGGCATGCTGCAAGCGGTTGCTGCCCAATGCGCCATCCACATCGCCAAAGTCAAAGAGGCTGTTGTCGGTGGTGCCAGCGACAACCGTAACGAGGCCCTGGCTGAAATCCGCCAGGCGGATGGTGCTGGATTCGCTGTCGGCGAAATACAATTTGCCGCCGCCGGCATAATAGAGCCCGCTGGGCTGCGCCAGCTCGCTAGCCGCCAGGCTGACGCCGTTTAAGTTGGCTTCCCGCCCATTGCCGACTGATGGATAGAGCGCGCCAGTCGCTGGCTCATAGATATAGAGCTGATGCGTGCCCGCCATGGCGATATGCAGCTTGCCGGCATCATCCAGCTCCACATCCCAGGGGCTGCGCAGGGAAATACCCAGCGGATTAGTGTTGGGCACGCCGAAGGGGAGGCGGCTGGTGCCCATGCTGCCATTGCCCGCCAGGGTCATCACCTCGCGCGCCGCCAAATCCGCCAGGCGCAGCGCATGGTTGTTGACATCGGCGATATAAAGCAAGTCGCCATCCAGCGCCATGCCCTGCGGCTTATCGAAGCGGGCGCTGTCAAAATCGCCATCGGCGAAGCCGCGCCGTGAAGAGCCGATGATGTCCAGCACCGCATGGCTTTCCAGGTCAGCGATGACGATACGATTGTGGCTGCTGTCGGCGATGAAGAGGCGGCTGCTCGCTTCATCCGCCAGCACCTTGCCCGGGAATAGCAGCGGCGTACCGGGGTCGCCCGCGCCTTCCAATGCCAGCTCAAGCGGCTGCCGGTCGATGATGTTGGGGTCAAGCTCGTCATAATAGGCGACCATGGCGGAGAGGTAGTTGTCGAAAGTTTGGAAGGGGATTTCGCCCGATTGGCGGATGACGCCGCGCCCAAGCGGGTCGATGATGACGGTGGTGGGCCAGGCGCGCACGCCATAAGTGTTCCAAATGGCGAATTGATTGTCGTTGACTACGGGATGGTGCACGCCATAACGCTGCACGATTTGGCGCAGATTTTCGGTCTCGCCTTCGTTTTCAAACTTTGCCGAATGCACGCCGATGACAACCACTTCTTCGGCGTATTTCTGCTCCACCTGCTCCAAAATCGGGATAATATGCAGGCAGTTGATGCAGCCGTAAGTCCAAAAATCGAAGATGACAATTTTGCCGAGCAAACCCTGCATCGTCAGCGGGTTCTCGACATTTATCCAATCGAGCCCGGCGGGGAATTCTGGCGCTGGCGATTGCCCTTCAAAGCGCTCTTTTGGTGTCTGCGCGCTTGCGATGCTGCCAAATGCCAAGAGAAGCAGCAGCAGAATCATCAGCTTCTTCATGCGGTTTTTCCTCCTCAGAAATTGGGAATGGAGAGCCGGCGCTGCCGCTCTCCAGCGCTTTTGCTTAGTGTGGGCGCAAAAGCTAAAGCGGATGTGACAGTTTCCTTGCGTATGTCTAACGGCGCTGCCGCGCCCGCCCCTACTGGAAATCCATATCCATGCGGAAGATGGTATTGCCCGAGGCGACATAGAGCAGGTTCAGCTCCGGGTAGGCGACCACCGCCGACATCAACGCCAGCTTGTCCTGGTCATAGGCTTGGAAGCTGTCCATAAAGGTGCCCGCCGCTGTCGTCTCGAAGATAGTGCGCGAGCGGCGGCTGATGAGATAAAAGCCCGGCGCGATGAGACTGTCGTTGAGGTAGAAGCCTTCGGTCAAGACGACATTGGGCTCGCTGCCTTCGTTGAAGCCGCTGAAAGCGAAGCCCTGCTCATTGCCGCCGACATAGCGCTTCATCACGCCGTCGGCGTACAAAACAAAGACATCGCCAGCGGCGTTAATCGTGAAATCAACCACATTGCGCAAGTTCGGCTTGGCGGTGCCGGCGAAGTACTCCCGCGGGGCGCTGACATAACTGCTGCCCGAGGCGTCATAACGCCAGATTTGCCCGCCTTCGCTATCGAGAATGTATAAGCGCCGCGCCCAGATGACGAGGGCGATGGGCTTCTCCCAGTTGTCGGCATCAAGCACGCGCTGCACATCGCAATTGAATATCAGCTGGGGCGCGCAGCGCATGAGTGTGCCCTTTTCGTCCAGCATCGCCAAATCGCCCGATTGGTCGTCAAAAGCGATATCGGCGATGCGCCCGATGGTAAATCCCTGATGGGACGCGCCCAAACGCATGAGGGACACCGGCTCTTGCCGCAGGGGTACGCTGCCATCATCAGAAAGTTTGATGCGATAGACCAAGCCGTTGCGCTCGTCCAGCGCGTACATATCCGTGCCTTGCAGGCGCAGGCGCGTAATCTCCGCATTTTCAAAATTGGTGACAGGCGTGGCGGCACGCCGCTTCACATTGTTGAAGGTATCCAGCATCGATTGCGCTTCTTGACGGATTGAGGCGACCGTCGGGTCCTCCGGGCGCAAGTTTTCACAGGCGGCGGTGACGGTTAATGTGCCGTTCCAGGCGGAGATGATGCTGCGGCGGTTGCCAGAATCAATTGAGCGCGCCAGGTTGGCGGCATTCTGCAAATCCCCCAGGCATTGCTCAAATTCGGTCTCGCCCAAGTTGGATACCCAAGACAGAACGACAACGCTGACGATGAGCAGGGGAATCAAAAGCACCGTCAGTATCAAGGTGCCGGAGGAAAAACGGCGCGCGGGCGCCGCCTCTGGCAGGGGGAAAAAGCGCTGAAAGAGATCGCCGAAGAAAAAGAGCAGCGCCGCCACCTGCCCCGCCAGCCGCGCCAAGCCCCAGCGCAGCAGCCCGCCGAAATCCCCGCGCTGCGGCAGCGCCGGCGCGCCCGCTTCCATTTGGCTGCGGGCATCGCCCAGCCGCGCCGCCACCTCTTGCGATGATGTGCCCGGCGCCGCCAGCACCGGTCCGTCATATTCCGGCGGCACAAATTCCACCAGCATCAATTGGCTTTGGATTTTGAGGGCGCGCCGCAAATTCTGCAGCACCGTTTCGATATCGCTCTCCAGCAAGATGCTCGTCAAGCGGTCGCTGGGCAGGTCCACCAAGTTGGCGTCAGAAAGCACGAGGCGGCTGCCGGCGTTGACCGCATAGTTCATCTTGGTGATTTCCGGCTCCGGCAGCAAGCCCAGGGGCGTGCTGAAAAGCTGCTCGTCATCGCTCAAGTCTTCCGGGAAGGGCAATGTATAACCCGATGTCTGCAAGACAGAGACGACAGGTCCTACGCGGGCGACATATAAATCATCTTCGCGCAAAACGGCGGCGATTAAACTGGTCTCGAATTGCTGTTGGGCGTCGCTGTGCTGGCGGTTGTGGTCATAGAGGTTGCGATTTATCAGCTGAAACATGGTGTGCAGGGCGATGGTAACGCTGCCGCCCATGCTGAAGTAGCGCTCCGCCGCCAATTGCGCCAGTTGCTCATAAAATGTGGTCGGCGCGATGGTGCCGGAGGGCACAATCAAGATGAAGAAGGTATCGCCCTCGCGCCCGCGGGCGGCTGTGGGTGGCGCAATCTCGACCAAAGCCCCGGGCGGCGTGACATTGATGACGCGCCCGCCAACGATGTATAAATGCCCAACCAGAGCTTCCAGCTCGACAGCCATGCCAGTCCAAGTGGGATACCTTAGCGACACTTTCGATTTTACAACACTGGCGCTTGGGCGCTAGCGAAGTATGCGCCGACATTTATCCCTGGCGGGCGCGCCCCGCATCCCATCAGCAGGGGCGATTGCCCTGGCGTGGCAAGACGCTGACGAGGGGACATCTTTTTCTACCCCATCCCCGGCCCTTCCCCGTATCAACGGAGAAGGGTGACTCGTCGTTGAATCTGTGTGTTTGCTGAGAGAACTATATCCACAATATTAGACACTCCCCCAAGAGGGAGTGTCTAATTCAGTGTCTTTTCGGATATTGTTGTATAGTATAGGGATGAATCCAAAATGTCCTCACTGCCACAGTGCAGAAAATCAGATCAAAGCTGGTCACACTAAAGTGGGCAGCCAACGTTTCCAGTGCAAGCTCTGCCAAAGGCGCTATACGCCTGAGCCCAAAGAACGCGGCTATCCAGAAGAGATGCGGCGGCAGGCAATCCGTTTACATGCCGATGGCATGAATATGCGGCGTATCGCCCGTCAGTTGTCGGTGAACCATCA
>JAJDWK010000083.1 GCA_022825675.1 Anaerolineae bacterium | reverse complement strand
CATAGCGATGCCTTGAAGCCCAGCGCCGAACGCGAGACCGATGCCGAAATCCGCCGCTTGAAACGCGAGCTGGCGATCGCCCGCGAGGAGCGCGACATATTAAAAAAAGCCATCCGCGTGTTCTCGCAGGACCGCCCGCAATGAAGTTCGACTTCATCGCCAAACATCGGCGGGAATTCAGCGTGACACGCATGTGCAAAGTGCTGGGCGTCAGCCGCAGCGGCTTCTTCGCTTGGCTGAAGCGCTCGCCGAGCCAACGCGAGCAAGAAGATGAGCGGCTGACGCGGCGCATCCGCGACATCTTCGAGCGCAGCGGCGGCACCTATGGCAGCCCGCGCATTCACGCGGAATTGCGGGCGCAAGGCTGCCAGGTGAGCGGCAAGCGGGTAGAGCGTTTGATGCGGGCGGGCGGCATGCGCGCGCGGCGCAAGCAGGGCTATCGCCAGCGGAAAAAAGCGGCGCTGGCGCCAGCCGCGCCCAATATCTTGCAGCAAGAGTTTAGCGCCAGCGCCCGCAATCAGAAGTGGCTGGCGGACATCGCCTACATCGCCACGCAGCAGGGCTGGCTCTATCTGGCGGTGGTGATGGATGCCTATTCGCGGCGCATTATCGGCTGGTCCATGCGCCGCCGGGCGGATAGCCGCTTGGCGCGGAATGCGCTCAAAATGGCGCTGATGCAGCGCGACAGCCGCGAGGCGCTGGTGCATCATAGCGACCGCGGAAGCCAGTATAGCGACCGGCGCTATCAGCGGCTGCTGTCGCACAATGGCATTCAGTGCAGCATGAGCGGTCTCGGCAATTGTTATGACAATGCGATGGTCGAGAGTTTTTTCGCCACGCTGAAGACAGAGTGCGCCCACAAGCGTTTCGAGAGCATTGCCGAGGCGCGGCGCGCAATCGTCTATTACATAGAGGCTTGGTACAATCGCGAGCGGCGGCATTCGAGCTTGGGCTATCGTAGTCCCATGAGTTATGAAGGAGCGCAGCATTAGACAAGCCTACTGTCCATCAAAACGGGGGAAGATCAGGCGCATGGGTTTGGGGGTGGGGGGTGCATGTCCCCTGCGGTGAAAAAAACCGCGCTCAAGTCTTGATGCCGCCTTCCGCCAAGCCCTCGATGAATTGCCGCTGCAGCGCCAGGAAAAGCACCATGACCGGGAAGAGGATGATGATGGCGCCGGCGCTGGTCAGCGCCCAGTTGGTATCAAAGCGGTCGACGAACTTGGCGAAGCTGGTAGTTACCGGGAAGCGGTTGGGGTCATGCACAAATGTCAGCGCCAGCGTATATTCGTTCCAGACGCCCAAACCGACGACCAAGCCAACGGTCAGGAAGCCCGGTTTTGTCAAAGGCAGCACGATGCGCGTCAAGACCTGGAATTCGTTGGCGCCATCGACGCGGGCGGCGTCCTCCAGCTCCCGCGGCAAATCAATCATATAAGAGCGCAGCAGGAAGATCGTCAGCGGCGCGTTGCCGGCGATATAAATGAGGATGAGCCCATGGAAGGTGCCCAGCATTTTCATCATGCGCATCTGCACAAAAAGCGGCACGATATACATCCACACCGGGATGGTCGAGGCGATCAGGAAATAGAGCATCAACAGGTCGGAGCCGGGCGGTTTCTTGCGCGCCAGGGCATAGGCCGCCAAGCCGCCCAGCACCAGCTCGGCGGCGATGGTGGCGACAACATAGATGACGCTGTTGCGCATGGTGATGGCGAAATCGCCTTCTTCCCAGGCGGTCGGGAAGTTTTCGATGACGATGCGCGTCGGCGGTCCCAGCGGGTTCTGGCCGATTTCAAGCTCGGTTTTTAAGGAATTGAAGGCCAAAACCAGCAGCGGGATGACGGCAAAAGCCGTCAGCACCAGCAGCACCGCATGGTTGAAGACCAGCAGCTTGCCGCGCTCTTTTCTCTGTCCGCGCTGCAGGATGTTATCGCGCAGTGAAACTTTGCCGATGGCGCTCATATATCCCATCCTCTCCGCCGCAGCATGACAAATACCAAAATGATGAAGCCGGCAAATATGCTGATGACCACGCCCTGCGCCGCCGCGTAACCCGCCTCGAAGCGCTGGAAGGCGTTTTTATACAGCTGGGTGGCGATAACTTCGGAAGCGCCGCCGGGACCGCCCTGGGTAATCAGCCAGATGTAATCAAAGGCGAGGAAGGACCAAATCGCCACCATCATAAACATGAAGAGCACGATGGGGCGGATGCCGGGCAGGGTTACATGGCGGAATTCTTCCCAGCGGTTGGCGCCATCAATCTTGGCGGCGTCATAGAGCACCGGCGGGATCGACTGCATCGACGCCAGGAAGAGGATCATCAAAAAGCCCCAGAAATGCCAATTGTCGATGAAGGCGATGGAAATCAGGGCGGTATCCGTCCGCCCGAGGAAGGCGACTTCAAAGCCTTCTATGCCCAGCGCCCGGGCGGTGGTGGCGAGGATGCCGTCTTTGGGGTTGAGCAGGTTCTTCCAAATCGTTGTCGTGACGACGCTCGCCAAAACATAGGGGATGAAGAGGATGCTGCGGTATATCATGCCGCCGCGTTTGATTTGCGACAGCATCGTGGCGCAGAACAGCGCCAGGATAAATGGCACCGTCAGGAAAAACAGCATCCAGTTGATGTTGTTATTGAGCGACTTGCCAAAAGAGTGGTCTTCAAATAGCAGCTTGTGATAATTTTCCAAGCCGATGAAGTTGACATTGGGGTTGATGCCGCCCCAATCGGTCATGGACATATACACGCCCTGCACCGCCGGGATGGCGACCACAAAAATGTGGATAATCAACAGCGGCGCGATGAAGAGCCAGGGGATGAGCACATTGCGCAGAAACTTGCGCCGCCAGGTTTCATCAGCCAGCTTTTCGAAAATAGTAGTCGGTTTCTTTTGGGCGAGCACCGCCATAGCGATTGCCTTTCCTTAGAGATAAGGCGCTGGCGGCCGCGCGGGCAGCCAGCGCCAAGGTATGCAGCTCTAGCGGCTTGGAATCGGCGGGATGTCCCCAGCTTCCAGCTCTGCGGCGAAGACTTCGTTTAAGCCTTCGAGATAATCCATAACGGTGATTTCGCCCGTCCAAACGCGCTCTACCTCTTCATAGATGTAGACATCGCTCTTGGGGGGCCAGAAGGTCCAGGTGGTGTAGCCATAGCGGTCATTGGCGGAAGCGTCCGACAAATCGGCGTAGACTTTGGCGATGCGCGGGTCCAGCTCGCCCATAACCTCGGCAGAAATCTCGACCGGGGCGGGTCCCTTGAGGCAGGAGGTCAACATCGCGCCCTGCGTTTCGGGGGAGAAGTACCAGGTCAGGAATTGCGCCGCCGCTTCCGGGTGCGCGCTGTTGGCGTTGATGGAGCTGGTATTGCCCATGCCGATGGTGAATTGGTCAGCGCCCGTTTTGCTGGGCACGGATACCCAATCCCAGCCTTGGCCCGATTCGCTGTGATAATCCGTCAAATCGCGGATAGCCCAGCTGCCTTCGATGTTCATCGCCGCGCTGCCATCCGCCAGCATCGCCCGCCGCGTCGGTCCTTCGTTGGTGAAGTACAGGTCCAAGCCGCCGCCATACCAGCCCGCCTGCATGTGCGCGTCCAGGATTTCCATGGCTTCCACCATGCTCTCGTCCGTCCAGGGGATTTGCCCGGTCAGCGCTTTGTAGACATTGTGAGGGCCGGCGATTTGCGTCATATATTCGCCGACAAACCATTCGTTGGAGGGACGCCAGCTGGCGTTGCCATGGGAGAAGACGGTGTAGCCCGCGGCTGCCACCTCTTCGCCAAGGGCGTTGAGCTCGTCCATGGTTTCTGGCGGCGTCCAGCCGTTGGCTTCAAAGACATCAACATTGTAATAGAGCAGCAGCGTTTCCAGCTCATCAGACAGGCTGTAGAGCTCGCCATCGACCAAGCCCAGGTCCAGCGCCCAGTCAAAGAAGAATTCGCCCCAGCCCATTTCTTCGGCGAAGGCGTCCAGCGGCAGAATCAAGCCCGCCTGCGCCATTTCATAAACGAAAGAGGGACCGGGCGTGCGCACGATATCGGGACCGCCGCCGCCGACAACTGCCGTGCGCGTGGCGTTCCAGGTATCCGCCTGCGGCACAATTTCCAACTGCACCGACGGGTCAATGTCGTTGAAAGATTCCATGATGGGACCCCAGCAATCCAAAGTCGCGCCTTCGGCGAACCACATGGTCACGGTTGTTACATCCTGCGCGCCAACGGAAGTGAGCGCCAAAAGCAGCAGCGCGATGCTAAGCATAAGTTTCAGGTGTTTCATTTCGAGTCTCCTAAATGCGGCTAAAGGTTGTGCGGGGAAAGGCGGGGCTTGGTTCGATAGTATCTCCTTCACGCTAGCGTACACTGAATGCCAAAATAATAGCGCATAGGAAACCGATTGCGCAAACAAATGGCGGGGGATTATTGGGCATGGCATTCTCTTGAAACTCATGCCCCCAGCCTCCAACAAGCGCTAATCCAAGCCGGTGCCGGTTATCGCCTGCACATAATAACGCTGGAAGGGGATGACCAGCAGGATCGGCACAATCGCCGCAATCATTGAGCCCGCCAGCAGCTCGTTCCAAATCGTGCCATATTGCCCGATAGCCAGCGAAATCTCCACCTGCACCACCCGCAGCTCCTTGCGCGGCGCGACCAGCAGCGGCCAGAAAAAGGCGTTCCACTGGCTGATGAACATCAGCAGGCTGGCGGCGACCAGCACCGGCTTCGATATTGGCAGAATGATGCTGATGAGCACCCGCAGCCAGGAAGCGCCATCCACGCGGGCGGCGTCTATCAACTCTTGCGGGATTTCGGCGAAGAATTGGCGGAAGAGGAATATCACCAGGCTGTTCGCCAAACCCGGTATCAGCAGCCCCTGCCAGGTGTTGATCCAGCCAAAAGTGTTGACGAGGATGTAGCGCGGTATCGCCGTCAAATCGACCGGCACCATAAAGGTCAGCATGATGACGGCAAGAAACAGGAAGTTCTTGCCGCGGAACTCAAAGCGGCCGAAGGCGAAGCCCGCCAAAGCGTTAGCGCCGCCGCCGAGGATGACGGTGGCGATGGCGAGGAAGAAGGTATTGCCCACCGCCCGCCCAAAGCCGCGCGCGAAGAGATTTTCGTAGGCTTCCAGCGTGAAATCGACCGGGAACAGCGCCCGCCACGAGAAGGGATAGGCGAACTCAAAAACTTTGTGATTGGGCGTGAAGGAGGCCGCGCCCGCCCACATCAAAGGCAGGACGACGAGGACAACCCCCAGCAGCAGCAGCGCATAGACAAATGCCGGCTGCAGATAGGCGCGCAGCGGTTTGCGCTGTTTCCTGGCGGGGGCGGACGGCGGGTTCATGACGCCGCTACTCCGCCCCGCGCAGCAGGTAAAGCTCCAGCCCGATGATGAGGAAGACGATGAGCAGCATGACAGTGAGCATGGCGGAGGACGCGCCCAAATCGCCATAAATGAAGCCGCGGCGATAGGTTTCGTACATAATCAAATTGGTGGACAGGCGCGGTCCCCCCTGGGTCAGCAGCAGGATGGGCGCGAACATCAAGAAATTGGCGACCGTATCCGCCACCAGCACAAATGCCAGCACCCGCCGCAGCAAAGGCAGCGTGATTTTGCTGAAAGACTGCCAGGCGTTGGCGCCGTCAATCTTCGCCGCTTCCAGCACTGTCGGCGAGATATTCTGCAAACCCGCCAGGATGAAGAGGCTCCACAGCGGTACGCCAATCCAGGACGCTATCAGAATAATCGACCACAGCGCCTGATCAACAGAATGCAAAAAGGGCTGCCGCGCGAAGCCCAGCTGCGTCAATATGCCGTTGACCATGCCCGAATTCTGGTCGAGCATCAAACCCCAGACGATGGCGGTAACATTCAGCGAGACCGCGATGGGCAGCAGATATATGCTGCGGAAAATGCCGATGCCGGGCAGCTTCTGGTTGATCAGCAGCGCCAGCGCCAGCGCCAGGGCAATCTGAATCGGGTTGACCAAGAGGCTGAAAACGACCGTAACCTGGAAAGACTTCCAGAAGATGGGGTCGTTGAAAATGCGCTCGTAATTGGCGAAGCCGGCAAAAACGCGATGCCCGCTGCGCAGGGACATGATGAAGGTGCTCTCCACCAAAGTCGCGATAGTCGGCACCAAGTTAAAGACGATGAGCAGCCCCAGCGCCGGTGCCAGAAAAAGATAGGGGAGAAGCTGCTGCCTACGCATCGCTCAGAGCCGAGTGCGGGGGCGGCGGCTGAAATACTCTGATTTCCCCCACCCCAAACCCCTCCCCCATTAAAGAGGGAGGGGCTTTTGACTGCGAATTTGCCGTCAATTCACAGCCCTTCCCTTTTCTGGGGATGGGAGTGATAGGTAACAGCGTCATAAAGGCCGCCCCTGCGGCGCTAGCGATACTTCGCCATTTCGCTGGAGATGCGCTGCACCGCCAGGTTCAGCGATTCTTCGACATCAGCGCCGTTGCGAATGTCCTGGAAGGTATTCTGCAAAATCTGCTCGTATTCCAGGAAGCCGACAGTTACGGCGCGCGGACGCGGGTTGACGGTAGCTTCGTCAGCGGCGGTACGCATGTAGGACATCGGCAATTCGTCAAATTCCTGCTCGGTAGCGAAGAGCGCCAATACCGATTGCTGCGCCGGGAAGTCGCCGCTGCCTTTGCGCCACCACAGCTCCGCGCCTTCGCCCGTGGAGATGAAATGCACGAAGCGGGTGGCGGCTTCGACATTTTCGGTGTTGGCGTTGACGCCGATGTGCCAGCTGCCAGTGGGGGTGGCGGGTTCGCCATCAGCAAAATAGGGATGACGGGAGACGCCCCATTCAATCTGCAAATCGGCATTGTTGGCGAAACGCGGGATATTCCAGGGTCCGCCCACAAACATGCAGATGTTGCCGGTCTCGAAGATATCGGCGGGCCAGAATTCCTCGCCCTGGGGCGCGGCATTCCAGACATTAAACATGTTGTAATAGTAGGTGTAGGCTTCGATCCATTCTTCCGAATTGATGACGCCGTCAACCTCCAAGCCATCGTCGCCGATGGCAGCGCCGCCCAGCGATTCTGGCAGCGCCTGCAGCTGATAGATGCGCACCATCTGCTCCCAGATGAAACCCCAGACATCGGGCGTGCCATCGCCATCGTCATCGAAGGTCATGGCTTGGGCGATTTCGGCGATTTCTTCCCAGGTCAGGCGGTCGTCCGCGCCGGGCGGCATCAGCCCAGCTCGGTCAAAGCAGGCTTTGTTATAAAACAAAAGCTGCGTCGAGGTGCTGATGGGCGCGGCATACAGCGTGCCTTCATAAGAGCCGGCGTTGACAGCGGCGGGCAGCCAGTCTTCGACTTCGTCCCCGGTGAAGACGGGGTCCAGCGGCAGCAGCCAATTGCGGAAGGCATAGCCGGAAACCAGCGGCACATCCACGGCGATGACATCGGGCACGGCGGAGCCAGCGCCCAGCCGCACTTGAATCTGCGCGAAGAGGTCGTTGAAGCCGATTTGCTCCGCTTCAATTTTGATGTCGGGGTTGCGCGCTTCAAATTCTTCGATGATGGCGTCGACGGGCCAGTCCAATGTCAGCCAGGTCAAAGTGGTGACATCCTGCGCCAAGCCCGGCGCGGCGGCTAAGAGCAATAACAGGACAAGTAATAGAGCAGCCTTCTTTTGCATCAGGGGAATCCTCCTCAAGAATTGAAAGTCGACACTATGCTAGCGCATTTGCCGCGGCTGTCAAAATATTGCGATGCGGGGAGATGCCCCCTCAAAATGCCGCGATTTGCCCATCGGCGCGCGGCTCGCTGCCGCCGTGCAAAACCCCATCCACGCGGCGGATTATCTGCCCGCGCCCGAAATTGCCCCGCCCCAGCCCCGCCTCCGGCTGGATGCGATGCCCCATTTCCGCCAGCGCCGCCATCGTCTTGAAAGGCGTGCCTTCTTCTACCAGCAGCGCCCCGTCCGGCATGCCGCTGTCGATATACCAGCGCGGGCGATTGAGCGCCTCCTGCGGGTTGAGCTCATCGTCGACCATCGCGCTGATGACCTGGAAATGCCCTTGCGGCTGCATGAAGCCGCCCATCACGCCGAAGCTGGCGTAGAGCTCGCCATCCTTCAGCGCCATGCCGGGGATAATCGTGTGATAGGGGCGCTTGCGCGGCGCCAGCGCGTTGCGATGCCCCGGCTGCAGCGAAAAGCCGGCGCCGCGGTTCTGCAGCCAGATGCCCGTGCCTTTCGCCACGATGCCGACGCCGAAGCCCATATACAAGCTCTTGATGAAAGAACAGGCGTTGCCCGCGCCATCCACCACGCTGAGGTAGATGGTATCGCTGCCGCCGGGCAATGCGCCGGCGACAGGCGGCGGGCTGATGCGGCGGTTGGGCGCAATCAAAGCGGCGCGGGTGGCGGCATAGTCTTTGCTCAAGAGGGCGGCAATCGGCACTTCGGCGCGGCTGGGGTCGGCGATGTATTCATGCGCGTCCGCCCATGCCAGGCGCATGCTCTCCGCCATCAGATGCAGGCGCTGCGGCGAATGCCAGGGCAGGGCGCCCAGCTCAAAATTTTCGGCGATATTCATGGCGATGAGCGCCGTCAAGCCCTGCCCGTTGGGCGGGCATTCATAGACGGTGACGCCGCGATAGTCGGTATGAATCGGCTCGTCCCAGCTGGAGCGGTGCTCTTTGAGGTCGTCGAGGCTCATCAGCCCGCCTTGCTCCCGCAGCGAGCTGACGATGGCTTCGGCGATGGGACCGCTATAAAAGGCATCAGCGCCGCCGTCGGCGATGGCGCGCAGGCTATTCGCCAGGCTGGGCAGACGCACGATTTCGCCCGCTTTTGGCGGCGCGCCCGCCGGCAGATAGTCTTCGGCATTAACAGCGCTGCGCAGGTACGCCTCCGAGCGCTGCCAGCGATGCCCGACCACCGGCGCGCTGGGGTAGCCGGCTTCGGCATAGTGGATGGCATCGCCCAGCACATCGCTAAGCGCCATCGTGCCATGCCGCGCCAAGAGATCTTGCCAGCCGCGTACAGCGCCGGGCACAGTCACGCTGTGGGCGTGGCGCGGGTCCATGCGCTGCCAGCCCAGCGCGCGGGCGGCGTCTAATGTGAGCGCCGCTGGTGCCCGCCCGCTGCCATTAAGCGCCGTTACTTGCTTTGATGCCGCATCAAAATAGAGCGCGAAGCAATCGCCGCCGATACCGCAGGAGCCAGGGTCCATCACATTCATCGCCGCGGAGGTGGCGATGGCGGCGTCCGCGGCGTTGCCGCCCTGGCGCAGGATGTTCAGCCCGGCTTGCGCCGCCAGCGGGTTGCTGGCGCCGACCATGCCGCGCCGCGCGCTGACCATCGAACGGCGGGAGTTGAAGTCGAAAGACATCGTTTTCATACGGCGATTTCCTTTAACAGTGTGCGCTGACGATACTACATTAAGTTGGCGCAATACAATAATGAGAATTTGTACAGGCGAAGAGTCAACAGAGCTTTCACCGCCGAGCACACCGAGAAAACATGAAAAAATCTCAGTAGTTCCAACAAAGTAATTGAAAATGTAGGGGCGTCTCGCCGAGACGCCCTTGTTTCCAAGATTCTTGGGCGTTTCACCGAAACGCCCCTACATCGAGCCCTTTTCTGCGGCTGTATAGGATTATCTTTGTGTCCTTTGAGTCTTTGTGGTGAAGAATAATTTGATGCGATTGCCCTGCGTCATCGCGGCAAAAGTTGCGCCGCGCCAATGTCTCGATATACTCTCTCCTAACGAGTGCCGGGCATTTTCCTCGGCGCTCTTAAAGTATCAGCGCAGTTTATAATAAGGAGAAGGATGCGATGAATGAGCAGTTGAAGAAAATCTTCGCCCGGCTCAGCCGGCAGGAGAAAGCCCAAGTCGATGAAGAGATCCGCCGCGCCTATGACTATGACCCGCGCGACCCCCTGTTTGGCTTGAGCAAAGAAGAGCTTGGCGGACCCAAATTGAGCCGGCGCGGTTTCTTGCGTTTGCTGGCGGCTTCTGGCGGCAGTTTGTCCCTGTCCCATGTGCTGGGCGCGGCTGGCATCGTCCTGCCGCAGGCGGCGCGGGTAGCCGCGCAAGCGGGCGGACATTTGATTTGCGGCTGGGCGGGCACGGCGGAAATCACCACCCTCGACCCGGCGCAGATTAACCAGGTGCTGCAATTCCAGGTGTCTTCCAATGTTTTGAGCGGCTTGACGCACATCAACGCCGATTTGGTGGCGGAGGGCGACCTCGCCACCGATTGGACGGTTTCGGACGATGGCTTGGTCTGGACATTTACTCTGCGCGAAGGCGTAACCTGGCATAATGGCGACCCCTTCACCGCCGCGGATGTGCTGTATACCTACAACCGCTCGCGCGATCCGCAACAGTCGATTCATTCCGGCAACCTCGTTAATGTCGTCGATTTGACCGCCCTCGACGACATGACCGTGCAGTTGACTTTGGGCAAGCCCCAAGCCTCCCTGCTGGTCAAGACTTTGGAGCGGTCCAGCGGGCGGGCGATGACCATCGTCAATCAGAACGCCATCGAGTCCATGGGCTTGCAAGACTATGGCTTGAAGCCGGTGGGCACCGGTCCCTTCCGCGTTACCGAGCATCAACTGGGGCAGGGCGTGGTGTTGGAGCGCTTTGATGACTATTACGACCCGGCGCGCCCCGTCCTCGACAAAATCACCATCATCCCGATACCGGAGAACGAACCGCTGGCAGCCGCTATCGAGACCGGCGACATCCATTTGATCGGCGGCAATGGCGTCGCGGCGGAGCTGGTCGACCGCTTCCTGGCGAACCCGGACATGGTGGTGGATGAAATCCCCGGCAACGGCTTCCAATCCATGTTTGTCAACCCCTGGCGCGAGCCGATGGTGGTCGAAGACTTCAACCTGTCCGTGGACGAGCTCAAGCAGCAGAACGGCTTCAAGGTGCGCCTGGCGCTGGCGAAAGCCTTTGACCGCGAGCGCTTCATCCAGCGCGGGCTCTTCGGCCGCGGTGTGCCCGCTTTTGGCACCATCAACCCCGCCATGGGCTACTATTTTGACACCGCCATCAACGAAAGCAGCGAACAGCGCTTTGACCTGGAAGCGGCGCGCGCCCTGCTGGCGGAAGCGGGCTACCCGGAGGGCGAGGGCTTCCCGACTTTGAAGCTGCTGACGACGCCCGGCGGCAGACGTCAAGGCGAGGTCATCGTCGATATGTACCGCAACAATCTCAACATCAGCATTGAGCTGGATGTCAAAGATTTCACCGTGCTCATTGAAGACGCCAACCGCATGGAATACGATTTGCTGCGCCTGGGCAGCGGCGGCGATTTTGACCCCGATGACGGCTTGGTCGATTGGATGCTGAGCGGCTCGCGCTTTAATGGTCCCAACCGCAATGACGCCGATTTGGTGGCTGCCCGCGGCGAGCTGCCCTTCGGCTTTTTCGCCGCTGACCGCGTCGATGAGCTTATCAATCAGCAGGCGGTTACTGCCGACCCCGAAGCGCGCAAAGCCCTGGTGCAAGAGGCGAACCAACTGACTTCGGATAAGCTGGCGTCCATCTTCCTCTTCCATGGCACCGAGATTTTGGTGCACCGGGCGGAAGTTACCTTCCCGGCAGAGAGCCGCATCGTTGGCTTGCGTGATTTGGACCGCGTGAGCATCAGCTAGCCGGCGAGCAAAGAACCTGGCGCGGGCGGCGCTGAAGCCGCCGCCCGTCCCCAAGCTGCAGGCGCAGCGAAGGCGAGGCGATGCGGTATTTTGTCGCGCGGGTCATCCAGGCTTTGATTGTCGTTTGGGCGGTCGGCACCTTGGTATTTTTTATGCTGCGGGCGGTGCCGGGCGATCCCATCCAGGCGCTGCTGGCGGATGTCGACCCGACAGCGGCGGAAGCCATCCGCGCCAAACTGGGTTTGGACCAGCCGGTATGGGTGCAATACCTGTTTTGGATGCGCAACACCCTGGCGGGCGACCTGGGGCAGTCCCTCTATGGCAGCCATCAAGAAGTGAGCCAGCAAATCGCCGAGGCGATACCGAGGACGGTGTCCCTGGCGCTGGTGGCGTTTCTGATTTCTTTCACCCTGGGGCTGACGGCGGGCATCGTCTCCGCCGTTAAGAAGGACAGCGTATTGGATTACAGCTTTAACCTGGCGGCATTTTTGGGCATCAGCATGCCGTCCTTTTGGATCGGCATTGTGCTGATTATCGTCTTCGCGGTGAATTTGCGCTGGCTGCCCGCCATCGGCTACAAGCCCATCAGCGCTGGCATCGACCAGTGGCTGCGCTATTTGATATTGCCCGGTTTATCCGTCGGCTTGCCCTTTTCCGCCTCCATCGCCCGCTTGACCCGCTCCGCCATGCTGGAGGTCTTGGGGCAAGATTACATTACTGTGGCGCGGGCGAAGGGCATGAACGAAAAGCGCGTCATCTTCCGCCATGCTTTGCGCAACGCCTTGATACCCGTGGTCACCGTCATGGGCATTTCTTTGGCGCTGCTCTTCTCCGGCTCGGTGGTGGTGGAGAATGTTTTTGCCATCAAAGGCTTGGGAAGGGTGCTGATACAAAGCATTCTCAATCGTGATTATCCAGTGGTGCAAGGCAGCATCCTGCTGGTGGCGGTCTTGCTGGTATTTATGAATCTGGCGGTGGATATGCTCTACCGGCTGATTGACCCGCGCATTAGCTATGACTGATTCCCGAAGGGAAGTCCCGCGCCCAGCCCGGCTGGCGGCTGATGAGCCCAGCCTGCCGCAGCGCCCCAAAGCCTATCAACTGCTGCTGCGGGATAAACGGGCAATCGCCGGCTTGACCGTGCTGGGCTTGATAATCGTCAGCACCCTCTTCGCGCCCATCATCTCCCCCTATGACCCGCTCTCGCAAGAATTTGACATCCTGCTGCCGCCATCGCCGACGCATGTGCTGGGCACGGACGACCTCGGGCGGGATTTGTTCACGCGCATTTTATACGGGGCGCGGGTATCGCTTTTTGTCGGCGTCAGCACGGTGCTCATCTCTATGCTGCTCGGCGTGGCGATGGGCATACTGTCAGGCTATTACGGCGGCTGGATTGATATTATTTTTATGCGCTATATTGATTTGCAATGGGCATTCCCCAATTTCATCATCGCCGTGTATTTGGTGGCGGTCTTCGGCACCGGGCTGGCGAATGTCATCGTCGCCATCTCGCTGGCTTTCCTGGATGATTTCGCGCGCATAACGCGGGGCATGGCGCTTTCCATCCGCGAAGAAGAATATGTGCTTGCCGCCCGCTCCATCGGCGCTTCGGGCAGCCGGGTTATGCTGCGCCACATCCTGCCCAATGCCATCGCGCCCATCATCGTGCAGGCGACGCTTAGCGTATCCTTCGCCATTTTGGCCGAGGCGGGCTTGTCCTTCCTGGGCTTGGGCGTCAAAGCCTCCACCCCGACTTGGGGCTTGATAATCAGCGACGCGCGCAGCTTCTTCACCCGCGCCTGGTGGCTGGGCATCTATCCCGGGCTGGCGATTATGATCACGGTGCTGAGCATCAATTTCTTCGGCGATGCCCTGCGCGATGCCCTTGATGTGCGCGTGGAGTAGCGGGCAGGCAATCGGAAAAAGAATGGCTGCTGTAAAAGGCATACCCGCGCTTCATCCCATCGGTAGGGGCGACTTTGTTAGTCGTCCGCGACATCGCCTCCTTTATTCTGCGGATAGCAAAAAACCTTTGTGTCCTTAGTAAATGCAAGTAAGTAATGCGAAATCGCGCCCCAAGCCCCCATCCCCCAGCCCCTTCCCCCAAAATGAGGGAAGGGGAGAATCCACAGTGATTACAAGGGTTTTAAGCCCCTCCCTCTTCATGGGGGAGGGGTTTGGGGTGGGGGAATATGTGGAATTCTGTTGCATAATTAACTTGTACTTACTCCTGTGCTCTCGGTAGTAAGGGCTGTGTACAAACTACCCTGGTAACTGAAGATGCATAGAGCCATTTCAAGAATAAACTTTGTGTCCATTGTGTCTTTGTGGTGAAAAACAATTTGATGCGATTGCCCCGCCTCTTTTGCAACGACGGGCGACCGGTGTAGTCGGTGGTTAAACCCTTTCAGTAATCGGCAATAATACTGCGCCTAATATCTGCCCTTGCCGCCGGCGC
>JAJDWK010000066.1 GCA_022825675.1 Anaerolineae bacterium | reverse complement strand
AGTAATTACAAGTAAGTAATGCGAAATCGCGCCTCAAGCCCCCATCCCCCAGCCCCTTCGCCATCTCTATGGCGAAGTATCCCCAAAATGAGGGAAGGGGAGAATACCCAGTGATTACAAGGGTTTTAAGCCCCTCCCTCTTTATGGGAAAATGCGCCATAGAGATGGCGCATGGGTTTGGGGTGGGGGAATATGTGGAGTTCTGTCGCATAACTTACTTGCACTTACTGAGGAAAAAGAGGACACCGAGTAAAGATTTTAAGAGGCTTCTCATGCTTTTCTCGGTGTATCTCGGTGTCCTCGGTGGTTAAATTTGCGTTTTATTCGGCTTGTTATGGTGAATTAATTTTTGATGCAATCGCCCTGCGCGCTATGCCCAGCGCCAGCCCCGCCAGCCCGCCCGCCAGCGTCCAAGGCGGCAGCCGCTCCAACATCGCCAATATCATCGCCGGCGGATAATCGGGGAAAATATGCCCGTGCAGCAGGTCTTTGAAGAGCATCAAGCCGGCGGCAAGCACTGTTGCCAGCGCGCCCATCAGCATGCCCGCCAGTGCGGACAGCAGCAGGCTTGGCGGCATCGGCGCGCCGGGCAGAAGCCTGTCCAGAAATGTCAAGCACAAGCAGGCGCTGCTGAATGCGCCCAAAAGGGCGACGGCGCTGGCGTCATGGTCTTCCAGGCTCGCCCAGAGCATAATCAGGACCCCGGCGGCAAGCAGCAGGTGCGCCCCCAGACCACGCCGCTTTTCTCGCCCGCCCATCAGCGGCTAGCGTCCGCATCTTTGTATGCCGCTCGCAGATGCGCCAGCGCCCGCGCATAGAAGGCGGCGGGAACTTCATCTTGCACGGCATGCCCGCAGTCGAACATCGCCAGCGCCCCGTTTGGCGCGGCATTGGCAAAAATCTCGCCGTTGTGTTGGGGGTTCAGCTGGTCGTCGCGCCCAAGCATGATGAGCAGCGGGCAGCGGATGCGCGGTGCCAAACTCAAGCTGACATCGCCGCCGGCATCAAGCATGCGCGTCATCGCCCGTGCCCAACCGCCAGTAAATCGAGCCGCGTCGTCAAAGCCGTGAAGGCGCTTTTCGGCTTCCGTAATCCAGTCGCCCGGGTAGAGGCGCTGAAATATCGGGCGCATCTCCGCGCCAAAATTGCCGACCGCGCCGATAGCGATGCAAGAGGCGATGCGCTCGGGCTGGCTGCCGGCGGCAATCAAAGCGACTTCGCCGCCATCCGAAAAGCCGAGGAGATGCGCCCGCTCACAGTCAAGCGCATCCATGAAAGCGAAGAGGTCTGCGCAATCACGATGGTAAAAGTTATCGGGGAAATCGCGCGGTTTGGGCAGGGAGTCGCCATAGCCGCGCAAGGTCAAGCCGATGACGGGGAAACCTCTCGCCGCCAGCCAATCCATAGCCGCGCCCAGGTGGCTGCGCGCCGTGCCCAGCAAGCCATGCAGCAAGATAATGGGCGCGCGCCGCCCATGCCAGCCGAGCGCTTCGTAATGCAGCGCCGCGCCAGTTTCCAGCGGTTTTAAGGGCATGGTCTCGCCCGCCTCGCTAAGCGCCCGTGCCCGGCGGCAGCGCCGCGCTCAGCACTTCATCGAGATGCTCGACCAGGATGAAGGTGAGCGCATCGCGCACATCGCCGGGCACATCGTCAAGGTCGTTTTCGTTCTTAAGCGGCAAGATGACCGTATCCGCCCCCAGCCGATGCGCTGCCAGCACCTTGTCTTTGATGCCGCCGACCGGCAACACCTGCCCGCTGAGCGTCAGCTCGCCCGTCATGGCGATGTTGCTTTTGGCGCTGCGCCCGGTCAGCAAAGATGCGAGCGCGGTCGCCATGGTCACGCCGGCGCTGGGACCATCTTTGGGCACCGCGCCCGAAGGCACATGCAGGTGAATGTCATATTCTTGATAGAAAGCGGGGTCGACCCCCAGCTGCTCGGCGCGGGAACGGGCGAAACTGTAGGCGATTTTGGCGCTCTCCTGCATGATGTCGCCCAATTGCCCGGTGTATTGGAAGCCCTTGCCGCCCTGCATTTTTGTCGCTTCGATGAAGAGCACATCGCCCCCCACCGGCGTCCATGCCAAGCCAGTGGCGACCCCCGGCGTCTCCGTCCGGTCCTTTAACTCGCTGCGATAGCCATAGCGCGGCTTGCCCAGCCACTGCTTGACGCCATCCGCGCCGACGCTGACGGATTCGGCTCTGCCTTCCGCGATGCGCGTAACCACCTTGCGCGCCACTTTGCCGATTTCGCGCTCCAGCCCGCGCACGCCCGCCTCCCGCGTGTAATCGCGGATAATCGTCAGCAGCGCCTCCCCGCTTAGCTCCAGCTCATCAGCGAGTAACCCATTCTCCCGCCGCTGCCGCGGCAGCAGATATTGGGCGGCTATCGCCTGTTTTTCCAGCTCGGTATAACCGCTGAGTTGGATCGCCTCCATGCGGTCACGCAGGGGACCGGGAATCGTGTCCAGCGCATTGGCGGTGGTGATGAACATCACATCGCTGAGGTCAAACGCGACATCGAGATAATGATCGCGGAATTCGGCATTCTGCTCCGGGTCCAGCACTTCCAGCAGGGCAGAGCCGGGGTCACCGCGGAAGTCCCGCCCGAGCTTGTCAATTTCGTCCAGCATAATCAAAGGATTGCGGGATTTGGCGCGGCGCAGCGCCTGGATAATGCGCCCGGGCATAGCGCCGATATAGGTGCGGCGGAAGCCGCGGATCTCCGCTTCGTCACGCACGCCGCCCAAGCTCATGCGGATGAATTCGCGCCCCATCGCGCGGGCGATGGACGCGCCCAAAGAAGTCTTGCCGACGCCGGGCGGTCCCACCAGCAGCAGAATAGCGCCTGAGCGGTCGCGCCGCACGGGGTCATAATTGCTGCCGTTGGATTTGTCCGCCGCACGCTCGGCGCGCAGCTTGCGCACCGCCAGGAATTCCAATATGCGCTCTTTGACATCCGCCAGCCCGAAGTGGTCTTCGTCCAAAATGGCGCGCGCATTGGCGATGTCCAGCTTGTCTTCCGTGCGCTGGTCCCAAGGCAGGCTGCACATCCAATCGAGATAAGTGCGGATGACGCCATACTCCGCCGCCGCCACCGACAGCTTTGAGAGACGGTTGAGCTCGCGCTCCGCTTCCCGCCGCGCTTCCTCCGGCATGTTGGCTTCCGCTATCAGCTTGCGGAATTTCTCGATTTCCTGGCTGTCGTCATCCTCTTCCAACTCGCGCTGGATGGCTTTCAACTGTTCGCGCAGATAATAATCGCGCTGCGATTTTTCCATTTCCTGCTGCGCATCTTGCTGGATTTTGCGCCCCAGCGAAAGCACATCATATTCTTTTGTAATCAGCTTGAGCAGATGGCGGATCTTGTCGCCGACATTGTCCAGCGTCAGCAGCCGCTGCGCATCTTCCAGCTCCATGCGCACATTGGTGGCGATGGCATAGACCAATTGCAGCGGGTCTTCTACATTTAGCGCGTTGCTGACCAATTCCTGCGGGATGCTGGGCACCAGCTCCGCCAATGCGGTGAAGCGGTCGACAATGCTGCGGACAAGCGCTTCCATTTCGATATCATCGGCGAAGACAACTTCGTCTTCCGGGATGCGCGTAACGCGGGCTTTGAGATAGGGTTCTGTCGCCACAAATTCGTCGATATGTATGCGCTGCAGCCCCTGTATCAAGAGCCGCACCGTGCCATCGGGCGCGCGGAACAGGCGATGCACTGCCGCCAGGGTGCCAATTTCTTGCACTTGATGCGGTCCCGGCATCGCCAGGTTCGGGTCTTTGGAGGCGAACAAACCCACCATGCGATTGCCAGCGGCAACAGCGTCTATCAATTTGATGCTGCGCTCTTGCCCCACCGTCAGCGGGATGGCTGTCTGCGGATAGACGACCATGCCCCGCAACGGCAGGATGGGCACTTCTTCCGGCAGGTCGATTGCCGCGCCCTCGCCTTCAAGCTCTTCTTCCTGCTCGATGTCAGGCTTGGCTTTGGCAGTCGCCAGCTCGTCCATCAGCATTGCCCAAAGTGTCATGCTCTGTCTTCCTCTATGCTTGTCAGGCGCTCACGGACGCGCTTTCCCTGCGCGCCCACAGCTACTCTAGCAGCGCAACGCAAAATCTGTGTTAGAGTTTGCCGCATTTCCGCATTCTAATGCAATTCTAAGGCAAGTAGCTGGGGTCTAATCGCAGAGCGATTGCGGGCGAATTAGCTTGCCCGCCCGCGCAATTTGACTACAATGAGTGTACATCGTCTTTAGCGCATCCCGGTTTGGTATGGAGCAAGGCAATGGATGAGACCCGCAACCCCCGTACACGACGCAAAAGAAAGCGCGCGCGCGACCGTTATCGCGAGCGGCAGCAGCGGCGTCAAGCCCAGTTGGAGGGCAACCGCCAGCCCGATGAGGAACATACCTTCTTCCGCCGGCATTTCCCGTCTTATGACCACGATAAATGGCTGCATCGCCGCCTGGCTTGGTTATTCTCCAGCCGGTCGCCCGTGGCGAAAATCAGCACCTTGGTCGCTGTCTGCATCATGGTGTTCTTCGTCGGCAGCTATGTGCTTGCCGAGCGCATCTTCCCGAATGTATACGCCTTCGGTATTCCGATGGGCGAGCTTACCGTCAGCGAAGCGGAAGCGGCTATCCAGGACTATTGGGACAAAGACCTCTCCATAGTTATCACGGTGGATGGCGAGCTGCTGAAAGTTGCCAGCCCGCAGCAATTGGGTTTGACCATTGACGCCGAAGCGATGGCGATCGCGGCGAAAGCCGCCGGCGTCGCCGGGCTGCCTTTCGGCTTAAGCATCGAGCCGATAATCGAGGTATCCCACGGCAGCGCGCAGTCAACCCTGCTTGACCTGACGGAGTCGATTTATGTGCCGCACTACGAAGCGGGCTACCAGTGGTCGGGCGGACGGCTCAATACCGTGCCCGGGCGCCGCGGGCGGCACTTGGATATCACCGACAGTCTCGATTATTTGAAGGAAGAGACAGTCGCCATCGTCAACGAAAAACGGTTTGAGCTGCGCACGATACCGCTTAATCCAACGGTCTTTGACAGCTCGCCATTCCTGGACGAAGCCTATGTCTTCCTGGGCAATGGCATCCGCCTGCGCGCCTATGACCCTTTCAAAGACCAGATTTTGGAATTTAATGTCGATGAACATCTGGTGGCGGAATGGCTGACCGCGGGGCAGAATGGCTTGGCGGTGCGGGTTGATACCTTCCACCGGTTCATCGAAAATGAAAATGTTCCCCTGGTCCGCGGCGGACGTTACATCGATAAGCTGCTCGCCACCGAGAAGCTGCAAGAATCGCTTGACAACAACAATCCCGATATCGTGCTGCGCTTGAATTATCTGCCGCAAGAATATTCTGTAGTCAGGAAGGATACTGGCTACCGCATCGGCCGTAAAACCGGCATCCCCTACGATCTCATCCGCGATGCCAACCCGATGGTGGAGTGGGGCGCGCTGGCTGTGGGCGACAAGGTGCAAATCCCGTCGCGCGATGTCATGACGCCGAGGGACCCCGTGCCACACAAGCGTATAATTGTTGACCTGGAAGCGCAGTGGCTGGTGGCATTTGAACATGGCGAGCTCTGGGCGACTTGGGGCATTTCTTCCGGGCGGGAAACCGCGCCGACATATCCCGGCATCTTCCAGATTTTGACGCATAACGAGTCCTCCTTCGGCGGCAGCTATGCCCTGTGCAACGAAGCTGGCACCAACTGCAGCCAGTGGGAAATGTTCTGGTTCATGGGCATTTATGAAGTCGTTCCCGGCTTGATGAACGGCTTCCATGGCGCGGTGGAATTGCCGAATGGCGGCTTCCTCGGCGGTGGCGGCACCTGGGAACCCTCAACCTTTGGCTGCATCATGTCGCTTAATAGCGACGCCCACCGGCTCTATGATTGGGCGGAAACAGGCACAATGGTGGAGATTATCTCGGACGAATTCGCGCCGGAGAGTGAATTGGGCAAGTACGCCCAAGCGCTCATCGCCACCCTCGATACCGATTATCGCCCCGGGCGCTAGCGGCGTCCTCCGCCATAGGCGCGTGACGAAACTGGGCATATTGTTTTGCCCTTCCTCGGGTACAATGGTTGCCCAGTTGCCAATGCAGACGGGGCGTGTACTATGAATACAGCCTATGGCTGTTGGGATAGCCCAATCAGCGCCGCGGCGCTCGCAAGCGGCGTCAGCCTGCGTGATGCGCAGTGGAATCGCGCCGGGGACACAATCGTCTGGTGGGAGAATCGCGGCGCTACCGGCGTCTTGCAGGCGCAGACCGGCGGGCAAGCCCCCCGTGATTTGACTGACCGCCAGCTCAATGTCGCCGGGCGGGTGGGCTATGGCGGCGGCGCTTTCACAGTTGGCGCTGGCAAAGTATTCTTCGCCGCTGAGGGACGCTTGTACCGCCAGGCGCTTGCCGGGGGTGCCGCCCGCGCCATCACGCCACAGTTTGGCGCTTATGCCGCGCCCGCGCTGTCGCCCGATGGCAACTGGCTCGTCTATGTGCATAGCTATGAACATGTCGATGGCTTGGCGCTGGTGGATGCGGCTGGCGAAGGTTTCCCGCGCAAGCTCGCCTATGGCACCGATTTTGCCATGCAGCCGGTATGGCATCCAGGCGGGCGGCAGATCGCCTTCATCGCCTGGAATCACCCCCAGATGCCTTGGAATGGAACAGAATTGCGTCTCATCCAGTTGGCATTTGACGCGACTGGCATGCCCTATGCTCAAGACATCGTGACGCTGGCGGGCGACCGTGAGAACGCGATTTTCCAGCCAGAATTCTCGCCTGATGGCCGCTATCTGGCCTATATCAGCGATGCCAGCGGCTGGGGGCAGCTGCATCTCTACGATTTTGAAGCGCAGACCCATCGCCAACTGACATCGGCGGCGGCCGAGCACGGCACGCCAGCCTGGGCGCAGGGAATGCGCACCTATGGCTGGAGCGCCGATAGCCAGTCGCTGTATTTCCTGCAAAATCGGGAGGGATTTGTCTCCCTGCGGCGGCAGCGCCTGGATGCGGACGCGGACGAACCTGTCAGCGGGCTTGATGACTATAGCGATATGGAACAGATAGCGGTCGCGCGGGCTGGTGACCGCATCGCCATGATTGCATCGTCCGCGCGTACGCCGCCGCGCATCCTATCGCTGAGGCCGGACGGTCCAGTCACCATTCACCGCCGGCGCGCTGCTGAAAATATCAGCGGGTATCAGCTTGCGCCCGCCCAAGCAATCCAATGGCAAGGCGCTGACGGCGGCGCTGTATATGGCTTGTTTTATGCGCCCGTGCTGCAAGAGGAGATGCCGCCCGGGGCACCGCCAGTGGTGGTGATGGTGCACGGGGGACCAACCGGGCAGAGCCGCGCCGGCTATAACAATGCGGTGCAATTCTTCACTACCCGTGGCTATGCCGTGTTGCAGGTCAATCACCGCGGCAGCACCGGCTACGGCAAAAAGTATATGGATATGCACCGCGGCAATTGGGGCATTTATGATGTCAGCGATTGCATCGACGGCGTCCAGCATTTGGCGGCGGCGGGGCATATCGACCGCGAAAAAGCCGTCATCATGGGCGGCAGCGCCGGTGGCTTCACGGTATTGCAGTCCCTAGTCGCGCATCCGGGATTTTATCGCGCTGGCGTCTGTTCTTATGGCGTCTCCAACCAGTTCGGCTTGCTGATGGACACGCATAAGTTTGAAGAGCGCTATCCCTATTGGCTGCTGGGCGAGCTGCCCGCCGCCGCTGATGTCTATCGGGAGCGCTCGCCGCTTTTCCATGCCGATACAATCGTCGACCCGCTCATCGTCTTCCAGGGGGCTGACGATGTGGTTGTGCCGCAAGACCAATCCGACAGCATTGTGGCATCCCTCAAACGGCGCGGCATCCCGCATGAATATCACCTGTTTGAAGGCGAAGGGCATGGCTGGCGCAAGCCCGAAACCGTCGAAACCTATTACAGCAAGCTAGAGCGCTTCCTGCTGCAGCATGTTATCTACGCCTAATCCCGCCAGGCTGGCGGCTCACAGTTGGCACTAAGCGCATGGTCGGCGCGGCGGCATACACTCGCGAGGGCAGCCGCTGATGCTGCTTGATGTCCTGTTGGTGCTGGCGGGCATGGCTGCCCTGTATTTTGGCGGCGAATGGCTTGTGAACGGCGCTGAAAAACTGGCGCTGTCCTTCGGCGTGTCCGTGCTTATCATCTCGCTCACAGTGGTCGCCATCGGCACTTCAATGCCGGAACTGCTGGTGAGCTTGCAGGGGGCGCTGGGCGGCAGCAGCGACCTGGCGATTGGCAATGTCATCGGCTCCAACATCGCCAATATCGGGCTGATACTGGGCGCGACCGCCTTGCTCAGCCCGCTGCTGATCCAGGCGAGCTTGCTGCGGCGCGAAATCCCGCTGATGATTTTCTTCACGCTCCTGGTCATCGGGATGGCGGCGGATGGCGCGCTCAGCCGTGTTGATGGCTTCTTCCTGCTCTTGGCATACCTACTTTTTACGGTCGCATTCTATTTCTTCGCCAAGCGCGATGCCGCCACTGCCGAGCAGCTTACCGCCGAAGTCGGCGAGCAGCCAACAGACAGCAGCCGCCCGCGAGATTTCATGCGCCTGCTGCTGGGCATAGCGGCGCTTGCCCTGGGCTCGCGGCTGATGGTCGCCGGCGCTGTCAGCCTCGCCCGCTCCGTTGGCATCAGCGAGCTGGTAATCGCCACCACATTGGTGGCTTTTGGCACATCGCTGCCAGAGCTGGCGACATCGCTCTCCGCCGTGCGCCAGAATGTTACTGATGTCGCAATCGGCAATGTGATAGGCTCGAACATCGCCAACCTGCTCTTGATTTTGGGCATTGTCGCCTTGGTTACGCCGATACCGGTGGACGGCGCGGAAGTGCAGCTGGAGTTCCTGGTGATGTTTGGCTTCGCCATCGCCTTGCTGCCCTTTCTGTTTAATCAGCGGCTGGGGCGCAAGCGGGCAGCCGTATTGCTCGGCGCCTATATCGCCTTTGTGCTCTTCAGCGTCGCTTCTGGCAGGCAGCCGCCTCTGGTACAATAGAGTTGGACGCCAGTCCACCGCCCTCAAAATAGCGCGCTTAAGGCAAACCCATGGCTCTATTGCCGCCGGTCGAGCATTTCCAAAGCAGCAGCGGCGTTGCTATCTATCGCCTGCCATTGCAGCTTTTTCCCAACGACTTCACTGGCTACGCCTATGCCCTTGAAGGCGCTGGACCGCTGACCCTGGTGGATGCCGGCTCCGGCATGTGGCGCAGCAATCATGACCTGGAGGCGGGCTTCCAGCAGCTGCGGGACCGTTTTGATGTCCGCTTTCAGCTGGCGGATATCGAACGGGTAATCATCACGCATGGGCATATCGATCATTTCGGCGGGCTGGCGTTTGTCTTGGAAAAATGCCGGGCGCAAGTCGGCATTCACGAGCTGGATAAGCGCGTGCTGACGGATTATGAAGAGCGCGTCATCGTGGCGACCAAAGCGCTGGGCATCTACTTTGAGCGCGCCGGCATCGAGCCCGCCTTGCGTCAAGACCTGTTTGAGATGTACGGCTTCGCCAAGCAGCATGTAAGCGCCATTGATGTCGATTTCAACATTGAAGACGAGCAGGTCATCGACGGCATGGAGTTTATCCACACGCCAGGGCATTGCCCCGGGCAGGTCTGCATCCGCCTGGGCGATGTGCTGCTGAGCGCTGACCATGTTCTCTCACGCACGACGCCGCATCAATCGCCCGAGAGCATCACGCATTATATGGGCTTGGACCACTATGCCGATTCGCTGCGCAAAGTGCTGAAATACAGCGGCATCCGCCTGGCGCTGGGCGGGCACGAAGACCCGATTCACGACCTGTACGGCAGAATCCACGCCATCCGCGCCAGCCACAACCGCAAGCTGGAGCGCATCCGCCTGATTATGCGCCAGCAGGGCGCGCCCATGACCATCGGCGAAATTTCCCGCGCCATGTACCCTGATGTGCAGGGCTATCATATCTTGCTGGCGCTGGAAGAAGCGGGTGCCCATGTCGAATATCTGTATCAGCACGGGCACTTGACGATTGCCAATCTCAAAGAATTTGAAGCCGAGCCGAACCCGGCTATCCTCTATGCCTTGCACAAGTGAGGGCGCAAGCGCCATAGAGTTGCAATTGACCGCGGGCGGCTATCCCGTGTACACTATTAAATGAAGAACAGCCTGCGGGCAGGAGAAGCGGCACTTATGCAAGCGAAAACGAAAAATGACCATAGCGCAGCGCAAGAATGGGAACTGGCGGGCATTGGTACGCGCGTCTTCGCCTTTATGCTGGACGGCATTATCCTGGCGATTTTGATGATGCTTATCGTGGCGATTGTCAGCGGGCTCCGGCTGTCATCGATGCCGGCGCTGAACTTTTTCAGCATGGCGGTGCCAGTCGCCTATTATTGGTATTTCTGGACGCAGCGGGATGGGCAGACGCCGGGCAAATTTGCCCTCGGCATCCGCGTTGTGAAGGCGCAGGGCGGTGCCATCAGCAATACTGACGCCGTCATCCGCGCCATCGGCTACCATGTCAGCGCCATTCTCTGTGGCTTGGGCTACATCTGGGCGATATTTGACAAGAACAATCAGGCTTGGCACGATAAACTCGCCAAGACCTATGTCGTGCGCAGCGAAGAAAGACGCAAAATCGTCGAGGTCTGAGCTCGCCTCCCGCTTGCAGCATGAAAAAAATGTGGCAGCGCCTGGGTTTGTCCCGCTATCAGGCGGACGAGCGTTATGCGCTGGCCTTAAGCGCCTTCGCCAAGAAAGACATGCCGGGCGCGCGCGCCGAAATCCAGGCGGCGCTGGAATTGCTGCCGCGCCATGCCGAATACCATGCCGCGCTTGGGCTTTTCCAGCTCGAAGGCAAAGCGGCGCGGCAAGCGGCGGCGGCATTTGAGCGCGCGCTGGCGCTGGACCCCTATGACATGCTCGCCAATTATGGCTTGGGTGCGCTCGCCTATCGCGAAAAGAATTGGCAAAGTGCCGAGCAATTCTTCTTGACGGCGCTCGCCGCCAAGCCAGACAGGGCGGAAACGCAGTATTATCTGGCGATGGCATGCCACCGGCAGGGACGCAATGCCGAGGCGCAGCGCTGGATGGAAGCGGCGCAGGCGCGCTTCGCCAAAGCGCAGGACCGCCGCCAGCGCCATTGCAGCGGCTGGCTGCGCGAATTCGCCAAGCTGCAAGCGCTTGACGCAGCTGCTGCGACTTAGAGTTGTCATTGACCCGAAGGCACAGCCAGGATGCGCCGCGAGCCAACTGACAGGCAGGCGGATACGAAAGAAAGCAGTGCGCTGCCGCCCGCGCTGCTGCTTTTCGCCGCCATTGCCCTGCTGCTGATGCTGCTGCCCCGCGGCGGCTCGCCTTCGGAATCGCTGCGATTGGCGCAGGGCGGCTTGCCCGACAAGTGGTGGAACGATCGCGTCTTTTATGAGGTCTTCATCCGCAGCTTCCAGGATAGCGATGGCGATGGCATCGGCGACATCCAAGGGCTGATAGAGCGCCTGGATTATCTCAACGATGGCGACCCGGCAACCGCCACTGACCTTGGCATAACCGGCATTTGGCTGATGCCGCCCGCCCAAGCCCACAGCTATCACGGCTATGATGTAACCGATTTTTACGCTGTCGAACCCGATTATGGCAGCGCGCACGATATGCGCCGCCTCATCGCCGAAGCGCATAAGCGCGGCATCGCCGTCATCGTCGACCTGCCGCTCAACCACAGCTCCAGCCGCCATCCCTGGTTCATCCAGTCGCGCCTGGGGCGGCAGCCCTATGCCGACTGGTATATCTGGGCGGAGGCTGACCCCGGCTATGCTGGTCCTTGGGGCGCGCCCGCTTGGCATCAGGCGGGCGGGCGCTATTATTACGGCGTATTTTGGGATGGCATGCCGGATTTGAACTTCCGCAATCCCGAAGTAACGGCGGAGATGAAAGCGATTGCGCGCTACTGGCTTGAAGACATCGGCGTTGATGGCTTCCGCCTGGATGCTGTCAAACACATCATCGAAGTTGGAACAGCGCAAGAAAATCACCCCGATAGCCGGCGCTGGCTCGCCGAATTTGAAGCGCATTTGGAAACCATCAAACGCAACAGCTTCAGTGTTGGCGAGCTTTTTGGCTCGCCCGCCTTTATCGTGGCGCGCTACATTGAAGAAGCGGCAATCGACGCTGGCTTTGACTTTCAACTCGCCGATGCCATGGTTTCGGCGGCGCAGCGCGGCAGCAATCGCGATCTCATCCGCGCCCAGCGTAATGCCCTGCGCGCCTATCCCGAAAATCAATTTGCAAGTTTCCTCTCCAATCATGACCAGAATCGCCTGGCAAACCGCCTGCTGCACGATATTGGGCGCAACAAAGTCGCCGCTTCGCTGCTGCTGACGGGGCCGGGACTGCCCTTCCTCTATTATGGCGAAGAAATCGGCATCGCCGGCAGCAAGCCGGACGAGCGCATCCGCAGCCCGATGCACTGGGAGAATAAGCGCCTAGGCGGCTTCACCGCTGGCGATAGCGCCTGGCAGCCGCTGCAAGCCGCCGAAAATGTCGCCGCCGCCAATGTCGCCGACCAATGGCATGATCCCGATTCCCTGCTGAGCCACTACCGCCGGCTGATACATCTGCGCAATCAGCATTCGGCGCTGCGGCGGGGCGGCTTCACGGCGGTTGAGTCCAGCGCCCGCGGCGTCTATGCCTTTTTGCGCCACGATGAAGAAGAGGCGCTTTTGATTGTCATCAATCTCACGGATAGTCCGATTGGGGAGTACCGCCTGAGCCTGGCGGAAAGCTCGCTGAAAGCCTCCCCGCCGCGTGTGGTTCTCGGCGATGGACCAGCGCAAGCGCCAGCCCTGAGCGCTGCCGGCGGTTTTGAGGGCTATGCGCCGCTGCCGCTGCTGCCGCCGCACAGCCTGCTGATTATCGCGCTGTAGCGTTTGGTCGAATTTATCACCGCGCAGGGCTGATTTTCCAACTCGCTTGAGACAGGCTATACTAGAGTTTGCTAAAGTATAACGAGCAGAACGAAGGTCCCTGCGATGAGCGAGATAAGCATCCGGCCCTTGGAACGATCAGACCGCGAGTGGGTGGCGCATTTCCTCGATGAAACCTGGGGAACAACCGTAATCGTTTCCCGCGGGAAAACGCTGTACGGGCATTTGCTGCCGGGTTTTATGGCGGAGCGGGCGCTCGAAACCGCGGGTGACGACGCGCCCACTGACGACCCGCCGAAGCGGAACCTCGGCTTGGTTACCTTAAGTATCGTCGGCGATGAATGCGAGTTCGCTACCCTCAACAGCTTGACGGAATCGGAAGGCATCGGTAGCGCCTTGGTCACAGCCGTTGAGCATTGGGCGCTTGAGGCGGGCATAAAGCGCCTGTGGCTGGTGACGACCAACGACAACCTGGCGGCGCTGAAATTCTGGCAAAAGCGCGACTATGAATTGGTCGCGGTGCATCGCAACGCCATCGCCGCTGCCCGCCGCATCAAACCGCAGATTCCGATTACTGGCATCGATGGCATCATCATCCGTGACGAAATCGAGCTGGAAAAGCTGCTGTAAATGCGCCGCAGTCAGCGCGCCTTAATGCTGGGCGCTGGGCTGCGCTGATGCCTTGACGCGCCGCTCCCGCCAGACGCTTTCTACCAAGACCAGGAATACGCCGAGCACAATCGCGTGGTCAGCCAAGTTGGATACATTCGAGAATAGTCCCGGGATCCGATAATGGATGAAATCGATGACATGCCCATAATGCAGGCGGTCGGCGATATTGCCGAAGGCGCCACCCAGGACCAGCCCAATCGAAAATGCCGCGAAGCGCGCGGAGGGCGGCAGCGCGCGCGCATGCCACAGCAGCCCGACAATAATCACCAGCGCAATCAGGAGGAATACATCGCCCGCCATGGGCAATATGCCGAAAGCGGCACCAGTATTGCTGCTGCGCGTCAAGCGGAAAAAAGGCTCCAACTGTGGAATCGGCGCAATGCTCTCGTAGAGTGCCAAATTGGCGACCACCCAGCGCTTGCTCAGCTGGTCCGCCAAGGCAACCAGCGCGCAGGCACTGGCGAGCACCAGCCACTTCCGCATCGAGTCTCCTTAGAGTAAACAGATTTTCGACTATTGTAACAGAAGTATCATCTGCGCGAGCGGAGCCTGCCCATGAGCAGCTTCAGTAACTTGCCCCTGGGCGAGCAGCAGGCGCGCTGGCGGGAGCTGGCGCTCGCCGCGTTGCCGCATTGGCGGCTGGAGGGCGCGCGCCTGGGTTGGCTGGCGTATGGCGGCAATGCCGTTTTCAAAGTGCACGCGGCTGATGGCGCTTATGTGCTGCGCTTAAAAGCGGGCGGGCGCGCCATCGAGGCGAGGCTATGCGCCGAAGTAAACTGGCTGCGGCATATTCGGCAGGCAACAAACTTGAAAGCCCCCTGCCCGCAGCCGCTGCCAGCAACAGCGGGCGGATCGCTTTTCCTCAGCCTGAGGCCGGCGAAGGCATCAGCGCGGCAAGCGGTATTCTGCACACTTTTTGACTATCTGCCGGGAGAAATCAAGCCGGCGAGCGCGCTAGGGACACGGCAGCTGCGCCAAATCGGCGCTTACCTGGGGCGCTTGCACCGCGGGGGGCAGCTCCAGCTGCCGCCTGGCATTGATATGCCGCGGCTCGATTGGGCGGGATTGTTCGGCGTCGAGTCCCCCTATCACTCGCTGGGCGAAGCCGACCGCATCAGCCCGGCGCAGCGGGAAGTCCTGGACGCGGTGGCGCGGCGCGCGCGGGAAACCATGCGCCAGTTGGAGCGCGCCGGCGGCAGCATGGGCTGCATTCACGGCGACCTCGTGGCGAAGAATATCGTCTTTGAGGCGGGTGCTCCCGCCGCTATTGACTTTGAATATTGCGGCTGGGGCTATTTTCTATATGACCTGGCACCGCTATTATGGCAGCTCAAAGGCGAGCGCGCGGCGGACTATCCAGCGCTGGAAGCGGCGCTGTGGGCGGGCTATACCGGGCTGCAGCCGAGCGCGCTGCCGCAGCGTCAGCAGCTGGAGCCCTTGATAGCCGCCCGCCAATTGGCTTCTTGCCGCTGGCTGCTGGCGCAAGAACACGCGGCGATCCGCGCGCAATCACAGGCGCTGATTAAGCAGCGCTGCGATGAATTAAGGCGCTATCTCGAGACTGGCATTTTGCGCCGCGCATCAAAGACGCTATAGCGCGAAGAAAGGCGCAAGCCACCAATGCTACTCAGACGCGGCGCGCCAAAACCCGATGCCTACAAGTTGTATCTGCTGATGATGGCGCTGCAGGCGGTCGCCCTGACGACTGTCTTCACCGTCAACCTGGTCTATCATGTGGTGCAAGTAGGCTTGAACCCGCTGCAGCTGGTCCTTGTTGGCACCACTTTGGAGCTGACGGCGCTCTTGCTGGAAATCCCGACAGGCGTCGTCGCCGATGTCTACAGCCGCCGGCTTTCGATAATTCTTGGATTTCTATTGCTGGGCTGCGGCTTCCTTGTTGAGGGCGCGCTGCCATATTTCGAAACATTGTTGCTGGCGCAGCTTATCATGGGCGCGGGCTACACCTTCCTCAGCGGCGCGACTTCCGCCTGGATTGTTGATGAGATTGGGCAAGAGCGCGCCGCCGCCGCCTTTTTGCGCGCCTCCCAGCTCGCCCAAGTCGCCAGCTTCTTCGCGATATTCTTAAGCGTCGCCCTCGCCAGCCACAGCCTGCAAAGCGCCATCCTTTTTGGCGGCGTCCTGCTGTTGGCGCTTGCCGCGCTGCTCGCGCTGATAATGCCAGAAGCGGGCTTCCAGCGTCAGCCGGTGGCGGCGGGTTCGTCGGTGAGCGAGCTCTTCTCGACCCTGCGCGCTGGCATCGCCTTGATTCGCGCGCGCCGCATCCTGGCGCTGATTCTGCTGGTGACGGCGATTCATGGCGCATTTAGCGAAGGTTACGACCGGCTGTGGACGGCGCTCTTGCTGGAGCAATTTACCCTGCCGCCGCTGGGGGAACTGGACGAAATCGTCTGGTTCGGCATCATCAGCGCGGTGTCCATGCCGCTGAGCCTGGCAGCGACCGAGTTGCTGCGCCGCCGGCTTGACCTCAGCGACAGCCGCCAAGTTTCCCTGGCGCTGATGGGCGTGTACAGCCTGATGATTGGCAGCGTTTTGCTCTTCACCCTGGGCGGGAGCTTGCCGTTGGCATTGCTGGGGCTGTGGCTGACAAACGCGGCGCGCAGCGTGCGCAACCCGCTGATGGAAACCTGGATCAACCAACATACCGAGTCCGATGTGCGCGCGACTGTATTGTCCGTCCAGGGCGGCGCTGATGCCTTCGGCCAAATCGCTGGCGGACCGGCTGTCGGCGCTTTCGGCTTGCTGACGACAGTGCGCGCGGCGATTAGCGCCTCGGCGCTAATGCTGCTGCCGCTGCTGCTGGCAATCCGCCAAACGCTCTCGCCGCAGAATAGCGAATGATGTAGGGATATCGTGCAGGGATGACACCAGCGCAAAGCATATCGCGCTATGCGCCGTAACGCTGTAGAATAGCGCAGACTATCAGGAGGCATTTTGACTGTATGAAGCCCGAATCCATGCTGGAAGAACTGAAAAACTTCGACACGCCGACAATCACCAATGTGGTCGCCACTTACCCGGAATCGCCGCTTTGCCTGGGGCTCTACAACCCCTGGAGCGAGAATTGGTACACCGATCAGACCATTCGCTGCCTGCTGCCAGAGTTGGGGCGGCGCGTCGGCTATGCCGTCACTTGCGTCTATGGCTTGCCCGACCCCAACTTCGCGCGCTTGAGCTTTATGCATGTGCTGGATGCGCTGGAGGCAGCGCCCAAGCCGACAATTCTTGTCATCGAGCAGAAGTTCCCGCCAGAAATCGCTGGCAAAGTTGGCTTGGCGGGCGGCAATATGGTTTCGGCGATGCGTTCGCTCGGCTGCGTCGCTCTGCTGTCCAACGGTCCCTCGCGTGATTTAAACGAGATTCGGGAGCTTAACTTCCAATATATGCTCAGTGGAGTAAGCGCCGGGCATGGGGCGATGGCGGTGCAGGCGGTAAATGTGCCGGTGTCTGTCGGCGGCATGGATGTCGCGCCGGGCGAGCTGATTCACATGGACGAGAACGGCGCTTGTAAATTCCCCGCCGAGCATTTGGGCGCGGTCTTGAACAATGCGCGCGCCTTGCAAAAAGAAGAAGCCGCGCGCATGCAGGCGCTGCAAGGGGCGAAGTCCGCCGCCGAGCTCCGCGCTATCTTCGGCGGGCATAGTTATGGCGACGCTGACGCCTAAGCGCTACCTGCCCGTTTTTCCAGTAGAGACGGCGGCGAAGCGTATGCTAGCATCAGCGCGGCTGCCGCTCAACAAGCGTGACGAGCCAGCAAATTGAATATCATCCCGTCAAGAAAACAGGAGCGAGATGTGAAGGGCAAACGGATTCTCATCACCGGCGCGACCAATGGCATCGGCAAGCAGGCAGCGCTGGAACTTGCCCGGATGGGCGCGGATATCGTCATCGTGGGGCGCGACGAAAACAAAACGCGCCGGGTCATGCAGGAAATCAAGTCCAACGGCGGCAGCGCCGAAGTGGATATGTTGGTCGCTGATTTGTCTTCATTTGCCGAGGTCCGCCGTATCGCTGAAGAATTTCGCGCGCAATTCAGCCGGCTTGATGTCCTGCTCAACAACGCGGGCGCTTCATTCACCGAATATTATCGCTCGGCGGATGGCTTTGAGATGACTTTCGCCCTTAACCATTGCAGCTACTATCTGCTGACTAACCTGCTGCTGGACATTTTGCAGGTAACCGCGCGCGAACATGGCGATGCGCGCATTGTGAATGTCTCATCGAGCGCGCACAGCGCCGCCCCTCGTGAAGGCTGGCAGCCCGCAGACGCCCGTGATGCCGCGCGTTTTCGCCCATTCCCCAGTTACGGTAAAAGCAAATTGGCGAACCTGCTCTTCACTTATGAATTGGCGCGCCGGCTGGAAGGCAGCGCTATCACCGTCAACGCGCTGCATCCCGGGGTGGTGAATACCGGCTTTGGCGACAACATGAACGGCTTCATGCGCTATTTCTTCATGCTCATGAAAAACCTGATTGGGCGCAGCCCGGCAAAAGGCGCGGAAACGCTGGTCTATCTCGCATCTTCGCCAGCGGTCGCCGGCATCAGCAGCGCCTACTGGAGCGACAAAAAGCAGAAGCGCTCCAGCGATATCTCTTACGATCGCGCGCAGCAGCAGCAATTGTGGGATTTCAGCGCCGAGATTACTGGCGTCGGCTGATACGCTAGGGCAGCCCCGGCGGCAGGGCAAAGCCAGCCGCTTGCGGGAAGTCCAGCGCCGCCACAACCGCATCGAGGTTCACGCGCCCGTAGATATGCGGGAAGCGCGCCGCCGCATCAATTTCGATGCCCGCGCCGCCCTTGCGCCGGCGCTTCCCAGCGCAAGGGCGGCAGCAGCCGGCTCTCATCAATGCAGAGCAGCAGCAAATCTTCTTTGCCGCGATAGAATGCTTCGGCGACAGCCAGCGCCTGCTCCCGCGTTGAGCAATGGATGAAGCCTTCCGCCGCCAGCGATGCCGCGCTGTAGCGCCCGGCAGCCAGCGCCGCTTGCCAAGCAGTGCGCTCGCAAATGTGATATATCATGCCAGCGCTTGCTGCAAATCCGCTATCAAATCGGCGGGATGCTCCAAACCGATGGACACGCGCAAGAGATTTGCCGGCGTTTTGCTGCTCTCTTCGATGGATTCGCGGTGCTCTATCAGGCTGTGCGTGCCGCCAAAGCTGGTGGCGCTGGTGAAGAGACGCAGCTTGTTGACCAGCTCGACAGCCGCCTGTCGCCCGCCTTTGAGTTGAATCGACATCAAGCCGCTTCCCAGCCGCATCTGACGCCGCGCCAGCTCATATTGCGGGTGGCTGGCATGATGCGGGTAGAGCACCCGCTCAATTTTTGGGTGCTCCGCCAGGAAGCAAGCGACCTGGCTGGCATTTTCGCTATGGGCGCGTACGCGGTACGCCAAGCTCTGCAAGCCGCGCGCCGCCAGCCAGGCATTATACGGGGAAAGCACCGCGCCGCCGATGCGCACCAGGCGCATAACGCGCTGGGCGAAGTCATCTTCTTCGGCGAATACCAGCGCGCCGCCCAAAACATCGTGATGCCCGGCGATATATTTGGTCAGCGAAAGCGCCACAATATCCGCGCCCAGCGTTATCGGGTTCTGGGCGATTGGCGTCGCCACCGTATTATCCACCAACAGCTGCGCGCCCGCCGCATGCGCTATGCCGGCTATCGCCGCGATATCCGCCAGCCGAATCATCGGGTTGGTCGGCGTCTCCAATATGACCAGCTTCGTCTGCGGGCGCAGCGCCGCGCGCACTGCCGCCAGGTCGCTCATATCGACATAGCTGGTTTCCAGCCCCCAGGGCGCGAAGAACTCCTCAAGCTGCACGCGGATGCCGAAATAGAGATCGTCGCTGGACACGATATGATCGCCCGGGCGCAGCGCCTGGAAGACAGTGAGCATCGTTGCCGAGCCGCTGGCGATGCCATGCGCAATCGCGCCGCCTTCCAACTGCGCCAGCGCCGCTTCCAAACTCGCGCGATTTGGATTTTGATAGCGGGTATATATCAGCTGCTCCGGGTCATGCTCGCGCCCGGTCGTTTCATATTCAAATGTGGTGCTTAACACAATCGGCGATACAATCGCGCCGCTGGCGGGGTCGCTGCCGGCGCTGTGCACCGCTTTAGTCTCTGGTCGCAGGGTCATGGTTGCGTTAGCCTTTCTGTCACTCGCGGCTAATCTTAGGGCGAAGCGCCGCCCTTGCCAAGTACAAGCGGGCATTTTGGCGAAAGGCTCCTACATACGCCCGCTTTCTGGAAGCCGCTTACCGCGATACGCTGTAGACTAACGTTATTGGCAGTATCAAATGCGCCAGCGCAAGGCGGGAGGACGCGCCATGCCTGATATGTTGGTCAAATTGTACGCTCTCCCCCCGCTGGAGCCGGTGCTTGCCCGCCAGCGCGCGCAGGGCATCAACATCCGGCGCGGTCTGCCGCCCGAGAAAGCGCTCGTGCTGGATTGGGTTCGTCAGCACTTCAACGAATACTGGGCGAGCGAAACCGATGTCGCCTTCTCGGTGCATCCGACGACAGTGTTTTTGGCGCAGCGCGGCGACCAGCTTCTCGGCTTCGCCTGCTATGATAGCACGCACAAAGCCTTCTTTGGTCCCACCGGCGTTGATGAGGCGGAGCGCGGAAAGGGCATCGGCACGGCGCTTTTGCTGGCGTCGCTGCATGCGATGCGTCACAGCGGGTATATGTACGGCATCATCGGCTGGGCGGGACCAGTCGGCTACTACGAAAAAACCGTCAATGCCACCGTCATCCCCGATAGCGAGCCGCCCGGCAGCTACCGCGGGCTGCTGGGCACCCATGCGATATTCACCGAGGGCGCGCGCGCCGATACCTTCCTGGATGCTCCGTGACTCAGCGCGCCTTCAAGCGCTGCTTCGCCGAATAGACGACGGCGTTGATGATTTCGCTTAAGCCGCGCCCCTTGCCCATGGAAATATCGCGCCCGAAGAAAGTGAAGACCACTTCGCCGTCAATCGCCGCCACTTGCGACAGCGGCACCCCCGAGCAGGACTGCTCCAAAATGGCGCACATCGCCATCGCCGACAGCCCCTGCGGATTTAAGACATCGAAGTAGAAATCCAAGCCGCCATCCGGGCGGTCCAGCGCCCAGACGAAGGCTTCTGATTCGCAGCCGACAACGCGGTACTTCTCGTCATAGGGCTTGCTGGCGATCGCCGCTGGCACCGGGCGGAATTCATCCGCAATCGCAATCAAATAGTCGACCCGTTCTTCGCGGCTGCCGATGAAGCCGAAGTCGTCCAGGTATTCTTGCAGTTTGGGCGGGTAGCTCGCCATGGTCCCTGTTCCAGCGAATTTGTCGGGGGCGGCAGCCGCCCCCTTAAGAAGTCGCTTATTTCTCGATTGGCAAGCCGACGCTGTTGCCCCATTCTGTCCAGGAGCCGTCATAATTGCGCACATCGTTGAAGCCAAGCAAGTTGCTGAGCACGAACCAGGTATGGCTGCTGCGCTCGCCAATGCGGCAATAGGCGATGGTAGGCTCGGCGGGGTTCAAGCCGATTTCTTCGAGATAAATCGCGCGCAGTTCCGCCGCGGTTTTGAAGGTGCCATCATCGTTGGCGGCGCGTGACCAAGGCACGCTGGATGCGCCCGGGATGTGCCCCCCGCGCACCGCGCCCTCTTGCGGATAGCCTTCCATGTGCAGCTTTTCGCCGCTGAATTCGCCCGGGCTGCGCACATCCACCAGCTGCCCCCCCGCCTGCGTATGCGCCAGCACGCCATCGCGGAAGGCGCGTATGCGGCTGTCATCGCGCTCGGGCGCGCTATAGCTGGTCGGGCTGATTGTCGGGCGCTCCCGCGTGAGCTCGCGCCCTTCTTCCAGCCACTTCAAGCGCCCGCCATCCATGATTTTGGCATTGCTGTGGTCAAAAAGCTCAAAGACCCACAAGGCATAGGTCGCCCACCAGTTGCTCTTGTCGCCATAAAATATCACGGTTGTATCGGGGCTGATGCCGATGCGCCCGGCGAGCGCCTCAAAGCCGGCGCGCCCCAAATAATCACGCCGCAGCGGGTCGTTGAGGTCCTTCACCCAATCCACTTCGACCGCGCCCGGGATATGCCCGCTGGGGTAGAGCAGCGGGTCTTCGTTGGATTCGACTATCCGTACATTTTCGTCCTGCAAGTGCGCGGCGACCCATTCTGTCGAAACGAGCTTGTCCGGGTTGGCATAGCCGCGGCTGCTGATATCACTCATCGCTATCGCTCCTTTTTCTTTTTCGCTTTCTGCGCTTCACATCAGGCATTGCGCCGGCAAGTTCAGGCGCTTAAATGAAAAAAGCCAACCGCTGCGGGTTGACCTGTCGGTGGCGAACAACCATGTTGTCAGCTAACCAGAAGCCCCCGCCTATTGCTGGCTTAGCATACTACAACAGAAAATCGCATCGGCAAAAAACATTGCTATTCGCATAAGGCTAGCCTACCACAGCCGCATTCGTCTTTCAAGCGAAGAAATCGGCTCTAACGCCGTTCTAATGCTGGCGGCGGCAAATCAAGCGATTGGTACATATTATCCAGGCAAAGGCGGCACTTTTCCAGCTTCAGCGAGATATGCAGCCCGCGCGGCAGCGAGATATCAAAGCGGGCGCGCCCGACGCTGCCGAGAAGCGGCTTGCGCCGGGCGATGATGTAAACGCCGGCTGCATCCTGCTCGGTCCTCAGCCGCCAGGCGAGCGCAACCGGCAGTTCAACAGTCGCCGCCAGCTCTTCGCCGTTCCTGGCGCTGATGCGGATATCGGCGTTTTCCGCGTCCAGATAGAAGGTGTTTGGCACTGCCACTTGCCAGGTATAGCGCCGCTTTTCAAGCGCCAGCTCCCGCGCTGAGCTTATAAGCTCAACTGCCCGCCACAGCTTGCGCCCGCGCCGCATTACAGTTCTTCCAGGCGCTCGCCCACCCACTGTTGATAGGCTGCGCGCAGGCTTAATGTCAGCGCGCCGGGGACGCCGCTGCCGATGGCAATGCCGTCAATCGCCACCACGGGGATGATGCCGCGGCTGCTGCTGGTCAAAAAGGCTTCGTCAAAGCGCTCGATATCGCCTATATGCGGCGGACGCAGGCGCAGCGGCGCGATGCCCGCGCATACTTCCAAGACGATACGGCGCGCCACCCCCGCCAGCACGCCTTCAGCCGCGGTGTAGACGGTGCCAGCGCGCAGCGCGAAGAAATTGCTCGTATACCCTTCCAGCATAGCGCCGCTGTCATCCAGCAGGAAGGTCTCATAGATTTCTGGTGGTCTGCTGGCTGTCAGCGCTCGGCGCGTGTGCATCCAATCGTTGGTCTTGGCGGCGGGGTCTTGGCGGCGGGCGGCGCTTGATGTGGCGCAGCGCGCGCCGCGGCGGATGAGCTCCGGCGGCGGCGCGTGAAATGGCTCGATCGACAGCAGCGCTTCCCGCGGCGTCGCCGCCGCTACCGAGATGCGAAAGCGGACATCGCCGTAGCCGGAGTCCAGTATCATTGTCCGCAGCGCCGCCCGCAGCCGCGCCCGCTCTATCTGCGGGGAGAAGCCCGCCCGCGCCGCCGAATCCTCCAGCCGCTGCAAATGCGCGTCCAGCAGCAAGGTCTGCGTCTGATTGAAGGTGTTGGCGACAGTATACACGCCTTCGCGCGGCTCATAGCGGGCAGCTTCGCTCAAGCTATTGACGCGCTGCGGGGCTGCAGCCAGCCCCCGCTCGGTGAGAAGTTTGACGATAGCCGGCACGGTCGCTCCGCCTGTCTCTCGCTTGTCTCGCTAGGCTATCGCTCTAGCCAAAATTCGCGGAAGGTATTCCACTCCGCCGGGCTTAGCGGCTTATCACTATAAATGGCGACGCCCGTCAGCAAAGCCTGCTGCTCTTCGTCCAGCCGCCGCAGCCCCTCGCGCAAGCCGTCGAGGGCGGTCGCCATCGTCTCGATTGCCGGGTTATGGGCGCTGCTGGCGCCGCTGTAATTGGGGATGCTGATGACGATATTGGTGGGCGTTTCCAGCAGATTGATATAAGTTTCGACATGATAGGCAATCCAATTCACATAATCCAGCGGCTGCTGCCGATAGCTTTGATACATCAAAAGCACAACTTCATCGGCGGAGAGCAATAGGCGCTGCTTGAAGCTCGGCGACCACATCGTGCCCGGGGCGATTGCCGGGACGGCTTGCAACTGGGCATCAATAGGCGTCAAATCGGCTGTCAGCGCGACCGCGATGGCTTTCTCCGCGCCGATAGCCGAGCGGATGCGGCGAATCAAACGAATCAGATCATCATTGTCAGAAAACAGCGGCTTGACATCCAGCAGCACGCCATCAAAGCCCAGTTGATCTACCAGAAGCCGCGCAAAATCAGCGACATTGGCATGCAGCTCGCGGTCGTCCAGGCGGTAGCCATCGGCGTCAAGATGTATCCAAATCTCGATCCAGGCATAGAGGGACAGCCGTTCGTCCTGGCTTTTGAAGTCGGCGACAAAATCCCCGATAGTTTCGCTGACTTCCATGAAGCTGAGATTGCCCTGGGAGCCGCCAGACCAACGATTGTCGGCACCCAAAGAGCTGATGAAAGCATAGGCTTTGCCAACTTGGTTTTCTGCCATCTGCCCGGTTAATTCCGCTAGGCGGCCACCCGTTTGCTCGCCATAAGCCCAGGCGCGGTCAAGCCAAATGGCATTGTCAAGTGGGACTGGCTCGCCGCTGGGCGCGGGAAATAGCAGGCTGGCTAAGGCAATCGCGGCAACAGCGACCAGCAAAGCCGCGCCAAGCTTCAGCCGATTGCGGGGCGCGAGCAGCGCCGACAGCCTAAGCGCGCGCAGTTTGCCAAGCGGGCTGCTGGCTTCGCCCGCCTGCTCCACATCAGCTTCATGAGAGGAGGACATACTTTATCCAAAGAATAGCATTTCAACTTTAGGCAGCATTATATCACAGCGCGCAGCCCCGCCCTGGCATCAGGGCTGACGAGGGGACACCTTTTTCTACCCCATCCCCAGCCCTTCCCCGTATCAACGGAGAAGGGTGACTCGTCGCTGAATCTGTGTGTTTGTTGCTGATATGTATGATACTGAACAGCTAATCCCAACTGCTTCCTTTGCGATCCCCTCTCTCCGATGATTCAGAGAGGGGGCTAGGGGCAGAGCAATCGCACCAGAATCATAAACATCAAAAACACCGCGTAAATCAAGCAAAATGTGGGGGCGAGACTTGGATCGTCCACGCAAATTAGCAGAATCTTGCGGGCGTTTCGGCGAAACGCCCCTACATCACCTACTTTTTTGCGAATTTGCGAAAAAATCTCGGTGTACTCGGTGGTAAAAATAATCTGGTGCGATTGCTCTGGGCGGTGTACAAACTGCCGTGATAAATGAAGAAGCATAGAGCCATTCAAGAAAAACTTTGTGCCCTTTGTGCCTTTGTGGTGAATAAGAATTTGATGCGATTGCCCTGAGGATGGGGCGCTTAGTTATTTGGACGAGCCCGCCGTCAAACCGCTGACCAGGAAGCGTTCCAAAAACAGATAGGCGAGCACAATCGGCAGCATCGCGATGAGCGAGCCCGCCATAATTTCGTTCCATTCGGTCAGATATTCGCCTTTTAACGAGGCGACGCCGACATTCACCGTCCAGGCTTTTTGATTCGCCACCAGGAATGTGCGCGCGAAGACATAATCGTTCCAGGACAGCACAAAGCCATAAAGCGTTGTCGCCGCCAGGCCGGGCGCGGACAGCGGCAAGACGACGCGCAGCAGCGCGCTCAAAGGGTTGCAGCCGTCAATCATCGCCGCGTCTTCCAGCTCGGCGGGGATGGTATCGAAATAACCTTTCAGCATCCAGACGGCGAAGGGCGTGATGAAGGTCGCATGGGCGAGCACCAGCGACTTCAAATCGCCTATCAGCTGCAATTGGCGGAAGCTGACAAAGAGCGGGATGATAATCAATGTGCTGGGCAGCATGCGGCTCATCAGAAAAAAGAGCCCGACAGCCTGGGAGCCGCGCGCGCGAATCCGCGAGATGCTGTAACCCGCCAAGACGCTGACAAACATGGACAGCGCGGTTGACGACAGCGCGACTGCCGCCGAGTTGCGCAGCCAGAGCCCAATCGGGCGCTCGGCGAAGATTTGCTGGTAGGCGGCGACGGTCGGCTCCGGCTGAATAAATACCGGCGGGAAGCGGCGCAGCTGCGTTGACGGCGCCAGCGATGTATTAAACATCCAATACAGCGGGAATATCAAAACGATGATGACCGCGATGACCACCGCGTAAAGCATTGCGGATTCTGTCCGGCTGCGCGCCATGGCACTGTCTCTTCGGTCTCGTCTTTTAATAGATAGGCTGGTCGCTGCGGCGCACCATAAACCAGCTGGCGATGACGCTGATGATGAGCGTGATGACGCCAATCGCCGCGGCATAACCGAAGTCGTGAAACTTAAAGGCTTCTTGATAGGTCATAATCGCCAGGGTTTGGGTGCTGTTTTGCGGTCCGCCGCCAGTCAAAATGTAGATGATGGGAAAATCGCGGAAGACCCATAGCATAATGAGGATGAGGGCGATGCCGCGGACCGAGCGCAAGCCCGGCAAAGTGATGAAGCGAAAGCGATTCCAGCCGTTAGCGCCATCGACCTTCGCCGCATCGTACAATTCCAGCGGGATGGATTGCAAGCCCGCCAGCATTATCACCGAGATGAAGGGATAGCCCTTCCACACCATGACCACAACAATGACAAAAAAGGCGGCACCCTGGGTTGACAGCCAGGGGATCATCTGGCTGCTCAAGCCGCTGCGCACCAGCGCCCAATTGATTAAGCCGAAGGAGCTGTCAAAGAGCCACCACCAAATCACCGCCGCCATCACCGAGGGCACCGCCCAAGGCACCGCCACCAACACGCGCGCCGCCCGCCGCCCGGCAAAACGCTGATTCACCAGCACCGCCGTGCCCAAGCCGATGATGTAGGACAGCAAGGTTACGGCAGCGACAAGGGTGATGGTTACCCAGATGGCTTGCAAGAATTCTGGCGATTGGAATAGCTCCTCATAATTGCGCAGCGTCCAGGGCGCGCGGGAACGCCCCAATTTGGCGATTTTGATGCGCTGAAAGCTAAGGTCTATCGCCGAGAGGATGGGATAGACGATGATGGCGGCGGTCAACACTACCGCCGGCAGCAGCAGCAAATACGCAAATAGTGAGCGGTTGGCGGGGTTCCACAAGCTCCAGCGCGGCGCAGCCGCGCCGAGCCGCTCCCCGCGCCCGCTAGCCTGGCTCGTCAAGAGTGGCAAGCCTCAGTAGATTTTCCCGCGATACGCTTAAAGCTGCCGAGGGCATACAAGCCGCCATGCCCTCGGCTTATGCAACTTTTTACACGGCAGGTTTACATATCCTGCTGCAGCTCAACGGCGAGCGCCTGCAAGTGCGCGGCGGTTTCCGCCGGGTCGATATCTTCCGCAATCATGCGCTGCGCCTCATCACGCACGAGTTTGGCAAATTCGTTATAGACGATTTGCAAGCCGGTGGGGCTGCGGTCGATGCCATTTTCCGAGGCGGTCGTCTGTGACGCCACCAGGATATCCACATGCGGGACGGCTTCATAGATTTCGTCGGTCAAGGTGCCGGGGCGCGGTGCCGGGTTGCCGACATTCACGCCGAACTGCTCTTGATATTCCTGGGAGGTGATAATCTCGATAAATTCCCAGACCAACTGCTTGCGCTCATCGCTAATCTCGCTCGCCATGCCGATGACATTGCTGCCGCCACCAACGGGCACGGCAAAGGGCACTGGCACGATGCGCAGGTGCTGCTGGATTTCGGGCTCGGCGCGGCGCACAAAATTGTAGACCCAGGAGCCTTCCATGCGGGTCGCCAATTTGCCTTCCATCATCAGCTGGTGGCAATCGCCCGAGGACAGGTCCAGCGGGCTGAGGCCTTCGTCAAAGACGGTCTTCCAGCGGGACAAACCCTCCGCCATCTCGGGCGTATCGATGGTAACTTCGCCTTCGGCGCTGGTCCAGTACGCGCCGGCGCCAACGACATAGCTCAGCAACTGGGAAGCGTATTGGCTGCCTTCGTTGGTATGGTGGCAGATGCCCCATTGGTCAACGATGCCATCACCATCGGTATCCTGGGTGGCGGCGCGCAGGACGGCAATCATTTCTTCCCAGTTGGTCGGCGCATCCATGTCGATGGACTCGAGAATCGCGTCATTCACGACCATGACAAAGCCGAAGTAGAGCAGCATGATGCAGCTCATCTCGCCTTCCCACATACATTTGACTTGGCCCGCCCAGCCGTCGAGGTCCAGCTCGGAATTCTCGACCCAAGGGGCGAGGTCTTCCATCCAGCCGGCATCGGCGAATTGCTGGAACTCAAAAGCGGCGAGGTGCACGATATCGGGCGGGGTGCCGCCGGCGAAGAGCGTCAGGAAAGTATCGGCATATTCGGGGCGGGCGACTTTGGTGAACTCAATCGTGACGCCCTCGTGCCGGCTTTCAAATTCGTCGATGGCGCTGCGCCACCAATCGCCGACCCCCGGCTCATCCACCTGCCAGGAGATGAAGGTGAGGGTGGTGTCCTGCGCTTGTACGCCGACGCTCATCATCAAAAGCGCCAAAAGCACCGCGAACCCGCTGAACAATAGTTTTCTAGACATGCTGCTTCCTCCTAATCCTAAAGAAACTGAACATTTCGAGAATGCCGCAGCCGCGGATTGCCCGCGCCCACCGCTAGACGCCGAGTATACCAAGCCGCTGGCGCTGCGCAAAATCGGCATTACTTATGCCAGGGCGATTGCATCAAATACTAATTCACCATAACAAGCCGAATAAAACGCAAATTTAACCACCGAGGACACCGAGATACACCGAGAAAAGCATGAGAAGTCACTTAAAATCTTTACTCGGTGTCCTCATTTTCCTCTGTGCTCTCGGTGGCAAGGGCTGTGTACAAACTACCCTGATAAATGAAGAAGCATAGAGCCATTTCAAGAATAAACTTTGTGTCCTTTGTGTCTTTGTGGTGAAAAACAATTTGATGCGATTGCCCTGTTACTTATGCGGATTCGCCCTTAAAGCACCCGCTTGAAAAAGGCGAGCATCGCTTCCATCATCGCCGGCAGATAGGCATGGCTGACGCCTTCGTACAAGACAAGCTCGAGCCTGTCGGCGGCATCAGCCTGGCGATAGGCTTCGCTTGCGTATGCCATCACTTTGTGTATGCCGCTGATGGGCGAAAGCGGGTCGCTGTCGCCAGTGAGAATCAGCTGATGGCGCGGCGCCGTCAGCGCGACGATCTGCTCCATATCAAAGCCGGAAGCCAGCATGCCCGGCACATAATAATAGATGCTGTGCAAGCGGTAGCCGCCGCTATCGGCGAAGTCGCGGTAGCGCGTCAGCTGGGATATCGGCACCACCGCTTTGATGCTTTCATCCAGAGCGGCGACCCAGGTCGAGCGGGAGCCGCCCAAGCTCATGCCAGCGGCACCGATGCGGGCGGCATCCACTTCATCACGGCTGCTCAAATAGGCGAGCGCGCACAAATCATCGTGCAGCATCATGCCCCAGAGTGTCCTGCCCTGCCACAGGAATTGCTTAAAGAGCGTCTGCTCGGCGGAAGCGCCGCGTTCCGCCGCCCCGCCGGGACCAAGCGTTTCGCGCTCGCCAAAGCCATAGGCGTCTATCGCCAGCACGATAAAACCCGCTTCCGCCAAGGCGATGCCGGGCGCATAGCCATTTTCACGCACGCGCAGAGCGGCGTCTTTGCCCAGTGTATATTTGCCGCCGTGCTCGTGATGATAGAGCAGCGCCGGCGCGGGGAAATCGACGCCCGTTGGCAGCAGCAAATAGCCATACACGGTATCGCCCAAGCCATTTTGAAAGCGGAAATGTTCGAGCGTGTATGCCGCTTCCTCGCGCTTGGCGATGCGCCTGACGCGCGGCGGGAATGGCGGCGGGATAGCGCCCAGCAGTTCCCAAAGCTGCCGCCGCGCCTCGGCGGGCTTGGCTATCAAGTTCAAGTCCATTGTATGAGTATACCCATAGCGGCGCGGTCCCAGTTCTTCAGGTGGGCATAGGCTTGGGGGAAATCGCGCCAGGGGTAGGTGTGCGTTATCAAGGGGCGCGGCTGTACGCGCCGCCGCGCCAGCAGCTCGCGGCAGACGCGATGCTCACGGCGCTGCGTCCAATAGCCGGGGCTGTCTTCCCGCAGCGGGCGCGTGATTTCATGCGCGCCGATGAGCATCAAGCCGCGGCGATGCAAATCGGGATAAAAGTTGATATTTTGCGCCGCGCCGCGCGGGCTGCCCAGCAGGATGACGCGCCCCTTATCCGCTGCCAGCTGCAGCGCCGCCGCCAGCGCCGCTGGCGCGCCCGTCGCCTCGATGATGACATCAGCGCCGGCACCATGCAACAGGCGACGAAGCGCGGCACCGCTGCCCTCGCCGCCGAGCACGGTGGCATCCGCGCCGAGCGCCCGCGCCAGCTCCAGCCGCTGCGCGTCCAAGTCCATGCTGATAACGGGCAAGCCGCCCGCCAGCTGCGCCAGCCGCAGCGACAAAATGCCGATTAGCCCCGCGCCCAGCACCGCCACCGACTCGCCGAGTTCCAGGCGCGCTTTGCGGACGCCTTGCATCGCAATCGCCATCAGGTTGAAGAAGACCGCCTCGTCCGCGGGCAGGTCTGGCGGCGCTTTGAGGCAGCTGCCTGCAGGCACAAGCGCATGCGAGGCATGTGGTGCCGCGCAGAGCACAGCATCGCCAACGCGCAGGGCGCTAACATCAGCGCCGCAAGCGATGACTTCGCCGGCGAAACTGTAGCCGGGATAGAGCGGATAGCTGGCATTGGTATTTTCGAGACTGAGGAAAAAGGCGCGCTCGGTGCCGGGGCTTATCAGCGTGCGGCGGGCGCGCAGCAGCACCTGCCCTGGTGGCGGGGGCGGCAGCGCAAACTGCTCGAGGGCGACCTTGCCGGGCGCAAGTACAACCGCGCGCTGCCCTTTTATCATTTCATCCCGGTGGTGGCGATGCCAGTGGTGATGAAGCGCTGCAGGAAGGCGAAGACCAGCGTGATGGGCAGCAGGGTCACGACTGTCATCGCCAGCACATAATGCCATTGGATTTGCAGCTCGCCCTGGAAGGCGTTTAAGCCGACTTGCAGCGTGAAGTAGTCGTTTTGGCTGAGCACGATGAGGGGCCAGAGGAAGTCGTTCCAGCGCCACATCACCGAGAAAATCGCCAGCACCGCCAGGGCTGGGCGCGCCAGCGGCAGGATGATACGCCAATAGATATGCCATTCGCTGGCGCCGTCAATGCGCGCCGCGTCCAGCAGCTCGTCAGGGATAGTCAGCATATATTGGCGCAGCAGGAAGATGCCAGTCGGCGTTGCCGCGCCGGGGATAATCACGCCCCAGAGGTTGTTCTTCCAGCCGATGCTGGTGATGACCAAGAAGACTGGCACCAAAATCACGGTGATGGGAATCATCAAGGTGGAGATGAATAGCACAAAGATGGCATCACGCCCTTTGAAGCGATATTTGCTGAGCGCGAAAGCCGCCATGCTGTTGATGACCAGGGTGATTGCTGTCGCAATCGTCGTGACGAGCAGGCTGTTCTTGAGATAGGTGAAGAAATCGAAATTTTCCAGCTCCACCAGCGGGTCGAGATAATTCTCCCATGCCAGCTTGACTTCTTCGATCGGCTCGCGCTGGCGGATATTCACTTTGATGGCATCGGCGGCGGGATTGTCGGGGTCGACCATCTGCGCTTCAATGCCGACGCGCCGCACCTGCGCCAGTTCCCGCAGGCTGCCGTCTTCGCCGGTAACCGAAAATAGCGGCAGCGGCTCGTCATAGCCCGCGACTTCGACTTGCACTTGCTGATAGGGCAGCAACGGCGGCGGATACTTGACCAAGCCCGCCTGCGTCTTAAATGAAGACGCCACCAGCCACAGCACGGGACCAAACATCAGAATGGTGCCGACTGTGAGATAAAGATAGGTGAGAGAATCGGCGACATTCAAGCCTTTGCCGCCGCTGCGCAGGGAGAGAAATTGCGTGATGCTGAGGCGCTCGGATTGCATAAGTTCTATCCCGCGAGGCTGGACTGATTGCCCAGCCGCAATTGCAGCAAAGTTAATATCAGCAGCGACAGCCCCAACACCATTGACGCCGCTGCCGACAAGCCAAAAAGCTGAATCTGGTTGGAGAAGCCGGTTGTATAAATGTACTGCACCATGAGCTGGGTTCGGGTGCCGGGCCCGCCGCCGGTGAGCACATAAATCTGGTCAAACATCTGCACAGCGCGGATGAGCGCCAGCACCAGCACCACAAACATTGTTGGCATCAGCAGCGGCATGGTTACAAAACGGAAATCCTGCAACATATTCGCGCCGTCTATCGAGCTGGCTTCGTACAGCTCGGGCGGGATGGATTGCAAGCCCGCCAGCAAAATCAAAGTGTAGAAGCCCATCAGCGCCCAGACGCTGACAAATACCACCCAAAACATCGCCCAATTGGGGTCCAGCAGCCAGCGTTTGCTCTCGCCGCCCAGCAATTCGACGATGGCGTTGAGTACGCCTTCATGCTGCAGCACCCACTTCCAAATCAGCGCCACCACCACTGGCGACAGCAGCACCGGATAAAAGAAAACGCTGCGGAAAAAGCCGCGGGCGATGATGCGGCGGTTGAGCGCCAGCGCCGTCAGCAGCGAGAAGAGCACAATGGCAAAAACCTGAAAGACGACATACTGGATGGTGTTGAAGATACCGCGCCAAAAGAGATCTTCCCGGCAACTGTTAGGCTGGCTGAAATTCTCGCATTCGAAGAGCGTGGCGAAATTGTCCAAACCGACGAAGGGGCGGTCCGCCGGGAAGAGCTTGGTGCCACCCGTCATCGCGTAATATACATTTAATAGCATGGGGAACAAAACAAATATGCCAAATATAAGCAGATTTGGCAGCACAAAAAAATAGCCCATCCTGTCGATGCCGACGCGGCGCTGTATCGGCTTTAGCACGGTATCGACCGCCGATACCAGGAACAGCAGCAGCGGTCGCGTCAGCGGGTCAAGAATGGTCAGCAGGCGCATAGCCCCCATCCCCCAACCCCTTCCCCCAAAATGAGGGAAGGGGGCATTCCAGCGTTTGAAGTCCCTCCCCCTTTTTGCGCCGCGCAGACACTGGCGCTCGGGGAGAGGGAGCGAAGGGTGGGGGGTTAGCCCTCTTCCGCCAGGGCGGTATCGACATCGTCCTGGATGCGCGCGATGGCTTCGTCCACCGTCATTTCGCCGACCATGGCTTGCGTCAGGCGGTCGCGAGAAGCGTCAAAGAGCACGCGGTTAAACGCGTAGGCTTGCAGGTCAAAGGCTGTCTGTTCCAAGGTACCGACTTGACCAACAAATACGCCCAGCGAGTCCTTCGCCAGCTGCAGATCGGTATCGAAGTCGACGCCAGCGGCGGATAAGCCCGCATGCGCCGGGATGAAGAGCGTGCGCGCGGCGAATTCGCCCAGAACTTCTTGGCTCGCCAAGTATTCCATCACGCGGGCGACTTCGGCTGGATGCTCGGTACCGCCGATGCCAACCAGCGCCGCGCCACCAGGCATGCCCGTGCAGCCGCCGGGACCGCAGGGATTGGGCACCGTCTGCCAATCAAAAGCGTCGCCGATCTGCTCGCTGAATTGCCCGACCTGCCAACTGCCGGACATGTAGAAGACCAGCTCAGCATTGGCGAATTCTTCATTGGCACCGGCGTAACCTTCGCTTAGGGGCCACATCTCGGGGTGCATGGTGCCATCGAGATGCCAGTTGACGAAGAGTTCCGCCATAGCGTGAAAGCCCTCGTCCATGACTGTCGGGTGCCCCATGTCATCAAAATACATCGCGCCCATGCTGATAGCGGGACCGGCGAAGCGGTGGCCGCTGCGGTCCATCGCCATCGGGTATGGGATTTCCAGCGCTTCGGCGACAGCGCGCGAGGCTTCCGCCCATTCGTCCCAAGTTACGGAATCGGACATATCGCTAGGCACATCAACGCCAGCCTGCTCAAAGAGCGTGCGGTTGATGAAAGGACCGGTGATGGTCAACTGCGTCATGAAACCAGGGATGCTGGCATTGTCGCCGGGCAGGCGCTTCCAGTTGAGGAAAGGACCGAAGTTCTCTTCCCAATAGGCGGCGTCGCTCAGGTAGGGCGTCATATCCAGGTAGTGCTCTGCCAAACCACCGAGGTCGGTAACGCGCGCCATGTCGGGTCCTTCGCCCGCCGCCAGATCCAGCGGCAAGTTCTCCAAAATCGCGCGGTAAGGCACGGTGTCGATTTCGACGCTGATATCGGGATTGTCGGCTTCAAAGCGGTCGAGCAGGTCGCGCAGGACTTCGCCTTCGTTGCCATCGTCATACCAGCGGATGCGCAGCTCAACGGCGTCTTGGGCAAAAGCCGGGACGATCGCCAGCAGCAATGCCAACAGGGATAGGGCAAGCAGGATTCTTCTCATGGTGCATTCTCCATCGGGCTAAAGTATCAGATAAGTGAATACAGATAATCGAATATAGCGTAGGTGCGCTGGCAAGTCAAGCATGGCGGCGGCCCCGCAAGATACCGCGCCAATGCTGCGCCCCGCAAAGTGTTATACTCAAAATAACCCGTTCAACATTGCGGAAAGGACTCTGCCCGTGCCATGCCTGCTGCGCGCCGCCCTGTCGCTCCTGCTCGCCTGCCTGCTGCCCCTGGGCACGGGCGATGCGGATTCCCAAGCCTGCGCCGATGCCCCGCTGCGCTTCGGCTTTTACGCCAGTTTCCCGCCGGTCAGCTACAGCGCTGATGCCGACCCGGAAGCGGCGAATTTCAACAGCCACCGCGGCTATGAGGCGGATTTGCTTTCCGCCCTGGAAGCGCTGGACGGCACCGGGCTCGCCTTCCAGCGCCAAGCCATCCCGCTGTGGCAAGACATCTGGCTGCAAGCCGCCAGCCCGCGCTTTGACATGGTCGGCGGCGGCATCTCCATCCTGGACGCGCGGCGGCTGGATGCCGCGGGCGATGAGCGCGTAACTTTCACTTCGGGGCATATCGCTTTTCAGCAATCGCTGCTGGCGCGCGCCGAAGATGCCCAGCGCATCAACAGCTATGACGCTATAGAAGGCGCGCTGCGGCTGGGCGTTTATGCTGATACCACTGGCGAAACGCGCCTGCTGGAAACCCTGGGCTATATCACGGAAGACGGCGCCTTAGTGGCTGGCATCATGGTTGAGACGCCGCGTGGCACTGTCAACGCTGATGGCAGCGCCGACTATGCGATTGGCGCCGCGGGCGCGACCGCCAATGTGGCGGGGCGGCAGGCGCTGCGCCCGCTTGACGAGACTATGCCCGCCGTTATTTATCTCGCTGGCGGCGCGGGCGAAAGCGCCATCACGGAATTGCATGAGGCTTTGCTCAATGGCGACATCGACGCTTTCGCCCAGGCGCAGCTGGGCAATAGCGCGGCGGCAATCGCTTCTGAGGGGGCGCTTGTCGTCAGCGCGCTGGATGCGGCGCTGGAGCTTGGCGGCTTCGCGCTGGCGGTTGAAGACGCGGCGCTGGCGGAGTGCATCAGCGATAGGATAGACTGGCTGACGGACGGCGGCAGCATCGGCTATGCGCAGTGGCTGGCGGATGCGACGGTCTTTTTGCGGCGCGCCCAGCTATGGAACGAGCGGGAAAGCGGCGGCGTCTAAAGCAGAGTAATGACAAGCGCATACAGGAGGATTCAATGCCTTTAGGAGAGCGGAACCAAACAATGGCTGGGCTCGGCTGTCATCATATCGCGGTTCAAACGCGGGATTATGAAGCGGCGGTCGCTTTCTACATCGAGGTGATGGGCATGCGCCAGTCGGTCGAGTTCAGCAGCGGCGGGCGGCGCATCGCCCTGCTTGATATCGGCGATGGCAGCCACCTGGAATTGTTTGAGCCGCTGCCCGGCGCGCCAAGTCCGCCGCCTGCCGCTGGCGCCGCCATCTTCCATTTCGCGCTCGCCACCAGCGATATCGAGAATGCGCTGGAGCGTGTGCGCGCCGCGGGCAGCGAAATCACGACTGAGCTGAAAACTGTCGATTTGGGCGGGCTGAGCGTGACGCTGGCATTCTTCACGGGACCCAGCGGGGAAGTTGTCGAGCTTTTCCAGGTCAACAGTTGAATTAGACATCTGGGCTAGACTTCGACATAAACCGCGCTATGTTTTGCGGAGCTCTTGCATCAGCCTGTCGCGACACCACATGCTGGCTTCGCGCAAGTCAATGCGATGCTTTCTTGCATTGCGCGCCCCGCCCATAGTCTTGCGGCGCAGTTCAATCAAAGTCATCCGGTCGCTCTTGTCACGATTGCAGGGGCTGCATAGTAGCGCGCGATTATCTAAGTGATTGTGCCCGCCCGCTGACCTAGGGTTGATGTGGTCAAGCTCCAAATACCTAGCACCACGGTCGCCATACAAACTCGCGTCAAAGTCGCAGCCCCAGCACAACAAGCCAAAGCGCTCGACTAAGAGCTTGTGCATCTCCGCATGGCTAAAGACAGAACGATTATCAGCTGGGTAGATCTGTTCCAATATAGGCGCGGCTGTTTCGCCCTCATCAGTGCGGACTGGCGGCGTGGTTCGATAATGAGAATCCTTTTTCGCCAACTGTTTATCAATCCAATTTGTGAGGTGCGGGCGGGCGCGGATGGCTTCCGCTTCTTCTTTCTTGATGCCCAGCATTCGACAAACAACATGGAATCTGGCGTCTTTCCTGCGGTCTATTCCAACCCAGCGTCGTCCATGATTATGCGCGGCAATCGGGGTAGTGGCGCAACCAGCAAACGGGTCAAGCACAAGATCGCCTGGATTAGAAGACGCCCTGATAATTCTCTCGTACAGCGCCAGCGGCTTTTGGTCGGGTGAACCCGTCTTCTCGGTCGAGAAGCTTTTTATCATTATGGAGTCCAAAACATCGGCGGCATTGCAATTCCAAGTGTCTTCCATCGGAATGCCTTTGCCTGTGGGCGGTTTGCCATCGCGCCTGACATAGCCTTCTGGATAGGGGATATATTCTTTGTTAAACAGTTTGGCGGCTTTTTGTGTCTTTAAGTAGTAGAGAATCGTATCATGATTCCGTATCCAACCGCGCTTCTGTGTTTTGAAGCCAGATATCCAGCCAATGCGCCAGACTATTTCATTGCGGAAGTTCTTAGCGCCGAAAATGGCATCCATACACATGCGGATATACGCATTGGCTGTATGGTCACAATGCAAATAGATGCTTCCAGTAGGTTTAAGCACGCGGTGCATTTCAAGCAAGCGGACTGACAGGAAACAGAGAAAGGCGGCGATGTCCTCGCCATGGCATCTGCGAGTGGCTTGGATCACATCGTAGAGCGCTTTATTCTCGTCCTTAATTTCTTCCAGCCAAATTGGATGGACTTCGTTCCATTTCCATTGGTCGGGCAGAATCCCGGTATCGCCCCATTTCCAATTGTCCACATAAAATCCTGCCGACCCCGACCGGTTGCGTTTGGTATTAAAGGGCGGGTCAGTCGCGATTAAATCGACGGTCTCGGTGTTCATGCCTCTTAATACTGGCAAATTGTCTAATTCATATATCACATTGTCAGGGAAATTCTGTTCGCCCACAGCCAATTTCCTTATACAGCCTTTTGCCGCTTGAACTATAGCATAGGCGGTATATTTCAGCACATCCCGCGCGATTGCCCCGCTCTGCCACCATGCCGCCGGCGGAAAAAGGCTACACTCTTGGTAGCGTGATACAGCCGCAGAAAAGGCAAGTGAGCATGACCGTCATCCTCGGCATCAACAGCGAACACGCCGGCGCATCCGCCGCCCTCATCATTGATGGACAGCCGGTCGCGGCGATCGCCGAGGAGCGGCTCAACCGCGTCAAGTATTATGCCGGCTTCCCGCATTTGGCTGCCCGCCGCGCGCTTGAGATGGCGGGGCTGCGCCCAGGCGATATTGACTGCGTCGCCATCGCCCGCGACCCCGCCGCCAACCTGCCGCAGAAAGCGGCTTTCCTGCTGCGCAACCCGCTGCGGGCGCCGGCGCTGCTGGGGACGGGCGCCAGCCAGGTGAAGCAGCTCGACCTCAAAGCGCAGTTGGCAGCCAGCTTTGATTGCGCGCCGTCCGCGCTGCGTTACCGCCAGTTGAATGTCGAGCATCACCTGGCGCATATCGCCAGCGCCTGGTTCTGCTCGCCTTATGACCGCGCCGCCGGCTTCAGCGCCGATGGCTCTGGCGATTTTGTTACCTGCATGCTGGCGGATTGCCGCGGCGGCACCATCGAGCCGCTGCAGCGCATTTATGTGCCGCATTCCCTGGGTGCGCTGTATACGATGATTTGCCAGTTCATCGGCTATGGCAACTATGGCGACGAAGGCAAGGTGATGGGCTTGGCACCTTATGGCGAGGACAGCTTCCGCGCGCATTTTGACGATATGCTGCACTTCACAGAAGACGGCTTCCGCCTCAACAGCCGCTGGTTCCAGCCCTTCGGCGCGGATATGGGCATCAGCATCAGCGACGGCGGCAAGATGACAATCGGCCGCCACTATTCCGACCACATGACAGCGACATTCGGCGCGCCGCGGCAGCCAGGCGCGGAAATCACGCAGCGGGATATGGACCTGGCGCGGGGCTTGCAGCGCCGCTTTGAGCAGGTCTGGCTGCGGCTGCTGCGCCGCCTGCATCGCCTGACGGGGGCGGACAAAGTGGTGCTGGCGGGCGGCTGCGCCCTCAACAGCGTCGCCAATGGTTTGATACGGGCGCGCAGTCCCTTCAGCGCCAGTTGGATACAGCCCGCCGCCGGCGATGACGGCCTCGCCCTGGGCGCGGCGCTGTATGCCGCCCAGAGCGCGCCCGCCCCGCCGCCGCGCTTCGTGATGGGCAGCGCCGGCTTGGGTCCCGACTATACTCAGCGGCAGGTGCAAAGCGCCCTGGACGCGCGCGGGGTGGCAGCGCAGGAATTGGCGGAGCCGCAATTGCTGGCGCGGGCGGCGGCGGCGCTGGCGCAGGGCAAGGTGCTGGGCTGGTTCCAGGGGCGCATGGAATGGGGACCGCGGGCGCTGGGCAACCGCTCGATACTCGCGCACCCGGGCTTGCCGCAGATGAAAGACATACTCAACGAGCGCATCAAACGCCGCGAATGGTTCCGCCCCTTCGCGCCGGCGGTGCTGGCGGAGGCGCAGGGCGCAATCTTTGAAGATGCCGAGCCATCGCCTTATATGCTGCATGTGCACCGCATCCGCGACGCCTGGCGGGAGCAGCTCTGCGCGGTCGCCCATGTCGACCAGACGGGACGGCTGCAGACAGTGCAGCGCGAGCACAACCCGCGCTATCACGCATTGCTGCAAGCCTTTGAAGCGCGCACGGGCTTGCCCGTGGTCGTCAACACCAGCTTCAACGAAAATGAGCCGATTGTCTGCTCGCCAGCGGAAGCGGTTGATTGCTTCCTGCGCACGCGCATGGATGCGCTGGTTATCGGCGACAGCTATTGTGAGAAGCCGGGGGACCAAGCGTAGGCATTACTTGATGTTATGCGCGAGCAATCGCTGACAAGTACTATGCCGCAATGCCGGGGAGTGGCGATTATGATGGATATATTTCTCTTGGCATACTTGACACAGATTTTTGTTTGCGTTGGTGGAGTTTCGTAAGTCAATAGAAGTCACCGCTCCCCATCAAGCTGGATTGCTCATGCGACTGCATATATTCGTTGCATCAGACGATGAAATGCCATAAAATGTGACTGTAAAGTGTAGTAGCGCAGGACCGCAATCTGCTGACGCTGCCAGTCGGCATGACCGTCTTCTCCCAGCCTTATCGCGGCGAACCCTTCGTGGGACCCGCCATGGCGGTCTCCGCCCTCGCCACCCTGCCAGTCGCCCTGCTCTTCCTATTTTTCCAGCACTATTTTATCGAAGGCATGATGGTCTCCGGGATAAAGGGATGAAACGCGAACGGCTGCAAGCGCTAAAAGAACTCTATCGGCGCGAGCTTTTTGAGAGCGTCCTGCCCTTTTGGCTGGAGCATTCGCTCGATCGGGAACATGGCGGGCAATATAACTCCCTCGACCGCGATGGCTCTGTCTTCGACAGCGACAAATCCATGTGGCTGCAATGCCGCGCCATCTGGATGTTCGCCAAGCTCTATAACGATGTCGAGCCGCACGCCGAATGGCTGGAAGCCGCCCAGCATATCTATGACTTCGTGCGGCGCTGCGGCTTTGACGAAGACGGGCGGATGTTCTTCGCGGTCACGGCGGCGGGCGCGCCCCTGCGCAAGCGGCGCTATCTCTTCACCGAGACTTTTGGCGTCATCGGCTTGGCGGAATACGCCCGCGCCAGCGGCGATGCCGCCGCCTTACAGCGCGCCCTCGATACCTACGCGCTCATACTCGAATACCTGCGCCCGGGCAAACTGCCGCCCAAGGTGTATCCGCAGACGCGCCGCAGCAAAGCCCATAATATGCCGATGATTCTGCTGGCGACAACGCAGGAATTGCGCATCGCCGCTGGCAGCAAGCCGCTCTTTGACGAGGTGGTCGCGGGCGCGCTGGCGGAAATCCTCAATCACTTTCTTGATGAAAAGGCGGAGGCGGTCTTTGAAACCCGCGGGCCTGATGGCGAGCCGCAGGCTACCGATGACGGGCGGCTGGTAACGCCAGGGCACGCGCTGGAATCGGCGGCGTTCATTTTGCAAGAGGCGCGCGCTAATGGCGGCAGGGCGCTCATCCCGCCGGCATTAAAGATGATAGACTTTTCCCTGGCGCATGGCTGGGACGAAGACCACGGCGGCTTGCTCTATTTTGTGGATGCCGAGGGCAAACCGCCCACGCGCCTGGAATGGGATATGAAGCTCTGGTGGGTCCATGCCGAAGCGCTGTACGCGCTGCTGCTTGCCTATCACATCAGCGGGGATGATGGTTATGCCCGTTGGTTTGAGCGCCTGCACGAGTGGACTTTCGCGCATTTCCCCGACCCCGAATATGGCGGCTGGTATGGCTATCTGCGGCGGGATGGCAGCCTGTCAACGCCGCTCAAAGGCGGAATGTGGAAGGGCTTCTTCCATACCCCGCGCGCGCTTTGGCTCTGCTGGCGGCTGCTGGGCGAGATGCTGGCATAAGCCCTCATGCGCCGCGCCGCGCTGTCAGGCGCACGGTCAGCCCATTGAGCAGCACAAACGCCGCCACCAACAGCATGATGCCGCGATGCCCCAGCGCCCCATGCAGCCAGCCATAACTCAAAGTGGCGGCGAACCAGCCGATATTCCACAGCGCCAGCCCGATGCTGCTGGCGAGGTTGCGGTATGCCGGCGGCAGAGCATTCATCAGCAGCGGCTGGAACAGCGGCTGCATCGTATTGCGCAAGCCAATAGCGGCGACATAAAAGCCCACCGCCAGCGCCAGCGCTTGCGCCAGGCTGAAGCCGGCAAAGGCGGCGGCGCTGGCGGTCATCAGCGCGGTCAGCGCGCCCGCCCGCCCCCAGCGCCGCTCCCAAACCGGGTTCAGCAGCGGCATCAAGCCCATCAGCAGCCAGCCCAGCCCGATGACGCCGCCGATGGCGCTGTCGCTGATGCCGAAGAGGTCGCGAAATATCAGATTGAAGAAGGGGAAGGTCCAGCCGCCGGAAATTCCAAACACAAAAAGCGGGAAAGCCAGCCGAATGAGGGCGCGCCAGGGCACTTCGCGGAAGCTGTGAGCGCGCCGCGCCGCCGCGGAATCTTCGCCGCTGCCATCAGCGGGGCTGGCTGCGCCGCTTAAGGCGAGCACGGGCAGCGCGCTCAGCAAGATGATGAGGGCGGCGATGATAATGCCGCCTTGATACGCGGGCGGCATCCGCTCGGGGCGCAGCCCGCCGCCGCCATCAAGCGCCAGCAGCCCGCTGACAAGCAGCGGCAGATAACCGCCGAGGGCGCTGCCCAGCGCCACCGCCAGCATGCTTACCAAGTTGTGATAAGAAAATTGCGCCGTATGCTCGCTGCGGTCGGTCAGCGTAACCATAAACGGCGGCTTGACCACCTGGTTCGCGCCGAAGCAGGCGCCCCAACAGAAGCGACTGAGCGCCAGCAGCGGCAGCGCCTGGGTGAACGCGGTGGCGGCGACGCTCAGGGCGATGCCAGCGGTGGACAGCGCAATCACGCGGCGATTGCCGACGCGGTTGGCGAGCCAGCCTATCGGCAAGCCAATCAAGAAGCCGCTCAAACGCGGCAGGGATTGCAGTACGCCGATAGTCTCGGCATCCATGCCGATGCTGACCAGGTAGAAGTTGAGCAAAATATCGGCGATGCCCAGCAAGCCTACATGGAAAAACAGGCTGTGGCACAAAAAGAGCAGCACCTGCCCGTTCAAGCCGGGCAAGCGCTTCCATTTCTCCGCCCACGGTGATGCAAATACTTTGATGCGATTGCCCCGCTCGCTATAGCCCGTCTGCTTGACAGCCGAAGCGCGCCAACATATACTCCCGTAACTCGTAAGAGAAGATTGTCGACATTCGCGAATAAGGCTTAGTATACGGTTTGCGGCGGTGATTTCACAGTTGGGCTGCGCTTTCGCCTTATGCGCCGCGGGAATGAAATAAGGAGACATGACATTGGCATCAGACAATAAAAGCGCGCTACTGCGGCGGCAGCGGGCGAATGAGCATTTGAACAGCCCGCTCTTGCAGCCGATGGCGCGGGATGACAAAGACCTGAGTTATGATGGCGTACAAGCGCGCCTGGACGAGCGCATTATCGACGCTGCCGCCGCCGCGCTGGATGACGGGCAAACGCATTATGTCGATGTGCCGGGCATCGCGCCGCTGCGCGCCGCCGTGGCGGAGCATTTACGCGATTCCGCCGCCGGGCACTATCAAGAGAGCAATATCGTCATCACGGCGGGCATGCAAGAAGCGCGCTTTTTGAGCATGCAAATGATTGGCGAAAACTTCAACAGCATCGCCCTGCCCGCGGCGCTTGACCCCGGCGCGCGCAAGGCTTTGGGCACGCGGGAGCGCCAGCCCAGCTTCCTGCCGGTCGCGCCCGCGCGCGGCTATCTGCCGTCAGTTGATGCCATCGCCCAAGCCGCCGCTGATGGCTGCCGCCTCTTCTACCTGGAATCGCCAGCGCGCTTGAGCGGCGCCGTCTATACTGCCGCTGAAGTCGCCGCTATCAGCCAAATTGCCGCGGACAATGACGCCGCTGTGATATGGGACCAGGGGCTGGCGCCCTGGGTGGCGGGCGCTTATGCCTCTTTGGCGGCGCTGGACAGCGATTGCGCCCGTACCGCCGCTATCGGCGAGCTAGCCAGCGGCATGGGCTTGGCGAGCTGGTTCATCGGTTATATCGCCGCGCCCGCGCGCTGGATTGCGGCGCTGCAATCGCAAAAGCAGATTATGGCAATCTGCACCAGCACCGCCGCCCAATATGCCGCGCTGGGCGCCAGCGAGATATACAGCGAACTTCATGCGCCGCGGCTGTCCGCGCTGGGCGCTTTGCGCGCTGATTTGGCGGCAAGCGCCGCCGCGCTTGGCATAGCGGTCGTCCCGGGCGCGGCGCAGAATATACTCTGCCTGCAAGTGACGGCGGCGCAGCGAGAGACGATAAGCGCTGCCGGCTTCGCCTACGCCGATGGCAGCCATTTTGGCGCGTCTGAGGTGGTTCGCCTGGCTGTCAACGATGCCGCCGCCGCCGCGCTGGGGGCGCTCACATGATTCTCAATCGATATTCAAGAGATACTCGGGCAAGGGATGCAGATACATGAAAAAAAAGAAACCAAGCGGCACCAGCCTGCTCTATCAACTTATCGGCGAGGCGCGCGGCTATGATGACGCCATCGTCTTGGGGCGCGGCGACCCCGATTTTGATACGCCGCCGCATATTGTAGCTGCCGCCAAGCGCGCGATGGTCGAACATTATCAAGACCACAGCCCGCCGCAGGGGCTGCTGGCGCTGCGCCAAGCCATCGCCGAGCGCGTCAAGCGCGTCAACAATATTGATGTCGACCCGGAAACCGAAGTTGTTGTCACCAATGGCGGGCAGGAGGCGCTGTTCCTGATGGTGCTGGCGGTGATCGCGCCCGGCGACGAGATGATTGTGCCCGAGCCCAATTACAACACTTACGCCGATTCGCTCGCCTTTGCCGGCGGCATCAAAGCCGAGGTGCAGACTTACGCCGAGAGCGACTTCCGCGCCGACCCCGCGGCTGTGCGCGCGGCAATCACGGATAAGACGCGGGCGCTGCTGCTGGTTTCGCCCAACAATCCCGCCGCCAGCGTCATCTCCCCCGCCGATATGCGGGAGATGCTGGAGATCGCCAGCGAGCATGACCTGATGATACTGGCGGACGACATCTATGACCTCTTTGTCTATGACGACTTTGAGCATATCAGCCCGGCATCTTTGCCCGGCGCCAAAGAACGGACGCTGACGCTGAACGCGCTGTCCAAGTCCTATTCGATGACGGGCTGGCGCCTGGGCTGGATCGTGGGTCCCGCCGATTTGATGGCGCGCGTTACCGAGCTCAAAGCGGCTATCAGCGGCGGCACCTCGGTGATTTCCCAGCATGCCGGCATCGCCGCGCTGACGGGACCGCAGGACGCTGTCGAGATGATGGCGGAAGCCTATCGCCGCCGCCGCCGCCTGGTGCTGGATGCCCTGGACGCGATGGGAGTGCGTTATGGCATGCCGCAGGGCGGGCAATTTGTCTTCGCCGATATCGGCTTCACCGGCTTGGACAGCGCCGAAGTCGCGCAGCGCATGGTAAGCGAGCAGCATGTGCTGGCATACCCGGGCTCGGCATTTTCCAAAGATCGCAAAGATTACCTGCGCATGACATTCCTGCAGCCAGAAGCGCAATTGCGGGAAGGGCTGCGGCGCATGAAAATTGTCATAGACAAGATTGTGGCGGGCAAATAGGACGCCGCATGGGCAAACTGAGCAACCCTATAGCGCGAAAGCATTGGCATGTCTTGCTGATTGTGCCGCTGGTTGTCAGCGTCATGACCTTGCCCACTTTGCCGCGGCTCTTCAATGGCGACGCCTTTTGGCTGCACTCGACAGGCACTGACCCAATACTCAGAATGTGGGATGCCTGGCACATCGGCAAGGCGCTAACGGGGCAGGCGGAGCTCTTTTACACGCGCGATATGTTCCATCCCGCGGGCGCGTCTTTGGCATTGCAGAGTTATAACCTGCCCCATGCGCTGCTGCAGCTATGGCTGACGCAGCTGATGCCCGCGGACAGCGCCACCAATCTGCTTTTTATGCTGATGCTGGCTTTCAACGGCTTTTGCGGCTATGCGCTGCTGCGGCATTTGGTCAAGGACGATTGGGCGGCTGTATTTGGCGCGGTTGTCATCATCCTCGGCATATCTTTCAGCGGAAAACGCACGGTCGCCGATTTGATTTGCATCGGCACCATACCGCTGACTCTGTATTGCTTTCATCGCGCCTGCTTTGAAGAGCGCCGCGGGTTCGCGGCGCTGGCGGGTTTTTGCGCCGGCATCACCGCCTTCATCGGCATCTACAGCTTCGGCTTCATCCTGTTGAGCGTCGCAATATATGCCGTCTTCCTCGCGCCGGCACGCTGGCGGCAGCCGCGCTTCTGGCGGCTGTTGATTGCGTTTGCCCTGGTCTGCGCCGCCATCAGCGTCTTGAGGCTCTATCCAATGGCTGTGGACAGGACAGTCTTCGGCACCGGCTTAGAGAGATACGAGGACTGGAACATCAGCGTCGACCTGCTAACTTATTTTGTCTTTTCCAACAATCCCATCACCAGCGACATGCTGCACACACTCTTTAATGTGCCCGCCGGCGCGCGCTATGACATTGGCTACCTGGGCTACATCAACATTTTCTTTTTGGCTTTTGCCCTGCTTTTCACAAAACGGCGCGGGCGCCTGCTGCCCTGGGCGGCGCTTTTCCTGTTCTTCGCCCTTATGCGGCTGGGGGATTATCTCACCCTAAATACGGTCGAATATCCCGAAATCGCCTTGCCCAATGGCATATTAAGGGCTGCTTTCCCGGCGCTGTTTGGGCAAATCGGCGTGCCTGATTATTATGTGTATGCTCAAGTAAGTCCCCTCGCCGTACTTTCCAGCTTTGGCTTGGCGCGGCTGCTGCGCGGGCGCTCGGCGCGGACGCGGGCGCTAACTGCCCTCATCGCGATTCTTATCCTGGCGATTGAGTTCTATGCTCCCCTGGCCGGGAAATCCCTCCCTGATGGCGCGACCGCTTTTGTCGAGCAGCTGAAAGCGGAGCCTGAGCAAGACATCAAACTCATCAACCTGCCAAGCTCCTCCTTTAATGCCTACCCCATGTATATTCAGACTTTGACCGATTTCCCTATCGCCCACGGCAACCTGTGGCGGCTCGCCGAAAGCACCCAGCGTTATCTCGATAGAAATTTGTTGCTGGGCGCATGGCGCCGGGGCGAAAATCCGCGCTGCCAAGACAATGAGGCGGCGTATCTGCAGGCGGTGGACGCGCTGACGGCGGAAGGCTTTTCTCATATTGCCCTGCACCGCTGGCTGCGGAAGTCCAAGCTGCATGAAGACAGCTTTTTCCGCCCGCCCGCCGCGTATGAAGACGGCTTGGTCAGCCTGTATCGTGTCAGCGATTTACGCCTCAATTGCCTGCCGCCGCCGCCCGAGCTGGCGGGCATCAGCCAATTCTTGCAGTCGCCTTGGGGCGAGCGGCGTCGCGGGCAGTCGCTGCTCAGCTTCCACCCGCGCGCGCCTATCGCCAGCGATGACTTCGCCTATCTCGATAGACTCATCAAAAATACTTCGGATTGGGGCGGCTTGCTCCACCTCTATAGCAGCGGGGGGGGGGGGGGGGGAGATTCAGGCAGCGCCTGGGCTTGATATTGACATGAACGATTTCGCGGAAGACATGCAGCTACTCTATGTGCTCTACCAGGCGGGGGCGGCCGACAGCGCGCTGATGGCAGCCACGCCGCCTTTACATCGCTATCACGAATGCGGGCGGGAACAGCATGAAAATGGCGCGGTCAGCGAGCGCTGGCTGCGGCGGGAATTCTCCTGCGCGCTTTTTGCCTCGCCGCCAGCGCTGCGGATAGACTATGACAATGGCGGGCGGTTGGCGAATATGCTGGCAACGGTTGATGACAGCGGCTTGGAGCTGCAAATGCGCTGGGACACCCTGCCTTGGCCAAAGCATGCTTTTTCGGTGCAGCTATTCGATAAAGGCGGGTCTAAAGTCTACAACCAGGATTATGTCGTCGACGATTTCTACCTGGCGCAGCATCGGATAGATTTCCCGGAGCTGCCAGCCGGCAATTATGCGCTTGTGTTCATTCTCTACGACTTCAAGACAGGGGCGATCGCCTCAGGAGAGGCCGGGGTTGACGGCATATACTTCGAGCGCGCTTGGCAATTCGCCAGCTTCCGCCGCGAGTGAGACGGGAATGCGAGGGTTTATATGAACAAGCCATTGGCGGAAAAAACAGCGGTCGTAACTGGCGCCAGCCATGGGCTGGGACGGGCGACAGCGGAACATCTGGCGGGGTTGGGCGCAACAGTCATCCTGTTGGCGCGGCGAGAAGCGCCCCTGCGCGCTGCTGCCGCCGCCATCGAAAACGCCGGCGGCAGCGCCTTTGTATTGCCCTGCGACCTCGCCATCCCGGCGCAGGTTGCCGCCGCTGCCCAGCGCGTCCAGGCGGAGTTTGGGGCAGTGCATATCCTGGTCAACAACGCTGGCATCCCGGCGCCGCGCAGCTTCGCCGAGACGGCATTTGACGATTGGGACGCCGTAATCGGCAGCAATTTGTCCGGCGTATTTTATCTGACGCGGGCGCTGTGGGAGGCGCTCATCGCCGCTGATGGCGCCAGCGTGATTACCATATCCGGCACCGCTGGCTTGCGCGGCGGCGGCAGCCCGGCTTATGGCGCGTCCAAATTCGGCTTGAGCGGCTTGCATTACGCCATCGCTCAAGCGGGCAAAGCGCACACTATCCGCGCCACCATCCTCTATCCCGGCGGCATGGACACTGGCTGGCGCGGCGCGCCCATCGGCGTCTTGCCGCGCGGCGAAAGCATGGACCCCGCTGTTGTCGCCGAGATGATCGGGCAAATCCTGACAGCGCCGCTCGAGTTCGTCGTCAACGAAGCGGTGCTGAACCCCATCCAACAGCCTTTTATGTAGGTGAGCCGTGGCATACGACATTCAGGACGCATCGCTGGTTGAGCATTACCCGCTGCATACTTTAAGCGACTTCGCCGCGCGCTTCCTGCAGGCGCTGGGCGCGACTGCCGAAGAAGCCGCCATCGTCAGCGATGGTTTGATGACGGCGTCGCAATGGTGGCACCCGGGGCAGGGGCAAGGCTTGGAGAAGCTCTTCCGCTATCATCGGCGCTTACAAAATGGCGGCATCGTGCCGAATGCGCCGATGGCTTGGCTGAAGGAAGGTCCCGCTTTTGCCCTGCTGGATGCGGCGAAGGGCTTCGGCTATGTCGCCGCCCACCGCGCGATGACGCGCGCGATCGACCTTGCCGGGCGCAGCGGCATCGCCATGGTCGGCGTTTGCCACAGCAACCACTTCGGCATCGCCGGCTATCACGCGTTGACCGCCGCCAAAGCCGGCTATATCGGCTGGTCCAGCACCAATGCCGCGGCGGAAATGGCGCCCTGGGGCTCGGCGAAGGCGGTGCTGGGCACCAACCCCTGGGGCATCGCCATCCCGCGCGGCGAGGGGCATGCCATCGTGCTGGATATGGCGCTGACAATGTCGGGCAAAGGCATGATGCGCTGGTACGCCCGCGAAAAGCGCGCGATGCCAGAAAACTGGGCGCTGACGCCGGCGGGGGAAAACACCACCGACCCCATGGCGGCGATGCAGGGTCCGCTGCTGCCCATCGGCGACTACAAAGGCTATGGCTTGAGCCTCTTCACTGATGCGCTCGCCGGCGTGATGACGGGCGCGCTCTTCGGGCTGGATGTGTTTCAGGACGATAGCAACTTCGATGTCGGGCACATGCTGATAGCTATTGACCCCGGCGCGATGCTGGGCGCTGAGGCTTTCTCTCAGCGCCTGGAAGCGCTGCTGGCGCAAGTCAAAGGCGCGCCGCCTATCGATGGCGCGCGCCCGGTTCTGCTGCCGGGCGAGGTGGAATTCCGCCGCATGCAAGAGCGCAGCCAAAGCGGCATCCCCGTCTCCCGCGAGACAGTGCTGGAACTGCGGCGGCTGGCGGCTGATATCGGCATCAGCTGTGCATTATAAGCCGCGGCACAGGAAAACGGGGGCGCTAGCGCAAGAACAGTAACAAATAGACAGGAGAAATAAGTTGTTAAGGGACAGTATATGACAGCAATCGACAGCATTTTTGTGAAGCGGCGGCGCGGGCTTATCCCCGAGGACTTGATGCAGTTTCGCTGGCTCGCCGAAATCGCCATCGCGCCGGACGCCAGCCAAATCGCCTACACCATCCGCCGCCCCGATGCCGCCAGCAACGGCTACATCACCCAGCTCTACCTGCACGATTTGGCTGACGATGCCGCCCGCCGCCTGACCGCGGGCGATTGTCAAGCCTCGTCCATCGCCTGGAGCCGTGACAGCAGTCAGCTCGCCTACAGCTACCGTGATGCCGCGGGCGATGCCATTTGCGTTTTTGACCTGGCGGCTGGCAGCACGGCAGTTTTCCCCACTGCCGGCATGGCGATGAGCAGCCTCGATTTTTCCGCCGATGGCAGGAAGCTGGTCGGCTTGCGCTGGACGCCGCTGCGCCACCCCGACGACCGCGGCGCCGCCCCCGGCATCCCGCAGCCGACACTGAAAGTGGTGCGCCGCCTGCGTTACAAGCAGGATGGCATCGGCTGGGTGCATGACCGCTACTGTCAAGTGTGGACGCTGGATTTGAATACGGGCGATTTCGCGCAAATCACACGCAGCGAATGCGATTATTCCCAGCCCAAGTGGAGCAACCATGGCGCGCGGCTGGCATTTGTCGGCATGGCGCGCGAGCAGAATACGCCGCTCGGTTATGGGCAGATATTTGTCTGCGACTGCCCCGATGGCGCGCCGGAGCCGCTGCTGCCCGCTTGGCAGGGCACCGCCGTCAGCCCCGTTTGGGGCGCGGATGACGCCTATATCGCTTTTGCCGGGCACAATCACGCGCCGCCGGTAAATCGGCGCAATTTTTGGCAGCCGCACCTGGCGGATGTGGCGCAGCGCCGCGCCTGGAAGCTCGGTGAGGATATTGACGAAGAAGTCGGCAATTACGCCGTTGCCGACCAGCGCGTCGGCTTATCCAATGTGACGGTCAAATGGGCGCCCGGCGACCGTTGGATTTATTTCCTGCTGACGGAGCAGGGGGCGGTCAATCTCTATCGCATCGACACCGAGGGGCAATACACGCGCCTCATCAGCGGCGAGAGCGTCACTTTTGAATACAGCCCCGCCCTCGGTGATGTCGCCGCCTATGGGCAAGCGAACCCGGCGAACCCGGGCGAGCTGTATATTTGGCAGGGCGGGAAATCCCGCCGGCTTACCGACCTCAACCCCTGGCTGCGCGATGTCGCGCTGTCGCCGCCCGAGAGTTATTGGTATGACGGCGTTGATGGCGTCAAAGTGCATGCCTGGCTCATCAAGCCACTGGACTTCGCGCCGGGCAAAGCCTACCCGCATATCCAATATGTGCATTGCTCGATGTTCGGCTGGGATTTTAATCACGAATTCCAAGTGTATGCCGCCGCCGGCTATACGGTCGCCTATTTTAATCAGCGCGGGACCACCGCCGGCTATGGTCAAGCCTGGACAAAAGCCTCCGAGGGCGACCAGGGCGGCGCGGAATACGATGAGATAATGCTGGGCGTCGATGAGCTTGTCGCCCGCCCCTATATTGATGGCGCGCGCATGGGCGTTACCGGCGGCAGCTGCGGTGGCTTCATGACCAACTGGGTCGTCGGGCATACCGACCGCTTCGCCGCGGCGGTTACACAGCGCTCCATCGCCAACCAAATCAGCTTCTTTGGCACTTCGGATATTGGTCCCGAATGCACTGGCGGCGAGACACGCACCGACCCCTGGCGCGACTTACACAGCAGTTGGGCGCAATCGCCCATCGCCTATATCGACAAGGTCAACACGCCGCTGCTCATCATCCACAGCGATGAAGATTACCGCTGCGCTTTGGAACAAGCGGAGCAGATGTTTGCCGCTTTGCGCTGGCGTGGCAAACCGGTGGAGCTGGTCATCTTCGAGGGCGAAAATCACGGTTTGTCCCGCGGTGGACGCCCCGGCAACCGCATCGAACGCCAGCGCCGCATCCTCGGCTGGTTCCAACGCTATTTGGGCACGGAGGCGGCGCTGCTGCCGCCGCGCTGATTGCCTCATTTTTTTGAAATCGTTAGAGGCGGCATGGCATGTCGCCCACAAAGGAGAAATTCCATGCTACAAGTAGGAAACTTATCCGCAAACGCGGGCGAAAAGACTTTCGGCTATTTAAAGACGGCGCAATCGCGCTCGGGCATGAATTTGGATATCCCGGTGCATCTCATCGCGGGTGCCGAACCGGGACCCACCTTGATGCTGCAAGGCGCGATACATGGCGCGGAGGTCATCGGCTCGATAGCGATTTTGGATTTTGTCGCCGCGGCCGACCCCGCCGCCATCCGCGGCAATGTCATCGCCGTGCCGGTCGTCAACCGCGCCGGCTTCGAGCTGGGCGAGCGCGGCTCCAGCATTGATGACAAAGACATCAGCCGCCAGTTCCCCGGCAATGCTGGCGGCAGCGCCTCCGACCAAATCGCGCATATTTATTTCCAGGAAGCCATCGCCCAAGCCGAAGTGCTCATCGATTTTCACGCTGGCGCCCGCACCGCCTACGAGCGTTATGTGCTTTTCACCGCCGAGAAAGACCCGAACAACCTGACGCTGATGGAAGAGCGGCGGCGCAAGCTGGTGGTCGCTTTTGGGCTTGACCAGGCGGCCTTCTTCCCGCCGGGCACCTTTGGCAGCGGCGCATCCAAAGTCGCCATTGAAGAGGCGGATACCCTGCACCTCACGCTGGAATTTGGCGGCGGCACCGGCTGGTTCAAAAATGGCGAAGACAATGTGCGCGATGCCTTGCGCGGCATCTGGAACATTTTGAAAGCGATGGGCATGGCGGCTGGCGAGCTGGAAGCCGATGGTCCCCTCTGCACGGTGTATAACGCCGGCGTCGTCATCTGGAAGCCGCCAGTGGATGGCTTGTTCATCCGCGACCGCAAGTTCAAAGACGCGCTCAAAGCGGGCGATGTCTATGGGCGGCTGGTCGACCCCTATACCGGCGAGCTGCTGGCGGAGATGCCGACGCCCAAAGACGGCATCGTCATCCCCAGCGGGCAGGAATGGCCCACTGTCGGCGCGACTTCCATCGGCATCCTCGGCAGCATCGACCGCGTGGAGGACCGCCGCGTCATGGACCTGTCCGTGCGCTTTGATTAATCCCCCCTCCGCCCCAAAATGAGGGGAGGGGTACACAATTCCCCGTGTGAACAGGGCGGAGCAAATGGGGAGGGCTTGAATTTAAAGGAGAAAAGACATGAAATTAGGAAATATCGAAGCCGCGCCCGGCACAAAAGCCTATGGCTTCTTTTCGGTGGGCGTGACGCATGGGCAGTTCCCGGTGCATATCCCGCTGCATATCGTCAATGGCGCTGCTGAGGGCGCGACGCTGGTTGTGCAAGCGGGCGCCAGCGGGCTGGAAATCGAGCCGGCGCTCATCCTGCCGCATATCGTCAAAGAGCTTGACCCCGCCGCGATGCGCGGCACCTTGGTGCTGGCGCCGCTGATGAATACATCCGGCTTTGAATTCGCCCGCGTCAAAAGCGCCTGGGACGACCGCCATTTGAATCAAATCGGGCGCGGCAATGCCGAGGGCAGCGTCAGCGAACAGTTGATTGAGGCTTATTACCAGGCGGCGATTGCCCAGGCTGAGGCCTTCATTGACATCCGCACCGGCTCGCAATGGGGCTATCACCACTTCGCCGGCGTCTATGGGCAAGGCGATGTCGCCGGGTCAAAGGCGCTGGCGATTGCGCTGGGCTTGCCGCATGTTCTGCTCAACCGCAGCGTCGACAATTCAATGGCGAAAGAAGCCGCCAGCGATGGCATCAAGACCGTTACCGCGTATATTGGCGGCGGACCGGGCTTGCGCGATTATCGCGACCGCGACCTGGGGCGGATGCGCAATGCCGTGCTGAACGCCATGCGCCACCTCGATATGCTGGATGGCGAGCTCGAAAGCGATGTCAGCGCTGTCAGCGTCATCCAGCGCCACACGACGCTCAAGCCCAGCGGCGCCCGCGGCTTCACCTTTATGGACAAGCGCCTGCGCGGCAAGCAAGTCGCGGCGGGCGCTGTGCTCGGCTATGTGCGGCATCCCTTCTCGGGCGAGACTTTACAAGAAATCCGCGCGCCGCGCGCAGGCATCGTGGTGCATGGCGGCGCGTCCTGGCCCGTGCCGCTGGAAGATGCCGCGCTGGCGATATTGGGCGACTTGGTGGAAGAGATCCCGCTCGCATAGCCGTCAGAATGCAGCCCTTATGTTAGCGGCGAAGGGCTTGGAGGAATCGGGCGCATGATGCTCGCTCTTGTCAACCGCAGCAGCTTCCGCGTTCAGGAATACCGCTGGTATTGGGTCGCCAATGTGCTGGTGCATATCACCTATTTGCTGCAGGCGGTGGCGCTGGGCTGGCAGATGCTGGAAGTGACGGGCTCCGCCTTTCAGGTGGGGCTGGTCGCCTTTATGTATGGCTTGCCGCTGCTGCTGGCGGCGCCATTTTCGGGCATAGTCGCCGACCGTTTGAAGCGGCAATGGCTCATCCAGGGGGCGTTGGGCGCGGCGCTGCTGGCATCGGCGGCGCTGGCGCTGCTGGCGGCGGCGGGGGGCGCCAGCCCGCCGGCACTGCTGGCGGCTTCGCTGATGCTCGGCACGAGTTTCACCTTTTACGCGCCGGCGCGCATGGCGCTTTTGCCCAACCTGGTGCCGGAAGAAATGGTCTTCAACGCCACCACTTTGAGTTATTCCGGCACGCGCTTGATGGGCTTTTTTGGACCCGTCCTGGCGGGCGCTTTGCTCGATCTTACGAACTTCGCCTTCACGCTGGTGGTGCAGACGGCGCTCTTCGCCATCGGCGCTGGCATCTATTTCAAAGCGACGCATTTCCTGCCGCTGCCCAAACGCAAATCCGCGCGCCGCGCCAGCCTGTGGCAGAGCTATGGCGAAGTCATCGCCTACCTGCGGCGGAACCGCGCGCTCTTCGCTTTGACGCTTTTGGCGCTGGTATTTGTGCCAATCGGCATGCCCTATCAAAAGCTGATGCCCATCTTCGTCGATGAAGTCCTGGGTGAAGGTCCGGCGCTTTTGGGGCTGCTTGTCGGCAGCGCCAGCCTCGGCTCGGCGCTGTCTGGCTTTGCGGTGGCGCTGGTGGGCGATGTCTATCCCAAGGGGCTGGCGGTGCTGATATTTTCGGCGCTCTTTGGCGTGAGCTTGGCGCTCTTCGCCTTCATGACCGACCCGCTGCTCGCCTGGGCGCTCATATTTATGGTCGGCGTCTTTTCTGGCATCTTCCTCACTTTGATTAACGCGCTGCTGCTGACCTTGCTGCCCGATGACCTGCGCGGGCGCATGATGAGCCTTTGGGGCATGGTCTGGGGTTTGATACCGCTAAGCGCCTTGCTGGCGGGGGCGGTCGCCGAGCGGCATGGCATCGCGCTTGTCTTCGCGGCGGCCGGCGGCTGCGTTACGCTCGCCTGCCTGTTTATGCTGGCGGCGCGCTCGCCCTTGCTGCGGCTTTAGTGCAGCTTTAGTACAGAAGTAAACGCAAATAACTAGAGGACTTCTAGCGAAGATACGACAAGGATTTTTACCACCGAGTACACCGAGGTACACCGAGAAAAACATGAGAAAGCCTATTTATCCTTATACTTGATGTCCTCAATTTCACTCTGTGCTCTCGGTGGTAAGGGATGTGTGCTGACCGCTCAGCAACCATTCGATTGTCGCATTACTTACTTGCACATACAGAGATTGTTGAGCAAGTTAAAGCGCATGTAAGTTTACCCAAGCCTACGATTAGAAATTATGAGGAGGAAGTGAATGCTTACGCACGAGGCACTAAAGCGGGACACGGCGCGGCGGGTCAAGCGCTTGCAAGCGATGATGAAAGCGCAGGACCTCGACGCCCTCATCATCACCGGGCAGGCGATGCCCGGCGGCATGGGCGCTATCCGCTACATCACCCATGCCCACCTTTGGGGCGGCGTCGCCTATGCCATCCTGGGCGCGGATGACCCCTACCCCTGGCTGCAAGTCTGGAGCTCGTACCAAGCGGTCTGGAGCCGCAACGAGACCACCACCCTGCCCGAGCGCGTGCTCTCGCCTTATGAAGATATTGTCGCCGCCACTGCCGAAAGCGCCAAAGCCTATGCCACCGGCAGCAAGCGCATCGGCATGGTCAACATGGCGAAGCTGATGGGCTTGGGCACTTATCAGGCATTTGTCAAGGAGCTTGAAGGTTATGAGCTGGTTGAAGTGACCGACGCCTTCAACGCCATCCGCCAGATAAAGTCCCCGTTCGAGCTGGAAGCGATACAGCAAAATGGCGCCATTCTCGATTCCGCCATGGACATTTTCAAAGATGTCGCCAGCGTTGGCGCGCGCTATTGGGATGTTTGCGCCGCCGTCGAGGGCTATATCAAGTCTTTCGGCGCATTCTGGGGGCGGACGAAACTCTCGCTGGATGGCACGCCCTACACGGTGCCAACACCCAAAGACCTGCGCATGGGACGGGACGATATCATCAATTTTGAAATCGTTTACGAATCCCCTTACGGCTATTGGCTGGAGATGACAACTGTCTTTTCCTTTGAGCCGCTGCCGGCGGCGACGCAGGCGCTGCTTGATGGCTACCTGGCGGCGGTGGAGGCATCGGCGGCGGTGGCAAAAGCGGGCGCGACCTTCCGCGATATTTCGCAAGCCAACGACAAGGCGCTGCGCGACCGCGGCTTCCCGGTAGACGGCAAGCATACGCCCGACTGCCACAGCACCGGCCTGGATGGCAGCGATGGTCCCAACTCAATGAGCTCGCCCGATTTTGAGCTGGCGGCGAATATGGTGCTGTCCTATCACCCCGGTACAGTGCTGGAGAATGACCGCGGCTTCCTGATTTCGGACAATTTCCTGGTTACCGCCGAGGGGGCTTTCCGCCTCTCGCCCCATCATGCCGACCGCTATTATATGCAGCTGGAGGCATAATCCCCGGCGCTCAAGCCCGCGTTGAGCCTCACGGCGGGCTGGAAATGGAGCAAGAATATGAGCAAAAAAACAGCCATCACCATTGTCGCCGAGCATGTCGCCGCGCGGCGTTATAGTGACTTGAGCGCGCTGACGATAACGCGGGCGCGCCAGGTCCTGCTCGATTACATCGGCACCATGCTGGGCGGCTATCAGACCGAGCTGGGCAGGCTGGCGGCGGACTATGCCGCGCAGATGCAAGCGGGTGATGACGCCACCATCGTCGGCGATGGCCGCCGCAGCACGGTGGAGGGCGCTGCCTGGGCGAATGGCGTCATGGGCAAATTCCTGGGCATGGACGATACCCATCGCGGCGGCGGGCATACCGCCTCCCAACTGGTGCCGGTGGTGCTGGCGCTGGGCGAGCGGCTGCGGCTCAATGGCGAGCAGCTCATCACGGCGCTGGCGGTCGGCTATGATGTCATGGATATGGTGAACTCGGCGGTGGATGTCTGGCAGCGCGAACGCGGGCTGGACCACAAGAGCCAGGCGGGCAGCCTGGGCAGCGCCGCCAGCGCCGCCAAAGCCATGGGCTTATCCGTAGAAAAAACTGCCGATGCCATCGCCCTGGCGATGGACATGGCATGCGGCACCGAGCAGTATGTCTGGGATGCTGGCGCATGCGATACCAAAGATTTGCTGGCTGGTTATGGCGCGCGCAACGGCATCTACGCCGCCAAACTGGCGGACTTCGGCTTCCGCGGTCCGCCCGGCGCATTGGATGGCGAGTATGGCTATTTTCACGCCTTTGGTCCCGGCTGGCACCCCGCCTATCTTGAAGTATTGGACGGCGAATCCTTGGCGCGCACGGGCTTCAAACCGCATGCTGGCTGCCGCCATGTGCATTCCTGCGTGGATGCGACGCAGGCGCTGCTGGCGGCGGGACGCCCCGATTTGAGCGCCATCACCGCGATTGAAGTCGATTCCTACCTCGAAGCGATTACGCCGGCCTTCCGCGTCAATTATGAGCCGAAAGCCGTCGGTCAAGCCGGCTTCAGCCTGCCGGTCACGGTGTCGATAATTTTGACGCGGGGCAACTGGTTCCGCGAAGATATCGCTGCTTTTGACGAGCCGGAGGCGCGCCGCCTGCGCCATTTGGTCAAGGTTGGTTTGGACGAGAAGATCGAGGCGGGGCACCCGCTGACCAACGGCTGTGAGGTGCGCATCACCACCGACGATGGCACCGTACACCGCGGCCGCGTGGAATATGCCAAAGGCGAGCCGGAGAATATGATCTCCGACGAAGAATTTGAAGCGAAGTTCCGCTATCTTGTCGGCGATATGCTGCCGGCGCAGCAAGTCGAAGCGCTGTTGGAAAGCTGTGCCGGGCTGGAATATCTCGCTGATGTCGGCGAGCTGCTGCCACTGACGGTGCCGCAGCCGCTTATGAGCTACGCCGCGGTCTAAGCAATCGCGGTGATGCCGCCCGCAGGCAGCGGGGGTGAGGGGGCGCTGTGAAAATCAGCGGGGTCAGCAGCACAATCGTCAGCATCGGGCGCAGGCGCGCGCTCGCCACCGCGTATGGCATATCGGAAAATACCGATACTGTTGTCGTCCAGCTGCATACGGACGCGGGCATCAGCGGCATCGGGCAGACGGTGGCGCCAGGCGCTTGGGGCGGCGATACCGCCGCGACCGTGAAACATCATATCCAGGATCTGCTGCAGCCGGCTTTGCTGGGGCAAGACCCGTTTAACATGGAGCGGCTGCATCAGCGTATGTTTGCGGCGCAGCGCACGGCTTTCAACGCCCGCACCGCCATCGATTTCGCGCTGTGGGATATCAAAGGCAAGGCGCTGGATGTGCCCGTGTATCAGCTCTTGGGCGGCGCTTGTATGCCCGGCGCGCTCTGCCATGGCTTTGTCGAGCGGGAAGCGCCGGAGCGCATGGCGGCGCGCATCGAGCAGCTTTCGGCGGAAGCGGGCTGGACCTGGTACAAAAGCAAAATCGGCATCAATGCCGAAGAAGATGTCGCCTGGTATCGCCGCCTGCGCCAATTGGTGGACGCTAAAATTCGCTTTCAGCTTGATGGCAATACGGGGTATACTCTCGGCGACGCCGTGCCGGCATTAACGCGGCTGGAGCGGCTGGGCGGCGTCGCCCTGTTTGAACAGCCTGTGAGGCACCTGGACGAGATGGCACACTTGGCAGCCCGCCTGGAGACGCCGCTGCAAGCCGATGAAGCGACTGGCGGCGGTGCCCGCAGCGTTTATGAGATTGCGCGCGCTGGCGCCGCCCATGCGCTGCATTTTAAGCTGCACCGTTATGGCGGCTTGCTGCCAGCGGCGCGCATGGCGGCGGTTGCCGAAGCCGCCGGTCTGGAGATTTCCGTGGCGCCTTATTTTGATATCATCGCCGCCGCTGCCGCCCATTTCGCCGCCGCCACCCCCATCGCCAAATGGCCCGCCGGCTTCTCAGACATGACCGATTCCATCCTCGCCGAAAGTTACGCGCCGGACGGGGATATGCTCAAGCCGCTGCCAGGGGCGGGGCTGGGTGTCGCGATTGACGAAGACAAATTGGCATATTACGCGTCTCGTGAGTGAGTTTGGTCAAAGCGGATAGTGCAATCGCGCAGAAGGAGGTGACTATCGCCAATGCCGACGCTATGCCTGTCAGTTAAAGTCGACAGACCGACAGTATTAAGGAGAGAAAAATGAAAACCGCAAGAATTCTGATTATCGCGAGCTTGGTGCTGCTGCTGGGGGCGCTGGCGATTGTGCCGGCGGCCGCCCAGGATGGCATGTCCGAGTTCGTCTTCGCCCATGGCGGTCCCATCCGCCCAATGGACGCGCATTCTCATTGGTACGGCTCCACCCACTGGATGCTCAAGCTCTATTATGACTGCCTCATCTGGCGCGCGGCTGATGGCGATGGCTATGTGCCGGAAGCGGCGCAAAGCTGGGAAGCCGTCAATGACACCACTTGGCGCTTCCACCTGCGGGAAGGCGCAACCTTCCACAATGGCGAGCCGGTGGATGCCGCCGCCGTCAAATGGAATATCGACCGCGTCCGCCACCCGATTGGCGATATCCCGCTCTATCAGCAATGGGCATTCGTGAAAGAAGTGGTGGTTGTTGATGAGCTCACCGTTGATATCCACACCAACGAGCCGCATGCCTACTTTGAATACGATGTCAGCTACAACGGCTGCGAGCTGCTGCCGCCGGCATATTTCGAAGAAGTGGGACAAGAAGGCTTCAACCGCGCGCCTGTTGGCTCTGGTCCCTATACGCTCGCCGAAATCAGCGAGAATGACCGCTATGTCTTCGAAGCTTGGGACGACTATCACAGCGGGCGTCCCGAAGTTGACCGCGTCATTTATCAAGTCATCCCCGAGCCGTCGGCGCAGGTTGCCGCCTTGCTCGCCGGGCAAGTGGATATGATGACTGGCGTGCCCGTGCCCGACCGCGCCACGCTGGAAGGCGCTGATGGCATCAGCCTGCTCAGCGAATCGGCGAACTTGATGCACCATCTCTATGCCCGCGTCGATACCGAAAGCGGCGCTTTCCCCGAGACCTTCCCCGACTATCAGCCCGCCACGCTCGACCATAATGTGCGCATGGCGATTACGCACGCGCTCGACCGCCACCTGCTGGCGGAGGTGCATGGCGCCGCCCAAGGCCGTCTGGCGCGCGTCTGCTCCTATTATCCCGAGGGCTTTGCCGATAAATACGCCGATGCTGATGTGGTCGCCGACTGGTACAACCCGGATATGGCGCGGGAATATCTCGCCGCTGCCGGTTATGCCGAGGGCGAAGGTCCCACTTTGTATTTCGATACTGACGCCGTTTCCCGCGGGGGCAGCGCCAAAGAAGTCAGCGAAGTTGCCGCCGCCATGCTGGAAGATGTCGGCTTCACCGTTGACCTCACCGTGCGCGATTCTTCCGCCTTCTCGGTAGAAGTCTCGCGCGCTGGCAACAACCGCGACCTGATGCACATCGCGCTGGGCTGCGGTCCCGCGCTGCTGCCGCTGTTTTATGGCTGCGATTGGTCGTCGGTCAATTACAGCATCTGCAACGAAGAGTGGGACGCGGTCGCCGATGCCATCCAGGTTACCATCGACATGGACGAGCGCCTCTCGCTCTGGGAACAGTGGTGGCAGCATTACATCGATACCGCGCAGACCATCACGCTTTATGAAGTTACCAATGTCATGGCGCTGAATACCGGGGAGTTCGATTTCACGCCGCGTAAAGACGGCTGGATGACCTTCCGCGGGCTCAAACTGGCGGATATGTAGCCCGCCTCGCTGAGCATATGAATGGGCGACTCGAGGAGTTGCCCATTCACTTACGCCACAATGTTTAGCGGGCGGCTTACACAGCCGCCCCGGCAACACTCTCTAAATCGGGGGTATTTTGCGCGGCTTCTTCATCAGCCGGCTGGCGCAATTGGTGGTTACGATGTTTATCGTCTCGCTGGCGGTATTCCTCATCGTGCGCCTGAGCGGCGACCCCATCCTGGTGCTGGCGCCAGATTTCTTCAGCCAAGAGCAAATCGAAGAGATGCGCCGCTTCTGGGGCTTTGACCGCCCGCTGGCGGAGCAGTATGTAACCTTCATCACCCGAGCCATCACGGGCGATTTTGGCACTTCCTACCTCGCCAAGCGCCCGGCGATGGAGCTTATCATCGAGCGCCTGGGCTACACCTGGATGCTTGCCGCCGCCGCCGCCGCCATCGGCGTTACTATCGCCATCCCGCTCGGCGTGCTGTCGGCATTAAAGCGCAACAGCCTCATCGATTTGGTGATTACCTTGCTGTCTTCGCTGGGCACCGCCATGCCCAGCTTCTGGCTGGGGCTGATGCTCATCATCATATTTTCGGTGCATTTGCGCATGCTGCCCGCCTTTGGCGCGCTGGAGCCAAAAGCCATCATCATGCCGGCGGCGACTTTGGGCGTTGGCATGGCGGCTCGCCTCTCCCGCATGACGCGCTCCGCCATGCTCGAGGTGCTCAGCCAGGATTATGTGCGCACCGCCCACAGCAAAGGCTTAAAGCAGAACATCGTGGTGCTGCGCCACGCGCTGCGCAACGCTCTCATCCCAATCGTGACCGTGTTTGGCTTGCAGCTGGGCTGGCTGCTGGGCGGCTCGGTGGTGGTGGAGAGCGTCTTTTCTTGGCCCGGCTTGGGCAGGCTGATGATCGACTCGATAAATGTGCGCGATAATACGGTGGTGCAAGCGGGTTTGTTCTGGTTCGCCTTAACTTTTATTCTGATAAATTATGCGATTGATGTGCTCTATATCTTGTTGGACCCGCGGATAAAGTTTGAATAGAGCTGCCGATGCCCGCCAAAAGCAAAAGCCAAGCCGATGCCATCGCCGGGCTGCCCGCGCGCCGCAGCCCAATCCTGCGGCTGGCGTCTACCCTTGTCAAAAGCCCGGTGGGGCTGGCTGGCAGCGTCATCGTCAGCGCGGTTGTGCTGCTGGCTTTGTTTGGTCCTTTGATTTCGCCGCAGGATGCTGCCGCCCGCAACCTGCGCGCCCGCTTTCAAGCGCCGGGGCATGTCGATGCCGCCGGCAGCTATTACTCCCTGGGCAGCGACCAACTGGGGCGCGATATCCTCAGCCGCATCATCGCCGGCAGCCGGGTGTCGGTGCTGGTGGGCGTGGTGTCGGTATTGCTTTCGGGCGCTATCGGCGTGCTCTATGGGCTCATCAGCGGCTTCATCGGCGGCGCGCTTGATGCCGCCCTCATGCGCATCGTTGACGGCTTGCTCGCCATCCCTTTCATCATCCTGGTCATCGCCATCTCGGGCGTGGTCGGCGCGGGCTTGGGCACGCTGGTGCTCATCCTGGGCGGCACCGGCTGGGTAACTTACGCCCGCGTCATCCGCGGCGAGGTCTTAAAAGCGCGCGAGCTGGATTATGTGCTCGCCGCCTATGCGCTGGGGCAGCGCCGCCCGCAGGTGATGCTCAAGCACATCCTGCCCAATGTCATCTCTTCGGCGATTGTGCTGGCGGCGGTGCAAGTGGGCGTGACGATCCTGGCGGAATCGTCGTTGAGCTTCCTCGGTTTGGGCGTCAAGCCGCCGACAGTAACCTGGGGGCTGATGCTCTCTGACGGGCGGCAATACATCAACAGCGCCTGGTGGATGACGGCATTCCCCGGCATGGCGATAACGATTACGGTGCTGGGCGTGGTATTTTTGGGCGATTGGCTGCGCGATGTATTAGACCCGCAGGTGCGCGGGCGCGGCTGATGCGGCGGGCGGATTGCACTGGCAATTCTCCCACTGAGACAAACGCTAGGGCACCTCACCGGGTCGCCCCTGCCGTTGGGATGATTGCGCTGCTTGGCAAAGTTTATCTCCGCATTTGGCATCCCGCCGCCGCCGCGCTATAGTATGTAAACGGCGTTGCTATGTTTGACGCGGCAACGCTACTTTTAGCATATTTGCCAATTTGGAGGAATCCCATGAGAGCTTTGTTTGTTGTAATTGCCTTGCTTGCCCTGCTGCTGCCAGCCGCGGCGCAAGATATGGGCGGCTGTATGATTGAAGCGCCAGAATCCGCCGCGACTATCAACATGATTGGCTGGACCTATCCCATCATCGATTTTTATGCCGACGAGTTGGAAGCCTGCAACGCCGTTGACGGCATTGATGTCAACACCCAGCTGCTCGATTCGGGCTCGGCGCATGACCAATTGCAGCTGGCGCTGGGCGCTGGCGGCAGCTCGCCCTACGACATCATCATGGTTACCCAGGGCGATGTGGAATCCTATGTCGTTGAAGGCTGGATGATGCCGCTCAACGATTTGATTGACAAATACGAAGAGCAATATCAGATTTCCGACATCCTCGGCTTGCAAGACATGACGGTGGACGGCAACATTTATGCTCTGCCGATGGAGCAGAATACGCGGCACATGTTCTATCGCCCTGATTTGCTGGAGAAACATGGCATCGCCGTGCCCGAGACCTGGGACGATGTCATCGCCGCTTGTGGCGTTTTGAGCGCCGAAGACAGCATCGTCATCCCCTTCACCGTGCAACTGCATGCCGGCTGGGCTTGGCGTCTGGAGTTTATGGACATGCTGCTCGGCTTCGGCGGCACGATACTCAATGAAGACAATACGCCGGCCTTCAACAGCGAGGCGGGCGTGATGGCGCTGGAGAAGCTGGTCGAAATCGCCGATGCCTGCATGGGCGAAGAAGGCTTGACCTACAGCATCGATGACAGCCAAATCGGCATCGCCACTGGCGAGCTGGCGATGGCATTCACCTGGGCGAGCCGCGCCGCGGCGATGGACGACCCCGACTTCTCCGATTATGTCGGCGGCATCGACTTCGCCCCCGCCCCACGAGCGCTTGAAGGCGCGCCCTATGCCGCCACTGGTGGCACCGGCGCCGGGCTGGGCATCCCATCGAATATCGATGACGACCCCGAGCTCGTCTTCCAAGTCATCCTGGAAGCGATGGACGAAGAGACGATGCTGCGTGGCACCAATTACGGCGTCATCACGCGGCAAGCGGTGGCGGCGAACGCCGACGCCCGCTATCTGCCGGCGGTATTTGATACGATTAGCGGCGGCGTCGAGGGTTCATCGGTACCAGCCATTGGCGCGGTCTTGAACCCGGTCTTTGCCAACTGGCTGCCGCAAATCGTGCTCGGCGAAATGTCGGCGGCTGATTTGCTGGACGCCGCTGCCGACGCCTACACGGCCGAAGCCACCGCGCAAGGCTTCATCGAAGGTTAGGATTAGCCTGCGTACACTCGGGCGGCTCCCGCAAAAGAGCCGCCCGAACAATACAATTTTGCGCCGCGGCGCTATCTATTTCTAAGGCTATCGCTTGTGAATCGTACAACATTTTCTTTCTTTGTGGGTCCCAGCGTTTTCATCATGCTGGCGCTGATGACATTGCCGCTGCTGGCGTCGATTGTGCTGGGTTTGCATTTTATCACCTTCCGCAACCTGGACGCGCCGCAGTGGATCGGCTTGCAGAATTATCAAGAGGTGCTGGCGGACCCCGAGTTTTGGGATTCGCTGGAGTTCACGCTGCTGTTCATCGCCATCACGGTGCCGCTGCGCATCGTGCTGGGCTTGCTCTTCGCGCTGCTGCTCGACCAAATCACGCGCTTCCGCGGCGTTTTCATCGCCGCTGCCCTGGTGCCATTTGTGATGACGCCAGTGGTCGGCACTTTGATATTCCGCGATATGTTTGACCGCGGCGGACCCTATTGGTATTGGATGCAGCAGCTCTTCGATTATCGCCTGTTCATGAACAGCACCACCGTGCCGCTGCTGATAATTTTCCACAGCATTTGGACGGCGACGCCCTTCGCCATGATTGTGCTTTTTGCCGGTTTGCAGACTTTGCCGCAAGAATCGCTGGAGGCGGCGCGGGTTGATGGCGCCAGTTGGTCGCAGCAGCTTTGGCATGTCGCCCTCCCGCATTTGCGCTCGCTTTTTGTCTTCATCGCTTTGATATCGATTATGGACGCTTACCGCGTCTTTGACAGCGTCTTTGTGCTGACGCAGCAGAACCCGATATTCGATGCCGAGACGATTATGTATTACAATTTCCAGGTCGCCATGAGTTTCGGCCGCCTGGGCAAAGCCAACGCCATGAGCGTGCTCACGGTTATCGGCATCTTTGTGGTGCTCGTTCCCTTCCTGGTCATGACCTATCGCGAGCAGACGGAGGAAGGCTGATGACACGCACAAACAACCCGCTCGCCCGGCTGGTGATGTATGCGGTGCTGGCGCTCTTCACCGTCTATAATGTGCTGCCCTTTTGCTGGACGATTCTCAACTCGCTCAAGCTGCCGAAGGACGCCAATTCTCGCCAGCCCCGTTTCCTCTTCAGCCCCACTGGCGATAATTATGCCGAGCTTTGGCTGAACATATCGCCGGCGGAGTTCGCGCCTTATGGTTTGGCGCTGGTCCTGATACTCTTCGCGCTGGTGGTGATTGCCTTGTCCGCCAGGCGCATCCCCGCGCCCAACTCGCTGGTATATCTCGGCGTAATCGCCGCGGGGGTGGCGGTGGCATTGGCTCTGCCGCGCCTCATCAACACCGCCGAGTTCTATGATTATCTCATCAACAGCGTCATCGTCACCATCGGCACGCTCGCCGTCTCGCTGAGCATTGGCGCGCTGGCGGGTTATGGGCTGGCGCGCTTCCGCCATGTGGTCTCGGTGTATATTTTGGTGCTGGCGCTGGCATTCCGCTCGCTGCCCAGCCTGGCGCTGGTGCTGCCATTTTATTATTTGGGGCAGCTTTCGGGGCTGTACGACACACATATCCTGTTGATTTTCTGCCTGGTGGCGGTCAATCAGCCCTTCACCATTTGGATGCTGCGCAGCTTTTTTATGGAGATCCCGCGGGAAATCGAAGAAGCCGCCATGATTGACGGCGCGGGGCGGCTGCGTTCTTTTATTTCTGTCATCGTGCCCATCATGTGGCCCGGCATCATCACCACGGGCTTGTTCACGCTGCTGCTGGCGTATAACGACTTCTTGCTGGCGCGTATCTTGACGCAGATCAACTGGACATTGCCGGTGGGCATCGCGCAATGGACGGGCGGCGAAGACCCGGGGCATATCACGCTGGCGGCGGCGGCTTCGGTATCAACGACTTTGCCGATTCTCTTTGTCATCATCTTCTTCCAGAAATATCTCATCCGCGGCTTGGCATCAGGCGCGGTGAAGGGCTGAGCGTATCTTGCCGCTGATACCCCACCACCGAGGCGCAGATGTACGTGCAACAAAGTAATTGGAAATGTAGGGGCGAGCCTTGGCTCGCCCTCTTGAACCAAGGTGGAGGGGTAACGGCGCTTAACCGCCCGCACTAAACTCCAGACATAAGGCATACTGCTAATGTGGAGAGGGCGAGCCAAGGCTCGCCCCTACGGCTTGGGGTGTTGTGTGGGTATGAGATACTAGGACAAAGGTCATTTTGTTTTCGCATAACTTACTTGTACTTACTGAGGGCACAGAGATTTTCTCATTTTTTCTCGGTGTATCTCGGTGAACTCGGTGGTAAAAATCCTTGTCGAATCTCCGCACTTACAGATTCCAACTACTTACTTGGATTTACTTCTGTGCCCTCGGTGGTAAAATTGTTTGCTGACACAAAACAAAATACACACGAAGAGGCGATGCAAATGAAAAAATTGCCCATAGCGATTATCGGCGGCGGACCCGTGGGTTTGGCGGCGGCGGCGCAGCTGCTGGAGCGCGGCGAGCCGACTGTGGTCTTGGAAGCGGGCGATTCTGTCGGCGCGAATGTGCGCCGCTGGGCGCATGTTTGTATGTTTTCGCCTTGGGAATTTAATGTCGATGCCGCCTGCCGCCGCCTCTTGGAAGCCGCGGGCTGGACGATGCCGCCGGCGGCGGCGCTGCCAACCGGCGCTGAATTGCTCGCGCAGTATTTGCAGCCGCTGGCGGCGCTGCCGGCGCTGCGCGCGGTCATCCGCTATGGCGCGCGAGTGCAGGCTATCAGCCGCCGCGGGCAGGACAAACTCAAAGACAGCGGGCGTGAAGACGCGCCTTTCGTCTTGCGGCTGCTGACGAGCGCGGGCGCGGAAACGACTCTCGAAGCGCGCGCCGTGATTGACGCCAGCGGCACTTGGCAGCGGCAGAATCCGCTGGGCGCTGATGGCTTGCCGGCGCTGGGCGAGCGGGCGCTGGGCGCGCGCATCCGCTATGGCATCCCCGATGTGCTGGGGCGAGAGCGGCAGCGTTATGCCGGCGCGCGCGTGATTGTTGTCGGCAGCGGGCACTCCGCCATCAACGCCTTGCTCGATTTGCTCAATTTGCGGCGTCAAGTGGGCGCGGGCGCGATTGTTTGGGCGATGCGCAGCGACAATTTACACAAAGTCTATGGCGGCGGTGATGCCGATGCGCTGCCGGCGCGGGGGCAACTGGGCAGCCGCATCCGCGCCGCGGTGGAAGCGGGCGCGCTGGAGATCGCCGCGCCTTTCGCCATCAACCGCGTGGAAACGGCGGGTAACCAAGTGCTTTTGCACAGCGCTGAACGCAGCCTGCCCGCCGATGAAATCATCGCCTGCACCGGCTCCCGACCGGAGCTGTCGCTGCTGAGCGAGCTACGGCTGGACCTGGACCCGGCTGTTGAAAGCAGCCGCGCGCTGGCGCCGCTCATCGACCCCAATCTGCACAGCTGCGGCACCGTGCGCCCCCATGGCGAGGCGGAACTGCGCCAGCCCGAAAAAGACTTCTACATCATCGGCATGAAAAGCTATGGACGGGCGCCGACATTTTTGCTGGCGACCGGTTACGAGCAAGCCCGTTCGGTGACGGCGGCGCTCTGTGGCGATTGGGCGGCGGCGCGCGCCGTGCGGCTGAACCTGCCGGAGACGGGCGTTTGCGTCACCGATTACGCCGCGGACGCTGACGACTGCTGCGCGCCACTGCCCGCCGCGCCGCTGATTTCGCCGCTTGATATCCCGCTGGGGGCGGAACTCGCGCGCGCTAATGGCGGCGGGCGAAGCTGCTGCTGAGATACAATTGAACATATACGAGGACAAAGTTTATGGCGCACACTTTGGTTGAGCAATTGCGCTTCACACGCGGGGAATTCCAGCGCTGCGTCGAGGGTTTGAGCGAGCCGGACGCGTATGTATTCCATGGGCAGATGAACTGCGTCAGTTGGACGATTGGGCACCTGGCAGACCATGAAAATCGCTTTTATGTATACATCGCGCAGGGCAAAAAGATTCAGCCGGGGCTGCGCGAAATCTGCAGTTATGGCAGCCCCCGCTCCGCCCCGCCGCTTGACGCTATGTGGGCGGCTTGGCATGAAGTAACGGCGGCGGCGGATATTTTCCTGGATACATTGACCACCGAAAAGCTGCTGGAGCCGTTCCAATGGAAGGGCAAGCCAATGCCCGAATCCATCGGCACCATGCTCTACCGCAGCATCTATCATTATTGGTATCACCTGGGCGAAGTGCATGCCATGCGCCAGCTGTTGGGGCAGCGCGACCTGCCGGTGTTTGTCGGCAATCAGCGCGAGGCGCGCTTCAAGCCCGCTTAGGGCAGCACTGACCATATGCCCCCGCGCATCGGCATCACCACCAGCTTTGAGGACGGGCAGCAGATGCTTGACCGCCGCTATGTTCAAGCGGTGACGGCGGCGGGGGGCATCCCCCTCATCCTGCCCCTGCTCGAATCAGCCGAAGACGCCAGCGCCAGCGCCGCGCTGCTTGATGGCTTGATTATGACCGGCGGGCCGGGCATCAGCCGCGGTTTGCTGGGCGCGCTGCCCCGCGATTTGCCGCCTGTCGACCCGCTGCGCGACCGCAGCGACGCGCTGATATACCACGCGATGGCGGACCGCCCTTTCCTCGGCATTTGTTATGGCATGCAGTTCGCCAATGCGATGGCGGGCGGCACGATTTATGGCGATGCCCAGGCGCAGTTGGCTTGCGCGCCGCACAGCCGCGAGCGCGGCGCCAGCGCACACCGCATCGATATCGCCGCGGGCAGCCGCCTGCGCGCAATCTTTCAGACGGCGCAGCTGCGGACAAACAGCCATCACATCCAGGCGGTGGCGGCGCTGGGCGCGGGGCTGATGGTGTCGGCGCGGGCGGCTGATGGCGTCATCGAAGCGCTGGAATCGGCTGATGGGCGCGTCATCGGGCTGCAATTTCACCCGGAGCGCATGCTGCCGCAGACCTTGCCAGTGTTTGAAGCCTTTGTGCGCCGCGCCGCTACAACAAGCTGAGCAGCCGCGTCAGCGCATCGCGTTTGATGTAGCCATTTTCCTGGTACCAGTCATAGGTCTGGCGCAGGCTGGTGGCGATGTCGATGCGCGGACTGTGCAGCTCACGCGCGGCTTTGCCGCCATCAAAATAGAGGTGCTGCCCGCCCAGCCGCGTCTGATTGGCGTCCAGCGGCGTCTTCAGCCCCAGCGCGCGCAGCAGCTCAATCAAACGCGCCGTTGGCTCCAGCAGCCAATCAGGGCTAGTCAAGAGCGGCGGGCGGATGCCGCAAGCGTCGGCGATGAGCCGATACCACTGCGCGTAAGGCAGGTTGGCGGCGTTGAGGATGTAGCGCTCGCCGCTGCGCCCGCGCGTGAGGGCGCTGATGTGGGCGGCGGCGGCATCACGCACATCGATGACTGCCAAGCCGCCGCGGGACATCGGCATCAGCCACTGATAACGCGCCGCCGCCAGGATGAAACTGCCGGAGATGGCGTTCATATCGCCGGGACCGGTTATCACCGTCGGGTTAAGCGTGATAATATCCATGCCGTCCGCGGCAAATTCCGCGGCGATTTCTTCCGCCTTGACTTTGGTCCAGGCGTACCAGAAGCGCTCGGGCGGCAGCGAAAAGGCGTCCGATTCATCAGCGGGCGCTTTGCCCGGGCGGATGCCGATAGCGGAGGCGCTGCTGGTGAAGATGACGCGCCCGACCCCAGCGGCGGCGGCGGCGGCGAAGAGATTGCGCGCGCCCTCGACATTGATGCGCCAGAGGGCGGCGCGGTCGTCATCTTTCCAATAATCGGCTTTGGCGGCGATGTGCATGACGGCATCACAGCCGGCGCAGGCGCGGTTCAAGGCGGCGCTATCGTGCAGATCGCCCAAAACCGCCTCAAATTTCAAGCCTGCCAATGCCTCAAGTTTGGCTGCCGAGCGATAGAGCAGGCGCGCTTGATGCCCCGCGGCGAGCAGCTGGCGCAGCACATGGGAGCCGAGGAAGCCGGTGCCGCCGGTGACCAGAACTTTCATGCCCGCCCTTCCCTCACAGCAGCAGCAAGCCCAGCTGGGTCGCGCGCACGACCGCTTCGGTGCGGCTCTGCGCATTCAGCTTGCCCATAATGGCGTTGACATGGAATTTTACCGTATGCTGGCTGACTTCCAATTCCGCGGCGATGGCGCGGTTGGTCAAGCCGCGCGCCAGCAGCTGCAGCACCTGGTTTTCCCGCGCCGTCAGCGGGGCATGGGGCGCGTCAGCGGCGCCGGCGCTGGGCTGGATGAGCGCGGCCGCGAGGCGCGGCTCCAGCACGGTCAAGCCGGCGGCGAGGGCGTCAACCGCGGCGGCAACCGCATCGGGGTCGCTATCGCGCGGCAGCAGGGCAAAATGCGGGAAAGTTTGTAAAGTTTGCAGCAGGCGGAGGATGCGCGGGCGCTCGTCAGCTGCCGTCAGCGCCAGCACGGGCAGGTCGCTCTCGATTTGCTGCAGCTGCTGGCGCAGCGCCTCGCCCTGCCAGCCGAGGTCGATGACGAGGGCATCGGGCTGATGGCGCTCGATGTGATGTTGCAGCGCGCTGCCATCGCTTTGCGCCAGCACCTGGCAGCCGCGTTCTTCCAGCAGCGCGCTCAAACCGGCGCGGCTTAGCGGATTGGGCGCGGCGATCAGAAGCTGCGGCTCGCTTTCGGCGGGGGCTTGCCCGTACATAGTCCCGTGTTCTTTTTGGCTATTGGCTTTGGAGGGCAATCACGGCAGAAAATTCACCACCGAGTACACCGAGAAAAGCATGAGAAAGACTCAGTAAATCCAACAAAGTAATTGGAAATGTAGGGGCGTCTCACTGAGACGCCCGTTTTTCCAGCGACTCCGCTTGGGCGTTTCAGCGAAACGCCCCTACATCGAGTCCTTTTCTGCGGATTTATAGGATTATCTTTGTGTCCTTTGTGTCTTTGTGGTGAAGAATAATTTGATGCAATTGCCTTGCCCCTTCTACGCAGGCTTTAGCGCAGCGTTGCCCATTTTGCTATACTCTTGCCAAGTCGCGCCGGAGGAGGAACGCGACTTGGTAGCAAAAGGAGGACAGTCATGGTTGATGCCGGCTTCATGACACGCGATCGACATGTGGCGAATGCGCTGGATTTGCTGAGCGCGGTATTCGCCGAATACCCGGGGCGGGATTTTGCCATCCGCCTCTGGGATGGCACCATTTGGCAGCCGCCGGACGCGCGGCAGCGGCGCTTCACCATCGTGCTGAATGGTCCCAGCGCTTTGCGGCGCATGTTCCTGCCGCCCACCGAGCGCAAACTGGGCGAAGCCTATATGTTTGGCGATTTTGAAATCGAGGGCGAGCTTTATGCCGCCATCGACCTGGCGCGCTATCTATGGGAAGGCTGGAGCTTGAGCGATACCCTGCGTTTTGCGCCCAAGCTGCTGCGCCTGCCGCGGCGCGATGCGGGCGGCAACAGCCAAATCGCCCAGCTATCGGGGGAGAAGCACTCGGTCAATCGTGACCGCCAAGCCATCCAATATCATTACGATGTTTCCAACGAGTTTTATCAGCTGTGGCTGGATGAAAAAATGGTCTATTCCTGCGCCTATTTTGAAGATGCAAACGAGAGCATCGACAGCGCCCAAAGCCGCAAGCTGGACTATATTTGCCGCAAGCTGCGGCTGCAGCCGGGCGACCGCCTGCTGGATATCGGCTGTGGCTGGGGCGCGCTTATCATGCACGCGGCGCGGCACTATGGCGTTGAGGCGCTGGGCATCACCCTGGCGGAGAAGCAGTTGGCGCTGGCGAATGAGCGCATTGAAGCCGCTGGTTTGAGCGGGCGCTGCCAAGCGCAATTGTTGGATTATCGTAATGTTGATGAAAGCCGCCCCTTCGACAAAATCGTCAGCGTGGGCATGGTTGAGCATGTCGGGCGCGAGAATCTGGATGTCTATTTTGAGAAAGCCTATCGCTGCCTCAAGCCGGGCGGCGTCTTTCTCAATCATGGCATCACGCTTTTCCAAGCGCCGCAGGTACCGCAGTATCAGGCGAAAGACTCCTTCATTCAGCAATATATTTTCCCCGATGGCGACAGCCAGCATATCGCGTATGTGCTGGATGTGGCGGCAAAAGCGGGCTTTGAAGTGCGCGATGTCGAGAGCCTGCGCGAGCATTATGCGCTGACTTTAAAGAATTGGCTGGCGCGTTATGAAGCGCAGGCGGCGACCATCCGCGGCATGCTGGGTGCCGTGGGCTATCGGCGCTGGCGCATCTATTTGGCGGGCGCGCGCTGGGCATTTGAAGCGGGCTACAACTCGATACATCAGGCGCTGCTGTATAAATCACGCGCGGGCAATGGCGCGCATGACGACCTGCCGCTGACGCGGGCGGACTGGTATCCGGCTTAGCGCTTGCGGCAGCGTCAAGCCACCGCCGCCTTCACGATTTCGGCGATGCGCGCTTCGGTGGCGGCGTCCAGCTCGGCGATGAACCAGGAATGGGGCATGAGCTTGTCGGGCGCGCCCGCGTCCAGGGTGATGTTGGCTTTCTCGTCCATGCCGAAGGTGAGGTATTTGTCCTTGCGGATGAAGAGCAGCACGGGTTTGGAGGTGGCTTTGGCGTAGCCGGGCATGCCGTACCACAGCCGCGGCTTGAGCTCGGGCGCGGCTGCCAGGATGATTTCGTGCAGGCGGAAGCCGGCAGCGGCCTCATCGCCGAACATCTTGGGGATTTTCTCGAGCACGGCGGCGAGGTTTTTGGCTTCTTTTTGTTCTTTTTTGGAGGGCATGGGGTGAGTCCTTTTGGTTTGTTGGTGGATGCGGTGATGGGTTTGGGGGATTTGATCCAGGCGGGAGTATAAGCGTGGGGTTTGGGGACGCTGGGCTAAAATAGGGCGGCGGCAGCGCCTCGCAAACGATCACAAGGAATACTGTTCAGCCCGGCGAATGGCTAGCTGACGACATCGTTTTGGTCTAATTAGCTAAGGTGTACATACCACGCGGATGGGAATACGTTGAACTTCAACCTCTTCGCCATTTTTTATTTGAAACACAACGTAGCGGTAAATGCCGTCTCCTCGATATGGAAACCCATGAATATTCAAGTTATATCGTATATTCTGTGATTCGTTGAAGGCAATCTCAAGATCAGGACCTCCTAGATCTTCTCCGGTAGGCGACACGAGACGAACTCTAACTACGTTTATTTCGCTGCTGTCTGAGTCTTCTCGCGACCAAGTTGTTACCAAGTGAAAATTGAACGGTATATTCACATCATCGAGAATAGACTCCGAAAGATCTGCAGAGATACTAATACTTTCCAGAATGTTTATCAAACTGAAAGCACTAGAGTTTTTGTCTTCTGAGGTGAATTGACAGGCGATTGTCCAGAGATGTTCCATGCGTATTTCCCGTTGACTATAGGAGCGGATGACAGAGCGGCTGAGTTCAGTCGCTTTGGTTCGCCTTGCGAGATCCAATTACTGTTCTGTATCGGGTAAGCGTAATCGGAAATGTGAATATGCATCTTGTGTAAATGCGCAAATGGTTTCATGTTTCTTGAGATATGCAGAGCTAAGTCAACTGACCACCAAAGTTTCCCCTTTTCCAAGATATGCTCACCCATTTTTTTCGCGAATAATGGGTCGGTTCGATATAGGCAAAATAAGTATGCTGCAACTGCAACATCGTAAGACGCTCCAGGGTCGTCCTTATGCTTCACAAATAGGGAAAGGATCCGTGTACCGATACCGTCGATGTATGTGTGATTCCGACGCGTCTCGTTAATCAATGCTGCAAGCGTTTGGTCTTTAGACAAAGCGTTTCTGACCAGCTTAAATCCACTGAACAACATGTATCTTGATTGAAATCTCGTGCTTTCAATCTCGCGAAAGAATTCATGCAGTTTCATCTGATTTCCTTTCGCTCCAGAAGTGCCTACCTAGCCCGTATTCGCTGGGAACATCGTGCAAATGGTGGATCATTTCTCCCGCAAAACCCCACTTGCTCAGAACCCATATATTGGTAACGCTCTGCCTATCAACACATATTACCATACCTATATGGGTATATTCATTGTCCTGCTCATATAGAACGACATCCCCGACTGACAATTCCTTTGCCGGTACTTTTCTAAAGCCATCCTTTGTTAATAAGTTTTCAATTTCGTCAGAGTCCATATCAATCCATGCGCGACGGTTAGCCAACACCATCCCAACACAATTATACGGGTACTCGGAAACCGATCGGACAGTAACCAAGCTTTTTCTTGCCCCTAAGGCTTCACGGGCTATCTTAGTGTTTTCAGCGACTGTATGGGCGACAAGATATTCGCGTAAGTTAACATAACTACTATGCTCAGGCAATTCTACAAGATCTCCTGAACGCAAGTAGACTGGTACTTGCTCAGGATATGCCGTCGGTAGTACGGACATTCGAACTCCAAGTTTCCAAACGAGCGATACAATATTACATTCACCGAAACTTGCAAAGCTGGTGGATTCAGATTCTACCCAATCACCCCCTCCGCCCGCTCCCGCCCCAGGAACTCCCGTTCCCGCTCGACAATCTCCGGCTCCAGCTTGACAAAGAGTGGCGACGGCTGCTTCAGCTTTTGACCAGGCGGCAGCGCGCTCGCCTTCCACTCCCCAATCGCCGCGCTGCCATCATAGACCAGCGCCAGATGCGCGCGACTGTCTTCGGCATAGTTCTCGATGCGCAGCTCGCCGAAGAGCTGCCCCTCATAACCGAGCATCGCATGCACTTGCTGGGAGCTGAAAGGCGTGAAAGGCGCGAACAGCACTTTGAGGGTGTCGATGCAGCGCAGCGCCGTGTAGACAGCGCGGGCGGCATCAGCGCGGTCGGGCTTATAAGTCTTCCAAGGCTCACGCTCGTTGAGCCAGCCATTGACTTCCCGCGCCAGGCGCAAAGTCTCCTCCAGCCCGTCTTTGAGGCGAACCGCCGCCAGCAGCGCGCCCACCGTTTCCAAGCCGGCTTCGGTCCGCGCCAGGATCGCTTCGTCCGCAGCCGTTAATTGGTCATAAGCGGGCACCTCGCCCTCAAACCGCTTGAAGGCAAAGCCAAGCATGCGATTGACCAGATTGCCCCATGCCGCCAGCAGCTCGTTGTTGACCCGCGCCAGAAAGCCCTCCCAGGAAAAGTCGCTGTCCTGGCGCTCGGGGAAGGTGCGGGCGACATAAAAGCGCACGGCATCGGCTTGATAGCGCTCGAGAATATCGGGCAGCCAGACCGCCCAATTGCGCGATGTCGAGAACTGCTGCCCCTCGATGTTCATGAACTCGTTGGCGGGCACATCATAGGGCATCTGCAGCGGGACACCGCCATAAGCGGTGTCGCCTTCGTTGTAAATGCCATCGATGCCCAGCAGCTCCGCCTGCCAAATGATGGTATGGAAGGGGATATTGTCCTTGCCGATAAAGTTATAAATCTTTGCTTCAGGGTTGTACCACCAATGTTTCCAGGCATCGGGTTCGCCGATGTTATTCGCCCATTCGATGCTGGCGCTGAAGTAGCCCATGACGGCATCAAACCAGACATAGAGCCGTTTGTCCTCCCAGCCTGTCAGCGGCACGCGCACGCCCCAATCGATATCGCGGGTGATGGGGCGGCCGCGCAAGCCCTCTTTGACGAAATTTTGGCTGAAGCGGCTGACATTGGGGCGCCAATGCGCTTCATGCGCCGCCAGGTATTCGAGAATTGGCTCGGTGAATTTGGCGAGATCGAGAAAATAGTGTTGGGATTCGCGCTTGATAAGTTTGTCTTCAGGGTTGTTGCGGCTGTGCGGGTCGATGAGCTGGGTCGCGTCCATCAGGTTGCCGCAGTTATCGCATTGGTCGCCGCGGGCATGCGGATATTTACAAATATAACAGCCGCCTTCGACATAGCGGTCAGGCAAAAAGCGCTTCTCGCTTTCGCTGTAGAGCAGGGTTTGCTTTTCGAGATAGAGAAAGCCGCGCTCCAGCAACAGGTTGAAGATATCCTGGGCGATTTGATGGTGATTTTCGGTATCGGTATGGGTGAAGAGGTCATAGCTGATGCCGATTTTCTGCTGCGTGCGCAAAAAACGCTCGTGATAATGCTCAAACACCGCTTGTGGCGAGACGCCGCGTTTGTCCGCCTCCACGGTGATGGGCGTGCCGTGACTGTCCGAGCCGCTGACCATCAGCACGCGGTTGCCGCGCAGGCGATGATAGCGGGCGAAGATATCGGCGGGCAGGTAGACGCCGGCGAGGTGCCCGATATGCAAGTCGCCATTGGCATAGGGCCAGGCTACTGATACATGGATAGTTTCCGCTGGCATCGCGCATTTCCTCCGCTGGACGCTGGCATTGCCCTAAAGTAAAACACCGTCTGTCGGGGACAGGCGGCGTCGCGTTGCGCTTTTGACGCCGCTAGCCAGCTCAGCCGTCTGCGTATAGTGGCGGCAGGCGCATGGGCATCGCGGCGGCGGCAGGTAAAATCACGCGGGGAGTGTACCTGATGCCAGCACGGGCGTCAAGCGAGGCGTTTGGCGCGCCAGAGCAATCGCATCAATGTATTCTTCACCACAAAGACACAAAAGACACAAAGTTTTCTTGAAATGGCTCTTTGCTTCTTCATTTATCAGGGTAGTTTTTGCACAGCCTTAGCGCCGAGTACACCGAGGAAATATGAGAAAATCTCTGTGCCCTCTGTATTCTCTGTGGTGAAAAAACCGGTGTCAAGGATGCCAATAGAACTATATCCTTGATACTCACCCTCCCGCAATTGCGCCGCTAGCAAGCGCGCGGAGCTTGCACTATACTACGCGCCGTCGCTCGAAATATGCGGGGGGGCGTCAATGTGAAAGCCAAGCGGGACGCGCAACCCGTTTATACCGTGGACGCGCCGCGCCGCGGCTTAAGCTGCTTTTTTTGGAGCCTGCTGGCGCTGCTCTGCCTGCTGCTCTTCGGTGCGGTGATAGTCGGTTCGGTATTGGCGGGCTGGAGCAGCGGCCTCGCCACCGCCCGCGCTCATGCCGAAGAAACCGCCGCCGCCGAAGTACAGCGGCAATGCGAGCTTATCCCCGCTGACCTGGAAGCCGGGCAGCTGGCGCTGGCGCGGCGGCGGCTGGAAGCGCTGCGCCTGGAGACGCCGCTCCCCGCCTGCCTGCTGGCTTATGCGCCGACAGCGACGCTGCTCTTCCAGCGCAGTCAAGCCCGCCCCACTGCAACCGCGACCATGACGCCAATGCCAGCGACCGCCACGCCCAGCGCCATCCCCCCGAGCGCGACGCAAATCCCCGCGACCGAGGTGCCTGCCGCCGCCTATGACCTGGAGGCGCTGCTGACAGAGGCGCAAACCGACCTCGAGCGCGGCGATTACCCCAGCGCCATCGACACGCTCAGCGCCATCGCCAGCCTGGACGCGGACTATCAGCGGGAGCTGGTGCGGCGGCTGCTGCTGGCGGCGCTGAGCGCGCAAGCCGAGGCTTTATACCGCGCGGGGCAGCTTTCCGAAGCCAATATCCTCACCGACCGCGCGCGCGCGTATGGCGATGTCGGCAGCCTAAGTTACGAATATTTTATCGCCGATGCCTATCTTAATGGTCAGCACTATAAAACCACCAACCCCGCTGAGGCGGTGCGCCTGCTGCGCCGCATCGTCATCGAGCATGGCTTGACACACTACATGCAGGGCACTGCCGTCAGCGAGCTGCAGGATGCGCTGCGTTATTATGCGGATGCGCTGGCGCTGCAGGGCGATGCCTGCCAGGCGCTGGACCAGTATACAGCGGCGCTGGAATTAAATCCCGCCGTCAGCTACATCAACCGCGCTGACCTGACGAGCAGACGCCAGGATGCCGAGCTGAACTGCGCCGCTGCGCGCCAGGCGGGCGGCAGCCCCCAGAACCTGGCGACCGCCGCGCCCGTGGGGCAGCAATCACCATAGCGCCGCATCCGCTTGCAGAGTGCTGGCATTCAAGATTGCATACAATAGCGTATGGAAATGCTAACAGTTTTCGCTACACTGAAGCGGACTGGGCAAAGGCTTCCCAGAATCGTCGGCTTCGGCGAGGAAGAGAGGCTGCGCCTGGTTGAGAGCGCTCGCTGCGTTTCCCCCCTTCGCAGCGGGCGTTCTGTATTTTTGGGCTGCCGGGGACAGCTGATGTACCATAAAGGCGCAAAGGACAAAACCCAAGCGTTAGATTGGGGCTTGCGCGTCAGCGAGTTTGGCGGTGCCATCTTCCCTGCCCAGCAGGCGCAGGGCATCAAGAGCGGCGGCGCGGGTCTTGTCGCTGCTGTTATCCGCGAAGAGGACCAAGGCATCAATGGCGCGGGGGTCGCCAATTTTGCCAAGCGCCTGCGCCGCGTTATAGGGCGTGAGGAAGCCGGGCGCCGCCAAGGCACGGATTAAGGGGGGAACGGCGCGGTCATCTTTGAGCTTGCCCAGCATCATCGCCGCCCGCCCGCGCACGATAAGATCTTCCTGGCTGTTTTCGACGATGCGCATCAAGGTGCGCAGCGCCTGGTCGCCGCCGACCATGCCCAATTTCATGACGGCGGTGCGGCGTTTGTCTTTGTTGACATCACGCAATTCGGAGAGGATATCTTGTACTTTGCTGTCGGTATTTTGGCTCGCCATGTCTGCCGCCTCCCGCCATTTGCATCGCCTCTCCTATTCGTAGTGTAGCGCGTCCCATAGTACATTTCTATTGTCAGGCTGGGCAAATTGCCCAATCTTTTGCGCGCTCAGCCAGTGCCCGCAATCAGCAGCCGCCCATCGTGGATGCGCGCCACGCGGTCGGCAACTTGGGCGATAGCGCTGCTGTGCGTCGCCATAATCATGGTTTTGCCGGCTTCCCGCGTCAGGCGCAGCAGCAAGCGCAGCACCTCCGCGCCTGTTTCTTCATCCAGGTTGCCGGTGGGTTCATCCGCCAGCAGGACATCAGGCGCGGGCAGCAAGGCGCGGGCGATGGCGACCCGCTGCTGTTCGCCGCCGCTGAGCGTATCGGGGAAGGTGGCGGCGCGGTCCGCCAAGCCCACTTGCGCCAGCAGCTCACGGGCGCGCGCTGTTGCCGGCGCTCCGCCCTTCCCGCCCAGCTCGGCGGGCAAGGTGATATTCTCCAGCGCCGTCAGGGTCGGGATTAAGTTAAAAAATTGGAAGACGATGCCGATATGCTGGCGGCGGAAAATGGTCAACTGGCGGTCGGACATGCCGCTTACATCGACGCCGCCGATGCGGATGTTGCCGCTGTCGGCTTGGTCGATGCCACTCATCAGATTGAGCAAGGTGCTTTTGCCGCTGCCGCTGGCGCCTAATAGCGCAAAAAACTCGCCCTCATAGATGTCGAGGTTGACAGCATGTAAGACAGACAAGCGGCGCGCGCCTTCGGTATAGCTCTTGCTCAAATTGCGGATTTCTACCATGACCGCTGGAGGCATCGTTTGCCGCTCCACTGGTGGCATTGGTTGCAGGCGCTGCGCCCAAGTCTAAGGCTTGGCGGCGGCGCTGCACAGGGCGCATGCTGGCTTGGCATAGGGGCAATCAGCAGCGCAAAAGCGGGCATCACAGCAAAATGGGCAAAATCTTCCAGTTTGCGCCCTTGCGGCAAGCGGGCTATCCGGTTTTAGCCTATTATAGAGGGGTATTGAAACATATTGGCGCAATGAACCAGCTAGGTCTTGCAGGAGGCAATACAATGATACGAAGGAAACTTGCGGCGCTTGTGCTATTCGCGTTGCTTTTGTGTATTCCCCAAGTCTTGAGTCAAGATAGCATGGGGCTAATCGAGCCGGCGGACGCGGAGATGGTTAACCCTCAGGCGCATATCAGCTTCCCGCCGCCGGTATATGTCGTGCGCGACCGCGTGGATATCCGTGGCACAGTAACCCTGGCGGAGATGCGGAATTATTTCATCGAAATCCGCCCGCTGGTGATAGACCCGATGGAAACCGCGGAAGCAGAGGCGGCGCGCCAATGGTTCCCGGTTACGCCGCCGCGCATTGAAGGCACGGAGGACGATGTGCTTGGCGTTTGGAACACGGTGACGCTGCGCGATGGCTTGTACGAGCTGCGGCTGCGGGTTACTTTGTCTGATGGCACGCCGCAGTACAGCCGCGTCAGCCCGATCCGCGTCGAGAAAACGCCGCCGCCCTTCATGCAAGATACGATGGCGGAAGCGACCGACATGCAAGAGGACATGGACACCGGCATGGACGATGAGATGGAGACAGAGACGGAGACGGAGCCTGCCGTCACCGACATGCGTCCCCGCGCCATCGCCACGGTCAACAGCAATGTGCGCTCGGGCGATTCCACCTTCTATCCGGTCATCGGCGGCTTGCGCGAGGGCGACAGCGCCTTGATAAAAGGCATCAGCAGCCGCAACACCGGCTGGTATTACATCGAGCTGGCATCTGGTCGCAGCGGTTTCATCTTCCCCGGCATCGTGAATACCGAAGGCGATTTGAGCAATTTGCCGCGCATCAACCCGCCGCCAGTGCCGCCAACGCCGATTCCGCTGCCGACAGCGGTGCCGGTGCAGCAGCAGCCGACTGGCGCCAACCTCGTCATGGAGGGCGTCGTCATCAACCCGCACCCGGGACGTTGTGGCGAAGCCTATCGCATTGATGTTACCGTGCGCAACAATGGCAGCGTTGCCACCACCAGCGGCGGCTTGATCGAGGTGCGGGATACGCGGCATGATGGCTTGGGCGTTTCCGCAACGCAAATCGGCTTCGGTCCGCTGAACCCGGGGCAGGCGCAAACTGTCTATGGGCATCTGACGCAGACGCAGTACTTTGAAGAATTGCACCACATCAACCTCTACCTGGATATCACCAACCAGGTGGCGGAGAGCAACGAAGGCGACAATCAACACGCGTCTGCGCCCTACATTTTGGCGAAGCATACCTGCGGCTAAGGCGCAAACACCTGGGCGAAGCGGGCAAGCCCCGCTTCGCCTACTCTTTTTTGAGCAGGGAATAGCGGTTGAGCGCGCCGCCGGCACCATCGGCGCGAAAGTCCGCCAGCGGCTTCAGCCCCGTCGCGCTGATGAGCCGCTGATGCTCCGCGTCATTGATGTAATGGCAATAGCGCAGCGCCCGTTCGCCGCGCCGCCAGTCCAGCAGGTAATCGCCCGCTTCCACCTCGATGCCGTCATCCCAGGGCAGGACGCGCCGCCGCAGGCGCTCGTCTTCCATAAAGCGCCAGGCGCTGAATGCCAGCCAGCCGCCCGGCTGGACGCGCTTGGCAGCAGCCGCCAGCAGCTGCCGCCGCGCCCCTCCCCCCGGCACATGATGCAATATGCCGAAGAGTACGACCAGTTGCGCGCCTTGCGGGGGCAAGCCGCCCAGCAGGATATCGCGCTCGATAAGCTGCGCCTGGATCTGCGGCGCGGCTGCCAGGCTGTGGCGGGCGCGCGCCAGCAGCTCGCGGCTGCTGTCAACGCCGTGATAGACAAAGGGCGTCGATTGTTTTTCGGCGAGGAAGCGGGCGAAGCGCCCATTGCCGCAGCCGATATCTAGGGTGGAGCGCAGCGGCCGCTCCAGCGCCGCGTACAGCTGCCGCCAGCCCGCCCAAGCCCCTTGGCGCGTCGCGTCAAAATCGGCCGCCGTCCGCCGATAGAAATCTTGATTGATGGCGTTTAAGCGCCGCCGCGTCAGCTCGCGCATGGTGTCCATTCTGTAGGCTGGAGATTCAATAGGGGATTACCCAACGAGTATTCCCGAGAAAAGCATCACAAGTAAGGCCGCGCCAGCAAGCCTCGTCCACTAGAGGGCGCGGGGCAGCGTATTCCCGCTCAATTCGACCAACTCCTTCGATATGTGCTAAACTATAAGCATCTTATGCCTAGTGTGCTGGGGAGGTCCCCCAAATCACGCGATTGTCTGTGTAGAAAATAGTGCTTGCTGTTTACAAGGGCAAATGCCAAGCCGCCGCCCATAGCGCGAAAGCGCGGGCAGCGCACAATACACGGATGAAATGAGGCTAGCGATGGCAGAAGACTTCCACTTCCGCAGCTATTATAACGAGGGCCGCAGCAAGTTCCAGGCGATACAGAACAAGGTCTTCTGGCAAGAAGTCTTGAATCACCTGACTGGGCGGCACAGCGAACTGCTGAACTTCGAAGAGGTGCGCAGCCGCCTGCACCTGCACGAAGAGCATTACGAAGGCGTGCACGATGTGCCGCTGGACAATATCGCGGGCAGCGTCGGGCGCTACAAAGACTTCACCAGCGCCTTCCTGCCCAAGAACAGCAAACTGCGCGAGCGCTGGAGCCGCGTTTATGCTTTGGCGAACAGCCTGGAGGGACCGCCGCCGATAGAGCTGTACAAGGTAGGCGCGGTCTATTTTGTGCGCGATGGCAACCACCGCGTTTCGGTAGCGCGGGAGCTGGGCGCGAAGACGATCCAGGCGCATGTCATCGAATTGCCGACCACAGTGCCGCTGCGCCCGAAGATGTCCCAGCAGGAAATGGCGGCGGCGGAAGCCTATGCCAACTTCCTCGATGAAACCGGCTTATCGCGGGCGGTTACCGACCACGAATCCATTGAGCTGACGGAGCCGACGCGCTATCACGAGCTGATGGCATATATCTTCATGCACCAGCGCGTGATGGAGAAGCTCGCCGGGCAGCCGCTGACGACCGAAGCCGTCACCGCCGATTGGTATCACACGGTATATCAGCCGGCGATCGCGCTCATCCGCAAGCATGGCATCATGCAATTGGCGAAGGGGCACAAAAATGCGCGCACTGAGGGCGACCTCTACCTGTGGCTGATGAACAATTTGCTGGATTTGCGGCATCAATATGGCGATGACGCGCCAGTCAAATCGTTCAGCGGCGCGCTCACCGCCTATTTGGAAGGCGAGCGCGTGCAAGTGCCGGAAGGCTTGCGCAGCGAAGCTGGCGATTCGGTGATACTCACGCAGACGCAGGCGATGAAGCTGCTGCGGCGGGCGCGCCAGCGGGAGCAGGAAGCGGAAGACCAGTCCGAAGCGGACGCGCTGATAAGTTAGCGGCAGCTTCACTTGCCCTATTCTTCCAAAGCAGTCAGCTTCATAAAGGCAAGCTCGCGTGGTGCTAACATGGCAAGGGAAGCGTCGGTAATTTCACGAACGCCAAGCGCGCTAATGGCGTCTTTGATATAGCCCCGGACAGCGCCTTCACTAATGTTCATTTCGTTGGCGATGAGCGCGGCGGGCATGCCTTCAATAGCAAAAAGCTCAATCGCCTGGCGTACACGCGGTGCCAAGCGCGGATAATGCAGAGGCTTTGGCAGCTTGATTGCGTAGGGGTAATCCAGGCGCTTATGGTGAATCAGCCGGCGCGCCTTATTGATCTTGTCGCTATAAAGAAACTCGTCCCGCTTCAGCTGGCTGGCGAAACAGACGGCGGAGGCGATATGGTAGCGCACATCATCTTTGTGCAAGAAGGCGCGCGCGCCGCCCGCCGCCGCGGCGTAAAGCATATCCAAATCGTCAACATGGGACAGGCAGACCAGGGTCACGCGGGGGATATCCGCAAGTTTTTGTATCTCTTGCAGGATATGCCCGCGTTCGCCGGTATTGTTGACATCCAGGATGATGGCATCGGGCGGCTCGGACTTGTCTTTCCTTTCTTCATAGGCATCCCAGAATTCCTGTAAGCCGCTGTAATCGGTCAGCGCGCGCGTGCGGCGGTCCCAGGCGAGATAGGCGTGGATGGCTTTTTCGGTGTAATAATCGCTGTCGATGAGCGCAACCCTGAGATTAATGCCGTTGATATCCATCATTGCCTGTCTCCTCGTTTTAGATAGGCGACCATTTCCGCCGCCAGGTCATAATCGCCGCCGGGGATGATGTATGCGCCTTGCACCAGCCCTTGCATTTGCGTCAGCAATTCCTGGGCGATGCAAATGCCTTCGGCGCGCGGGCTATCCGCGGCGGCGATGCGCGCCAGCAGCGCTTCCGGTATGGAAATGCCCGGCACCTCGTTGTTGAGGAAGCGGGCTTGACGCAGGCTGCGCAAGGGCATCACCGCCATCAACACCGGCAGCGTGAAGGGCGCGCCCGCCAGCTGCTCAAAGCGGCGGTGGAAGCGCCGGATGCGCTCGGGCTCATAGATGGCTTGCCCCAGGGCAAAATCAGCGCCGGCGCTTACTTTCTTATTTAAGATGCGGATTTCGCGGTCGATATCGTCCGCGCCCATATTCAGCGCGCAGCCGACAGTGAAGCTGCTGGGCTTGCCGATGCTGTGCCCCGCCATGTCGACGCCCTGGTTCATGCCGCCTTTGATGACATCAATCAAGCGCGAGGGCGCGACATCGTTGACATCGCTGGCATCGGGAAAATCGCCGATGCGCGTGGGGTCGCCCAGCACAACAAAAAGATTGCGCAATCCCAGGGCATGCGCCGCCAGCAAATCACCCTGGACGCGCAGCATATTGCGCCCGCGCGTGGGGAAATGCAGCACCGTTTCGATGCCCAGCCGCGATTGCAGCAGGTGCGCCACCGCCCAGGCGCTCATTTTCATGCGGGCGGCGGGCGTATCCGCGACATTGATAAGATCGACGCCAGCCGCCCGCAAGCGCCGCGCCGCGCCCAGCAGGGTATCGGTGCGGTAACTGCGCAGGGGCGCCATCTCCACCGTCACCGTGAATGCGCCGCGCGCCAGCCGCTGGGAAAACTCGGTGGGGGCATCGGCAGTGGCGGCTTCCTGCTCGGCAGCGCTTTCGCCGATGTGCAAGTCGACAATTTCGGCGGGCGGCTGGTCGAGCGCGGCGCGCATGGCGGCGATATGCTCGGGCGTGGTGCCGCAGCAGCCGCCGATGACGCTGGCGCCCAGGCTGGCGAGGGTGCTGGCGCAATCGGCAAAATACTCGGCGCTGGCGGGGTAGAGGATGCGCCCGCCGGTCACTTCGGGGAAGCCGGCGTTGGGCATGGCGGAGAAGGTGGCATCGGGCACGGCAAAGCGCAGTTGGCGCAGCACTTCGGCGATGCCGGCGGGACCGCTGCCGCAATTGACGCCGATGACATCAGCGCCCGCTTTGTAGAGGTCATTCGCCACCCGCGCGGGCGGGTAACCGGCATAGCTGAGATTTTCTTGATAGAATGTCGCTTGGGCGATGAGCGGCAGCTCGGCGTCCAGCCCGCGCAGGACATCAAGCGCCAGCAGCAGCTCGTGATGCTCGCGGAAGGTCTCGAACTGGATGAGGTCGACGCCAGCGGCTAGCAAAGCGCGCAGCTGCTCTTCAAAGGCGGCGCGGGCATCCGCCTGCGGGAGCCGCCCATAGGGGCTGACGCCGATGCCCAGCGGTCCCACCGAGCCGGCGACATAGAGGTCAGCGCGCCCGCAAGCGGCAAGCGCTTGCCGCGCCAGCGCCACCCCGCGCTGATTTATCGCCGTCAGCTGCGCGCCGCGCCCCGCCGCCGTCAGCTTGAAGCGGTTGCCGCCGTAGGTATTGCTGGCGATAAGCTCGGCGCCCGCCTCGATGTAGGCGCGGTGCACACCCAGGACGATATCGGGCGCATCCAGGTTCATGGCGTCAAAGCAGGCGTCCGCGCGGGCATGCGAGGCTTGATGCAGCATGGTGCCCATAGCGCCATCCGCCAGCAGCGGCGCGCCAGTGTTGATTCGTTCTTTGAAAGGCAGTTTCTTCATACAGTCTCGCGCGGCCGCTACCCATAACAAGAATATGCGTATCTATAGTGCGGGGCTAATTTGGCTTCTGGGTCAAAGCAGCTTGCAGAAGCCTAGCAAGAATGCGCCTTATCTTCAAGAAAAATCCAAAATGAGGTTGCAAGCGTGCACTATTTGCAAAGCCCAATACGCGACCGAAAACCTGGCATGAGGAGCATTACCCGCCGATATTGCTCGCAGCGCCTGCCGCGAGAACCCCGCGCCGGGATACGGGGCAGAAAGGAGGGGGAGATGAGCAACAGGAAAATCACGCGTGAATCATTTGAGGCTGCTGTGGTATTCCACTTTTCTACAATGGATGGGCGTGTTGTATTTCTCGGGCACACTGAGCAGCAAATCAGAGCGCATCTCCTAAACCATAAGATACGCAGGCGCAACCGCCGGCTCAAAGACCAACGCATGCTATGCCGCGCGCCGGGGCAAAAAGGGGTGATACACACTGCCGTGCCGATGGCTGAGGTTGAGGTCGATAAGTCGCCTATATTCGCCGGATTGCACAAAGCAACCGAGCGGGAAACGGTGCTCGAGCTCTTTGATGATTTTTGCGAGTTCCTGCGCTGGGAAGAGTACGAGGGCAGGCCGGATGGCATTGAGAATGCTGCCATATACATCAGAAAAAAAGCCGATTTGCCAGAGGGGTACTTGAGGCAAGACGACGGTTTTACAGTATTGTGAAGCCAATGCAGCTATTGCCGCGTAGGCTCGAACCGGCTTTGCGCGCCGCGACCCTGCGGCGCGCCTTGCGCTGGCTGGCGGCGGGGCTGATGCGGCTGCTGCGCTTGTGCGCGGCGCAGGTCCGCGGCGGGACGCTGCTTTCCAAGCGGGGCGCGGTCTATTATGTGCCGCTTTGGCTGCCGATTGCGCTGGCGCTGCTGCTGGCGTCAACAGCATTTTGGGGCGATATCGCGGCGGCGGCGCGGCAGCTCGCCCCGGGCGCGGGCAAAGTGGACTTGGCGGAGTTCTTCGCGCCCTCGGTGCGGCACTGGTCGCATGAGATTGCCGCCTGGGCGGCGCAGTCGGATACGGACCCGCAGTTGCTGGCGACAGTGATGCAGATTGAATCCTGCGGGCACCCGACAGTTGTCAGCGGCGCGGGCGCGCAGGGTTTGTTCCAGGTGATGCCCTTCCACTTCGAGGCGGGCGAGCGCATGCTCGAGCCCGCGACCAATGCGGCGCGCGGCAGCGCCTATCTCAAGTATTGCGAGCGACTTGCCGGCGGCGTCATCGGCTTGACGCTCGCCTGCTATAACGGCGGTCCTTCGGTCATCGGCAAGGAACGCGGGCAATGGTCCGCGGAAACGCGCAGCTACTACCGCTGGGGAGTCGGCATCTACAGCGATGCCCTTGCCGACGCCGCGAGCAGCGATACGATGGCGGCTTGGCTCGCCGCTGGCGGCGGGCGGCTCTGCGCCAGCGCGGCGGCGGAATTACGCCTGCCCGCCCCGCCATAACTCAGCGGAAGCTGCGCAGGACGGAGAGCACCTTGCCCTTTATCTCGCAATTGGAGGGGTGCACCAATATCGGCTGATAGGCTTGATTGGCTGGCTGCAGGCGTATCCGTTCTTTTTCGCGGTAGAAATGTTTGAGCGTGGTCTCGCCATCTTCGGGCAGCCAGGCGGCGACCATCTCGCCATTTTCCGCCGTGTTTTGGCGGCGCAAAATCACGATGTCGCCGTCTTGAATCATGGCGTCAATCATCGAATCGCCGCGGACCGTCAGCGCGAAGACCTCGCTTTCATCCAAGCCGCCGAGCATGTGCTGGGGCAAGCCGATGTAATCGTCTTCGTCGATATGGTGGGCGATGTCTTCGGGCAGGGAAATCGGCTCGCCCGCGGCGATGAGCCCGACATGGGGCACGCGGGGCACCGCCGGCAGCGCGACCACCTTGGAGGCGGCGGGGCTGCCGGGGATATCGGCTATCAAACGCAAGCCCCGCGATACCCGCCCGGCGCGCTCGATGTAGCCGGCATCCACCAGGCGGTTGAGGTTGTAATTGACAACAGAAGTCGAGCCGATGCCAACTTCTTCGCCAATCTCGCGGATGGAGGGCGGGTAGCCCTGCTCCTGCGTATAGGACTGCAAAAACCGCAGCATGTGCTGCTGTCGCTGGGACAGGCGTTTAAAGTCTTTCATAGAAATCCCCCCAAATCTCCTCGCGGCTCAACAACCAGCGGCGGAGCCGTCTGGCTGAAAGTATAGCGAACATTTGTTTTAGCGTCAAATGTTCTAAAAGATAGCATTAGAAATACCGTAGCAAATTTATATTGCGCAAACATAAACTATATTTCATTTTGCCCCGGGGATGGGGCGTCCCGATTGCGCCGCGCCGGGCGCTAGAGAGTAAGCGCCGCCAGCGGGTCGCCGTCTATGGGCAGCTTCCGCGCGCCCGCGCGCAGCAGCGCCTGGTTGCCGCTGGCGGGCAGGTCATAAGTATACAGCGGGCGCCCTTGCTCGGCGGCGAAGCGCGCGGTGTGCATGGCGCCGCCGTCCTGCGCCGATTCGATGACGAGTACCGCCCGCGCCAGCCCGCTGATGATGCGGTTGCGGGCGACCAGCCGTTGGGAATTGACGCCCCAGCGCGGGTGCGTTTCGCTCACAAGCGCGCCGCTGGCGCAAATCTGGCGGGCGAGGGCGCGGTTGCTTTCGGGATAGATATTGCACAGTCCGCTGCCCAGGACGGCGATGCTGCTGCCGCCCGCGGTCAAAGCGCTGCGATGCGCCGCGGTATCGACGCCCAGCGCCAAGCCGCTGATGACGGCGCAGCCGGCGCGGGCGAGCTTCATCGCCAGCTGCAGCGTGAGATAACGCGCCTGCCGCGTGGGCTGGCGCGTGCCGACAATCGCGACCGCCCGCTCCCAGCGGGCGCTCTCCAGCATGCCACGGGCGAAGAGCAGCGGCGGCGCGCCGCGGGTGGCGGCCAGCCTGGCGGGGTAGCCCGCGCCATCACGGGCGAGCAGCCGCAGCCCTGCCGCCTGCCAGCTGCTCAGCTCCCGCTGGAGCCGCGGCAGATCGATGGCGGCGATATCCGCGGCGATGCGGGGACCAATGCCGGGCACACGCTGCAGCTGCGCCGGGCTGGCGGCGAAGATGGCGGCGAGGTCCTGCTGGAAGTAGCGCAGCAGGTTTTCCATAGCGCTCGCGCCGAGATGGGGGGAGAGGCTCAGCGCCAGCCAGCGCAAATCGATGGCGGGCTCAGTCTTCGGCATAATATTCGACGATGGAGAGCTGCAGCGCGTGCATAAAAGTATTGACCTGGCGCAAGACGGTGGACCATTCGCTGGCGCTGTGGGCTTGCGGCAGTTCAGTCCAGGTGAGGATGGAATCCAGGACAAAATCGCTGAAAAAATGGAAGCCGCGCAGGGCTTGCGGCAGGGTCAAGCCTTCCTGCGTCAGGCGGGCGGCATAGTCTTTGCCGATGGCGATGGCAGCCGCCAAGCCGGCGTCCGGCGCGCCCGCGGCGACATAGGCGCGCAGGGCTTTTAAGACGCGCCTGCCCTGCTGCCGCAAATAGGCTTTGCCTTCATCGCTCATGGCGGCGTACCAGGGGGCGGCTTCCAGCTCCTGGCTGCCGACTCGCATGCGCGCGCTGCCCAAGGCATTTTGCATGATGACCTGCAGTTCAATCGGTTGGATATCGGCTTGCGGCTGGGCATAGTCGCGCAGGGCATGCAAGTTGAAGCGGCGGTGGTTGCCGGCGGTGCGGCGGAAGGGCAATTTGCCGCTGTCCGCCCAGTTGCGCACCGTCGCGGGATGCACGCCCAAAATCTCGGCGGCGCGCCGCAGGCTGACCCATTCTTCGTGTTCGCTTCGGCTTGGCATCGCTGCGCCGTCCCATTTTTCCGCTGCCGCCAAGTATACCCCAGCGCCCTTGGTGGTCAAACAGCGCGGCTGGCGGGCAGGGCAATCGCATCAAATTGTTTTTCACCACAAAGACACAAAGGACACAAAGTTTATCCTTGAAATGGCTCTATGCTTCTTCATTTATCAGGGTAGTTTACACAGCCCTTACCACCGAGAGCACAGAGGAAAATGAGGACACCGAGGGCACCGAGTTTTTTCTTCTTATCCACAGATAAAAGGGAAGCCGTAGGGGCGCTTCGCTGAAACGCCCTGCCATTCGCTTTCATTTCGCGGAGATATTGCGCCAGTCGGGCGGGCGCTGTTTTAATCGCCAGCGCCAGCCCGCCGGATAGCCCAGCATTTTGGCGACATCGCCCAAGCCGCGCAGCAGCGGTATCAAGACGATGCACTGCAGCCAGACGGCGCGGGAGCGCCCGCCCGCCCGCCGCATCAGCGTGGGCAAGCGGCGATAGGGCGGGGCGAGATAGACGGCGGCGCAGGCTATCAGCAGCGCCCAGGCGGCGGGGTGCAGCAGCGCGCCCGCCAGCAGCAGCGCCGGCAGCAGCGCGAGATAAGTGCCATAGCGCAGCAGATGCCGCTTCGCCCACAGCTTGGCTTTGCCATCGCCGCGGGCATAGCGGTAATACTGGCGATAGAAGGCGCGGGCATCCGCGCGCGGGCGGAAGTGCGCCAGCGCCTGGGGCGCGAAGGCGAAGGCGCCCACATGCGCGCGCAAGCGCAAATCAAATACCAAATCCTCACAATAATCCAGCCATTCGGGATAAAGCCCGGCGGCTTGGGCGGCCGCTTTGCGGAAGGCGATGCTGCGGCTGCTGGGCAGGAAGCGGCGCGCGTCAATCTCCCGGGCGAGCGGCAGCGTGGTCGCGCCCAGGGCAATCTCAAAGGGCGTCTGCGGGTCCGCGCGGAAGAAGCCGCCGACAACATTGACATTATCCGTTTGCAGCGGCGCGCTGATATGCTCCAGCCAAGTGGCTTCCAGGCGCACGCCGGCGTCCGTCACGGCGATGATGTCGCCGCGGGCGGCATGGATGGCGCGGTTGCGCCCGGCGCTGATAGTGCAGCCCGGCGCGACCAGGAGGCGCAGCGGCAGCCGC
>JAJDWK010000031.1 GCA_022825675.1 Anaerolineae bacterium | reverse complement strand
AGAGGGAGGGGCTTAAAACCCTTGTAATCACTGGGTATTCTCCCCTTCCCTCATTTTGGGGATACTTCGCCATAGAGATGGCGAAGGGGCTGGGGGATGGGGGCTTGAGGCGCGATTTCGCATTACTTACTTGTAATTACTGAGGCACAGAGATTTTCTCATTTTTTCTCGGTGTATCTCGGTGTACTCGGTGGTAAAAATCCTTGTCGAATCTCCGCACTTACAAATTCCAATTACTTACTGGCAATTACTTCTGTGCTCTCGGTGGTAAGGGCTGTGTACAAACTACCCTGATAAATGAAGAAGCATAGAGCCATTTCAAGGATAAACTTTGTGTCCTTTGTGTCTTTGTGGTGAAAAACAATTTGATGCGATTGCCCTGGCATAGGGCGGCGGTGGCGCGCCCGGCGGCGGGCGGATTTGCTACAATAAGCGGAAATATCCGCAGAAAAGGGCAAAGGCTGGCTTATGGCTCGGTATATTCTCGCTTTGGACCAAGGCACAACATCATCCCGCGCGATACTCTTTGACGAACGCGGCGCTATCGCGCGCAGCGCCCAGCAGGAATTCCGCCAGCACTATCCGCAGCCCGGCTGGGTGGAGCATGACCCGGCGGATATCTGGCAGTCGCAGCTGGCGGTGGCAAAAGCTATCGTTGATGACCCGGCGGATATCGCCGCCATCGGCATCAGCAACCAGCGCGAGACGACCCTGATATGGGACCGGCAGACAGGCGAGCCGATACACAATGCCATCGTCTGGCAAGATCGGCGCACCGCCAGCATGTGCGACGCGCTGCGGGCAGAAGGCTTCGACCAGACAATTCTGCAGCGGACGGGCTTGGTCACGGACGCTTATTTTTCGGGCACCAAGGTCGCCTGGCTGCTGGACAATGTGGCGGGCGCGCGCCCGCGGGCGGAAGCGGGCGAGCTGGCATTTGGCACTGTTGACAGCTATTTGGCGTGGAAGCTGAGCGGCGGCACGCTGCACATCACCGACATCAGCAATGCCGCCCGCACCATGCTCTTCGACATTCACCGCGGCGATTGGTCGGAAGATATTTTGGCGCGTCTGAACATCCCACGGGCTTTGCTGCCCGCGGCGCGCCCCTGCAGCGAAATCTATGGGGAAAGCGACCCCGCGCTCTTCGGCGCGGCAATCCCGATTGCGGGCATGGCGGGCGATCAACAGGCGGCGACTTTTGGGCAGGCGGCGTATCAAGAGGGCATGGCGAAGAATACTTATGGCACCGGCTGTTTCATGCTGATGAACACGGGCAGCCGCCCCCAGTCTTCAGCCAACAACTTGCTCTCGACCATCGCCTGGCAAGTCGGTGATGCCCCGCGCCAATACGCGCTTGAAGGCAGCATTTTTATGGCGGGCGCGGCGGTGCAATGGCTGCGTGACGAAGTCCAGTTAATCAAAAACGCCGCCGAAAGCGAAGCGGTGGCGACAAGCGTTGAGAGCGCGGACGGCGTGTATGTGGTGCCGGCATTTGTCGGCTTGGGCGCGCCCTATTGGGATCAATACGCCCGCGGCGCCATCGTCGGTATGACGCGCGGCAGCGGTAAAGCGCAGATTGTGCGCGCCACTTTGGAAGCTATCGCCTATCAAACGCGGGATGTGGTGGCGGCGATGTCCGCCGATTCCGGCTTGCCGCTGGAAGCGCTGCGGGTGGATGGCGGCGCTGTCGCCAACAACTTCCTCATGCAGTTCCAGGCGGATATGCTCGGCGTGCCCGTGCAGCGCCCCGCCGTGACCGAGACCACTGCCCTGGGCGCCGCTTACCTGGCGGGGCTGGCGGTTGGCTTCTGGCGCTCGCAGGAAGCAATCGCCGGGCAATGGCAATTGGAGCGGAGCTTTGAGCCGGCGATGTCGGCGGACCAGCGCGAGGCGCTGTATGCCGGCTGGCAGCGGGCGGTGGCGCGCGCGCGCGATTGGGCGGAAGCGTAACCGCTGCGCCAGGACGAATTTCCGCTATACTTAAGCCACTTGCCACCATAGGGCGCAGGCAATGCTCAAATTTGTATTCAGGCGGCTGACCTTCTCGCTGCCGGTGCTGGTCGGCATATTAATCGTTACCTTCACGCTGGCGCGGGCGATACCGGGCGACCCTTGCCTGGCGGTATTGGGCGAGCGCGCCACGCCAGATATCTGCGAATCCTTTTTCCGCCGCAACGGGCTGGATCAGCCGCTGCCGGCGCAATTGCTGATTTATATGCGCAACTTCCTGCAAGGCGACCTGGGGGAATCGATGCGCTTCCACCGCCCGGTGATGGAGCTGCTGGTCGACCGCCTGCCGACTACGGTGGAGCTGGGGTTTTTCGCCCTGCTCTTCGCCATCAGCGTGGGTGTGCCCCTGGGCGTGTTGAGCGCCTATCGGCACAAGTCGGCGCTGGATGTCGGCACGATGATTGGCGCCAACATCGGCGTCTCGATGCCGGTCTTTTGGCTGGGTTTGATGCTCGCTTACCTCTTCGCCGTGCTGCTCAAGGATACGCCATTCGCGCTGCCGCCATCGGGACGCTTGACGCCTGGCGCTAACCCCCTGCCCTTTTATATCGCCGCGGGCTGGGTTGCCGAAGGCGCGGACCCGCCGGAGCTGCTGCGCTTCCTCGCGCGCATCAACACGCTTAACGCGGCGCTGACGCTCAACAGCGAGCTGATGATAGACGCGCTGCGCCATCTGGTGCTGCCGGCAGTCGCCGTGGGCACAATCCCGCTGGCGATCATCGCCCGCATGAGCCGCTCCAGCGTCCTGGAAGTTTTGAGCCAGGATTATGTGCGCACGGCGCGGGCGAAGGGCTTGCGCGAGCGGGCGGTTGTGGGCAAGCATGCCCTGAAGAACGCGATGCTGCCTGTCATCACCGTAATCGGCTTGAACTTTGGTTTGATTATCAGCGGCGCGGTCTTGACCGAAACCATTTTCAGCTTGACGGGCGTGGGGCGTACCTTGGTCGATAGCATCACCTCGCGCGATTATACGTTGGTGCAGGGCTTCACGGTTGTGATTGCCGCCGGCTTCGTGCTGATAAATATGGTGGTGGATATGCTCTACGGCTATCTTGACCCGCGGATCCGATTCAATTAGCGGGCATGGCGAGAGATATGGCGCAGACAAAACCAGCCGACCTGGCGCTGGACAAGCAATATCGCTCGGCGAATTTGTGGCTGGAAGCGCTGCGCAACTTGCGGCACAGCCCTTCGGCGCGGCTGGGACTGCTGTTGATTGGCGCGCTTGTCATCATCGCGATCTTCGCGCCTGTATTCGCCACGCACGACCCCATCAAAACGATGATTGGCGTGCCGGGCGAGACGGGACGGCTGCCCAGCAAGCCGCCTTGCATCCCGCTGCTGGGCTGTGAAGACCCGCTGCATATCCTGGGGCTGGACCTCAACGCGCGCGATTTGTACAGCCGCATCATCTATGGCACGCGCACTTCACTCTCGGTGGGCGTCATCACCATCAGCCTGTCCATCATCGTTGGCACCGCCCTGGGCATCACCGCTGGTTTTGTGGGCGGGCGCGTCGACAATGTGATTATGCGGCTGATGGATGTGATTTTGGCATTCCCGGCGCTGCTGCTGGCGATTTCGATTGTGACAATTTTGGGACCCGGCTTGACCAACGCCCTGCTGGGCATCACCATCACCTTCATCCCGCAGTACGCGCGTTTATCCCGCGCCAGCGTGCTTTCTATCAAAGAGCAGGAATTTGTGGTGGCGGAGCAGGCGCTGGGCGCGGGACCGCTGCGCATTGTGCTGGCGCATATTCTTCCCAACGCCATCACGCCGATAATCGTGCAAGGCACATTGGGCGTGGGCACGGCGATTTTGGACGCGGCTGCCCTGTCTTTCCTCGGTTTGGGGGCGCAGCCGCCAACCCCGGAATGGGGGCAGATTCTCAGCGAATCGCGGAATTATCTCTTCACTTCGCCGCACCTGGTATTCTTCCCCGGCATCGCCATTATGATAACGGTGCTGGGCTTCAACCTCTTGGGCGATGGCATGCGGGACGCGCTTGACCCGCGGCTGAACCGGGAGTAGCGCTGGCGCAGCCCCCCATCCCCTTCCCACAATGTGGGAAGGGGAGCCTTTCAGGGTTTACATCCCTCCCTCAAAATGAAGGAGGGATTTAAGGCGGGGGCAGCTAGCACTGATCAGCGTTGATGAACTGCTGGAAGATCGACTTGTAGATGGCGAAGGCTTGCCCGGTGCCAGTGTGATTCGGGCTGGCGCAATCCGCCGCCGCCTGCCAGGAGACGACCACATCGTTGGCATCCAAGCTGGAACCGTCGTGGAAATGTACGCCTTCCCGCAAGTTGAAAGTCCAAACTAAACCATCGTCCGAGGCTGACCAGGTTTCCGCCAAGCCGGGGATGACATCCACGCCGCCGCGTTCAAAGTCCAGCAGCGCTTCGCTGACCTGGTGGCAGGCGCGGAAGGTCTCGCCGTCCCAGGTGTCGTTGCAATAGAGCGAGATTGGCTCGGCATTTTGCATGTAGATGACATTGTTGTCGTCCGGGTCTTCAATGCGGGAGAATTCTTCGGTGCCATCAAGCAGCCCGGGGTGAACGCCAATCATGCGCTGCTGCCAGACATCGGCGGCACCAGCATGGCCAAAGGGCACCCAAGGCACATGCTCCGCCATCGCATCAGCGACTTGCCGGAAATAGCTCATGCGCTCTTCGGGGTCCAATACTTGAGAGGCGGAGACCAGCGGCTCATAGAGCGCGGGGTTGGGCGTGCCTAATTGTGTATTGTTGGGACCAAAGCAGCAGCTATAGAAGTTGGAAGCGTCAGGGAAATCGGCATGCCAGCCGAGGATATGCAGCGGCTCGTTGCCGGCATTCGCCGAAGCGAGGAAAGTGCCGGATTCCACCACTTGCACATCGGCGATGATGCCGATATCCGCCAGCTGGGCGGCGACATCGTTGGCGATGATGCCCGGGTTGGGCAGGTAGCCACGCACGACATCACGCCAGGTCAGCGTCAGGGCGCGGTCTTCGCCCGTGCGGGTATCCACCAGGGACTCCAGCGGCAGCTCAAAGCCCAGGTCAGCCGCGGCTTCTTCCAGCAGGGCTTTCGCAGCTTCTTGGTCAAAGCCGGGCACGCCGCCTTCAGACACATGGCCGAAGACCGCGGGCGGCGCAAAATCGGGCGTCAGCGGGGAGCCGGGCGGGAAGAAGTTGTCGACGATGCGCTGGCGGTCGATGCCCATGGCGATGGCTGTGCGCACACGAACATCATCCAGCGGCGCGAAGTAATTGCTCATGGCGACATAGACGCCAGTCAACGGCGGGATGTCGATGAGGTTGAAATTGGGGTCGGCGCGGAAGACGGGGATGTCGTCCGGGTTGGCGAACTTCATGCCGTCGATGGTGCCGGCGCGCAGCTCGGTGGCGCGGGCAGCCGCCTCAGAATTCCAGCGCAAAATGACGATGTCTTCTATTGAAGGCTCGCCCCAATAGTCGTCGTTGCGCTCAAAGACGATTTCGTTGCCCTGGTCCCAGTTGACCAATTTCAAGGGACCGGTGCCGATGGCATGGGTCAAGAGATCGCCCTCGCCGCCAGTCGCGTTGACATATTCGGCGGGGTGAATCGACAAGCCGAGGCTGGCGGCTTTCTGCTCGAATATGGCGTCCTGGTTGCAGAGCGTAACGCGCACAGTGAGCGCATCCAGCGCCTCGACCGATTTGAGATTGCCGCCGTAATCACAATCAGCGGCGCTGAAGCTAAGCATATCATCCTGGCTCAGCGCTGGCAGCAGCAGCAGGCTGAATACGAGCGCCAACAGCGCCGCGCGAAAAAGTTTTGCAGACATAGCTACTCTCCCTATCTTTTTTGGATGAGGGGATTGTACTGCAAATGGGGGCGCAAGCGCAAAAAACGCGGTTAGTTGGCGGCGCTCTCTCGCTCGCTTGCGGCGGTGCCAATATCTTCTCGCGCTGCGCCCTCGGCGGGTGCATTTTCCCGCAGGCGGGCGGCGCTATCAGCATCGTCAGCCGCTTCGTCGTCCGCGTGGGCAAGGCGCTGGTTGAGCTGGCTGGCGATGTAACTGGCGTAGTCTTCGACGAGGTCGCCGCTGACAAGCGCGCGGCTGCCATCCGCCCGCCGCGCCCAAACATGATAGCGCGGCGTATCGAAGCCTTCCCGCTGGGATGCCGCCGTCTCTTCGGCGGAGTAGGACTGGACGCCATCCAGGCTGACCTGCCGCGCTTGCGTCAAAGCGGGCAGCGGGCGGCGGCTGATAGCAATCGCATCATCACGCAGGCGGATATGCGTCTTGTTATAGGCGATAGTCGCCAGGAAATAGAGCGCCGCGCTTGTCATCAGCAGGAAGACCAGCGGCAGGATTATGGGCACTTCCCCTTCCAGATACAAACCTGCCATCAGCAATGTGAGCATGCTGAAAAATCCCGCCGCAACCGCGCTGGAGCCGAAGCTCTCGTTTTTCTCCAGGCGGAAATTGGTGCGGAAGGCGAGGTGCAGCGGCTCTTGCTTAAGCAGGCGAAGATGCTGCGGGCGCTGGACCTTGCGCCGTTTTGCTTTTGGGCGCAAACCATCCAGCTCAAAGACATTGCTGCAAGCATCACAGAGCGCCATCATGCGCTGGATGTTGATGTGCTCGGCTTTGAGCGCTTGATTGCAATTGGGGCAGTGCAGTCGCATGGCAATCCTGTTACAGCGGCGTGGGCTACCTCGCTAGAATTCGAATTCGTCAAAGTCGCGGCAGAGATGGATGGGACCGTCATAGGCTTGTGCCGCTTCCCCCACCAGCGTATCCGGGTCTTGGTTCCAGACTTGATAATGTATCAAGCGCAGTTCTTTGGCGCCGGCAGCGGCGGCGGCTTCGCCCGCCATGCGCGCGGTGCTGTGTCCCGGCGGCGGTCCGCCCGCTTCGTGAATGAAGATGTCCGCGTCTTTGCCGATTTTCAGCGCATTTGGGCAGGGCTCGGTATCACAGCTGTAGGCGAGCACTTTGCCATTGTGTTTGTTGGTGATGCGCATGCCGATGGTGGGTATAAAATGCACAACCGGGAAGGCGCGGATGATAAAATCCTCATTTTCATAAAGCAGGATGTTATCGCGCTCGCCAATGCGTGAGAAGGATACGGGGAAAAAATTGGGCCAAAACTCCCAGCCATACATGTCCATCGTCTTCTCGACGCGGTCCAGGCAATGCGGGATGCCGAAGAAACGAATGGGGGACTTCCTGCCCATTTGCCACATGTGCATCAGCATATTGGGGATGCCAGCGACATGGTCGGAGTGGAAATGCGTCAAGATGACATCTTGCAGCTGGCGGTCGTCATAACCCAGCGACTTCAATTTGTCCAATGGGTTAGAGCCAGCATCAACGAGGACTGGCTTGTCTTTTTCGCCGACCAGCAGAAAATGACTGTAATCGTGCCGCGCATTGCTGACTGCGCCCGATGTGCCCAAAATGATTACCCGCGCCATCACACCGCCCTTTGCCCATCAAAACACTCATTAGTATAGCAGATGCCGCCCGCCGCTGGGCAAGCGGGCGAAAAGTGGCAGGGCAATTAAATCAAAAATTGTTCACCACAAAGACACAAAGGGCACAAAGTTTTTCTTGAAATGCCGCAATGCTTATTCATTTATCAGGGTAGTCGGTACACAGCCCTTACCACCGAGAACGCAGAGGAAATTTGAGAACACCGAGAAAAGATTTTAAGAGGCTTCTCATGCTTTTCTCGGTGTATCTCGGTGTCCTCGGTGGTTATATTAGCGTTGGATGCCGCTCGTTGTGGTAAATGTCTTTTTTGGTGCATTTGCCCTGGGCGAAAAGCAGGGTGGCACAGCTTTAGGCGGGGTCAGGGCTGATGGCGGCGCTGGGCGCATCCGCGCGGCGATGCCGCAGCAGCAGCATGCCCGCCGAAAGCAGGAAGGCGATTGCCGTTACCGCCTGCGAGCTGTTGATGGTTGTATCGGCAATCACAGCGTATTCAACGCGCAGGAACTCCAGCAAGAAGCGCACAAAGGCGTATTGCGCGACATAGATCAGGAATATGTCGCCGCTTTGCAAACGCTCGCGATAGAGGGTGTAGACGCGCCACAGCACAAAAAACGCGACCAGGCTCCAGAGCGCCTCGTATGCCCACAGGGGATGAAAGAGCGTATCGGTGGGGTATTCTATCAGGCTTTCGTAGGGGGAGACGCGGGCATCACGCGGGATTTGAATGCCCCAGGGCAAATTGGTGGGGATGCCGTAGAGTTCCTGGTTGATGTAATTGGCGAAGCGCCCCACAGCTTGCCCCAGGGGGATGGCGACCGCGGCAATATCCAGCCAGGGCGCGATGGGCATGCCGTCATCGGGGAAGCTGCTCTGCGGGCGCTGATAGCGGAAGGCGGCGACTTCTTCACCGCGGAGCCAGCCAAGCGCCTTGGTCACCAGCCAGTTCAACAGTTGGTAGAGCCAAATTACCGGTGTGGCGATGGTGGTGAAGAGGCTGACGATACGGTTGTGCCAGGCGCTCAGATAGAGATAGATGCCCAGCAGCGCGCCGAGCATGCCGCCGAAAATGCCCAGCCCGCCCGTCCACACAGCGATAGCGCCCACTTGGGTATCGAAGAAATTCTCGAGGAAGAAGGCGGTATTCTGGCAGAGTTCGCCTTCAATGCCGCAGCCTTGCACCAGGGAAATCGGCGGGAAGAGCACAAACCAGAGGCGCGCGCCGATAATGCCGGGGATAATCGCCCAAGTCAAACCGCCCCAGATGTGGTCGGGGTCGCGCCCGCTTTGCGCCGCCAGGCGGGAAGCCGCCGCCGCGCCCGCCAAAAGCGCGATGACAACGATGATGCCATAATATCGCACCTGCAAGTTGCCCAGCACAAGATAGCTTTGTTCAAATTCCATTTAGTCACCTCGGTCATTCAAGATCTTGCGAACATGCCACAGCCGCTGCAAGGCGGTTGCGTTTGTGCCCAGCGCCAGGGCAATTATGCCGATTTCCAGTGGCAGCGCGCTTTCTAACAAGCCTGCCGCAAAAGTCATGATGAGCAGCGCGACAACCCGTTCCAGCCGCGTGAAGATGCCGACGGTCACGCTGACGGCGACGCGGGCGTCTTCGGCGCGGGCGCGCACATAACTCACGAGAAAACTGCCGACCAGCGCCAACAGCGACAGGGTGAGCAGGTCCAGCCGCGCTTGCACCGCAAAATAATAGCTGAAAGCGGCAAAAATAAAACCATCAGCATAACGGTCCAGGCTGGAATCCAGCACCATGCCAAATGCCCCTTCCCGCTTTTGCGCGCGGGCGACAGCGCCATCAAGCGCATCAAGCGGCAGGCTGATGAGCAGCAGCAGCGCCGCTGGCAGGAAGTCACCCCGCGCCAGCAGCAAAGCGGCGACGGCGACCAAAATCAAGCCGGCGATGGTTATCCAGTCCGGCTGGATGCCCAGCTGGGCAAGCCCAGCGCCCAAACGCGCCAAGAGCGGGTTGCAGGCGCGGCGCAGGCGCTCGGTCACGGTTCTTGGGGATGCCCCGCTCATAATTCACCTTGCCAAGGGGCGGCGCATGGGCTACACTGCTGGCTCAATTGTCGGGGCGTGGCGCAGCCCGGTAGCGCGCACCGTTCGGGTCGGTGAGGTCGTGGGTTCAAATCCCGCCGCCCCGACAGTATTTGTTGCCCTCTGCAGCGCATCACAGATTTCCTCAAGCGGAGACCGCCAGGCTGGCGCTCTCTTCGATTGTATTGTGCCGCGCCCAATGCCACAGGAATATGCCCGGGATAAGCGACAGGCTGTACAGCCCCGCCCCCAGCCAATTGGGCAAAGCGGGGTCGAGCGCGAACAAGACACCGGCGACAGCGGTAGAAAAGATGACGGCGAGGTTCATCACCGATTGATGCAGTCCCAGGATTGCGCCGCGCATTGACTTGGCGACGGTTTTTGTCGTCAGCGATTGCAGCGCTGGCATCAGCAAGCCGCTGCCGATTGCGAACAATATCATGCTGAGCGCGGCGAGCGCTGGACCTGCTGCCGCCGCCAAAAGTATCAGCGCTAGGGCGCGGGCGCAGGCGCCCAGCAGGACGATGGCGGGGTCGTCAAAGCGCTTGAGCGCCGCCGGCAGCAGCGCAATCTGCGTGAAGAATTGCCCCAAGCCCACCAGCATCAGCAGCAAGCCAACGCCCAGGCTCACCTCGGTGAAGCTGTAGCCGGCGAAAAGCACCGCCTCGGCATATAAGGCGAAGGTGCCGATGAGCAAGCCAAAGCCGAAGCGGCCGATGAAGGTTACAGCGAGCACCACCATCAGCGGCAGATTTGCCAGCAGCGTGGCGGGACGCATGCGCGCGGCTTGGCTCTGGCGATTATGCGCTTGATCATCGGCGGACAAGGTCTCTTCCAGCGTGAACCAGGTCAAGATGACCGTGCCCAGCGCCGCCGCCGCCGCGACCAGGAATGGCGTCTGCGGTCCCAACTGGCTCGCCAAGAGCCCGCCCAGCGCGGGACCGACAACAAAGCCGAGCCCGAATGCCGCCATCACATAGCCGAGCGCTTGGGTGCGCTTGCCCTCGGGCATGATATCGGTCACATACGCGAGAGCGACGACGATATTGCCGCCGGTGACGCCATCAAGCACGCGGGCGAAAAATAGCAGCGCCACCGATTGGGCGAAGCCGATAATCAAGAAGGCGAGCACCGTGCCAATCTGGCTGACAAGCAGCACCGGCAAGCGCCCGCGCCGGTCCGACCAGCGGCCGATGAAAGGGCCGGCGACGAATTGCGCCGCAAAAAACGCGGTCGCCAGCAGAGTGATCGCTTCCGGCGTCATATTAAATTGCCCTTGCGCATACAACGGCAGGATGGGATGGACCATCGATGCGCCAATCATCTGCACAAAGACGATCAGCAAAATCGTGAGCAAGCGGCGATCAACAAGAAAGCGGCGCATGGTCAAAGCTGACTGGGGCTATTTTGGAAACAGCGCATAAACCACAATACTATGCCAAAGCGCGCCGAAAAGTTAGACTTAATCCCAACTGGCTGGGGCTGCTTCTGATATAGCGCCCCGCCAGCGAACTGCTACACTAAAGAGACAAGGAGCAGGAGCATCATGCCCGTGGAGAATGCGCGCGCTACCTTATATTTGCTGCGGCACGGCGAAGTACATAACCCGGAGGAAATTCTGTACGGGCGCTTGCCCGGCTTCCGCCTGAGCGAACGCGGGCATGAGCAGGCGTGCGCCGCCGCCGCTTGGCTGGCGGATAAGCCGCTGGCGGCGCTCTATTGCAGCCCAATGGAACGAGCGCGGCAGACAGCCGCTCATGTGGCAGCGCGGCAGCCGGGGCTTTCAGCTGTCATCGACGAGCGCATCATCGAAATCTCCACGCCTTATGAAGGCGAGCCTATCGAAGCGCTGGCGGCGATGGGCTGGGATTTGTACAGCGGCAACCAGCCGCCGCACGAGCTTCCCGGCACGGTGCTGGCGCGTGTGCTGGATTTCTTTGAGCATGTGCTTGCCGCGCACGCGGGCAGGCAAGTGGCGGCGGTAGCCCATGGCGATATCCTGGTATTCCCCTGGCTGTACGCGCAAGGCGTCCCGCCGGAAGCGCTGATGAAAGACAAACTGCAAGAGTATGCGCTACCGGTCGACTATCCCGCAACCGCCTCCATCATGACATTTGAGCTTGCGGGCTCGCCGCGCGAAAATTTGCCCGCCGTCTCGTATATGTGCCCCTATTAGCGCGGCAGCAAGTAAGAAGGCCGCCGCTCACCGCCTCTAGGATGATGTCGGATATTGGGGACTTGGCGCGAGGCTTGCCCGCAGCCAAGAGTGAAGAAACTTGTTTCTGCATCGGCTTAGAGTAGGAGGATGCAATGGAACAGCTGAGTTTTGCGGCGACGGTGATTCACCGGCAGCGCATGCGCGATTTGATGGATGAAGCGCGCGGCGAGCGGCATCTGCGCGCCATGAAGCGCCGCGATGCTGAAGCCTGGCTGCAGCGCCGCTACCTGCGCAATCGCAAGAACATTTAGCCTGCAAGAATCGCAGCTTGTGAAGCCCCGCCATGCGCGGGGCTTTTCTGTTTTCCAGCCGCCAGGATAGCGATTTTCGAGCATATATTTCTTTTGGCAAATACCCCTCAGAAGTACACCACAGAAAGCACAGAAGTAAATCCAACAAAGTAATTGGAATTTGCAAGCGCGAAGATTCGACAAGGATTTTTACCACCGAGTACACCGAGATACACAGAGAAAAGCACGAGAAAATCTCTTAAAATCTTTACTCGGTGTCCTCAATTTCCCTCTGTGTTCTCGGTGGTAAGGGCTGTGTACAGACTGCTCAGTAAG
>JAJDWK010000059.1 GCA_022825675.1 Anaerolineae bacterium | reverse complement strand
CGCTTAACCGCCCGCACTAAACTCCAGACATAAGGCATACTGCTAATGTGGAGAGGGCGAGCCAAGGCTCGCCCCTACGGCTTGGGATGTTGTGTGGGGATGAGATACTAGGACAAAGGTCATTTTGTTTTCGCATGACTTACTTGCATTTACTTCTGCGCCTCTGTGGTACAATCCCCCGTTGACTCTTCGCCCGCATACTCAGCACTCCGCTATCAACAAACAGCAAGGACAGCCGATGAGCAGCGACAGCGCCTGGCGCACCTTCAGCGACCTGCGCGCCGCCCAGGAGAGCATCCTCAAGCGGCATTCCCTGCGCGACTATGCCCTGCCCGCCGCGGCGCTGGAGCGTTCGCAGGCGCTTTTCGGCGAGCGTCTGCCGCCAGAAGCCGCCGTGCGCCGCATCTTGCAGAGCGTGCGCGCCGATGGCGACCGCGCCCTCTTCCATTGGAACCGCGCTATTGACGGCTGGCAGGGCGAGCGGCTGATGGTGCCACCGGCCGCCATCCGCGCGGCGCTTCATGGCATCCCGCCACAATTGCGCGCGGCGCTGGAGCTGGCGGCGGAGCGCATCCGCGCCTTCCACCAGAAGCAGCCGCTGGGCAGTTGGATCGAAGCTGATGCCGCGGGCACGCTGGGGCAGCTCATCCGCCCGGTCGATTCTGTCGGCGTTTATGTGCCTGGCGGCACGGCGCCGCTGCCCTCATCGCTGCTGATGAGCGTCATCCCGGCGCAGGTGGCGGGCGTACCCGAAATCATCATCTGCACACCGCCCGCCAGCGGCGGCGGCGATATCCATCCCGCGATTCTGGCGGCGGCGGCTATCGCCGGCGTCGAGCGCGTGTACCGCATCGGCGGCGCTCAAGCCATCGCCGCCATGGCTTATGGCAGCGAGACTGTGCCCCGCGTCGCTACTATCGTTGGCGCGGGCAATCTCTTTGTCACCCTCGCCAAGCAGCAAGTCTATGGCGATGTCGGCATTGATGGCTTGCTGGGTCCCACCGAGACGATGGTCATCGCTGACGATAGCGCCGACCCGCGCCTGGCAGCGGCTGATTTGCTGGCGCAGGCGGAGCATGATGTGCTGGCTTCCGCCATATTGCTGACGCCCAGCGCGGCGCTGGCGGCGGCGGTCGCGGGTGAAATCGAGCGGCAGCTGCAAGCGCTGGAGCGCCGCGGCATCGCCCAAAGCGCCATGCAGGCGCGCGGCGGCGCCGTCATCACGCGGGATTTGGCGCAAGCCTTCGACATCGCCAACGAGTATGCCGCCGAGCACCTCTGCCTGCTATTAAGTGCCCCCTGGTCCTGGATTGGGCGCGTGCGCAATGCCGGCGGCGTCTTCCTGGGTGAGCATTCTTTTGAGGTGCTGGGCGATTATGTCGCTGGACCCAGCCATGTGATGCCAACCGGCGGCAGCGCCCGCTTCGCCTCGCCGCTGAACCTGCTCAATTTTGTGAAAATCGTCAGCGTCATCGGCTTGAACCCGGCGAGCGCGGCCGCGCTCAGCGCGCCAGCGGAAACCATCGCGGCGGCTGAGGGCTTGGGCGGGCATGCCGCCGCCGCGCGCCTGCGCCAGGGGGGAGCCCCGTCATGACCGCAAAAGCGCGCATCCGCCGCGATATCGCCGCCATGAGCGCCTATACGCCGACCACTTCGCTGGAAGTCTTCGCCGAGCGGCTGGGGCGGGAGGCGGCGGCGCTCATCAAGCTGGACGCCAACGAGAATCCCTACGGTCCCTCCCCCCGCGCGCGGGAAGCGCTGGCGCAACTGGCGCAGATGCACATCTATCCCGACCCGGAATCGGGGCGGCTGCGGGCGCTGCTGGCGGACTATTGCGGCGCGCCCGCCGCGAATATCCTCTGCGGCGCGGGCGCGGATGAGCTTATCGAGCTGGTCTTCCAGCTTTTTATCGAGCCCGGCGATGTCATCCTTGATGCGCCACCGACATTTGCGATGTACAGCTTTAACGCGCCGCTCTATCACGCGCGGGCGGTTGAGGTGCCGCGGCGCGATGATTTTTCCCTCGACATCCCGGCGCTGGAAGCGGCGGCGCGCCAGCAGCGCGCCAAGCTGCTCTTTCTCTGCTCGCCGAATAACCCCAGCGGCAATCTCCTGCCGCGGCGGGATATCGAGCGCCTGCTGCGGCTGCCGCTGACGGTGGTGCTGGACGAAGCCTATATCGAATTTGCCGAAGCCGAGAGCCTGGCGGCGCTGGCGGCGCGGCTGCCCAACCTCATCGTGCTGCGCACCTTCAGCAAATGGGCGGGGCTGGCGGGCTTGCGCGTTGGCTATGGCATTTTCCCGTCAGCGCTGATGCCGCACTTGTGGAAGATCAAGCAGCCCTACAATGTCAATGTCGCCGCTGATATCGCGGCGCAGGCGTCGCTGGAAGATGCCGATTTTCTTTTGCGGCGCGCGCGCCAGCTCAGCGGGCAGCGTCAGCGCCTGGAAGCGGCGCTGGGCGCATTGCCTTATCTCGCGCCGTATCCCAGCCGCGCCAATTTTGTGCTCAGCCGCGTGATTGGCATGTCGGCGGCGGATTTGCGCGACCGGCTGGCGGCGCGCGGCATCATCGTACGCTATTATGACAAGCCGCGCCTGCGGGACCACATCCGCATCAGCGCGGGCAGCCCCGCGCAAGTCGACCGCCTGCTGGCGGCGCTGCAAGCGATTGCGTGACACTGGCGGGCGCTGTCCATCAACAAACGGGTAGCGGCAAGCCGTCATCAAACTCCAAACTGACGGGGGCACAGAGATTTTCTCATGTTTTTCTCGGTGTACTCGGTGGTAAAAACCCTTGTCGAATCTCCGCGCTTGCAAATTCCAATTACTTTGTTGCACGTACAAGTAATTACAAGTAAGTAATGCGAAATCGCGCCTCAAGCCCCCATCCCCCAGCCCCTTCGCCATCTCTATGGCGAAGTATCCCCAAAATGAGGGAAGGGGAGAATACCCAGTGATTACAAGGGTTTTAAGCCCCTCCCTCT
>JAJDWK010000070.1 GCA_022825675.1 Anaerolineae bacterium | reverse complement strand
CAAGCGGAGGGCGTTGTCGAAGGCGAGCGCGGGGGCGGCGGCGTTGAGCGGGCTGTAGGCGCGGGCGGCGAGGCGCTCGGCGAGTTTGATGGGTGGGAGGAGCGCGCCCAGGGCGATAAGCAGCGCGGCGATGGCGAGGGCAGCGGCGGTGATTAGGCAGGAGGCGCGGGGATGGGGGGGAGACATGAGCATGCTCGATTCCAAATCCACACGCTCAATCTTCAAATTAGCCCAAGCAGATCATCCGCCAATTGTTCTATCAAACGAATTCTTGAGCTTTTGCCTTCATAAAGATAATCATCAATTGTTACTCCCGGGAGGTTTACGATATAAGTCATGTCAATATCGGTTTCCAATATCCCTCTCTGCTTATTCGGCTTTCTATTACTTCTAAGAATGTCGTCACTGTTTGGAGTAACAAAGAAGACCTTTATATGTCGGGTGTTTTCATTTTGTCTCAGTTTATTTCTCCAATAAGCGGTTTGTGTTGCTCTTTCGCGAAGCGAAGTCTTTATTGAAAGAATTGCCAAGACTTTTCGTATACTCTTTTGAACTACAACCAGGTCAACATCAGGAGGATGTACGCCGTATTCTCCATAATCGATTTGCAACAAATTCTTCACATCCTTTAAGCCAACAAGCTCCATCCCTAATTCATCAAGTTGTCTCGCCAAAATGAATTCAATGACATTTTCAAGTCCTCTACCCTTTACAGAGCGCCATGATTGCTCAAAGTCTTTGTTTTCAGGGAAATCCCTTTTGTGCTCATCTCTAGCTAATTCTAACAAGGTCGGTATTTCTTCATAAGTTGATGCGCCCAGCCTCTCAAATAGGTCTACAAATTCTGCTGCTGTCAATGGCATTTTTCTAGCACCAATACGAATTCCGTTGGATAAGCTAACGCGTCAGCAGCCGATTTCTTTGCAAATCGCCCTGTCGCTTTGTCTCGAGTCGATGGCAAATTCTTTGAAGGTATTTCGCGCTTGATTACATCAAACAAGCGAAACCCTAAACTCCGCATCTGCTCAACAAACACCTCGGCATTGGAGATTTCAACCCCCTTGAGGCTAGTATTGCCAATAACAACACTCACCTTACCACCGACCCGCAGCACCCGATGCAACTCTGCCCATATTTCATACATTGACTGGAAATAACTAATTACGCTTGATGCAGTTTTCCCGTTTGTCGCTTCCAATTTTGTGCCGATTTCAGCAGCAAGCGAACTCCGTGTATGCGCTTCATACGCACAAGATTCTGATTCTGACCGCCTTAGTGCAGAACCAATAAATTTCTGGCGGAATGACTTTAGATCATTGAGACCTTCAAGCCACAGCATTGATAGCTGATGAAGATCGCCATATTCATAAGATGTAACATACGGCGGAGAAGTTACAACTAAATCTACAGATCCATTCACTAAAGGTAATTGTCTAGAATCTCTGCACTCTGCGCTTGCCAATAGCTTCTCGCCACGCATTAAATCATAGAATGTCGCGTTGCCTTTGAGCATCATGCGAATCTGGCGGCCGAATGTGCGCAGAACATCTGGAATTCGTTTTTTAAAGTCGCGCGTCGGCTTGTTGCTCTTCTGATGCCAAATTGAACAGTTCTTCAATATATTGGAGAATCCGCACAGGAAGAACCTGCGAGCATCCACATCCTCCACCTTTTGAATTGCCCCTAAGAGCCTTGATAAATCAGTCTTCTGCTCTTCTTTGTACCAATAGTCTATCCTTTCATTATTTGGAGGTACAGGCTCGACGCTCCAGTAGTCAAATTGAATCTGTTCATATGTATCATTTAAGACGGATGGATCAATACGCCGTACTTTTGTCATAGAAATCAAGATTGAAATTGGGTTTATGTCGTATCCGTACGAATGGCGCCCAGAGACTACAGACTCCACCAGAGTAGTGCCGCAACCGCAAAAGGGGTCCAGCACGGTATCGCCTTGCCTCGAAAGCTCCTCGATTAGCCTCCGAGCTAATTGCGGTATGAACTTGGCAGGATACCGGTGGTAGCCGTGCGTAATATAAGTTGTGTCAGATCGCTTAGCATCACTGAATGCCCAATCATCAGAAATTGGAACACTACGAAAATCTTCCAACGAACTTGCTATTGATATGAGCGATTGCATTTTTCCGCCCTCTTTGGACAAAAGGTATTATCTATTGAGCCTCATGATCGGTCGGCATTCGCTACACACAGTCACATAATTGTCAAGGTTAAACTTCGACAATCGAGACTTCGACGCCTTTCGCCGCTTGGCATTACGGCGCAAGCTAGCACTTAACGCATACTCAGGGTCATAAAGATAAACACCATTTCTCACTTTTATCAGTTTTCCCTGGCTAGCTAGACGCCTTGCAACACTTCGAAAGTGCCGGGCGGTCACTCCAGTCTGAGCCTTATATTCAGCAGCAAGATCATCCGTCCAGTCGTCATATCGCAATGCCATCATTGGGCGATCTTGAAAGTATGATAACACAAAGGCCGCTTGCGATAACTTTGTACTCATAGCTGATTCCCACTGGATATCTAACTAATTTAGTATAACAAATCGCACAGATGTTTCAAGTCGCTTTCTCAACTCCCCTACCCCCGCCCGCTCGCCACCGCATTCACCAGGATGCGCGCGCGGCTGCGCAGCCGCGACTTCGACCAAGTGCCATCCCCCACCAGCCAGGGACCCATGCCACAGGCGACCGCGCCCGCCGCCAGGAACTCGCGGGCATTCTGGTCGGTCAGCGCGCCATTGCACATGAAGCGCATGTGCGACAAGGGCGCGAACAAGGCGCGAAAATACTCGACGCCCAGCGCGCCGATGGGGAAGAGCTTCAAGAGCTTGACGCCCATATCCCAAGCGGCGACCGCCTCTGACGGCGTGGCGACGCCTGGGCCCACCAGCACATCCCGCGCCAGCGCCGCCTCAACCACTTCTGGCTGGAAGGCGGGCGATACCAGGAAGTCCGCGCCGGCAGCCAGCGCCGCGCGCGCGGTGGCGGCATCCAGCACCGTGCCCATGCCCACGCAGACATCCGCGCCGAACTCCGCTTTGAGCGCGCGCAGCGCCGCCAGCGGCGCTTGCGAGTTCATCATCAGCTCAAAATTGCTGATGCCTTCCTTGAGCAGGATTTCGGCGACTGGCAGCGCCACTTCGGGCGGGAAAGCGCCGCGCATCCCGGCGACAATGCCGCTGGCTTCAATTCGGCTCAAGGCGCTGTCGCTGTTCATCGGCTATCTCCTTGCCTTTCGCGCATGGTAACGGCGCTTCACCCGCGCCCTGCCGCCAGCGCATGATGTATAATGCCGCCAGCGGGGCGCGGCGCGCCCAGCCTATGATAGTGGCGCGCGGGCGCTTTGCCAATGCAGCGCCCGGCATGATGAGCGACAGGAACAGGACGGATGAAGATTTTGGTGGCGGCGGGCGCGTTTAAGCAGAGCCTGACGGCGGCGGCTGCCTGCGCCGCTATCGAAGCGGGCTTAAGCCAATCGGGCTTGCATGCCGATATCGAGCGCCTGCCGATAGCTGACGGCGGCAATGGCACGCTGGATGCCTTCCTGGCGGCGGGCGGCGAGCGCATCACCCTGGATGTACGCGACCCGCTGGGGCGGGCTATCCGCGCTGACTATGGCATGATTGACGGCGGCGAGACCGCCGTCATCGAAATGGCGCTTGCCAGCGGCATGGAATTGCTGACGGCGGCGGAGCTCAATCCCATGCTTGCCAGCACTTATGGCAGCGGGCAGTTGCTGGCGGATGCCTTGGGGCGGGGCGCGCGGCGCATCATCATCGGCATGGGCGGCAGCGCGACTGTTGATGGCGGCATGGGCTGCCTGCAGGCGCTGGGCTTAAGCATTCGGGACGGGCGCGGGCGGGAGATCCCGCCGGGCGGTGGCAGCTTGGCGGCTATCGAGCGCTTTGATGCCAGCGGCATGGACCCGCGCTGGGCGGAGGTGAAGGTGATCATCGCCTCTGATGTTGAAAACCCTGCCCTGGGCGAAAAAGGCGCGGCGCGCATATTCGCGCCCCAAAAAGGCGCGGACGCGGCGATGGTGGCAGCGCTGGAAGCGAACCTGAGCCATTGCTTCACGGCGATAGCGAAGCAATTCGGGCGCGATCTGCGCGCTGCCAAAGGCGGCGGCGCGGCGGGCGCATTCGCCGCGGGCTTGATGGCATTTCTGCAATGTGAGATGGTCGCTGGCATCGAGCTGGTATTGGCGCGTAATCAATTCCGCGAGAAGCTGCCAGGCAGCGCGCTGGTGATTACTGGCGAGGGGCAAATGGATGCTCAAACGCTGGACGGCAAGGGACCGCTGGGCGTGGCGAAACTGGCGGCGGAATATGGCGTGCCGACAATTGCATTGGTCGGCGGCTTGAATATCGACGACCGCCGGCTGCATGAGGCGGGCTTACAAGCGGCATTTTCTATCGTGGATAAGCCGATGCCGCTGGCGCAGGCGCTGGACAATGCCGAGCTGCTGCTGCAGCGGGCGGCGCGGCGGCTGGGCTATGTGCTGCGGCTGGCTTAGACTATCTGGCGGAAAGGACTGCTGATGCGTCGAATCGTGCTCAAATTGGGTTCGAGCGTGTTGACCGCCGGCAGCGAAAAGCTCAACCGGCAGCGCATGCTGGAATTGGTGCGGCAGGTCGCCGCTTTGCACGCCCGCGGCTGCGAAGTGGTTGTGGTGTCTTCGGGCGCGCAGTCCGCCGGGCGCGAGCAGTTGAACTTCCCGGATTTAGGCAAATCGCTGCCCGCCAAGCAGATGCTTTGCGCCGTGGGGCAAAGCCATTTGATGCGCGTCTACGAAGATCTTTTTGACATCTTCGGCATAATCGTGGCGCAGATATTGCTGACGCGCGATGACCTCAGCAACCGTCTGCGCTATCTCAACGCGCGCGATACCCTGGGCACTTTAATCGAGCGAAAGATTGTGCCGATTGTCAACGAAAATGACAGCATCGCCACCGAAGAAATCCGCGTTGGCGATAACGACACGCTTTCGGCGCTGGTCGCCAGCTTGGTGGATGCCGATGTGCTGATAATTTTGACCGACCAGCCGGGCATTTTGACAGAGGACCCGCGCCGCAACCCGGCGGCGGCGCTCATCGAAGATATCGAAACCATATCGGAAGAACATTATGCCCTGGCGGGCGGCGCTGGCAGCGCCATCGGCACCGGCGGCATGGTTACCAAGCTGCAGGCGGCGCAAATCGCCAGCCGCAGCGGCATCCGCACAATTATCGCCAGCGGCAGCGAAGACGATGTCATCCGCCGCATTCTGGCGGGCGAAAAAATCGGCACGCATATCGAAGCGGCGCATTCACGCTCGGACAGCCGCAAGCGCTGGCTCTTGACCGAGCGGGCGCAGGGCGCGCTTGTTGTGGACGCGGGCGCCGAGCGCGTGCTGCTGCGGGGTGGCGCCAGCCTGCTGCCGGTGGGCATTCGGGAAGTGCGCGGCGATTTCGAGCGGGGCGCGGCGCTGCTGGTGCTGGCGGCGGGCGGCAAGGAAATCGCCCAGGGTTTGAGCAATTACAGCAGCGCCGATTTGCGGCAAATCCGCGGCATGAAGTCGCATGAGATTGCCGAGAAGTTGGGCTACAGCTATGGCGATGCCGCGCTGCATCGGAATAATCTGGCGCTGCTCTAGCTTCAGCCGTCCTGGCGCAAGGGCGGGAAGCGGCTGCTTATCCAAGCGCCGCCCAGGTACATCCAATACATGATGAAGAGCACCAGGTATTCAATCAGCGGGATGCGCGCAATCTCATTGGCTTGATAGGGCTCGCGCAGCACAAAATAGACATAAAGCGCCAAGAGCAGGAATGACGCGTAAAATGCCTGACGCGCCCAGGGCTTCAGCCCCAAGCCGTGCATTTGTGTGACCAAAAATATCGCCGCGAAGCCGAAGAAAAACATGGGCCAGATATCGCTGCCCTGGTTAATCGCCACTTGGAAGGCATGCGGCAGCACCAAAATTTCCAGCAGGAACATCCAGCGCTTGTTGAGGTGGACGCGCATGAACATCAGGGAGCCTTGCGCCATCACCAGCACGACATGGATGAAACCGATAAGATGCCCCAGCGTCGGCACCATGGGATGAAACCAGAAAGTATAAATCACGGCGAAGCTGAAGAAAAAGCCGTGATATTTGCGCAGCCCGTCGGTGAAGGCTTTGCGGAACTTCACCTTTTTGCCGAAGAAAAGCCCGCGCCGCTGGTTCTCGATGCCGAGGATGACAATCAACATCAGCGCGACCGCGAACTGCGCCGTCCAGCTGGGAAGGTCCTGCGCGATGGCGTCATAAAAGAAGAGCGTCTGCAGGTAGTGCAGGGCGATGAATACAAGGTTGATGCCCAGCGCCCAGAGGTTGACCGGGCGCAAAGAGTTGCGGTAATCGCGCTTGTTATAGCGCTTTTGGGCATAGGCGATAGTCGCCCAGATGAGCAGCTGATGCAGGGCGAAACCGAGCCAGGCGGTCAGCTGCCCCCAGGCGGTCTGCTCCGCCAGCTGCCATTCATAGACCAGCGGGTCTTCTGGATGCGGGATGATTTCAAATTGGCTGAGGGCGCCGCCCATCGCCACAATCGCGGCGCAGAGCAGCACGGAGAATACGATGCTCCAGTTGACAATTTGCTTGGCATCGAGGCGCGGGGTTGGCATGAAGCTGGCTCCTACGCGAAATCACAGCGATATTGTATCAGATGACGAAAAGCAAAGAGCAAGCTAGGTATTCAGAGCATTGTATCAAACAATTTTTCACCACAAAGACACAAAGGACACAAAGATTCTTCCGCATATCCATAGAAAATCAGGTGATGCAGGAGCGTTTCACCGAAACGATCGCGGGATCGTGTTGATTTGCCTGGGCGAGCAAGTGATCGTGCCTACGACTTTAGATGAGCAGGCGATGAATACGGCATTCGAAAATCTTAGTAAATGCAAGTAAGTAATGCGACAATCTAGTGCTTACTGAGCAGTCTGTACACAGCCCTTACCACCGAGAACACAGAAGAAAATTGAGCACACCGAGTAAAGATTCAAAGAGATTTTCTTATGCTTTTCTCGGTGTATCTCGGTGTACTCGGTGGTAAAATCCATGTCGAATCTCCGCACTTACATCTGTGTCTCTGTGGTGAAAAATCATTCGGCGCAATTGCCCTGGAGCGCCCTTCAACCGCTGTTGCAAATTGGGCGCGCTTGTGTATGCTACAGTGGCGGCAACAGCATAGAAAGGCGGAGCAATGGAATTCCTAGCGCAAGCGATTGACCTGGAGACGCTGGGGCGTGACGCGCGGGCAGCCGCCGCCATACTCGCCCAGAAGAACAGCGCTGAAAAGAACGCCGTCATCAGCGCCATCGCGGACGCGCTGGAAGCCCATACGGGCGACATCCTGCAGGCGAACCAGCGTGACTTGGACGCGGCGCAGTCCAATGGCGTCGACCCAATTTGGATTCGTGACCGCATCGCCTTGGAGCAGCGCATGCCCGGCATCATCGCCGATGTGCGCAAAGTGGCGGCCTTGCCCGACCCCGTTGGCGAAGTCTTGCTGGATACGCGGCTGGACAATGGCTTGCAGCTCATCAAACGGCGGACGCCCCTCGGCGTGCTGGGCGCGATATATGAATCGCGCCCCAATGTAACCGTGGATATTTCGACCCTGGCGCTGAAGACTGGCAACGCAGTGCTGCTGCGCGGCGGCTCTGATGTGCTCAACAGCAATATGAAGCTGAGCGAGATATTGCAGGGCGCGCTACGAGACTTCGACTTCCCCGCCGCGGCAATACAAGTCATCGCCAGCCGCGACCGGCGCTATGTGCGGGAAATGCTGCGGCTGCACGAGTATATCGACATGATAATCCCGCGCGGCGGCAATGGCTTGCATACCTTCTGCCGCGAGAACAGCAGCATCCCGGTGATAACTGGCGGCATCGGCATCTGCCATATTTTTGTGGATGCCAGCGCCGATTTGGAGCGGGCGCTGCCACTGCTGGACAATGCGAAGACACAGCGCCCCGCCGTCTGCAATTCGATGGAAACTTTGCTGGCGCATCGCGATATTGCGCCGGCGCTGCTGCCGCGGGTGGTGGCGCTGCTGGGCGCGGCGGGCGTCAGCTTTCATGCTGATGAGCGCGCGTATGCCATCGTGGGCGGCGACCCACGCGTTACTCCCGCGGCACCAGAAGCTTTCGACACCGAGTGGTACAACTTGACATTAAGCGTGAAAGTGGTCGACGATGTCTGTGAGGCGATTACCCATATCGCCGAGCATGGCACACAGCATTCGGACGGCATTTTGACGGAGACGCCGGCGCATGCGCAGCGCTTCTTAAACGAAGTGGATTCGGCGGCGGTCTATTGGAACGCGAGCACACGCTTCACCGATGGCAGCGCCATGGGCATGGGGGCGGAGGTGGCAATCAGCACCCAGAAGCTGCACGCGCGGGGACCGATGGCGCTGGAAGAATTGACGACCTATAAGTGGATCGTCAAAGGGGACTATACTTCGCGGGAGTGAACAGTCTCGCCCTCCCCTTCGCTGCAAAGCCTGCCAGGGCAATGCTCCCGCTGGCGGAGGTTGAACTCCCCGGGGCTTGATGTAAGTTTCACTTGACAGCGCGGCGGATGGCGCAGCATAATGCCCGCAGAATTATGCAGAAGGAAAGGCGACGACGAAGACAGTCCGCAAGCGCGTCAAGCTGACGCCTGCCAAAACAGGGAGCGGGAGCCGATGACTGGAAGCCCCCGCAGCGGCAGTTGTGGAATTCCCTTCCGAGCTGACGGGTGAACGGGCGAAAGCCCCACTAGCCCGCTCCGCCAGCCCGGCGTTACTGGGCATTGAGCGCAGCGCCGGTTGGTGGCGCTGAATTGGGGTGGTACCGCGGGAGTGCTTTCGCTCTCGTCCCTTTTGGGGGCGGGGGCGTTTTTTATCGGCTATGACCGCTGCCCGTGATACTTAATCAGGATGGAGGAAATGGCATGTCTCAGTCGATTGACGCGCTGCGCGAGGCGGCGCTTGCCGCATTGGGCAGCATCCACGATAACGACGGCTTGAGCGCCTGGCGCGCGCAATACCTCGGCAGGCGCGGCGCAGTGAGCGGGCTTTTCGGCACCATCGGCAGCTTGCCGAAAGCCGAGCGCGCCATCTTTGGCAAGCGGGTCAACGCGCTGCAGGGCGAGCTGCGTCAAGCCTTTGAAGGGCGCGAGGCGCTGATACAGAGCCAGCGGCTGGCGCGGGAGCTGGAAGAGGGCGAGATTGACATCAGCCTGCCAGCGCAGCCGCGGCGGCGCGGCGGCATCCACCCATCCACGCGCACCCACCGCGAATTCCAGCAAATTTGGGCGGAGATGGGCTTCCAGGTCTTCCAAAGCCGCGATGTCGAAGAAGACGAATTCAACTTCACCTTGCTGAACCTGCCGCCGCATCACCCGGCGCGGGATATGCAGGATACCTTCTACACCACAGACCCGCGGGTACTGCTGCGCACGCATACATCGCCGGGGCAAATCCGCGCTATGCGCGCGCTGGGCGCTGGCGGCAGCAAGCCGATTCGCGTCATCTTGCCCGGCATGTGCTATCGGCAAGAGCAGGTTACCGCCCGCAGCGAAATCCAATTCACGCAGGTGGAAGGGCTGGCGGTGGGGCGCAACATCCGCATGAGCGACCTCAAAGGCACCATCGCCGAGTTTGCCAAACGCATGTACAGCCCCGATGCCCGCGTGCGTTACCGCGCCTCCTATTTCCCGTTCACCGAGCCCAGCATGGAAGTTGATGTCGAATGTTTTCTCTGTGGCGGCGCGGGCTGCCGCGTCTGCAAATACACCGGCTGGCTGGAGATTGCCGGCAGCGGCATGGTGCACCCGGAGGTGCTGCGCAATGGCGGCTATGACCCCAGCGAGTGGAGCGGCTTCGCCTTTGGCATGGGTCCCGAACGCATCACCATGTTGAAACATGGCATCCAAGACATTCGCTATTTCTGGGGCAACGACCTGCGCTTCTTGCAGCAATTTTAGTGTGCGGCGGCGAGGCGGCGAACATGGCGCGGCATTACACGAAATTTTTCCCGGCGGGCATCAGCCAGAATCATTGGATTTGGGCGCTGCCGCCGCTGATGGCGGTGGCGCTCTTGGGCTTGAGCCAGGTTGATTTGTATCCGCCGCGCACGGACGAATTTTATTCCATGTTTAATGTCGGCTGGATAGTCGACGGTCCCTACAGCCCGCTGGATACCCTGGCATCGCTGCGGCGCGTCAGCCCCGATCACAGCCCGCTCTTCTTTATTTTGCTGAACCTGTGGGGGCAGTTAACAGCGCCTGATGTCGCCCTGGGGCGGGTGATGACGGTGTTCAGCGGGCTGCTGGCAGCGGCGATGGTTTACAGGCTCAGCCGTGACCAGGTGGCGCCAGCGGCAGGGCTCATCGCCTTGATAATCATGGCGAGCAACGCCGTCTTCAACTTTTATTTGTGGTATCTGCGCATGTATCCGCTGCTGCTGCTGACATCGGTGACGCTGCTCTGGATGTATTTGCGGCTGGCTGACCCTGCGCGGAAGCCAAAACGCCGTGATTATAGCGCGCTTTTTCTGGCTGCGTATGCGCTGGCGAATACCCATGCCATCAGCGCGCTGCTTTTCATCGCCCTGGGGCTGTATCATCTGCTGCATCAGCGTAAGGACCGCCGTTGGCTGGAGACTGCGCTGGTGATTGGCGCGGCGCTGGCGCTGTTTTTGCCTTGGGCGGCACCAATGCTGACTGAGGGCTTGGGGCAGACTTTCAGCAGCAGCCCGCCGAGCGGCGAAAACACGGCTGCGGTGCTTTTCAGCTGGCTGAACATCATGTTTGTCGGCAGCGCGCTTTTGCTGCTGCTGACGCTGCTCTTGGCGGCGCTGCCCCTGCCCCGCGCGGTAAAGCGCCTGAGCCCCGCCCCTCTGCTGCTGCTCTATTATCTGCTGGCGCTGGCGCTATTCACGCACTTTGTGGGCATAGTTGTGCCCGGCACCATGCGGCTGACGACGCCGGGTTTCGCGCTGTTCCTGCTGCTGGCGGCGCGGATACACTACCGCGCCTGGCGCTGGAAGCCGTGGCTGGCGCTGCTGCTGCCGCTGTGGCTTGTCGCTGGCATCGTCTGGCAGCATTCGGGGCAATGGACGCAGTATTTGTCCATCAGCGGGCGCTATACCGAGCGCATTCCCTGGCATGCCGTCAGCCGCGTGCTTGAGCGGGCGGGGCAGCCCGGCACGCTGCTCGGCTACAAATTTGATGATTTCCGCGTCAACTGGCGCTCCAAGCTGGACTATCCGCAGCGTGACTATTATTTTACGCGGCTGGGCGTACACATCGAAGCGCTGGAAGACAGCGCGGCGCTTGCCGCCTCCGTGAATATGCGCGCGCTGCGGGAGCCGCAGTTCTGGCTGATGTATCGCCGCGGGCTGGTGCCGGCGGCGGAAGCGGCGGCGCTTGCCGCCAGCATCGCGTCAGCGCGGTATCAGGCTTGCGAAAATTATGAACTTGGCATAGATACTGTGCTGACTTTCTACCGCTGGCAGGGCTTGGGATGTCAAGCGCCGGAAGTGCTGTCTGCGCATGAGACGGCGCTGCTTCGTTACGCATTTTATGGTGCCGCCCCCGCCGCGAGCGGGGATGCCATTTTGCTGCTGGACAGTTGGGAAGCGCTCGCGGACTTCGACCCGTGGCGCTTCAGCCTGTCGCATCAACTGCTTTCGGCGGAGGGGCTTAATGTCGCCAGCCTGGATTTGGCGCTGGCGCAGCGGCAGGGGCTGGGGCAATACAGCATTGATATCAGCGCGGTCGCGCCCGGCACCTATACGCTGGTGGCGATACTCTACGACAATCACAGCGGCGAGCGCCTGGATTGGCGGGATAACCCAGCCGCGGCCTCAGCGATGCTGCCTTTGACCGAAATCCATATTCCCGCCGCCTAGAGGCGGCGCTTGGCTGTAGACCGTAAAGGAGAACGAAGACGATGTTAGTGCCGATAACCTGGCTGCGAGAGTATGTCGATATTGAGGTTCCTGTAGAGCTGCTGGCGGAGCGGCTGACTTTGGCGGGTTTGGAAGTGGCGCATCTGCGTTACATCGGGCTGCCGCAGGCGACCGTGCCCGGCCTGGTCATGCCGCGCTCCGACCATTTGGTATGGGAGCGGGACAAACTGCTGCTGGGGCGGATTGTCGAGGTGAAGGCGCACCCCAACGCCGACCGCCTGGTCATGGCGCTGGTGGAGTATGGCGGCGGCGAGCTCGAACAATGTGTAACGGGCGCGCCCAACCTATTTGAATACAAAGACCAAGGCGAGATTTCCCCGCCGCTTTGGTGCGCGCTGGCGTTGGAAGGCGCGACCGTGTGGGACGGCCACAGCGACAAGCCGCGGCGCGCAACTTTGAAAGGGCGGGAACTGCGCGGCATCTACAACAAGAGCATGGTCTGCTCGGAGAAGGAGCTGGGCATTTCGGACGAGCACGAAGGCGTGATTCTGATGGACCATGACGAGCGCTTTGTCGCTGGCATGGCGCTGGCGGATGTGCTGGGCGATGTGCTGCTGGATATCGAATTCACGCCGAATTTGGCGCGCTGCTTGAGCATGGTCGGCGTCGCCCGCGAAGTCGCCGCCATCCTCGGCACCGAGATGCGTTATCCCGCTTATGATTTTCTGGCGGAAGGCGCGCCCATCGCCGAGCAGGTCGCCATTGACATCCGCGAGCCAGCGCTGAACCCGCGCTTCACGCTGACGCTGCTGCGCGATACAAAAGTGCGGCAATCGCCCTTTTGGCTGCGGCACCGGCTCAAGCTGATTGGGCAGCGCCCGCGGAACAATATCGTTGATGTCACCAATTACATCACCTTTGAGCTGGGGCAGCCGCTGCACGCTTTTGATTATGACAAGCTCTGCCAGCGCGCCGGCGGGCTGCCGACCATCATCACACGCTTGCCGCAGCCCGGCGAGCAGTTGGAAACGCTGGATGGCGAAGCGCGCGCTTTGGGCGCGGAGACCATTTTGGTGGCGGATACCGCCGGCGCTTTGAGCTTGGGCGGCGTCATCGGCGGCGGCGAAACCGAAATCAGCGCCGAGACGCAAAATGTGCTTTTGGAATCGGCGGCATGGAACAATATCAGCATTCGCAAAACCCTGCGCGAGCAGAAGGTTCATACAGAGGCTTCAGCCCGCTTCAGCCGCGGCGTACACCCATCGCAAGCGATACTCGGCTGCCAGCGCGGCATCGAGCTGATGCGGCAGTTGGGCGGCGGCACAATCGCCAGCGGCGTCCTGGACAACTATCCCGCGCCGCCGCCAGCGCCGACAGTGGCGCTGCCGATTGCCCGCGTCCGTCAGCTGCTGGGCATGGAAGTCGCGCTTGCTGATGCCGCGGCGGTGCTGCGCCGGCTCGAATTTGAAGTTGCCATTGAAGGCGATGTCATGTTGGCGACCGCGCCCGATTTCCGGCTGGATATCAGCGCTGACGCTGTTGTTGGGCAGGCGGATTTGATAGAAGAAATCGCGCGCATCATCGGCTATGACCAAATACCCGACACGATTATGGCGGACGAGATGCCGCCGCAGCGGGAAAATACTGCTGTCCTGACCGAAGAACGCATCCGCGATATCCTGGCGGCGCAGGGATTGTACGAGGTGATTAACTACCGCTTCACCAGCCGCGAGAGCGAAGCGCAACTGCTGCCAGCCGGCGCGCCAATGCCCGCGGCGGACAGCTATGTGGAAATCGCCAACCCCGCCGCCAGCGAGCGCAATGTGCTGCGGCGGACGCTCTTGGGCAACATGTTGGAAAATGTCGTCAACAACGGGCGCTATCAGGCATCACAGCAGCTCTTCGAAATCGGCAAAGTGTATTTGGGCGGGGGCGCGCTGCTGCCGCAGGAACCGCAGCGCCTGGGCATATTTTTGACTGGCGCGCGCGCCCAGCCCTGGTGGCAGGAAGAAAGCCCGGCGCCGCCGATGGATTTCTATGACCTGAAAGGCGTGCTGGAGAATGTGCTGGCGGCGCTGCATATTGAGGACTTCCGCTATGAGCGCGGGACACAGCCGAGCTTGCATCCAGGACGCTCAGCCGATTTGCTGGTGGCGGGGGAGCGCATCGGCAGCTTCGGCGAAATTCATCCGCAGGTGGCGGCGCGCTTCAAGCTGACAGCGGCACCGGCGCTTTATGGGGAGTTCGCGGTCGCGCCTTTGATGCGTCAGCAGCGGCGATTGCATAAAGTGGCGGCGCTGCCGACAAGGCCGGCGGTGCTGGAAGATATCGCGCTGATTGTGCGCGCCGATATGCCAGCGGGCGCTGTCGAAGCGGTGATACGGCAAGCGGGCGGGCGCTTGCTGAAAGAGGTGACGCTCTTCGATGTTTATATGGGCGAGCCAATACCGCCGGGCAAGAAGAGCCTCGCCTATGCGTTGACCTTCCAGGATGACGCGCGCACCTTGACGGATAAAAATGCCGCCAAAATTCGCAAGAAGATCATCGGCGCGGCGCGGCACCGCCTGAATGCGGAATTGCGCTCTTAATAGCCGCGGGCGCGGTCAAGCTGGTTGAGCAGCGGGCGATTCTCTAGATAGCGCCGCAGATTTTCCTTGAAGACGCGGGCGGCTTTTTCGTGATAATCACGCGTGAAGCCGGAGATGTGGGGCGTGATGATGGCATTATCGAGGGACCAGAGCGGGCTGCTGGCGGGCAATGGTTCTTCTTCAAAGACATCAAGGGCGGCGCCCGCTATCGTGCCCGCGGACAGCGCGCTGATAAGCGCCGCTTCATCGACAACCGCCCCGCGCGAGACATTGATGAGCACGGCGGTCTTCTTCATGGCATGCAAGACCGCTTCGTCGATTAAGCCCTCGGTCGCGTCCAGGTGCGGCACCGTCACCACCAGATAATCGCAGTCTTTTGCCAGGGAGGCGATGGTTTCCGCCGGGTAGATGCGGTCAGGGATATCGCCAGACGGGTCGCCAGTGCCGGGCAGGGTATAGGCGTTGACCTCGGCAGTTGTGCTCAGGTCACGCTTGGAGGCGATGACCTTCATGCCCATGGCGGAGGCGAGGCGCGCCAGCTCGCGCCCGATGCTGCCATAGCCGATGATGCCGACAGTCTGCCGCCCCATATCCACGGGCGAGAAGACCGCATGCCGGTTATCCAGCCACTCCGCCCTGCCCTGCAATTCAAAGGCGCTGCGCATATTGTAGTTGAACATCAACATCGTCATCAGGCAATAATGCGCCATGTTGGTGGCGTGAATGCCGCTGGTGGAGGTGACGATGATATCTTCCGCTTTGACTATCGCCTTGTTGAAGGCGTGGCTCATGCCGGCGGAATTCATCTGAATCCAACGCAGCTTGGGCGCCAGCTCCGGTTCCGGATAGAAGCCCGTGGTATAGAGCACTTCGGTCTTCGCGACAACATCGGGCGAAACCTGGGGGAAATGGCGCTCGACCCGCAGGCGGGGCGAGATTTCGCGTAAATCATCAATGATGGCATCAGAAAAATCGATGGCAACGGTTACGAATATGCGTTCAGAATCGCTCATAGTCGGGGAAAGTATAGGCGGTCGCTAGCAACAGGATAGCAGGTCTGGCGGCGCTGGTCAATGATGCGCGCGGCCTCTTCGCCGCGATGCAACTGGACAGACAGCGCCAGGTTGGGCTATGATTCGCTCACTTCTAGCGGCGCAAGCGACAAGGGAAGGCGAAGGCGCATGGCTTTATTGGATGGGAAGGTCGCGCTGGTCTTTGGCGTGGCGAATAAAAATTCTATCGGCTGGGGTATCGCGCGCGCTTTGCAGCGGGAAGGCGCGACTATCGTGCTCAGCTATGCCATGGAGCGGCTGGCGCGGCGCGTACTGCCGCTGGGCGAATCAATCGGCTGTGAGCTGATGCTGCAAGCGGATGTCGCCAAGGCGGAGGAGCTGGATGCCGTCTTTGAAGCGGTCGCCGCCAAATATGGCAAGCTGGATGTGCTGGTGCATTCGGTCGCATTTGCCGAGCGCGCCGCCCTGGGCGGGCGCTTCGTCGATGTCTCCCGCGAGGCGCTTTTGAGCGCCATCGACATCAGCGCCATCAGCCTGATAGAAATGACGCGCCGCGCCGAGCCGCTGATGGCGGACGGCGGCAGCATCATGAGCTTGACCTACAATGCCTCGCGCCAGGTCATCCCCAATTATAACGCGATGGCAATCGCCAAAGCGGCGCTGGAAGCGATAACGATGTATTTGGCGGCGGATGTCGGCGGCAGCAAAATCCGCGTCAATGCCATCAGCGCCGGCGCCATCAAAACGCTTTCCGCCGGCGGGATTGAGGGCTTCCGCGATTTGCTGAAATATGCCGAAGCCACCTCGCCCATGGGCGAATTGGTCAGCCAGGACGATGTTGGCGATTTGGCGCTTTTCCTCGCCTCGGATTTGTCGCGGCGCATTACGGGCGAAGTCATCTATGTTGATGCTGGCTACAGCATCATGGGCTATACCGATGTCGAGGCGTTGCTGGCGCAGCTCAAATAACGCGCTAATCGAGGGAGTGGGCGAAGAGCGCCTGCCGCTGTTCATCCGCGCTGAGGTCGGCCTGATATTCGGAACGGTTGACCTGCCGCAGGGCGAGCCATGCCAGCAGCAAGCCGCCGAAGCCGACGCAAAAGACCGCGCCATAGGCGACGGCGATATCGCCGGATAGCGCCAGCGCCAAATCCCGCAGGACGCCGCCGCCAGTAACGCCAGCGCCGCGGGCGATAGTGACGCAGAATGTCCAAAAGCCGAGGAAGGTGCCGGCGCGCCCCGCCGGGCTCATGTCCATCATCATGCCGAGGGTGCCGATATTCCAGACGCCCAAGCCCAATCCCAGAAAAATCAGCCCCGGGCTTAGCAAACCGCGCAGCTCTGCCAGCGCGCTGACGGCGAAGCAGCCGTAGGCGAGCAGCAGCACGGCAATGCCAACTTGGCATAGCGCTGATTGTGTCAGCGACTGGACGCGCCGCATCAGCCCGATAGAAGCGAAAGAGCCGACAATCGCGGTGAAGCCCCAGTAAGCGGCGAAGCGGTTGGTCACGCTGGCTTCCAAGGAAAATACTTCGCCGGCGAAGGGCTCCAGCACCGTATCTTGCAAAAAGGAGAAGAGCATCGAAAGCGTCAAATAATAGAAAAAGAAGCGCAGCGAACGGCTGCGCCAAACAAGCGCCAGATCCCCGCGCAGGCTGCGCTGGGTAGCGGCCGCCGCCAAAGCTGAGGGCTGTGCGCGCCGCTCTTCGCCCAACAGGGAAATCATCCAGATGAGCGCCAAGCCAGCGGCGGTAACAAGAAACATAAAAAGCGCCGAATCAGCGCTGTAGCCCAGGGCACCAGCCGCTTCATCACTGGGCAGCAAGACGCTGAAGATGACGCCGCCGAGCGCGAAGCCAATCAGCAGAAAGGTCCAAACGATGCCGACTGCCCGCCCGCGCTGATGCGCCGCCGCCCGGTCATATATCAACGCGAGGAAGGTGCTGCCGGATATGGCGACGCCCAAACTGAACAAGAGAAAGGAGACAATAAGCGCCAGCCACAAAAGAGGCGGCGTCGGCGGCGATGCGCCCCCCTGCGCCAGGCGGATAAGCTCGGCAGTGGTGAAACCAAGAGATACCGTGCTGACAGCCATCATGGCTCTGCCCAGGAAAATCCAGAAGAGGCGCTTGTAGCCGCCGACGCTGTGCCTGTCGGAATAGCGCCCGGTGAGCACGCCGATGGGCGCGAGGAAGTAGCGCAAGCCGGTGAGCAAACCGACAAAGGCGGCGCTGAAGCCCAAATCCGCCACCATGATGCGGTTCCAGACGCCAGTCGTCAGCACATCCGCCAAGCCCGAGCCGAGATGGAAGAGGGCAATCTTGAAATTCGATGCCAGCGACAGGTCGGTTTTTTGCGCAGTTTTCATGTATATTTACTTAGATTTCTGTAGAATTCGCAGAGGAATTATAGAGATTTTTTCCGCGAGGTCAAGAGTGCAAAAGCATTCACATGCAGAACTGTGCTATACTGAAAGTAAGAACCATTTGCGAGCAAAGAGAGGTTTTGATGTTTCAGCATCGCCCCTTCAAGAAAATCGTTGTGCCGACAGATGGATCCGCCTGGAGCGAGCGGGCGATCCCCTACGCTGTCGATTTCGCGCGCATCAGCGGCGGCGAGGTGACCCTGCTGCATATCTTCACGCCGCCGATGCACGAATTTGTAGATTCGCTGGCAATCGCCGGCGAGTATGAGCTCGCCAACCGCATTCGGGAAGAAATCAAGCAGCATTTGCTGGGCTTGCGCAACGAAGTGCGTGCGGAAGGGGTCGCCTGCCGCCTGCACATTATTGACGCGGTGGGCGTGGCGCAGCACATCATCGACTTCATTAAAGAGGAAGAAGCCGACCTCGCCGTCATGACCACGCACGGGCATTCCGGCTTGGCGCGGCTGGTATTCGGCAGCGTCGCCAACAAGGTCATGCACGATGTTAATGCGCCTGTGCTGGTGATCCGCCCCGACTTGGAATAGCGCCGGGCATAGCGGGATTCGGTTGCTGCGCCCTTTTATGTTGTTATTTCGTCGAAAGGCGGCTGACGCCGCTGAACCCTGCTCTTGATGTCGGCGACCGCCGCCCAAGCCTGCTCCCGCTCGGCGCGGGACAGGGGCAGCCGCTCAAAATCGCTTTTGTCCAGGAGCAGGGTCTTGCCATCGGGATAGACAAAGACATCGAGGCCGAGGTCATCCGCCGCCACGCTGTTATCGCCGAAAACTGGCGGGCGCGTGATATTGCAATACCAGCCTTTGAGCGCGCGCGATTGGGCAGCGCTGACGCGGAATATGTTGTACCAGCGCCCGGCATAAAACCATTCGCGGAAATGGTCGCCGCGCTGCAGCTGCACATAGCCCAGGTCGCGGTCGGGCAGCGCGAAGACGGCGTCAATGCAGATATGCCTGGCGTCCCGCTCGCGCAGGGTGCCGGTATAAGACAGCTCGACGCTGCCATTTGCATCCCGCTTGATGACGGCGAAAGCCGTCATCAGGCGCGCCCGACCGTGTGCGCCAGCAGGAGCAGCCCCTCAGCCAGCGCGACTTCCGCCGTGCCCGCCAGCATGACATTGCTGATGCCGCGGGCGGGTCCCAGAGTCAGCGATTCATCCCGCAGGGCATAGCGCAGCCCGCGCGTGCGGATGCCCTTTGCCGCGTCCGTCAGCGGGAGCAGGGAGATGGTATCGCCCGCCCTGCCCGCGATGCGGTAGCTGCCCGGGCGCAGCAGCTGTAAGCTTTGCGCGCCATCAACAAGCAGCGCTGGCAACTCGCCCAGGTCAGGCAGGCAGAGCAACTGGATATTGGCGAGCGTCTGGTCGATGCGCGCGCCCAATGCTCCCAGAATTGTGATGCTTGCCGGCTGGAGACTTAATGCAAATTCCAGCGCCAGTTCCAGGTCGGTCTCGTCTTTTTCGGGCGGGTGGCGGATAATTTCAGCGCCAGCCGCGGTGAAGCGCGCCACTTGCGCCGCCGTCAGCGAGTCGAAATCGCCGATGATTGTCTCGGGGAAGAAGCCAAGCGCTTCCGCCAGCAGCGCGCCGCCATCAGCGCAGACAATGCGCGGCGGCGGCAGGGCGCGGGCATGCCGCCGCACCATAGCACCGTCTTGAAACATCCCGTTGGCAAAGAGAAGCAGGCGCAAGCTGTTGTTCCGATTTCAAGGAGTGATTGGAGTCTATAGGAATGTTACCACTGGCATGGCGGCGCAGAAAGCGCCGGCGCGGGCGGCAGGGCAAATGCTTCAAGGTATTTTTACCTGAGATCGCATGACTACCTTGCACTTACTGGCGCATGATTTTCCAGTAAAATCTCCGCTAGATAGTGCTGGTTGGGCAGCGGCGGGAAGGAGCGCGCATGGCGGTTGATGCCATCAGCCTGGAAGTGTTTAAAAATCTCTTCGCGGCGGTGGCGGAAGAGATGGGTTTGACTCTGCGCCGCAGCAGCTTCAGCCCGAATATCCGCGAGCGGCTGGATTTCAGCTGCGCCGTTTTTGACGCGGAGGCGCGCATGGTGGCGCAGGCGGCGCATATCCCCGTGCACCTGGGCAGCATGCCAGCGTCCGTGGCGGCAGCGGTCAGCCATTTCGACAGCTTCGCCGCGGGCGATGTCGTGGTGCTGAATGACCCTTACCATGGCGGTACGCACCTGCCAGATATCACCATGATTTCGCCAGTTTTTGCTGATGGCGCGCTGCGCTATTTTGTCGCCAGCCGCGCGCATCACGCCGATGTCGGCGGCATGACGCCGGGCTCATCTCCGTTGAGCACCGAGCTTTATCAAGAGGGGCTCATCATCCCGCCGGTGAAGCTGCGCGCGGGCGGCGCGCTGAATGACGGCGTCTTGGCGCTGATGGTGGGCAACAGCCGCAACCCGGGCGAACGCCTAGGCGATTTGCAGGCGCAGCTTGCCGCCCAGCGCATCGGCGAAAGCCGTATGCAGGCGCTAATGCGCGAGCATGGTGTAACGGCGAGCGCCGAGCATGCCGCCGCCCTGCTGGACTATTCGCGGCGGCTGACGGAAGCGGTTATCGCCGCGCTGCCGGATGGCAGCTACCGCTTTTCTGACGCCATGGAAGGCGACGGCCAGACAGAATTCGAGATCCCGATAAAAGTGCGGGTCGATGTAAAGGGCAAAACCATGCGCGCTGATTTCACTGGCAGCGCGCCGCAGGTGCTGGGCAATGTAAATGCGGTGCCGGCGATTGTGCGCTCGGCGACTTGGTATTGCGTGCGCTTGCTGGCGGCGGAAGATATTCCGGTGAATCACGGCTGTTTCGCGCCGGTGGCGGTGGTTGCGCCCGCTGGCAGCATTTTGAACCCGCGCTTCCCGGCGGCGGTGGTGCTGGGCAATACCGAGACGAGCCAGCGCATCGTGGATGCAGTGCTGGGCGCATTGGCGCAGGCGCTGCCGGGGTCTGTGCCCGCGGCATCCCAGGGCACGATGAACAATTTCACCATCGGCGGTTTTGATGGCGGCGCGCCCTTTGTCTATTACGAGACGCTTGGCGGCGGACATGGCGGCTACCGCGGCGGCGATGGCATTTCCGGGCGGCATTGCCACATGTCCAACACGCTGAATACACCGGTGGAGGCGCTGGAATACAGCTTGCCGCTGCGGGTGTGGCGCTATCACTTGCGGGAGGGCAGCGGCGGCGCGGGGCGCTATCGCGGCGGCGATGGCATCCTGCGCGAGCTGGAAACGCTGGTCCCGGCAACGGTCACGATTAATTCCGAGCGGCGCCTCCGCCCGCCTTATGGCCTGCAGGGCGGCGGGGCGGGAGCCCTTGGGCGCAACCGCATTGTGCGCGCCGCTGGCGAAATTACAGTCGGCGGGAAAGCAGTCGCCCAGCTCAAAGCGGGCGAGCGGGTGATCATCGAGACGCCTGGCGGTGGCGGCTGGGGCGCATCAGCGGGCGCAACTGCCCGCGAGGGCTGAGCAAATGCGGGGGCGACCCAGGTTGGATCGCCCCCGCAGACCAAATGAGCCTGGATGCGCTAGCTGCCGTTGCCGGATACCGTGACCGGGATTTGCCGCGGTTTGGCATGTTCCGCCTTGGGCAGGGCGATGACGAGTACGCCGTCTTCCAGATTGGCGGCAACGGCATTGCCATCAACGATGGTGGGGAGGCGCAGGCTGCGGCGGAACTTGCCGTAGCGGCGCTCGCGCAGCAGCGTGCGGCTGTCTTCGCCCCGTGCTTCGGCGGCGGACTCGGCGCTGACGGTCAGCACATCGTCATGAATGTTGACGCTGATGTCGTCCAGCTTGATGCCGGGCAGGTTGGCGCGCACGGTGTAGGCAGCGGCGGTTTCTTCGACATCCAGCGCCAGTTGAAAACCGCGGGGTTCAAACTCGCCATTGACGCCCGTCCACAGGCGCGCATCGTTGAGCATGTCGTCCACCCAGCGGAAGTAGGGGGTGCGTCTGCGAATCAACATGATTAGGTCTCCTTTTTTGGTACTCGGCTTGCATTTGTTGATACAGCTACAGAATAGGCGAGTAATGTTGGAGAAATGCTGGCGGAGTATAAAAGGCATACAAGAGACCCGTAGGCGAAATGTAAGCGGATGAGGCTTGGCACCAGACTGTAGCATCAGCCGCATTCCGCATCTCGCGGGCGGGTGGTATGATTGCGCGCGGGACGACTGACAGCTAGCGAGCGAGCGAAAAATGCGCGCGGGCGTAGACATCGGCGGCACCTTCACCGATTTTGTGCTGATAGACGAGGGGAAGCTGCGCATACACAAAGTGCCGAGCAGCCCGCAGCAGCCGGAGCGGGCGATGCTGGCGGGCTTATCAGCGCTAAGCGGCGGGGATTTGACGGCGCTGGAGCAAGTGGCGCACGGCTCCACTGTGGCGACAAACGCCATCCTGGAGCGCAAGGGCGCGCGCGCTGCCCTGCTGACGACCGCCGGCTTCCGTGATCTGCTGTATATCGGGCGGCAAGATCGCCCGGAGTTATATGCGCTGCAGCCGCGCATAGCGCCGCCGCTCATCCCGCGGGAGCGCTGTTATGAAGTGCGCGAGCGCCTGGACGCGCGCGGGCAGGCGCTGCTGCCGCTTGACATGGCGGATTTGGACCGCGCCATCGACCAGATGCAAGCGGATGGCATTGACGCGATTGCCGTCTGTTTCCTCTTCAGCTATGTCAACGCGGCGCACGAGCGGCAGGTACAAAAGCGGATTATGCAGCGCGGCTTGCTGGCGGAGGCTTGGCAGGTGGTGCTGTCTTCCGCGGTATTGCCCGAATTCCGCGAATACGAGCGCGCCAGCACCGCCAGCCTGGAGGCTTATGTGCGCCCGGTGATGTCGCGCTACATCAGCCGCTTGGAGCGGGCGCTGCCGGCGGCGACTTCGCTGCGCATAATGAAATCGGACGGCGGCGTGATGCGGGCGCGCCGCGTGCGTCAAGCCGCCATAAACACCGCCTTGAGCGGACCCGCCGCCGGGCTTATCGGCGCGGCGCAGCTGGCGGCGGCAGCCGGCTTGCACAAAATTATCACGCTGGATATGGGCGGAACATCGACCGATGTCGCGCTGGTAGCGGGCGCGCCCGTCCCGCGCCCGGAAGCCGCTATCGATGGGCTGCCGCTGCGCGGGCGCATGCTGGATATCGAGACGGTTGGCGCGGGCGGCGGCTCGCTGGCGCGGGTGGATGCCGGCGGCGCCCTGCGCGTGGGTCCAGAATCCGCCGGGGCAAAGCCGGGACCTGCCATCTATGGCTTGGGCGGAGAGCAAGCGACTCTAAGTGACGCCAACGCCGTCTTGGGGCGGCTGGACGCGGCGCGTTTCCTCGGCGGCGCGATGCCTTTGGACCTGGCGGCGGGGCAGCGCGCCCTGCAGAAGCTGTCGCGTCCAGCCGGTTTGAGCGTCGCCGAAACGGCGCAAGGCGTGGTTGATATCGCCAGCGTGCATATCGAGCGGGCGATCCGGCGGGTTTCTATCGCCCGCGGGCATGACCCACGCGCCTTCACCCTAGTGGCATTTGGCGGCGCTGGTCCGCTGCACGCTTGTGAAGCGGCGGCGCGGCTGGAAATCCCGCGGGTATTGGTGCCGCCAGCGCCCGGCGTACTCTGCGCCCTGGGTTTGCTGCTCGCTGATGTCGCCGTCGAATTCAGCGAATCGGTCATGAGTGCCGCCAGCGCCTCCCGCCTGGCGGCGCTGGTGGCTGACGAAGCGCGACTGCGGGCGCGGGCGCAGGCGGAATTGGCGCGGGAAGGCATCGCCGCCGCCGATAGTATCTGCGCCGCCAGCCTGGATATGCGCTATGCGGGGCAAGCCTACGAGCTCAACATTCCCTTCAGCGCCGAGGCAATCGCAGCTTTTCACCGCGCGCATGAGCGCAGCTATGGGCATGCCTTGCCCGAGCGTCAAGTGGAAATTGTCAATCTGCGCCTGCATGGCAGCGGCATCACCGAAAAACCCAGCATCAGGCGGGTGCAAGAACAGCGCCACGCGGCAGCGCCTTTCGGCGAAAAAGCGGGACCAAATGGCAGCGCGCTGAAACTTTTTGAGCGAGAAGCGCTACAAGCCGGCGCGGAATTCAGCGGCGAGGCGCTGGTCTTCCAGCTTGATAGCACGACCTATCTGCCGCCGGGCTGGCGGGCGCGTGTTGATGGCATGCTGAACCTGCTGCTGGAGCGCCAGTGAGCGCCAATCTATTCCGCGATGGCGACCCTGCCCTCAATTTCAACCGGCATCGCAAAAGGCAATGCCGCCATGCCCACTGCCGAGCGGGAATGGGCGCCGCGCTCGCTGCCATAGAGGGCGAGAATCAGGTCGGAACAGCCATTGATTACGGCGGGCTGCTGGGCAAAATCAGCCGTGCAGTTGACCATGCCATGCAGATGCAGCCAGGCGCGCACACGATCAAGATCGCCCAATTAGAGCGCCAGTGAGCGCCAATCTATTCCGCGATGGCAACCCTACCCTCAATTTCAACCGGCATCGCAAAAGGCAATGCCGCCATGCCCACTGCCGAGCGGGAATGGGCGCCACGCTCGCTGCCATAGAGGGCGAGAATCAGGTCGGAACAGCCATTGATTACGGCGGGCTGCTGGGCAAAATCAGCCGTGCAGTTGACCATGCCGTGCAAATGCAGCCAGGCGCGCACACGATCAAGATCGCCCAATTCGCGTTTGAGGCTACCCAGCATCGAAAGCGCGACCGCGCGCGCCGCCGCATAGCCTTGCGCCACGCTAATCTCGGCACCGAGTTTGCCGAAGGGTCCAGCGATAGCGCCGTCAGCATTTTGAGGACCGTGCCCCGAGATGTAGGCGATGCCACCATAAACACGCACGAAGGAAAAAGGCAGGCTGACGCCGGGCGGCGCTTGCACCGCTGGCGGCAGGCTTAATCCCATAGCCGCAAGTTTGTTTTCGATGTGCATGCTCGCCGCCTTTCTGTTTTTGTCTACGCTAGCGCAAATGTGGGGCTATGCAAAGCCTCTCAAACCGCGGATGGCGCAATTGCCGTGGACGAGCGCGGGTGCCCCCAGCGCGATTGAGCAAATGCGCTACAATGACGGCTAGTGGTCTGAGGGAAATCACGCGGTGACGAGCGCGCAGAGAGATTTGCGGCGAGCAATCGAGATGATGCAGGATGGCGAGGCGGCGGCGGCAGCCACCCGCTTGCGGCAGCTTGCGCGCAACCCCGAGCTGGACGCCAGCGGGCGGGCGGCGGCTTATGTGTGGCTGGCGGAAACGCGGGATGAGCATGCTTTTAAGCGGCGCTGCCTGGAATTGGCGCTGGAATGCGAGCCGGGCAATCGCCAAATCCAGCAGGGGCTCAGCCAGCTGCGCGCCCGCGCGCAGCCAGCGGGAATGCCAGCGCCGGCAACACCGCTCGATTATGTGCCGGCGGTTGTTGGTATTGAGGGCGGCATCAATGGGCGCGCCAGCGGAGTTTTTCTCAAGGCCAGCGGCATGGTCGCGACCACCAGTTACGCTGTAGGCGGCGTCGAGCGGCTTCAAGCCCGCATCGAAGGCGAGAGCGCGGTGCCGGCGCGGGTCATCAGGCGCTTCCCGATGGTTGACCTGGCGCTGCTGTCGACGCCCCTCAGCTTGGCGCGGAAGCCGCCCTTGACGCCCGACGCGCTCGGCGAAGGTACAACCGCAGCGATTGCCATCAGCGCTGACGGGGCGCGGCTGCGCTGCCAACTGCGGCGGCACAGTCACGACCAAGCCGGGCACTGGCTGCAAACAAATCTGCCGCCACTTTCGCTTCCCGACGCTGGCGGCATCCCGCTATACGCCGAGCGCGGGCAGCTGCTGGGTATGCTCACGCTTAATGTGGACGCGCAGGGCAATGCCCTTGGCTTGAGCGCGGCGCAGATCGCCGACCTTGCCCAACGCTGCCAGCGGGAGCGGCAGCTCAATCCTAAAGCCGCGCTTTGTCGCGCTTGCGGCGGGCTGGCGCTGGCGGCAAGCTATGGCGGGCGCAGCTGTGAGCTTTGTGGCGCGGCGCTTGAAGCCATTGACGGCGAGCAGCCCGCGCCAGCGCAGCGAGAGCAGCTTATGCGGCTCTATGACGAGCAGCGCGGCGGACCCTGCCCCCACTGTGGCGCGCGCGTCGGGATTTATCGCGGCGCTTGCCTGCGCTGTGGCGGCGCTGCCGCGGGCGATAGCGCGCTCGGCGCTTCACGAGGGCGGCGATGAGACGGTTGTTCAAACCGCGGGCGGCGGCAGCGCCTCAGCCAGCGGGAACGCTAGACCTGTCGCTGCGCGCATTGGAAGGCATTCTATCGGCGATTGGCGTGGAGCCAGCGGCGGCGCGCATGGCGGTCGAAAGCGGCTACGGCTGGCATTTTCAGCGCGGCTCTGCGTTGATTGAACTGTATCTCAGCCCGGAAGCCGAGGGCTATCTGCAGGTGCTGTCGCCGATAATGCACCTGCCGGCGAGCAATCTGCTGGCGCTGTATCGGCGGCTCTTGGAGTTGAACTTGCAGCTGACCAACGCGGCGCTGGGCTTGCACGAGGATGTGGTGTATTTGTATCACGAGCGGCAGTTGGCTGGCTTGGACGCGGCGGAAGCGGAGGCGATACTCCGGCAGCTGTCAGAATATGCGGACGAGCTGGACGATGCGCTGGCGGCGGAGTTTGGCGGGCGGCTGTATGGGCGGGGGTGAGCGTGAAATATCTCACCCTTGTCTTTGAATATCGGAATTTGAAATCTTCGCCTTACATTGTGCGTTAACCAAACCAACTAATGTTTGAGTATCAGCGAAAGTATCGGTCAATTCCTCAAGCGAAAGAATTACATCTTCGCCATGTGCGATTTTGTTTCGATTACGAACCATAGATTCGATAGAAGCGCTTATACGATCTTTTATTGCGTCGCGAACGACGTTTTTCCACTCAATGTTAAATTGTCCCAATAGCTTCAAGATTTCGCTCGGCCAAGGATTGAATGTAGTGTTCAACTTCGTACGGGCAAAATTTGCAATATAGGGACTTTCTTCGCGGGTTTCGACTTCGATATATTCGCTAAGGATCTTCGTTACAGACGTTTCCAAATACCCAGAAGTCCGCACACACAAAAATGAAACAAATGCAGATTTTGTAAGATCGTCGACGTTATCTTGTTTGTGTAACTCCCTGGCATTGTTAAAGAGGCGCTGCAATTTTTCCTGATGCTCAACAATGTCCCGATGCATCCGTCACTCCACGTCGGCAAATGTGTTCGTTGCAATATCCAAACGCAATCTTACATTTGCAGTTTGAGATGTGCCCGAAGCAATAGACGCTTGAAAGCCTGTTGCCTCTTTCAGCTTTTGATATTGTTCGGCGATATCAGAGCATATATTCCCTCGCTCAAGTCGGCGAGCGATGCCAACCATCAATGCGTCAGCAGCTGCAGCATTGATTCTCCGATTTGGCCGAAAAGCATCTTTTCCGATCTTGTTCAATATAGTGGCCGTCGTCTCATCAAAAACTCGCCGCATTTCGCTTGAGAGGCATTGCTGTATATCGCGATGCTCATACATAAATGAATTCAGGAACGATTTCATCGGACTGCTATAGCTATCAGATTTGTAGTATAGTGCCAAAAATCTTAAAATCAGCTCTACATCCCGGGCTCGCTTATCGAGTTTTCCAAATAATTTTCTCCAATTTTCTTGGTCATTCATCTCCAACAGAAGTGAGTTAAAGCTCCCGGCATATATGGCTGCCCGAATCTCTTGAGGCGAGAGTGGGGAAGAATACGAGTTCAATCTTTCGAAAATTTCGTACTTGCTTGAGCCACCATCGTCTGGTTTGTCTTGCCTAACAACGGTTGCGTGAATAATTGAGTCATCAAGTTTGCGTCTGTCTTTTTCGGCAAGATCGATATATCTGTAACCGTTGAATGCTTCCCGAACATCAGTCAGAGCAAATTCACTGTCATCAAAAAATCCGTCATAGAACCTACGCAGAGTCTCTAATCTCTGCTGACCGTCAATGACCAACTGCCTCTGATTTTCTGGTTCACGGTAAAGGAATATCCCAGGCACTGGCAACCTCAATAGCAATGATTCTATGAACCGTGACGCACGCCTGTTGTCCCAGACATAGTTTCGCTGAAAGCCAGGAAAATCGATATCCTTCTTTCTTATTCGTCTAACGATTCCTTCCACATCATAGTCAATGCCATAACTGGTAATCCAGTACTCGGATACAGCGGCGCGTTCGTCTGCATAATCGGCTTCAATGTCATCTAAATTCGCGAATTCGCCTCGTAAAGATAACTGATTCTCAACCACGATTTCTCCTAGAATGTACGTATCCAGAATAATTGTATATCAAGCTGATGCTATCGGCAACGAGGTTTTGAAATTACCACCCCACCCGCTCCAGCGCCCAGCCTAAAGCCCAGCTGCCGCTGACGCCCTCCTGCAAATCCCACGCGTACATCAGCAGGGCGCGCTGTTGAGCAAAATACGGCAGCTGAGAAATCCAGCGCTCGTCAATCGCGTGCGCGCTTAAGTAGCCGCGCAGAAACGCTCGCCGAAAGCGCCGCCGTTCGGCGATTGGCAGCGGAAAAAGCTCCAGCAGCGCGCGGCTGACATCGGCGATGTACCAGTGATAATTCGGCTCGTCAAAGTCAATTGCGCGGGCGGTCGCGCCATCCCATATCACATTGCCCGGGCGGTAATCGCCGTGAATCAAGCCATAATCCCGCAGCGGCAGGCGCGCCATCCAGTCGCTGAGCTCGGCGTAGATTCGCTGGATTTCGGGCGTTGCGCGCTGGACTGTTGGCGCGATATTAAGCCAGAATCCCTGCACCGTCGGCAGCGTGTAAGGGATGTTTGCATCCGGCTGATAATGGCGAGAGGCGGCATGCAGCTGCCCCAGCGACCGCCCCCAAGCGCCATACACCGAAATATCGCGCAGGTGGCGCTCCATGTTGGAGCCGGGCGCTTCCCGCTGGGCGGCGGCGTAATAGCCATCCCCGAGCGTGACGATGTATGCGCCCGAGACCGCCGCCACCGGCGCGCCGACAGGCACATCCGCCCGCGCCAAATAGCGCAGGAAACGCAGAACCTGCCGCGCTTTGGGCAGCGGATGCAGGCTTTCGTGACAAATGCGCAGATAATATCCGCCGCCGCCGCCTTCAAAGCGATAGACGATATTGTAATCCTGGCTGATGAAACGAGCAGAAGCGGCAACACCTGCCCAGTGGTCGCGGATGAGCCGCGGCACGGCAGTATGATTGAAGCGCGCTTTTGCCCGCGCCCAGTCGGTTGGCATGCTAATCAGCGCCGCAAAAGCTGCCGCGGCTAAGTGAGATCGTATTCAGCTTGGCTGCATACGCGCAGGTTGCCAGCCAGTTCATGCCCGATAAAATGCGTCTGCCCATCCACTTGCAGCTGCAGCGGACCCTTGAAGGGCGCGCGCATAACCAGGCGGAAACGTTTGCCCGGCTCCAGCCGCAATTCGCTCAAATAGCGCAGCCGATGGCTGTCGTGCGTGTGCACGCGGCTGACCAGGTAGTCTTGTTCGGTCGCAACTTCGGGCAGCGGGTAATCGATGATGCGCGGCATGCTGCCATCCGCGCTCGGGATTGGCTCGCCATGCGGGCAGCGCTTGGGGTAGCCGCTCATTTCGTCCATTTTATCCACCAGCGCATCGCTGACGACCAGCCCCAGGTCATCGGCATCGTCATGCACTTCATGCCAGCCGAAGCCCATGACATCCACCAGAAAGCGCTCCACCAGGCGGTGGCGGCGGATATTCGCCAGCGCCTCGCGCTCGCCCGCTTCTGTCAGGCGAATGCCGCGGTAAGGCTCATGCTCGAGGTAGCCCGCCTGCTTCAAGCGCTGCACCATGCGCGTCACAGCGGGGGCGGAGACTTGCATTTCTTCGGCTAAAGCGGAGGTCGAAACGAATGGGGTTTCCGGCTGATAATACGCGATGCGATAGGCTTCCGCCAAATACTCCTGCATCGAGTCAGTCGCGGTCATGCTCTCCTCAGTTCCACCGCGCCAGCGATATTGGTATCCGTTTACTATATCCGAGCGTTGAGCACATCCGCAAGCGGAAAGTTAAGTTTTTGCCGCGATTTATTTCGCTGATTCTTACTTCCCGGGCAATCGCGTCTAGGGCAGAAAGCATAGTTCTTCCAACAAAGTATCCAGCCGCTGCAAAAGCTGGCTGACGCCGCCGCTGTTGAGCAAGGTATAGTCGGCAAAAGCGATGGGACCGCCTTTTTCCAGCCCTTCGATTTCCTGGATGTCGCGCCGCTCGGCTTGGGCGGGGCTGAGCGGTCGGCTGGGGCGCGCTGTCAAGCGCTGATAGCGCAGCTGCCGCGGCGCGGCGATGGCGAGCAGAATTACTGGCGCGCCAAGCTCTTGGCGCAGCAGCCGATATTCGCTGAAGCTGTACAAACCATCGATGACGACATTGCGCGGCACCGCGAGCGCTTGTTGCAGCTGGGGCAGCGCAATCTGCGCCATCGCCGCCATGCCATGCTGCGCCCGCAGGCTCTCTCGCACTTCACGCTCATTCTCCGGGTTGAGCGGCAAGCCGCGGCGGCGCAGCTCAGCAACGACTATGCCGCCGAAGCGCAAGCTGAAGAAGCCGCGGGCGGCGAGGTGTTCCGCGCAGATGCTCTTGCCAGCGCCCGGCATGCCAACCAGGGCGAGCGCCCGCGCATTTTCGATTGTCTTTGGCATAGTCATCAGCAGATTTGGCTGTTGGCGGCTGTCTTCATGGCGAGCGATTATAGCAAAATCATCCCATTCGATATATACTGACATCAAATCCGCCCGAAAAATCAGATGAAATGCAGCGCATTGGCTATATCGAAATCTGTGGCGATGTCGTAGGATTAGCGGCAGCAGGGATGTAGGAAAGCGAGGGCGTCATGGCGACCAACGGTCATCAGCAGAACGGCAGTAAAACGGGCACCGATTTAGTCAAGCGCGGCTTGGCGCAGATGCTCAAAGGCGGCGTCATCATGGATGTGGTAACGCCGGAGCAGGCGCGCATCGCCGAAGACGCGGGCGCGGTCGCGGTTATGGCGCTGGAGCGCGTGCCCGCCGATATTCGTGTGCAGGGCGGCGTCGCCCGCATGAGCGACCCCGACATGATTGAAGGCATCATCCAGGCGGTGACGATCCCGGTCATGGCGAAGGCGCGCATCGGGCATTTTGTCGAAGCGCAGATATTGCAAGCGCTGGGCGTGGATTATATCGACGAGAGCGAAGTCTTAACGCCGGCGGACGAAGAGCATCACATCAACAAATGGAAGTTTTCGGTGCCATTTGTCTGTGGCTGCCGCAACCTGGGCGAAGCGCTGCGGCGCATCAACGAAGGCGCCGCCATGATGCGCACCAAGGGCGAAGCCGGCACTGGCGATGTTGTCGAGGCGGTGCGGCATGCCCGCGCGGTCAACAGCGAAATCCGCCGCATCAATTGCCTGGAAGAAGACGAACTCTTCACCTATGCCAAAGAGATCCGCGCGCCTTACCCGCTGGTCAAAGAGACGGCGGCGCTGGGGCGGCTGCCGGTGGTGAACTTCGCGGCGGGAGGCGTGGCGACGCCAGCCGATGCCGCGCTGATGATGCAATTGGGCGTTGATGGCGTCTTTGTTGGCAGCGGCATCTTCAAAAGCGGCAACCCCGAGCAGCGCGCGAAAGCTATCGTCAAAGCGGTTACGCACTTTGAGGACGCGCGCATCCTAGCGGATGTCAGCCGCAACCTGGGCGAAGCGATGGTGGGCATCAATGTAACGCCGGACGAGGTCATCCTGGGCAAGCGCGGCTGGTAATCGGCAGTGATTTGTGAAATCAGAATTTAGAGCGGGGCGGCTTGCGAGCCGCCTATTTGATTTGCGAGCGACAGCACATAAATTGGGAGTGTCTAATGTTGTGGATATTCGCGCCAGCCCCCATCCCCCGGCCCCTTCCCCCAAAATGAGGGAAGGGGAGATTTACTTTGTTTTGAAGTCCCTCCCTCTTTATGGGGGAGGGATTTAGGGTGGGGGAAAACGCTGG
>JAJDWK010000018.1 GCA_022825675.1 Anaerolineae bacterium | reverse complement strand
AAGTATCCCCAAAATGAGGGAAGGGGAGAATCCCCAGTGATTACAAGGGTTTTAAGCCCCTCCCTCTTTATGGGAAAATGTGCCATAGAGATGGCGCATGGGTTTGGGGTGGGGGAATATGTGGAATTCTGTTGCATAATTAGCTTGTACTTACTCATCTGTGCTCTTTGTGGTTAAAAAACCTGTGTCAAGTATGCCAAGAGAAATATATCCACGATAATCACCACTCCCTATTTACGAAGATACTTGTCAAAGCTTCCGCATTTGCTATACAGTGATAGTGTGCGTCCCTGTTTCTTTGCTTGCCGGGCTGCACCCTCGCGTGACGAACTTGGATGAAGGACGCATGTATGGCTTCTGCTACTGAAGGCGCGCACCAGGATGTCGGCTTAGTTCGCAATCTCGGGCTCTTCGATATCACCATGATTGGTGTCGGCGCGATGATTGGTGCCGGCATTTTTGTCTTGACAGGCATCGCGGCGGGCACCGCCGGCCCCGCGCTTATCCTCGCCTTTGCCATGAACGGCGTCATCACTGTCTTGACGGCGATGATTTATGCCGAGCTCGGCTCCGCCATCCCCGAAGCCGGCGGCGGCTACCTCTGGGTGAAGGAAGGCTTGCCCGGCCCCAACGGCTTCCTCGCCGGCTGGATGAGCTGGTTCGCCCATGCGGTCGCCGGCAGCCTCTATGGCGTGGGCTTCGGCGGCTTCATCTACGAGCTGCTGCGCATACTATTCCTCGACCCGGCGGCGCATCACGATGAGCATACGGGCATCTTCCTCACCGCGCCGCTGCAGCTGCCCTTCGGCATCGAATTGCTGGAAGGCGATTTGGTGCAGAAAATCTTCGCCGTGCTTATCATCCTGCTCTTCCTTTATATCAACTATCGCGGCACATCAGAGACGGGCGCGGTCGGCAATATCGTCACCGTGCTCAAGGTGATTATCATACTCATCTTCATCGTCAGCGGCTTGTTTGTCATCTTCGGCGAGCCCGCCCGCTTCGAGACTTTCCAGCCCTTCGCCCCGAGGGATATCATCGGCATTGTCAGCGCGATGGGTTTGACTTTCATCGCCTTTGAAGGCTACGAAATCATCGTGCAAGCGGGCGAAGAAGTGCGCGAGCCGCGCAAAAATATCCCGCGCGCCGTCTTCCTCTCGCTGATGATTGTGGTGCCGATTTATATGCTGGTGGCATTTGTCATCATCGGCGCGGTGGACCCGCCGGCGGGCACAGTCGTGTACGAATGGCTGGGCGAGCTGGGCGAGATTGGCATCGCGCGCGCGGCGGCGCAATTTATGCCCTTCGGCACCGTGCTCATCATGATTGGCGGCTTGCTGTCCACGATGAGCGCCCTCAACGCCACCACCTTCTCCTCCACGCGCGTATCCTTCGCCATGGGGCGCGACCGGGCGCTGCCCGACAGCTTCTCCAATGTCAGCTCCAAAACGCGCACGCCGCATATCGCCCTGGGCTGGTCGGGCATTTTGATACTCTTCGTGGCGATGACTTTGCCAATCGAAGATGTGGCGGCTTCCGCCGATATCATGTTCATCCTGCTGTTTTTGCAGGTGAATCTGGCGGTCATCACCATCCGCAGCAAATATGGCAAGAACCTGAAATATGGCTTCCTGCTGCCCTTTTTCCCCGTGGTGCCGATGGTGGCAATCGGCTTGCAGATTTTGCTGCTGCTGTCGCTGTTTAATGTGTCCTTCATCGCCTGGATTTACGCGGCAGTTTGGGTGGGCGGCGGCTTCCTGCTCTATTATGGCTATGCCAAGCCGCGGCAAGAGCGCGCCCACCGCAGCCCAGTGCTGCAACAGACAGAGCTGATGACGCCTACGCAGGACGCGCCTTACCGCGTTTTGGTGCCAGTGGCGAACCCGGATTCGCTGGCGACGCTGCTGCCGCCAGCGGTCAACGCCGCCCGCATGAATGGCGGCAAAGTCACGCTTTTGCATATCGTCACCGTGCCATCGCCAACGCCGCTGTCTTCCGGCTATCGCTATCTGGAAGCCAGCGACGCCCTGCGCGAACAAGCGATTTCCATGGTGCGGGATGAAGACATCGCCGTCGACTATATCGTGCGGGTGGCGCGGCAGGTGGCGCCAGCGATAGTCGACACCGCGCGGGAACAGCGCGCCGATTTGATGGTCATCGGCTGGAAAGAAATCCGCACGCCAGAAGGGCGCACCGTGCTCGGTGCCAGCATCAACCAGGTGCTCAGCGAAGTCAACTGCGACATTATGATGCTGCAGCAAGGCGATACCGCCGCGGCAAAACGAATCCTGATGCCCATTGCCGAGCCGCGGCAAGTCAGCTATTCGCTGCAGCTCATCCAGGAATTTTCCCAAACCGGGCTGGAATTGGACCTGCTGCATGTCTTCAGCGCGGATACGCCCGCCGCCGAGCGCGAGCGCATGACGCGCGCCCTCCAGCGTCAAATTGACACCCTGAAAATGGGCGCGAAGCAAGTCAATTTGATTACCGAAGCCAGCCAGGACCGCATCGAAGCCATCACCCAGGCGGCGCGGGAATATGACTATCTGGTATTGGGCGAAACGCGGGACAACCGCATCAAGCAGCGCCTTTTCGGCAATACCTCGATGGTCATCGCCGAGCGCACCAAAACGCCGGTCATGCTGCTGCATCCCGAGGCGAGCGGCGTCGAATTTGGCTTGCGCCAAGCCGCCAATTATTTCGGCGGCGGCTACGCTTCTGTCGATCCCGAATCGCGCCAGCGCCTGGCGGACCAGGGTTATATCGACCCCGCTGACGCCGCCGCCGAAACCGATTTGAAGTCGACCGTCAGCCAGCCCTGGATCTTCGTAATCGCGGTTTTGACGCTGGCATCCGCCATCATGATGTTCGCTGGCGGCGGCGGCACCTTAACCTGGATCGGCGTGTTGATTTATTTCGGCAGTCTGCTGGTATTCACCATCATATCGGTGCTCGGTACCAGAAATCCCGGCTAGGGCGGGGTCCCGCGCCCAATACCAACGGCAGGGGCGTCTCACTGAGACGTCCCTGCCGTTTGCTGTTATGTCGTGGTGAACCCCCGCAAACCCGCCAGCAATTGTTGCAAACCGCAGCCGCTTCGCGGCATAGTATAAGCGGGCACGGGATTGAGGGGGCAGATACATGACAGCAGCAAGCACTGAGCGCAGCGGCGAAATCAGACAGCAACTGCTGGAAAAACTGGCATGGCGCTGCATCGGTCCCCACCGCGGCGGGCGGGTGGTCGCGGTGGCGGGCGATACCGCGCGGAAGATGACATTTTATATGGGCGCTTGCGCTGGCGGCGTCTGGAAAACCACTGACGGCGGGCAGTATTGGCGCAATATCTCTGATGGCTATTTTAACACGGCGGCGATTGGCGCGCTGGCGGTATCGGCAGCGGACTCCAATGTCCTCTATGCCGGCACTGGCGAGAGCACCATCCGCGGCAATGTCTCCCATGGCGATGGCGTCTACAAATCGCTTGATGCCGGGCGCAGTTGGCAGCACATCGGCTTGAGCGCGACGCGGCACATCGGCAAAATTGTCATCCATCCCCAAGATGCCGATACCGTCTATGTGGCGGCATTTGGGCGCGCCTTCGGCAAAAGCGCCGAACGCGGCGTCTACCGCTCTCGGGATGGCGGCGCGAGCTGGCAGCAGGTGCTCTTCAAAAGCGAACGCGCCGGCTCGCATGATGTCGCGCTGGATGTCAACAACCCGCGCATCCTCTTCGCGGCTATCTGGCAGGCGCAGCGTTACCCGCACAAGCTGGAAAACGGCGGCGCTGACTGCGGCTTGTGGCGCAGTTTTGATGGCGGCGACACTTGGCAAGACATCACGCGCCGCCCCGGCTTGCCGCGGGGCATGCTGGGCAAAATCGGCGTGGCGATTTCCCCGGCGCAAACGGGGCGCGTCTGGGCTTGCATCGAGGCGGAGGACGGCGCTGTCTTCCGCTCGGACGATTATGGCGAGACCTGGACGCGCCTAAGCGAGCAATCGCTGCTGCGCACCCGCCCCTGGTATTACATGCATGTTACCGCTGATACCCAAGATGCCGATACCGTCTACATTCAAAATTACAGCATGTGGAAGTCGATTGACGGCGGCGCCAGCTTCCAGACTATGCCGACGCCGCATGGCGATGAGCACGCGCTGTGGATCGACCCCGCCGATAATCAGCGCATGGTGCGCGGCAATGATGGCGGCGCTTGCGTCTCCTTTAATGGCGGCAAAAGCTGGTCTTCCATCTACAATCAGCCGACCGCCCAGCTCTATCATGTCTGCGCGGATTCGCAATTTCCCTACCGCGTCTATGGCTCGCAGCAGGACAATACCGCCATCTGCCTGCCCAGCGCGACTGTTGACGGCGCTATTCACGAGCGTGATTGGTTCGCGCCGGGCGGCGGCGAAAGCGGCTACATCGCCGTCAAGCCGGATGACCCGGCAATCGTGGTCGCTTCCGGTCCTATCGGGCAGCGCGCCTACAACGACTTGATGACCCTCTACAACCATCGCACCGGGCAGAAGTGGATCATCACCGTCTGGCCCGAGCTTTATGGCTGGGGCGCTGGCGCCGAGCGCATGAAATACCGCTTCCAGTGGACCTTCCCGATTCTATTCTCGCGGCATGACCCCGATGTACTTTATGTCTGCAGCCAATTCCTGCACCGCTCGCTTGACCTGGGCGCCAGCTTCGAGGTCATCAGCCCGGATTTGACGCGCAATGACCCCGACAAGCTCAAGCCTTCTGGCGGTCCCATCACCCGGGATAACACTGGTGCCGAAGTCTATTGCAATATCTTCACGCTGGCGGAGTGCCCGCATCAGCCGGGCGTGATTTGGGCGGGCACGGACGATGGCTTGGCGCATATCTCGCGTGATGGCGGGGCGCATTGGCGGGAAATCACGCCGCCGGATCTGCCCGAGTGGGCGCTGATTAGCATCATCGAGCCCTCGCCGCATCAACCCGGCGCCGCCTACCTCGCCGCCACCCGCTACAAGCTGGACGATACCCGCCCCTATCTCTATAAGACAAGGGATTATGGCGCGAGCTGGACGGCAATCACCGCGGGCATCCCGCCGCAGGAATTCACCCGCGTCATCCGCGAAGACCCTAATCGGCGCGGCTTGCTTTATGCTGGCACCGAAACCGGCATCTATGTATCGTTTGACGATGGCGCAGCCTGGCAGCGCCTGGAGGGCGGGCTGCCCGTCTGCCCAATTCATGATCTCATCATCAAAGACTGTGATTTGGTGGTGGCGACGCATGGGCGTTCCTTCTGGATTCTTGATGATCTCTCGCCGCTGCATCAAGCCTGTGACGCGCTTGATAGCGGCGCGCCCCAGCTCTTCGCGGTGGCGGCAAAAACGCGCCTGCGCGCTTACCCGGGCTTCGGCGGCTGGGACGAGAATTATGGCGCGGATGTGGTCAATTATGGCGGCGTTGGCACCAGCGTCGCCGCCTATACCCAGGGCAGCGGCGCTCAGCGCGTCAACTTCCTCAACGCCGGGCACAATCCGCCGGCGGGCATCGTCTTGCGCTATTGGCTGCCGGCGGCTGCCGAGCGCGTCGAGCTGCGCATACGCGATGCGGCGGGCGCGCTTGTGCGCCAGTTCAGCAGCGCGGATGCCGGCGCTGGACTATCGACGGCGGCGGGCTTCAACAGCTTTGAGTGGAATCTGCGTTATCCCGGCACCATCAGCGTTGAGGGCGTAGACGGCGCATGGGAACGCCCCGATGGTCCCTTGGCAGCGCCGGGCGAATACTCCGCTGAGCTTATCGTCGGCGAGCGCAGCAGCCGCCAGCGCCTTCACCTCCTCGCTGACCCGCGGGTGGATGCCACTGCTGATGACTACGCGGCGCAGCTTGCCATGCTGCTGGAAATCCGCGACCGGCTGTCGCAAAATAACGCGCTCATCAACAAGCTGCTTCGGCTGAAGGCGCAGGTCAGCGCCTGGGCGGACCGCGTCGATGACGCCGGCATACTCGCGGCGGCGCGGGAAATCTGCGCCGCGGTGGACGCGCGTTTGCCCCGCTTGATGAATACCGGCTACAGCGAATCTCAGCTCTACGAGAGCGGCATCCACGAGAAGTTCAACGCCTTGCTAGACTCGGTGGACAGCGCCGATTATGCGCCGCCGGCCGGCGCGCGTGCGGTCTTCCGCCAGCTCTGCGCCGAGCTTGACGGGCACCTGGCCTATGCCCGCAGCGACCTGGGCGAGACCGTCGCCGATTTCAACGCGGCGGTGCGGGCGCTGGGCTTGCCGGCGGTGGAGCCCCTCTAACGCGGATGGACGCGCGCGCATGGTACTTGCGGGAAGTCTATCCGCGGCTGCGGCTGCCGCTGGAAGGGCGCTATCCCGCCGTCAGCCTGGAGGACGCAGCCGGCAGCCGCCCCCTGGGCGCGCAGCCGCTGGTGATGCTGGTCGCGCTGACGGGCACGGGCAAATCAACAGCGCTGGATATTGCGCGCGCGCGGGCGGAAGGCATCAGCGGGCTGCGCATCCCCACCCGCCGCGAAGTCGCCGATTGGATTGCCATCCCGGCGGCGCAGGCATGGGCGGGCGAGCCGCTGCTGCCCATAGCCGACCGCGTGCGGCGCTTCCACTATACAAGCCGCTTCGCCGAGCGCGTGCCCGGCGGGATGGCGGCGGCCTTCTCCTGGCTGCGCATCGCGGCGGCTGGTCACGCGCCGCTGCTGTCCGAGGGCATACGCGGCGGGCGGGAAATCAGCTTTGCCCTGCGGCATTTCCCGCACTGGCGCATCATTGAGCTTTCGCTGCCGCCGCTCACGCGCTTGCGCCGCTTGAGCCGGCGGCGAGAAGACTTTGACCGGGCGCAGGCAAGCCGTGACCTGTCATTCTTGCCGCCATCCCTGCGCGCCGAAGCGCAGTCCCTGCTGGAAGCGGGCGAAATCACACCACGGGCGCTGGCGATAGCGCGCGCGGAAGCGGCGAATTATGGGCTTTTCCCCTTCGCTGATGGCGCGGGCTTCCCGCAATATCAGCGGCTGGATATCGAGCGTTTATCGCCAGAGCAAGTGGCGCAAGCGATACTCGACAGTATCACAGGCGCTCCGCCCAGCTAAGCAAAGGTACGAAATTCGATAACCATGCCGACAATTGAAGCGATACGGACGCTGCCCTATGACCTGCCGCTGAAGCGCCCGCTGACCTGGGGCGCGGGGTACCGCCTGCCCCAGCTGCGGCATGCGCTGCTGCGCGTCGATTTGTCGGATGGCGCTTTTGGCATTGCCGAGGCGACGCCGCGCCCCAGCATCTATGGCGAGACCCAAGCCACGGTGCGGCATATCGTCGAGGCGCAGCTGAAGCCGCTGCTGCTGGGGCGGGGGCTGGCGGATTTCCAGTCGGTCGCCGCTGCGAGCGCCCGCCTGGCGCATATCAAAAACAACAACTGCGCCAAAGGCGCGCTGGATATGGCGCTGCATCAAGCGCTGGCGCAGAGCCGCGGGCAGCCGCTGCCGCAGTACCTCGGGCTTACGCGCGCGCGCATCCCGCTAAGCGCGATCGTCAGCACCGGCGCCGCCGATGCGGTGCTGGCGGATGTGGCGGCGGGCTCCGCCGCGGGGATTCGCGTCTTCAAAATCAAAATCGGCGGTGATATCGCGGCGAACACCCAGAATCTGCAGCGGCTCATCACGCGCTTCCCGCAGGCGCGCTTCTATGTCGATGCCAACGAGACGCTAACGGCGGGGCAGGCGGCTGCGCATTTGACGGCGCTGCGGCACCTGGGACTGCTCTACTGCGAAGAGCCGCTGCCGACGCATCGGCTGCGGGCGCGGGCGCAACTGCGGCGCGATTGCCCCCTGCCCATAATCGCCGATGACTCCGCCTTTACCCTGCGCGAGCTGCAGCGGGAGCTCACCTTCGATACTTTTGATGTGCTGAACATAAAAACGGCGCGCACCGGCTTCTCAGAATCGCGGCTTATGCTGGAACTCTGCGCCAAAAGCGGCAAAAGCGCCATGGTCGGCTCGCAAGCCAGCTCGCTGCTCGGCTGTTTGCATGCGGCTTTATTCGCGGGTTACAGCGCTGTGGATTGCCCCAGCGAATGCAGCTTCTACCTCAAGACAGCGGCGGACCTGCGGCTGGCGCCACCGATAGTGGATGGCTGCTGGGAATTGTCGGCGGTCAGCGCGGCGCTGGCGGCAGTGCAGGCGGCGCTGGCGGGATTGCCATGGCAGCGCGCGTGAAATCCAAGCATGTAAAAGGTATCCTAATACAATCGTATGGCTCATGCTATTCTCGGTGTACTTGGTGGTAGAAGCTCTGTTGACTCTTCGCCATAGTGGAGGCTTAAGCGTGAAAATCCTGATAATGACCGATATGGAAGGCGTCAGCGGCATCGTAACCTGGGGGCAGGTTACTGGCGGCGCGCCGATGTATGAAGAAGGGCGCAAGCTCTATACTGCCGAGGTGAATGCCGCTGTGCGCGGGGCGCAGCGCGCGGGCGCCGAAGAAATTGTGGTGGTGGATTGCCATGGCGCTGGCGGCGACTGGTCTTTCAATTCCTTGATTCCAGAAGCGCTGGCAGAAGGCTGCACCTGGGTGGCGCACCATCCCTGGTCGCGTTATACCGAATTGCTGGAGCAAGGCGCGGACGCCTGCCTGCTGGTGGGCATGCACGCCCGCAACAATACCGCCGATGGCGTCTTGAGCCATACCATCTCCACTGTGAAATGGCACAACCTCTGGTTCAACGACGATTTGGTCGGCGAAGTCGGCGTGAACGCCGCGCTCTGTGGGCATTTTGGCTGCCCAATTCTGCTGGTCACGGGGGATGAAGCCGTCTGCCGCGAATCGGCGGCGCTGCTGGGCGGCGGGCTGACAACAGTCGCCGTCAAACGCGGCTTGACGCGCTACTCCGCCCGCCAGATACCGCCACGCCGCGCCCGCGAAATGATAGAAGCCGGTGCCTATCAAGCGCTGCAGCGGCTGGATGCGGTCGCGCCCTATCAGCCAGCCGCGCCGGTGACCATCAGCATTGAAATTGACAAGGTCGAGAAAATGGCGGATTTCCAGGGCAAGGCGGGCGTTGAGCTGGATTATGACGCGCAAAAAGTCCACAGCCGCGCCGAGAGCTGGCTGGAAGCCTGGGACCAGATTTGGCATTGGCAGGTCTGATTGTGTAGGGGCGGCCGGCTAGAGCAATGCCAGCAGCTCCGCCAGCGCCAGCCCGATAACCAGCAGCAAGCCAAAACTGCCATGCAATTTCGCCGTGCGCCCCTGCGCTTGATGCAGCAGCGGGATGTCGTGGCTGGTAGTCACAATGCGCATCAGCCGCAGCGCCTCGCTTAATGTCAAGAGCGTCAGCAGGCTGCTGGCTGGCAGCATGCCGCCCGCCACCAGCAGCGCCTGGCTGATGTACGCGCCGCAAACCAGGAAATTGTATTCCGCCCGCGCAAAGCGCAGCCCGAAACGCACTGCCAAAGTGCGTTTGTTGACGGCGCGGTCGGCATCCATATCGCGGATGTTGTTGGCGTGCAAAATGGCGGCGACCATGAAGGCGATGGGCAGCGAGACCAGGCAAAGCTCGCCCAGGCGCGCCGCGCTCAATGTGGGGTGCATCACATAATAGGCGCCGACGACCAGTGCCGGACCCATAAATATGGCGACCGCAAGCTCGCCCAAGCCGTGATACGCCAGCGGGAAGGGACCCGCGGTGTAAGTGATGGCGACCAGTACGCCGCCAACGCCAATCAGCCACAGCAGCGGACCGCTCTGCGACAGCAAAAACAGCCCCAGCAAACAGCCCGCCAGGGTCGTCAACAGCGCGCCATTAAGCACAGCGCGCGGCGAGAGCAACTGCCGCTTTATCGTCATGCCTTGCCCCGCTTCTTTGCCCTCATCAGCGCCGCGCCGATAGTCGGCATATTCGTTGATGAGGTTGGCGGCGCTCTGCAAGAGCAGCGTGCCCAGCAGCGCCAGCAGAAATATCGGCAGCGCAAAGACGCCATCCGCCAAAGCCAAGATGCCCGCCAAGCCCATCGGCACATAGCTGGCGGTGAAGACCCGTGGCCGCAGCGCTTGCAGCCAGGCGCTGGCTTGTGAATGTGGCATGCCGCCTCCGCTGCCGTCTCGTGAACTTAATGCTTCTAGTATAAATCTTTGACACGAGCGCGACACTAAAATTACCTCATCCCCAGGGCAAGCGCATCATAGTATTCTTCACCACAAAGACACAGATGTACGTGCAACAAAGTAATTGGAAATGTAGGGGCGAGCCAAGGCTCACCCCTACGGCTTGGGATGTTGTGTGGGTATGATACCAGGACAAAGGTCATTTTGTTTTCGCATGACTTACTTGCACTTGCTGAGGGCACAGAGGTTTTCTCATGCTTTTCTCGGTGTACCTCGGTGGTTAAATTCCCTGTCAAATCTTTGCCATTATCAGGGGCGTTTCGCTGAAACGCTCCGCCATCCGCCATGCTGCTGCGATGCTGTGTATAATCGGATGCATGCGGAATACTCGGACGCGACTATGAAAGTCCTGGCGCTTTCGGCGAATGACCGGATTGGCGGTGCCGCTATCGGCGCGTATCGCCTGCATCAAGCGCTGGCGCGCGCCGGCGTCGACAGCCAGATGCTGACGCTGCGCAAAGCGACTGCCGACCCCGCCGTGCAGCGCCTGTCCGACCATCTGGGGCGCGGCGGGCGGGCGCGGCGGCGCTTGGCGGAAACTCGTCACAGCCGCCGCCTCCGCGCCAACCCGCGTGCTGAGCAAGCCGGGCATTGGAGCCTCAACCAATTTGACTACCCGCTGGCGGCGGCAATCAACAGCTTTGACGCCGATATTGTGCATCTGCATTGGGTGGGCGACAACTTCCTGCCCATCGAGCAGCTGCGGCATATCCGCGCGCCCATCGTCTGGACGCTGCGTGATATGTGGGCTTTCAGCGGCGGCTGCCATTATGCGGGCGCTTGCCGGCGCTATCGCGGCGGCTGTGGCGATTGCCCGCAGCTCGCTTCCGCCCGCGGCAATGACATCAGCGCCCGCGTGCACCGCCAGAAGCAGCGCGCCTGGGCAGGGCTGGATTTGACGCTGGTCTGCATCAGCGATTGGCTGGCGGCATGCGCCCGCGCCAGCAGCCTCTTCGCCGAAAAGCGGGTCGAAGTCATCGGCAATCCCATCGATGCCGCCGTCTTCAAACCGCTTGATAGGGCGGCTGCCCGCCGCGCTTTTAACCTGCCGCTGGAGAAAAAGCTGATACTTTTTGGCGCGGTCGGCGGCACCAGCGACCGGCGCAAAGGCTTTGAATACTTGCGGCGGGCGCTCAACCGCCGGCAGCGCGGCAAAGATTGGGAACTTGTGATATTTGGCGGCGAGCGCGAGCTGCCCCTGCAGCTGCGCCTGCCAACGCATCAGCTGGGGCGCTTGCGTGATGAAGTCAGCCTCAGCCTGCTTTATGCCGCTTGTGATGTCTATGTGCTGCCGACGCTGCAGGAAGCCCTGGGCAATACTTTGATAGAAGCGCTGGCTTGCGGCAGTCCCTGCGTCGCCTTCGCGGGCTCTGGCGCCAGCGATGTGGTCCGCCATCAGCGCGATGGCTACCTGGCGCGGCACCAAGACAGCGCGGATTTGGCGGCGGGCATCGGCTGGGTTTTGGCGCAAAATTGGTCGCGGGCGGCGCTGCATGGCGCGGTCTGCGCCCGCTTTGGGCAGGAGCGCATCGCCGAGCGCTATATCGCGGTCTATCGCTCGCTGCTGCAAGCGGAAGCGGATGCATGAGCCGCGAGCCACGCATCAGCTTCGGCATGATTGTGCTCAATGGCGAGCCTTTCATCCGCTATGCCTTGCGCGCGCTCTATCCTTTTGCGCATGAAATAATCGTGGTGGAAGGCGCGGCGCCAGCGGCAGCGTCAATCGCCACCGCCGATGGGCATTCCCTCGACGATACTTTACAGAGCCTGCGCGCTTTCCAAGCGCAAGAAGACCCCGAGGGCAAGCTGATAATCGTAACCCGCGCCGGCTTCTGGACAGAAAAAGGCGAGATGTCCCAGGCTTATGCCCAGCGCGCCAGCGGCGACTACCTCTGGCAAGTCGATGTCGATGAATTTTATATGCCGCGGGATCTACAAGCCGTCCGCCAACTGCTGCGCGAACAACCCGCGATTACGGCAGTGTCCTTCAATACTTTGACCTTCTGGGGCGGGCTCGACTACCGCGTGGATGCCTGGCACCATCGGCGCGGCGCCGCCGAATACCATCGGCTCTTCAAATGGGGCGCTGGCTATCGTTATAACAGCCACCGCCCGCCCACCGTGCTTGATGCCGAGGGGCGGGATTTGCGCGCGCAACATTGGCTGCGCGGGGAGGCGATGGCGGCGCGCGGCATCCGCCTCTATCACTATTCGCTGCTGCTGCCCAAACAAGTGCGGGAAAAATGCGCCTATTACAGCCGCGCTGCTTGGGCGCGGCGGGAACATGCCAGCCAATGGGCGGAAGAAAGCTATTTCCAACTCAAGCGCCCCTACCACCTGCACAATGTAGATGCCTATCCCGCCTGCCTCTACCGCTACACGGGCGCGCACCCGCCGCAAGCCCAGCGGATGTGGCGCGATATCACGCGGGCGGGCTCCCGCTACGAAATCCGCCAAAGCGCTGATATCGAGGCGCTGCTGCGCTCACGGCGCTACCGGCTGGGGCGCTTTTTTGTGATGCGGGCGAATATACCGGCGCTGCGGCTGCGGCAGTTGAGCATTAAGTTAAGCGCTGGGCTTGCGCGCCTGCTGCCGCGCTGGCTGAAGCGCCTGGCGCGCGGCATATCCCAACGGTAGCGGCGACCCGCTGTGCCGCCCAAAAGCTGCCACCGTGGCACAGATCTAAGTGCAACAAAGTAGTTGGAATTCGTAAGCGCGGAGATCCGACAAGGATTTTACCACCGAGATACACCGAGAAAAGCATGAGAAAATGTCATAATATCTTTTCTCGGTGTACTCAATTTTCCTTACTGTTCTCGGTGGTAAGGGTTGTGTACAGACTGCCCTGATAAATGAAGAAGCAGAGCCATTTAAAGAAAAAAGGGAGCGTCCTTTGTGTCTCTGTGGTGAAGTATAGTGTGATGCGACTGCCCTTAAACAGAGCGCCTTGCCGGTCGAATTTCCCGCGAAAATCGGCTATGCTTCCCCCCATAAACAGGCAAAGAAACGAGACGGCACCATGAACCACGCGACCTTGATTGAACAAGACCGGCGGCAGCTGCACCCCTTGCACCACCCCTCGCGCATCAAAAACGCGGCGATGGTGGAGAAGGGCGACGGCGTCTGGCTCTATACCACGGACGGCAAAAAAATCCTCGATGCGATGGCGAGCCTTTGGAATGTCAACATCGGTTATGGCAACCGCGAGCTGCCCCAGGTCGCCTACGAGCAGATGCTCGATATCGCCTACAATTCCGGCTTCGCTGGCATGAGCAACCCCGCCTCCGCCAGGCTCGCCGATAAGCTGGCGGGCTTCTTCCGCCCGAATATGAACTTCACCTACTTCACCGCTGGCGGCTCGGAGGCGAGCGATTCTTCTTTCAAAACGGCGATATTCTATTGGCATCAGCTGGGCAAATCCAGCAAGACCAAAATCATCTCCCGCTTGAATGGCTACCACGGCATGACCCTCGCTGCCACCAGCGCCACCGGCATGAGCAAATTCCATACCATGTTCGGCGGTGTGCTGGATGGCTTTGTGCATGTGCCCGACCCCAACCCCTATCGCTACAGCGGCGAGCGGCGCGAAGGCGAAACCGTGGCGCAAGCGGCCGCGCGCGCGCTGGAAGAAACCATCCTGCGCGAAGGCGCGGACACCGTCGCCGCTTTCATCGCCGAGCCGGTTCAAGGCGCGGGTGGGCTGGTCCTGCCGGACGCGGGCTATTTCGATTTGGTCGCCGACATCTGCAAAAAGCACGAAGTCCTGCTCATCGTGGACGAGGTGATTTGCGGCTTCGGGCGCACGGGCGAGTGGTTCGGCAGCGATGTCTATGGCATCCAGCCGGACATCATGCAATTCGCCAAAGGCGTCACCAGCGGCTACATGCCCCTGGGCGGCATCCAGGTTACGGACGCAATCCGCGATGTCATTTTGGACGCGCCCGAAGAGCAAAGCTGGATGCACGGCTATACCTATTCGGGGCATGCGGCGGCTTGCGCTGTTGGCATCGCCAATATCGACATCATTGAGCGCGATGGCTTGCTGGAAAACAGCCGGCGCATGGGCGCGCGCCTGCTGACGGGCTTACAAAGCCTGGTGGCGGAATTCCCCAATATCGATAACGCCCGCGGCGTCGGGCTGATGGCGGGCATTGATGTGGTCGCCAACAAAAACAGCCGTGAAGGCGATGCCGAAACTGCCGCCAAAATCAGCGATGCCGCCTTGAATATGGGCTTGCGCGCGCGGCCCCTGGGCGCGGCGATCGCCTTTGCGCCGCCGCTTTGCATCAGCGCGGAAGAGGTGGATACCGTCATCAATACCATGGGCGACGCCATCACCCAGGCGAGCGCTTAAACTGAAAGCAATCTCACGTCCGTGATAAAACTTTCAAGCGACTGCAAATGCGGCTGAACCGAGCTCGGAAAGTGCTTCTTTAGCGGCTCAGGTACGACAAGTTTGACGTTTGCTTCACGCATTTCTCGAAACTGTTTTTCGGACACGCCATGCTGCAGGGTAAGAAGATGTTTCTCAGATATGCGGTCTGCTTCATTCAAAATCTGTCGCCATCGATCTCTGCAAGTGGTTTTTACCGCAAGCATCCGCAACTTCCTGTCGGGGAAGGATCTATCTTTATAGGCCACCTCAGAAGGGAACAGGAAATCTGGACGTTTGCCCGGGTCGGATTCGGGTTGAAACGAAAACTGTGTGCCTTCTTGGATGTTTTCCTCGAGTAGAATCTCTTTCGTGTGCAGTTCAAGAGATCGTCCTGCGCGCGCCTTTCGCCGCTGCAAGATTGTTTGAGCCAAGGAGACGAAGTCCTCAAGCGATTCGAAACCCCTCTTGATTAAAGGCATGGCTGTGGCTTTCTCAATGCTATAGAAAATCTCGGCTTCACATTGCCGACGCTTCACTAATCTGTCGTCGGGGCATAGCGAGCGCGCTGGCCGCAATTCCAGCGACTTTTGAATAAGCTCAATCGGGGCTGGAAATACGGTCAACCATTCATCGGGGAGTTCAGAAAAGCTCAAATGACAAGAACTTCTTGCACGAATTGTCGATTCAAATAAATTGCTTCGCGCAAACTGATCTGTAGGCCAAACACGCCACCCAGAGCGACCGGGCTCTACAGGACCAACTCGCTCCTCTATGATATCTTCTTCTGTACCGTGCCTGCTTACCCAGACGTGACATTTCGTCTCCTGATTGTCATTGGATCCGAATGCAAAAACTGCGAGTGCTCCCGTACTTTCCGGGTCAAGTAGTGCGGAAGATGCTCCTCCAAAGCGTGTTACCCTGGTCTCGTTTCTGGTTCCGCCATGGTATTTGTTGTTGTACCAAATTGCGCGTACTCGCCTGCAGTCGGAATGTGAGTCAATGTAACAATCAAACCGAATTTCAGGGTTCTTGATTTGGGGGTTATTTAGTTGTGGGAAGATATGAAACAGGACTTGCTTTGGAATATATGGTCCGGCTTGATGTGTTTGATTTGCAAGTGTGTCATTTCCAGCCAGACGCTTCAAATACCAGATGAAGTCTCTGTCTGAGAACTCATTCATCCAGTCTCTGACGTCAGTCAATGACATTTGGTAGCCCTTGAATTTCCATGTTTCCACTACCTGAAGTTATCCATGCCGAAGCTGCTGCGATTACTTCGCATGTTTTCAAACGCGCTTTCCCCTTTAGCGCACATTCCCATATTGTAAGCACACGCCAACCGTTGGTCTCCAATTGGGATTGATTTCGACGATCGCGCTCAATGGTACCAGTAATCTTCTCATGCCAAAACTCTCGCCGAGTCGAAGGCCACTTGAAGAGGTGGCAAGAGTGGCCGTGCCAGAAACACCCATTGACTCGAATTACTGATTTATATCGTGGAAAAACCAGATCAGGTTTTCCGGGGAGCTTTCTGTCGTGCAGACGAAATCGGAAGCCAAGTGCATGGAGTCCCTTTCGAATGACGAGTTCGGGTTTGGTATTTTTGCCACCAATCCCTGACATCATCTGACTTCGTTTCTCCGGACATACTATGTCAGCCAACTGTCTATAGCTCCTTAGCGGCTACCAGAACAGCAGCGCCGCTATCTTGTGATGTGGGTAGCCAAGGTAGCATATGTTTTGCTACAGTTTCAACAACAGGAACTGCTACCGCATTGCCAAACTGTCTGTAAGCTTGTAAATCAGATACGGGAATAACAAATGGTTTTTCGCCTCGCCTGTCAAATCCCATGAGTCTTGAACACTCTCTGGGAGTTAGCCTGCGAGGGTTCCGCCTTGGCTGTTTTATCAGTATTTCCGAGCCATCTTTATAATAGCGTGCTGAGAGTGTTCTTGCGATGTCGTTGGGTCCAACAAGTCCAAATCCAAAGCCATTCCCTTTTCTCCGGTGTTTTTCAGCGTATGCTTGCAAATACTGCCAGAGCTTGTCGGACAGAGTGTATTTGTCCTTGACTTTCCCCCTCTTGCTAGATGTATATCTTTTCTCGATGGGTTCTGTCCCGTCTTCAGGATGGAGAATGGTTCTCAAGTTGGGACCTTGGAGAGGATCTGGAATTTGCAGGTCATCAAATGTGAAATCATTGGGCTCACGAAAACCCACAACAAATATGCGCTCTCGGTTTTGAGGTAACCATGATCGCGCATTGATTATCTTGGCGAAAATATGGTATCCTAATTTCTCTTTCAATGTTCTGCTAATTATTGTAAATGTTCGTCCTTTGTCGTGGTTGACCAGATTCTTTACGTTCTCCAATAGGAAAGCAGCAGGTCGATGATACGCGAGAATCCGTTCAATATCGAAAAAAAGCGTACCCTGTGTCTCGCACCGAAATCCGTGTGGTGCATTGAGAGCGTTCTTTTTGGACACGCCTGCGATTGAAAATGGTTGACAGGGAAATCCGGCAAGTAAGACATCGTGCTCGGGTATGTCTCTAGCTTTAATTTCCCTTATATCTCCGGCGATTTCGTGACTGCATTCAAAATTGGCAAGGTAGGTTTGTGTCGCGAATTTGTCCCACTCGCTAGTGAAGACACAGTTTCCTCCAGCCAGCTCAAATCCCTGGCGCATTCCACCTATGCCTGCAAATAGATCGACGAATGTAAATGAGGGTGTGCTTGGTTGAGGAGGATTGTACTGCAGTGTCTCCAAGATCTGAAATACAGCCCTCTTTGGGGAAGTCTTGCCATTCTCCCATCGTTTAACCGTTCGTTCTGTGAATCCGGTTAAATCCGCGACATCGGTAATTGACAAGCCCGCCTGTTGCCTAGCAGCTGAAAAATCTGTCTCGGCTTTGCTTCGTCTTTTCACGCTTCCCGCATCAATCATCATTACTGCCACAGACTCTTCAACACTAAACAGAATATACTACATAGATCAGTATATTTGCCAATCATGCTGGCAAGTAAGGTTGTTTTCTCCTATATTCTATATCTATACTATATTGTAGACATGTATGTTCTAATCACCATGGGCGATGCCATCATCTAGGCGAGCGCCTAGCGCCAAACGATACCGGTATGGGCGAGCAGCCGCCTCGCCCTTACTCCCCAATAGCTCTCCCAAATCCCAAAATTGCATATTATAGTCTACAGACAACAATGCGCTGATTGGTTAGCCTCGCGGGTATCGGCAAGGCTAAGGAAACCGGATGAGGAGAATAATTGCGTTATGTTATCTATCCCTTGGAAATCTATATTTTGCCTATTGATAGCGCTGGCGATTACCCTGGCGCTGGCGCCCGCGCTGCCCGCCGGCGCGGCGGAAGATGCCGCCAGCTTTATCAGCGAGCTTGAAAGCATAAATGGCAGCAGCGGCAGCATTGAGCTGACCGCCGACATCAGCTTAAGCGAAGCGCTGCCGCCGATTACCGGCGCGATTACGATTGAAGGCAACGGGCATAGCATCAGCGGCGACCGCTCTTTCCGCATTTTTGAAGTGGCTGGCGGCGAGCTGACGCTGCGCAACCTGACGCTTGCCGGGGGCTATAGCGCCGAGGAAGACGGCGGCGCCATTCTGGCGCATAGTGGCGCGCGGCTGGAAATTGAGAATGGTACTTTCCGCGACAACGAAGCGGGCAAGGGTGGCGGCGCGATTGCCACTGATTCCAGCGATGTGCGGCTGTTCATCGAAGGCAGCAGCTTCATCAGCAACCATGCGGGCGCGGGCGGTGGCGCGGTGATCGTCATTGGCGGCAGCGCCAGCATCGAAAGCAGCGCCTTCCTCGACAACAGCGCGGCGCATCACGGCGGCGCGCTGGAAACTTTGAACGGGCGCGTAGAGGTCAGGAACAGCACTTTCCAAGGCAATCAAAGCAACGAGGGCGCGGCGATTTTGGTCAGCGGCGCCAAAACTACCATGACCCATCTCACGATTGTGGATAACCAGGGCTATAACGGCGATGGCATTTACCGTCGTGACGGCAGCGCCATCCTGCGCAACAGCATCGTCGCCGGCAGTGACGACTCCCTGGATTGCGTTGGCGGGCTGGACGAAAGCCGCGGCAATTTCAGCCAAGATGGCAGTTGCGCGGTCGTGGCGGGCGGCGACCCGCTGCTGGCGGATGCCAGCGGCCGCCCCGCCTATTTTGAACTGCTGGATGGCAGCCCGGCGGTTGACGCCGCGGAAAGCGCATTCTGCCTGGATACTGACCAAAATGGCATGGAGCGCCCGCTGGGCGGCGGCTGTGATATCGGCGCGATTGAATCCGCCACCGCCAGCCCCGCCGAACCGACGCCGGTGCCAGTTGTCTGCGCCCTCGCCGAAAAAATCCTCGCTGCCAACAGCAACCGCGCTGTCGGCGCTTGCCCCGCCGGCAGCAGCCACGACATCATCAGCATTGAAGAAGACATCACGCTTAGCGAGCCGCTGCCGCAATTGAATAGCACGATCACAATTGAAGGCAATGGGCATAGCATCAGCGGCGACGACCGTTTTACCATTTTTACGGTCGCTGGCGGCAAGCTCACAATCAAAGATTTGACCCTGACCGATGGCTATTCCGAGACGAATGGCGGCGCTATCCTGCTGCAAGGCGATGCCCAGCTCGAGCTGGAGAATGTGGCATTCGTCCAGAACAATGCCCGGCATGGCGGCGCTATTTCTGTTGTCGGCTTTTATGGCAGCGCTATTGTGCGCGGCAGCGTCTTCACCGGCAACCGCGCTGGCACTGGCGGCGGCGCCATCCTCTGGAATGGCGGCACATTAACTGTGGAAAACAGCGCCTTCACCGCTAACGAAGCCGAGGCCTGGGGCGGCGCTATCGAAACGCTCAACGGCATCGCCAACATCGCCAACAGCACTTTCAGCAGCAATATGGCGAGCAGCGGCGGCGCCATCTTCGCCAGCGGCGCGACAACAACGATGACCCACCTCACGCTGGTGGATAACCGCGCGTGGTTTGAGGGCAATGCTGTACATAAACGCGACGGGGTCGCCAATCTGCTTAACAGCGTCATCGCCAGCGCCAGCGCTGCGCTGGATTGCAGCGGCGGGCTGGATCAAAGCAGCGGCAACATCAGCGACGATGGCAGCTGCGCCCTTTTTCCCAGCAGAGACCCGCGGCTGGCGGCTGCCAGCGGCACTCCCGCCTATTTTGAACCGCTGAATGGCAGCCCGGCGGTTGACGCCGCGGACAGCGCCTTCTGCCTGGAGTCGGACCAAAATGGCACCCCGCGCCCACAGGGCGGCGGCTGTGATGCCGGCGCGATTGAATCAACCAGCGCCAGCCCGCCGCCAGCGGCAGCAGCGGCGCTGACGGAGTGCACACTTGCCAACCACATCCTCTCCGCCAATAGCAACACTTCGGTGGGCGGCTGCCCGGCTGGCGGCAGCCACGACATCATCAGCCTCAGCGAAGACATCAAGCTGGACGCGCCGCTGCCGGCGATAAATGGCACCATCACCATCGAGGGCAATGGGCACACCATCAGCGGGGATGACCTATACCGCATCTTCACTGTTCTCGGGCGTACGCTCACCATCAACAATCTGACGCTGGAGCGGGCTATGGCGGTGGGCAATGGCGGCGCTGTCCTCGTGCGGGGCAACGCCAATTTGGTTGTCAACAATTCCACATTCAAGAACAATCGCATCGTTGGCGAGGAGTCTGGCGACCGCATTTACGGCGGCTCCGGCGGCGCAATCGCCACCCAGCGTTTCAGCGGCGCAATCACCATCAACAACAGCGTCTTCAACGGCAATAACGCGTATATCGGCGGCGGCGCGCTGAGCATTACTGGCGGCAGCGTCGAGGTTCGCGGCAGCGCCTTCATCGGCAACCGCGCCGGCGGCTTTGGCGGCGCGCTGGATTTCAACCAGAGTCGCGTCAGCGTCGAAAACAGCACCCTCAGCCGCAATCAGGCGGCTTCCGGCGGCGCTATTTACATCTCGAGCGGCACGACAACCTTGACGCATCTGACGATGCTGGACAACCGGGCGACGCAAAACCCAGGCGATGCGGTGTATGTCTGGGAAGGCAGCGCGCGCCTGCGCAACAGCATCGTCGCTGGCGGCGGCAGCCAGCCCGATTGTGAAGGCAATGTCGATGTCAGCCGCGGCAACTTCAGCGAAGACGGCACTTGCGCCGCCGCCGCTGGCGATGACGCGCTGCTGGGCGACTTGACCGCAGAAGACGGCGCGCCCGGCTACTTCCCGCCGCTGGAAGGCAGCCCGGCGGTGGACGCGGCAGACAGTCAATACTGCCTGGCGGCTGACCAAAATGGCGCGCCGCGCCCGCATGGCGGCGGCTGTGATATCGGCGCGATTGAAAGCGGCAGCGTCGCGCCCGCGCCACAAGCTCTCAGCGCGGCAAGCGCCGCAGCCGCTGGCGCCGGCGGCGCTGTATGCTCGGTCACCACCACCGCCGGCTTGAACTTCCGCGATGCCCCCAATGGCAATCGCATCGGGCTTATCCCGCTGAGCACGACTGTGCCCGCCATCGGCGGGCGCGACCGCTGGTTCAATGTCGAATATGACGGGCGCAGCGGCTGGGTCAGCGGCGATTATCTGCGCGTCGAAGGCGTCTGCGCCTGGGCGGCGGCGGTGATGTCCTGAACCGCGCAACGGCAGGTCTCGGCTTGGCAAAAGCGTACAAGTTGGGACCTGCAATTTTGTGATATTCTCTGCTATACTCCCGCTGTATGCGGGAGTTCTCTTTCTAGCGTTTAATTAGCGCAGAGGAATCGCCGCGAGTGTATACCTAGCGAATTTGTCCAAGGAGGCAAATCATGAAGCGAATTTTTGTCCTTGTATTGCTGGTGGCTTTTGCGCTGCTCGCCAACATGTCGCTGGTAACAGCCGACATGCACGACTGGTGGGCTGATGCCGCCGCGCCCTACGCCGGCACCACCATCCGCGGCGTATCCGAGAGCACCCCGCCCTCGAATTATGTCGCCGATGTTCTCGCCGCCCAGTTCACCGAACTGACCGGCATCAATGTCGAGTTTGAGACGACATCCTGGGACCAAATGTACAGCAAAGCCATCAACGACATGGAAGCCAACACCGGCATCTATGACTTCGTGTACATCGAGCAGGACATCATCTATTCCTACCTGGCGCAGGATTACCTCGTCAACCTCACCCAGTTCGCCGCCGATCACATGGACCTGGCTTATGCCGAGTATGACGAAAGCGCCTTCACCAGCTTCGCCGATTACTTCAAAAACGCTGATGGCGACCTCTTCGGCGTGCCGATGGAAGCCTTTGTAAAAGTCTACCTGTATCGTCAAGACCTCTTCGGCGATATGGACATCCAAGCCGCCTTCGCCGAGCAATATGGCTATGACCTGGCACCCGCCGAGAGCTTCGAGCAATATCGTGATATCGCCGAATTCTTCACCGCGTATGGCGAGAGCATGGACATGGACCTCTGGGGCACCACCGTGCAAGGCAGCACCGGTCACCCCGCCTCCACCTACGAATTCCTCGAATCCATTGGTCCTTCCTTCGGCTTGTACAACTGGGGCATCAACCTGGAAACTGGCTCGGCACAGAGCGCCCATGGCGGCGCCCTCGATGGCGATACCGCCGTTGAAGCGCTGAGCTACTGGGTGGGCATGCTGCCCTTCGCCCCGCCCGAAGCCACCTCCAGCACCTGGGACGAGGTTGCTTCCAGCTTCGCCGCGGGCCGCGCCGCCCAAGGCTGGGTCTATGGCGAAAACGCCGCTTGGATAGCCACTGATGAAAGCCGCTCGGCTGTTACCGGCAATGTTGGCGTGCGCCTGCCCGTCACCGCCCCTGGCGTCATCGAAGCCGCCGAGATGGGCGAAGGCTACATCGGCTATTATGATGGCGGCGCCTTCGGCATCCCGCATTCTTCGCGCAACAAAGAAGCGACCATGCTCTGGCTGCAGTTCATCGGGCAGCCCTCGGTACAAGCCGAATGGGCAGCCGCTGGCGCGCGCATCACGCATACCGCCACTTTTGATGACCCGCTCATCGCCGAGCAGGACGCCAAGGTCGATGGCTATTACACCCTGTTGGAAGAGCAAGGTCCGCTCTTTGCGGGCGCGCCGCCCTTCCCCTTCCACGCGCAAGTGCGCGAAATCATCGATCCTTTCATTCACCGCGTGATTTTGGGTGAACTGACGCCGGCGGATGGCTTGTCCCAAGCCGCTGTCGCCGTTGATGAAGAACTCGCCCGCTTGGGCTACGGCATGTAGCTAGCCTCCACTATTCCCCCCTCCCTCTTTATGGGGGAGGGGGCGTAGGGGGTGGGGGTAGGAATACAGTATGCGCAACCCTCGCACCGGCTGGCTTCTGCTCAGCCCGACATTGATAATTCTGCTTATTTTTGGCTTCGCCCCATTCATTTATGTTTTGGTGGTCGGCTTCCATCAGTGGAATGTTTTTGCCGCTGAGGATGGCTTGCTCTTCAACGGGCTGGACAACTTCCGCCGCCTGGTATTTGATGAAGATTTCCTGCATTCTGTCGGCTTGACCGTGCGTTTCGCCGTCTTCGCCATCGGCAGCCAGGTGGTGCTGGGCTTCCTGCTGGCGCAGCTGCTGACGCGGGATTTCCCCGGTAAAGCGCTCTTCCGCATCATCCACACCCTGCCGTTGATGGTGGCGCCGATAGCTGTCGGCGCGATCTGGCGCTTGCTTGTCATCCCCGGTTTTGGTCCCGTGCCTTTCTTTCTCGACCGCTGGTTTGACCTGCAATATCAAATCGGCAGCTATCCCGACCAAGCGCTGTGGACTTCTATCATCATGGACATCTGGCATTGGACGCCCTTTGTCACGCTGACGATGCTGGCGGGCTTGTCGTCCATCCCGCGGGAGCCAGTCGAGCAGGCGAAGGTCGATGGTGCCAGCCGCTTCCAAGTTTTCTGGTATGTTACCTTGCCCTTCTTGCGTCCCGTGCTGCTGACGACCGTCTTCATCCGCATAATGGATGCGATCCGCACGGTCGATGAAGTCTGGATGCTGGCGGGCGGCGGGCCGGGCACGCGCTTCACCGGCATCTATATCTGGCGCGTTGTCTTCCCGCGCACAGATTATGGCTATGGCTCATCCATTTCCATCATCACGCTGTATTTGACGATTGTTTTGTGCTGGCTCTTGTTCATCGCCATTTCGGGCAGGCGCAAGGGAGATATCGAGTGACGCTAAGTTTGCGCCAGCGCCTCGGGCGCTACTTCGCCACCTACGGCGTCTGGATAGTCATGACTATCGTGACCCTGCTGCCGATATGGTGGATGTTTGTGGTCTCCATGCGCACGCGGGTGGAGCTCTTCGGCCGCCCCAACCTCGCGCTTAGCCGCTTGTTCACCGAAAATTACATTAATGTATTAACCGACAGCGCCTTCCAGCGCTACATGACCAATTCGCTGATAATCTCGACAAGCAATGCGCTGCTGGTGATGGCGCTGGCGCTGCTGGCGACCTATGCGCTCTCCCGCTATAAGCTGGCTGGCAGCGACAATATATTTTTCTGGCTCATCACCAACCGCATGGCACCGCCCGCCGCCTTTCTGCTGCCGCTTTTTATCATGTTCACGCGCAGTTTTCGCATCGGCACCTGGACGCTGTATGACACCCACATCGGCTTAATCCTGCTCTATTGCGTCTTTAATCTGCCTTTTGCCATCTGGCTGCTCAAAGGCGTCATGGACGGCATCCCCATCGAGCTGGACGATGCCGCCGGCATCGATGGCGCCGGGCTTTTTGGCGTCTTGCGCCATGTCATCCTGCCGCTGGCGGCACCCGGGCTGGCGATTACGGGCATCCTCAGCTGGGTCTTCGCCTGGAACGAGTACCTTTTCGCCGCCAATTTGACCAGCGTTCACGCCCGCACCATCACCACCGGCTTGGCAGAATTTGTTACTGTAACCGGCACCAACTGGGGGGAGCTGGCGGCGATGTCGATGATAACGCTGATTCCTTCCGCCATCATCGTGATACTGGCGCAGCGCTACATCGTCATGGGCTTGACCTTCGGCGCGATTAAGGAATAGCCATGCCTCAAACTGAAGCGCAGCCTCCGCCCAAATCCCGCCCCCGTGATGGCTTCCTGCCCTTTTATACCAACGCTTTCGACCGCGTTTTCATCGCCGTGGTGGTGCTCATCGCCGTGCATCTGCTGTGGCTGCGCTTTGTTGAGCCGGCGCTGCCGATAGAGGTGGCAACCGCGCTGTCGCTGGCGCTGGGGCTGTATATCCTGCGCCGCGGCTGAGGGCGAAACACCTGCAACTTACGCCCCGGCGATGCGCGGCATCGCCAGCGGCTCCAGCCCCCAGCGGCTGAAGAGCAGCGCCCGCATCAGCTCGGCGCGCCGCTGCCGACAGTCGGGCGCATCCCACAGGTTCTTGCGTTTCTGCGGGTCCGCCACCAGGTTGAAGAGCTGATAGCGCTCTTGCGCCGGCTCAAAATGCAGCTGCCAGCCGCGCCAGTTGCAGCTCTTCAGGTACATCGCCGGCGATTTATGCGGCAGCGCCCGCGCGCCCGCAGCCAGCGGTTCTTCCTTTTGCATCTCGGCATGCAGGAAGCGCTCGGTCAGCTCGGCGCGCAGCTGGGCATCGCGCCAGAGGTTCGTCTGCTCGCCGGGGTCCGCCTGCAGGTCAAAGATTTCGCCATAATCACGATTGAAATAGAGCGTAATTTTGTAGCGGGCGTCGACATAAGTCTTGAGGTGCAGGGTGGTCGGCTGATGCCGATTTTCGATGATGACATGGCGGCGCGCGCCAGACTCATCTCCCTGCCAGTTTTTGCGCTGGCTGATGCCGGTCATATCGGCGGGGGCTTCCAGCCCGCAAAAGTCGAGAAATGTCGGCGCAAAATCCACCAGCGATTGCAGGCTTTGGCTGCGGCTGCCGGCGGGGATGCGCCCCGGCAGGCGCGCGAGCAGCGGCACACGCAGCCCATCATCATAGTGGAAAGCGCCTTTGGCTATCAGCCCGTGCTGCCCAAAATAATGCCCGTGGTCGCTGGTGAAGACAACCAGCGTATTTTCCGCCATGCCCAGGGTATCAAGCTGCTCGAGCATGTTGCCGATATAGTGGTCCATGCAGCTGACCATGCCATAGTAGCAGGCGATGTCCCGCGCCAGTTCCGCGCGGTCATGCAGGTGGGAATGGAAACCGTGGCAGCCGCTGCCATTGGGCTCTTGCCAGGCGGAAAAGTCGGGGTCGCGCTGCTGCGTCAGCTGGAGGTGCGGCGGGTTGGCGTCATGCTCGCCGGGTGTCGCGCCGGGCACGGTGATTTCCTCAGGGTTGTACATTGTGTCCCAAGGCTCGGGCGCGAGATATTTGGGATGGGGGTCAAAGAAGCTCGCCCACAAGAAAAAGGGCTGCCCCGCCGCGTGATGCTGCGCGAGCAGGGCATTGCTGCGCTCGGCAATCCAGGCGTTGTAATGGAACTGCTCGGGCAGCAGCCATTTGCGGCGCTGCGCCTCGACATGTCCCGTTGGCTTTAAGAAATAATCCCGCCAATTGCTCAAGCCTTTTTCTTGCATCCACAGCGCGTAATGCTGCCCCACATGGGCTTCGTCCGTGTGGTTGCGCGCCAGCTCAACATGGTCGAAGCCATAAAACGGTCCTGTAAAGTCCGCCCAATAGTCCAGGTCTTGCAGCGTGGGATAGGCTTCCAGCGAGGCGTATTCCGCGGTCGCGTACAATGGCTGGAAATGCGCTTTGCCAACAAGCGCGCTGTGATAGCCCGCTGCGCGCAGGCAATCGCCGATGGTAGTTTCACTTTCGGGCAGCTTGGTGCCCAGCGCATAAGCGCCATGCTGCGACGGGTATTTGCCGGTAATCATGCTGCTGCGGGTGGGTGTGCAGGTGGGGTTGGGGCAATAGGCGCGGCTGAAGGTCCTGCCTTGGGCTGCCAGTTTGTCCAATGCCGGCGTCTCTATCTCGGGATTGTGCTGCCCCAAGGTGCGCCAATGCTGCTGGTCCGAGGTGATGAGCAGGATGTTGAGTTTAGACATAAGCATAACTTTCGCTGAAAAAAGTGAAATGCAGCCGCGCTATTTGCGAAAATAGCGCTTGCCTTTGAGTGCCGCTGGCAGCAGGCTCTCCTCAGTATAGGCTTGATAGCCCGCGCCATATCCCAGCTCGCGCATCAAATGGGTGGGCGCGTTGCGGATATGCAGCGGAATCGGCAGATTGCCCAGCGCGCGCGCATCATCCAGCGCCCGAAAATAGGCATCGCCAGCGCTGCGGTTCTTCGGCGCCGCCGCGAGATAAGCAACGCCCTGCGCCAGGTTGTATTGGCATTCGGGCAAGCCAATCGTCTCGACAGCGCGGAAGACATCATTGGCGATGCCCAGCGCCTTGGCATCGGCGAGCCCAATGTCTTCGCTGGCGAATATGACCATGCGGCGGGCGATGAACTTGGGGTCTTCGCCGCTGTCAATCATGCGCGCGCAATAATACAGCGCGGCATCGATATCGCTGGCGCGCATGCTTTTGATGAAGGCGCTGATGGTGTTGTAATGCTCTTCGCCCGTCTTGTCATACCGCAGGTGCTTGGATTGCAGCGTCTCGCGCAGGGCATCAACATTGATGCTGTCCACGCGGTAGAGGCGGGCGGCATTCTCCAGCAGATTAAGCGCGGCGCGCGCATCGCCATTGGCGTATTGCGCCAGGAAGGCGCTGGCATCAGCGTCAATGCTGATGCCGAGGGCGGCGCGCCCCCGCTCGATGATGCGCTCAAGCTCCGCGCGGCTCAAGGGATTGAGCGTGAAGACCTGCATGCGCGAAAGCAGCGCCGAAATCACCTCGAAGCTGGGGTTCTCCGTGGTCGCGCCGATGAGCGTGATAGTGCCGTCTTCGACATAAGGCAGCAGGAAATCCTGCTGCGCTTTGTTAAAGCGGTGGATTTCGTCCAGAAACAACAGCGCCGAGCCTGGGCTGTCGGCAGCCGCGCCCGCCATAAAAAGGCTGCGCTGGCTGCCGCGCCCGCCCGCCTGCCCGCGGACCGCCTGCACAATCTGCCGCAGTTCCGCCTTGCCTGCCGATACCGCCGAGAGATTGTAAAAAGGCTTCCGCGTGACTTCGGCAATCATGCGGGCGAGGGTGGTTTTGCCAACGCCGGGCGGTCCCCAAAAGACCATGCTGGGCACGGCGCGCTGCTGCAAAGCGCGGTAGAGTGGCTTGCCGACGCCGACCAAATGCGCCTGCCCGATGAAGCCGCTTAAATCACGCGGGCGGATGCGCTCGGCTAAAGGCGGGGAGGGCTGCGCCATAACAGGGCTTTCTGGCAAGCTGGGCTGAGTATCAAGCTATTATAGCAGGGCGGCCGCGTCAAAAGAAAATGACGCTGGTTTATTTAACCACCGAGGACACAGCGGTTTTTCGATGCTTGGCGAAGTTTTTATCGCCTAGGAATTAATCACTTCCCAAAGATTGAAATCGTAGACAGACATTTAGTTTCCAGCTAAAATATAACGATAATATATCTAGAACTTTGCAATTTGTGTGAAGCGACTGGAACTATTGATGAAACTAATTCTGCTTGGGCTGGTTAATCTGCTTACACTTGTCGTTGTTGGAATCGCAATTGCCACAGGCGGAAGTGGGATTCTCTTGTACGATGCATTGGGATCCGACTTCAGTCCGTTCTTCCGGGGAGAGATTGAATATTATATTCGTGTTTTCGCGGTCTGCTGGCTTCTCGCTTTTTTGGGAAACATATTAGGAGGAAAGTGGGGCAGAATGGCAGGTTATGTTTTCGCAACAATTGTATATGTTATAGCAATGCCCGCTCCTGAGGGTGATTTGGGAGATAATCTCGCCGCACAAGCTCTTCTTAGCGATCTGCATTCCTGGTTAAGAAGATTGTTCCCTTTTGTTTATTTTGTATTTGAATCTACGTACCACAGCTTCTTCATGGCACACAATAATTCGCCGATGGATGGTGTATCACAAGAAAAGAATTGAGGTGTGATTTGTTCCCTGGACGAGTGATACTCCACCAAAGAAGCAAAATAATATCTCTACCTCTGTGTCAGCATTTGGGCGACCCACCGGCCCGCCCATGCCGTTTGGGATGCGCTGACGCGATGATTCTGCCTAACTCTAACTGCCCGAGCGCACAATCTTCACAATCTGATGCAGATGATCGGTATCGTGATAGGCGCTGAGCACCAACTGGTCATTCAGCGTGAAGCCGCCGCCCTCGGGCGGGCGCCCCGGCCGCTCCCAAAGCGCCTCATCGTCTTCGGGCAAGGACGCCAGATACCCGTGATACTCAACGCGGACCGCTTTCCAGTTCTCAAGCAATGCCAGCGCGTCTTGCCCGGCATAGCCGGCGGCGGCCACCATTTCATCAGCGCTCATGCCCGATGACGCAGGCAGCTCGGTATCCTCCGCCAGCGCGCGAGCGCGCGCCAGGAAATAAGAATCGACATCGGCGAGATGCCCCAGCACCTCAGCAATCGTCCAGCCATCGCCGCCATCACGCCGCGCGAAGGCGCTGGCGTCGCGGATATTGGTGACGAGATGCTCGATATTCAGCATATTTTTTTCCAATGCCCACAACTGCCAGCGGCGATACCGGGGTAATGCTGACATGCTTCGCTCCTTTGTCTCGGCGCAAATACGCCGGCTCTATGGTGGGCTAGCTGTTGCGCGCCGCGTCCAAAATCGCCAGCGCCCGCTTGGCGATGGCGACTGTCGGGTTGGCGCTGGTGCCGGGTGCCCGCTCGACCAGCACCTCAACAAAAAATTCTTCATCCACTATCAGCGCGACTGAGCCATAAAGCCCGCGCCCGATGACATGCGGCTGCGGGAAGCCCGCCTCGCTATTCTCCGCCTCGATGCCCTCGCGGATGCCTTTCAGCCGCTCGTAATGCGCCAGCGCCGCCGCCGGCGTATCAAACTGGCCGAATGTCATGTTGAAGACATTGGCGGCTTGGTCGCGATAATAGACGCGGGCGGCTTTGCCATTGAGCACATTCGGCGGCGTCTCGACGCCATCAAACTTTGTATAATCGCGCCGCCATTGCGTGTCCGTGAATATCTCGTTCGGCAGGTTGTCCAGGACTTCCTGCACCACATCTCTTCAACCGGGATCAGCCGCCTCGGCGCTGGCAGCCGCTTCAAAGGCGCTGCGCTGGTCTTCAAAGAAGTTCATCGTTATGCGCGAAAGCGGCACCAGCGGGTTGCCCTGGGTGCTGGAGAAAAGCTCGATATTCACCTCGATGAAATAATTATCGATTTGGAATATCGCAACCGAGCCATACAAACCCGCGCCAAAGATATTGGGCGTCGGGAAGTCCTCCCGCGGCGCGCCCGTATCCAGCACCGAGCGGATATCGAGAATGCGCTCATAATTCGCCAGCGCCAGCTCGGCGCTGTCAAATACGGCGAAGTTCAAGCTCATCTGCCCGCCCGTCTGCTCGCCGTAATAGACGCGCTTGCCGGCGGCGCTGCCTTTCATGCCCAGCAGCCCCTCGACGCCGTCATCGCCGCGGCTGTAATTCCATTTCCATTCCACCGCGCCGGCACCAATAGTCTTCGGCAGCAATTCGATCAGGGCGTCCAAGGCGGCTTCGTTGGGGTTCACCGCTTCTTGATAGCCCTCTGGCAGCGGCGTGGGCGAGGGCGTGGGCGAGGGCAGCGGCGTGGGCGTGGGCGAGGGCGTTACATCCAAAGTATCTTCCGGGCGGCAGGCGCTGAGCAGCAAAAGCGCGATGACGGCGAGGGCGAGTAAGCCGCTGGCGAGCAAGGTTCTGGGTTTCATGCGCTTTCTCCCAGGTTTTCCGCGTACAGGCGCAGGCGCTCGGGGATTTGCCCGGTAACAATCATGTCAGCAACTTCGTTTTCGCTAACTTCGCTCTTATAAAAATCGCCCAGTTTATGCCCGCGCTCAATGATGGTGAAGCGGTCCGCCACTTCATAGACATGGCGGATATTGTGCGTGATGAAGATGACGCTCATGCCTTTTTCTTTGGCGGCGATGGTGTAATCGAGCACCTTTTGCGTCTCGCCAACGGACAATGCCGATGTCGGCTCGTCCAATATCAACAGCTTTTTGCCGAAATATACGGCGCGCCCAATGGCGATCGACTGCCGCTCGCCACCGGACATGGTGCCGACAGTTTCTTCCGAATCGCGGATGTGAATGCCGACATCCGCCAATGCGTGGATCGACTCGCTCGCCATCTTGTTCTTGTCCAAGAAGCGGAAAGGACCGACTTGGTAAGTTGGCTCTTGCCCCAGCCAGAAATTGCGGGCGATGCTCATCAGCGGCACCAGCGCCAAATCCTGATGCACCGTTTCTATGCCCAGCTCGCGCGCGTCATGCGGGGAATTGATAGAGACGGCATCGCCATCAAAATAGATTTGCCCGCGCGTCAAAGTGTGGAAGCCCGTCAAGACCTTAATCAGCGTCGATTTGCCGGCGCCATTATCGCCCAACAAGCCAACGATCTCCTGCCGATCCACATGAAAATCAACGCCGCGCAAGACTTGCACACTGCCAAAATACTTGTGAATATCAATCATATCCACCAAGGCATCGGGGTTCTTCTGCTCGCTTTGCATGCTTGGCTCCCTAACTCAATAAACTACTCTTTCGCCGGCTAATTGCGCTGCGCGCCGCGCACGAAGGTATTCAGCACCACCGCCGCGATGATGATGACGCCGACCGTGCCCGTGAACAGCCGCGATTCAATGCCGACCAGCACCAGCCCCGTCTGCAGCATGCCAAATATCAGCGCGCCAAGCAGCGAGCCCACCACGCTGCCATAGCCGCCCGTCAGCAAAGCGCCGCCGATGACCGTCATCGCGATGACTTCCAGCTCCCAGCCTTGCCCTTTCAGGGGGTCGACGCCGGGGTTGCGCGCGGTCTCGTAGATGGCGGCGATGCCCGTCAACACCGCCACGATGACGAAGTTCTGCACTTTCACTCGGTCGACATTCACGCCCTGGGCGCGCGCTGCCCCCTGGTTGCCGCCCGCGGCGAAGATGCTGTTGCCGAAGGGCGTGTTCATCAAGATGACATGGAAGAATGCCACAAAGATAAACCACCACAATATCGCCAGGCGCACATTGGCGTCCCGCGGGATATCCAGGTGGAAGAAGTCACCCTCCGAGCCGATGGCAAGCACACGCCCGTTGAAGAGATCAAAATAGCCGACCTCGACCAATTGCCCGCCGCTGGCGCTGAGGTGATAGCTGACGACCGCGCCCAGCCATATTAGGATTGCCAGAAGTATCAAGCCCACCACCGCCAATATCACAAAACGGGCGAGGGCGCTGGTGGTGCCGAAATCGCCATTGTCGCTTTGCACAGACCAAGCATGCCGCGCGCCGCGCCATAATACCGGCAGCACACGGTACGCGCTGAACAGCGTCAAAAGCAAGCCGATGACGGCGAGCGCGACAAAAACGATGTTGCTGATGGCGATGACGGGGAAATCAGCGTAGAAATCTTTGTAACGCAGGATGCGCCCGCCGGCAATCGCTACCAAGGTAATCGCGCGATAAGCGAGCAGGGTGCCCAAGGTGACGATAAAGGACGGGATGCGGGTGGTGATGAGCAAGATGCCATTGACCGCGCCCAGCACCAGCGCCACAAATATCGCCAGTATCGCCGCCGGGATGGGGTCGAGAACGCCGACAACCGGCGCGCCTTCCGTCATGAATAACATGAAGGACAGCGCCGTCACGCCGAGGATGGAGCCGACCGAAAGGTCAAATTCGCCAGATATCATCAGGTAAGTAACGCCGATGGCGATGACGCCTTTGGTCGCCACATTGCTGAGGAATGAGGCGATTGAGCTGGGCTCGAGGAAGAGGTCGGTCGCCATGGTAAATGCCATGAAGATGGCGATGAAGCCGATGATGGCACCGGCGCTGGGCGATTTCGCCAGCTCGGAGCGGATGAATTTGCCCGGCGTCAAGGCGACCGCCCGCCGCAATTCGTCCGATTCTTCGCGCACTTGCCGCACTTGCCGATAGCCCAGCAGCGCCGGCACAAAGATAAGCAGACCCGCCAGCAGGCGATGTTCTTCGATATCGCGGATTTTTGTAACGCCCGGGTAGAGCGGCACCGCGTAGACGCCGGCGATGAGCATGAAGACGATGCCGACAGCAAAAACGAGCACAATCGCTTGTATCAAGCGCCGCGGCGGCGCGACAATATAACGAATGCCTTCGACCTCGCGCAGCGGCTCCAGCGGCGGTATCAAAAATACAAACAGCGCCAAGAGCGCCAGCAGGCTCAGCAGCAGCAGGCTGATGCTAATCAGCCCTTCGCCGATGGCGAGCGCCGCCGCCGCCAGGCTGTTTTCGTTGATGACCGCGCGCAAATCGATATTCTGCCCCAGCAAAAGCGCGAACTTCAAAAGCGTGGGGATGATGACGCTCAGCAATATCACGCCGCCGAGCATGGCGGTCAAAAACAGCATCCATTGCGACCAGCGCAGGCTGGCGCGCTCGCGCTGGCGCAAACCGACAGCGGTGCGCAGGCAAGCCGCCGCGTACAAAATCGCGCCGATGGCGACAATGGTCTCGTAGATGTTGATGTCGCTGCGCAGGACATTGACACGCTCGCCCAGCGGCAGCCAGCCAAAAAGTATCAGATAGGCGGCGGCGGCACCCAGCAGGGCAAAGGCGGACATCAGCAGGGTTATCGCCGTGCCCAGCGCGCTGCCCTCGGTTTTTCTGTCTAAATACGCTTGCATCATAAGCATTTACTCGAAAGCAACTAACCGTCAAAGAGTGTATCTGTCGCCAATCCCGGGCTGATGGCGGCGGCTTGCTGCCGGCTCGCCCTCAGTTCGGTACAGCGCAACATCAGTAAGTATGCCGCAGAATGCGCTGAGTTGCAAAAAATGTATAAAAAAGGGGCGGGATGCAAGCAGCCCGCCCCCAAATGAATAGCGACTGCGGTTTAGCGATAGCCAGCCGCGGTCAGCTCGATGATAGCGTCAACATTGCTGGTGTTGATGACGCCAGGACCGGTCAGAATGTCGCCACCCGGTGCCAGCTTGTACTGGCTGTTCAGGTAGAGCCACATGATGGTCTCGAAGCCCTGCAGGTAGGGCTGCTGGTCAACCGCTTGCACCAGGTAGCCGCTTTGGATCATCTCATAAATCTCGGCGCTGGTGTCGTGGGTGGTGGCGAAGAGTTCGCCCGCCATGACGCCGGCTTCCTGGATGTAGAGATTCAGCGAGCTTGAGGGGTTGGGACCCAGCATGAAGGCGGCGTTGGCATCTTCGTTGGCGCTGAAGTAATCCGCCAAAATGCCAGCCGAAGCGGTGACATCGTTGTTGATGGTCAAGCCATCCAGCGGGATGCCCGCTTCTTCAAAGACGCTGCGGACGCCGGCGCAGCGGGCTTCCAAGCCGCTGTGTCCAACTTCCTGGATTGGGCAGACGCCGCGGGTAATCTCGACGCCAGCATCGGCAGCAGCCGCCAAAACAGCGCTCGCGTTGGAGCGGCCGCCAACAAATTCGTTCGCGCCGATGTAGAACAGGGTCGGCAGCGCATCGGGCGTGCCGGCATTCGGGTCAGCGGTATTAAAGACGATGACCGGGATGCCCGCTTCCGCGGCGCGGTTGACGCCATCGCGGATGACTTCGGGGTTGGGCACGGTGGTGCCGATGCCGTCATTGTTGCGCGCCAGCGCATCGTCCCAATAGCCAGCCATATCATCTACATTGTCGACCGGGTCCGACAGCCAGGCGCAGTCCGCTTGCAGCAGCGCGCAGGCATCTTCCTGCCCCTTGATGACAACGATCCAGAAGGGATTGCCGACGCCGCCATGGCTGACCATGCTGAAGACCAGCTGGTCCTGCGCCCCAACGCCGCCGATACCGGCGATGACCACGCCCAATGCCAAGAGCAGCACCGGGATTAAACGAAGCAACTTTTTCATTGTGAAACTCCTCTAATGTGTTGGATTACGAATGTCCAAGGCAAATGCCTTTTGAGACCGGTTTCAAAGACTGTCCGGCACATACCCATAAGCCGCGAACAGCCCATCGCCGCATAGTATAGCGCAGTCTGCTGGAATTGCAAAAGGCAATATCTGGCGGGGTTACTAATGCGAAAATGATGGAGAGAGGTTTGGGGGGCGGGAGGGAACTGTCTACTCATACAATTCTTCGGCGGCGGCAGTCTGGCGGAAATAGAGCGCGATTATCACCAAAGTCATCAAAAAGAGGATGACGGCGGCGGCGCTGCCATAGCCCATCTTGAACTTGCGGAAAGATTCGCTGTACATGAAAACCGCCAGCGTGTCCGACTTGTTGAAGGGACCGCCCATCGTCATCACCCAGATGATTTCAAAGCTCTTGAGGGCGCTGATAGCGGTCAGCGCCAGCACCACCACTGTCGCCGGGCGCAGCATCGGGATGATGACTTTGAACAGGGTCTGCCAGCTGCTGGCGCCATCGACCTTCGCCGCTTCCACCAGCGGCGTCGGCACCGAGGTCAAGCCCGCCAGGAAGATGACCATGTTCAAGCCGGTCTGCTGCCATGCCCAAGCCACAAAGACGGCATACAGCGCCGTATTCGGGTTCGCCAGCCAGGCGGTCGCGATGTGGTCCAAGCCGATGGCGCGCAGAAATAGGTTGACGATGCCCAGCTTGGGGCTGTACAGCCAGACCCAGATGATGCCGATGATGATGGGCGACAGGCAAATCGGCAGATAGAAGAGCGATTTGTAGACGGTGTTGATGAGTCGCTTGCCCTGCAAACCCAGCGCCAATGCCAAGCCCAGCAGCGTAGGCGCTGTCATCGCCAGCGCCAGCCATATGGCGGTATTGCGTATCGCGTTGCTGAAGAGGCGGTCGGTGAAAATCTTCTCGAAGTTGGCGAAACCGACGAAGTCAAAATCCGCGCCATAGCCGACCCAATCGGTGAAAGAATAATAGAGAGAGTTCAGCGTCGGCAGGATGACAAAGGCGATATAGACCAGCAGCGGCGCGAGCAAGAAACTGGCGGGAATGATCCAAGGATGGCGTTTTAGCATACCCCCATCCCCCGACCCCTTCTCCCATCAAAAGCTGACGAGGGGACAGCTTTTTCTACCCCATCCCCAGCCCTTCCCCGTATCAACGGAGAAGGGTGACTCGTCGCTGAATCTGTGTGTTTGTTGGTGATATGGTTGATACTGAACCGCTAATCCTGACTGCTTCTTTTGCGACTCCCCCTCGCCGATGATTCGGAGAGGGGGCTAGGGGCTGAGGTAGATTTACCGAAATGCGCGATTTCAGCTTCCTGCCTGCATGAAAACTTCCCCTTCCCTCCTTGTGGGGGAAGGGGACTGAGGGGATGGGGGGCTAGGATGGGCGCTGCCCCCTATTCCATCCCGGCAAATTCGGCGGCGGCATCCGCCTGGACCCGCTCCAGCATCGCTGCGTAGTCGCCCGGGTTCGCCATGAATTCCGCGAAGGCGTTTAAGCCGACTTCGGCGACTGGTGGCGGCGTCGCCAAATCATAATTGAAGGCGAAGACGGGGTCAGCGGCGATTTCGGCGGCAATGCGCGCGACGACATCGTTGTAATTGCTGGTATCCACCATCAGGCTCGGCGCCAGGTTGCCCGCGCCCTCGGCAAATGCCAACTGCACATCGGGGTTGGTCAAATAGACGAGGAAGGCTTTAGCCGCATCGGCATTGGCGGCATCCGCCGAGACCACGAAGGTGTCGATGGGACCAAGCGATGCCCGCGGCGTATCTTCGTCAATGGTGGGGAAGGAGAAATAGTCGAAGTCTTCGCCGGGCATCATGTCGTTGCCGGCATAAAGCCCGCCAATCCAGGTGCCCATCAGCGTCATCGCCGCTTCGCCATTGGCGACCATGTTGGCGGCTTCGTCCCAGGTGTAGGCGTTGGCATCGGGATAGAAATAGCCGGCTTGCACCAGGTCATTCCACAAGCCAAAAGCGCGCGCAACTTCGTCATCGGTGTAGGCGGCTTCGCCGCTCATCAACTGGTTGCGATAGTCGTTGCCCGCGGTGCGCAGCAGGATCATATCAAACCAGAATTGCGCGGGCCAGCGGTTGAGCGAGCCGAGGGCGAATGCCGGGATGCCCGCCATCTTGAACTTCTCGGCAGTGTCGACCAGCTCGTCCCAGGTTGTCGGCGGCATCGCGCCCACTTGCTCAAAGAGCGCGGTATTGTAGAACATGCCCGCCCAATGCAAGGTCAAAGGCACGGCATAGCGGTGCATGTCATAGGTGGCGGCGGTGTCGATGACCGCTTGCGGGAATTGCGAGCCCATGTCGTTGGCTTCCCAGATGTCATCAATCGGCTGCAGCAAGCCGTCATCGACGATGAACTGGATGCGCGCCCCCGCCCAATAGCTGAAGGTATCCGGCGGGTTGCCGCCCGCCAGCTGCACCAGGATTGAGGTCTTGAACTGCTCGTGATCCACCGGGCTTTCCGCGTGCATCAAACCGGGGTTGGCGGCGATGAATTCGTCAACGATGCCGTCGATGAATTCGCCGCCGAAGCCGCCGAAATAATGGGAAAGCGTGAAGTCCCCCATCAAGTCGTCCTGCGCTAAGGCGGGAGTGACGAGTAGAAAAACCGCTACGGCAAATAGAACTATGGTAAGCATGCGTTTGTAGATCATTTCCTGTTCTCCTTTAGACAAGTGATCCATATTGCGAACAAAAGACATTGATGAGCAACCTGGCTGCTGGTCCTCCATGCTAGCTTAGGAACAATTACTCTCACTTAGACGACCAGCGTCCTGCTCATCACAACGCCAAAAAGTAACAGGAATATAGAAATTGCCATTAGAATTCCGGACTTCGGTATATGAGGGATTAAAGTCTGGTCGAATATCTGACATCTCGCAGCCTCATCACATCAAATACGCCACTAAGCTAACAAAAAGTTCATGCTGCCACAAGGAAGCTGCGATTTGGGTGTTTCGTAATGGCAACCTATGCTTGCTTCCTGCTCCCTTGAGTCTCATGCAACCCGGTTTCCATCAACAGGAGTAACCTCTATTGCATATACCATTCAAAATAGCGCATTGACTCAAAAATGGCAAGCAGTCCTAATGCAATCGTGTCAAAATCCTTTATGTCGATTGCAACATAATGCTAGCGGTTTGTAGGGGCATCTCGCTGAAACGCCCAAGCGGAGGGGCTGGAAAAACGGGCATCTCGGCGAGATGCCCCTACAACCCAAAATTATGCTGAATACTTCAGGAGCCTGATATGCACTACAAAATGCTGATAGCGGGACGCTGGAGCGAGGCGCGCAGCGGCGAAACCTGGCAGGTGATAAACCCCGCCACCGAAGCCCCAATCGCGCAAGTGCCTTTCGGCGGCGCGGACGACGCGCTTGCCGCCATCGACGCGGCGGCGGCGGCATTGCCCCGCTGGCGCGCCATGACCGCCTATGAGCGCGGCGCTATCCTGCGCGCTGTCGCCGATGCCCTGCGCGCCCGCGCCGCCGAGCTGGCACCGATTATGACCGCCGAATGCGGCAAACCCCTGGGCGAAGCGCTGGGCGAATGGGGTGCCTGTGCCGACCTCTTCGACTGGTTCGCCGAGGAGGGCAAGCGCGCCTATGGGCGCATAATCCCCGCGCGCAAGCCGGGCAAACGCCTGCTCTCGCTGCCGCAGCCCGTGGGCGTGGTTGCCACCATCACCGCCTGGAACTTCCCCGCCTATCTGCTGGCGCGCAAGTGGGCGGGCGCGCTCGCCGCCGGCTGCACCATCGTGGCGCGCCCCAGCGAGCTGACGCCGATGAGCGCGATGGCGCTGGCGAATGTGATGGTGGAAGCGGGCACTCCGCCCGGCGTCGTCAATCTCATCAATGGCGAGCCGGCGAGCATGGGCGCGGCGCTCTTGCAGGACGCGCGCGTGCAAAAGCTCAGCTTCACCGGCTCGCAACGGGTCGGCAAAATCCTGATGCGAGCCGCCGCCGACGGCATCAAAAAGCTGAGCCTGGAACTGGGTGGCAGCGCGCCGGTATTGGTCTTCGCCGATGCCGATATCGGCTGGGCGGCGCGGCAAGGCGCTTTGGCGAAGTTCCGCAACAATGGGCAGGTCTGCATTTCGCCCACGCGCTTTTATGTGCAGCAGCCGGCGCTGGAAGACTTCCTGGAAGCCGTCAAAAGCGCGGCCGGGCAACTGGTCGTCGGCGATGGCAGCGACCCCGCGGTGACAAATGGACCCATGGTCAACGCGGCGGGGCGGGACAAGGTCGAGCAATTTGTCGATGACGCGCGCGCAAAAGGCGCGGCGCTGGTGGCGGGCGGCGCTCGCCCCGATATCGCCAAAGGCTATTTCTATCAGCCCACCGTGCTGACGGATGTTACCGCCGCGATGCGCATCGGCTGTGATGAAGTCTTCGGGCCGGTGATGGCTGTCAGCGCCTTTTCCACTGTCGACGAAGCGCTGGCGCTGGCGAATGCCACGCCCTATGGCTTGGCGGGTTATGTGATGACCCGCGACCTGTCCACGGCGACCCGCGTCTATGAAGGCTTGGATTTTGGCATCATCGGCGTCAACGATATGCTGCCCGCCACTGCCGAAGCGCCTTTCGGCGGCATAAAATCCAGCGGCTTCGGGCGCGAAGGCGGGCAGGAAGGCTTGGCCGAATATATGCAGCGGAAGTTCGTCTCCATCGGGCTGGAGTAATTCAGGCGCAGCCGCCCTGCCTTTCTCAACGGAGTATATTGGACAACTTGGCAGTCCACATAATCGGGGGGAGTTCAGGGGACATGTTTGAAATCGCGCATTTCTGTACATCTACCTCACCCCCCAGACCCCTCTCCGAATCATCGGAGAGGGGGAATCGCTAAAAATAAGTTTGCATTAGCGTTCATTATCATACATATTACCAACAAACACACAGATTCAGCGACGAGTCACCCTTCTCCGTTGATACGGGGAAGGGCCGGGGATGGGGTAGAAAAAGCTGTCCCCTCGTCAGCTCTTTATGGGGGAATTGGGAATTAAAAAGGCTAAGAAGCTGACGGCGCAGCGCCCAAGCGCCGCGTCAGCGCTGCCAGGATGTCTTGCGCCGCCGCCGGTAGCACCGTGCCGGGACCAAAAATCGCCGCCACCCCCTGCGCTCGTAAGAAGTCATAATCCCGCTCGGGGATGACGCCGCCGATGACCACCATCATGCGCGCCCTGCCCAGCGCCGCCAGCGCCGCCATCAGCTGCGGCACAAGCGTCTTGTGCCCCGCCGCCAGCGAGCTGATGCCCACTAGGTGGGCGTCATTGTCCACCGCCGCTTTGGCGACTTCGGCTGGCGTTTGAAACAGCGGCGCGATATCAACATCGAAGCCCATATCGGCGAAGGCGGTGGCGATGACTTTTGCGCCGCGGTCGTGCCCATCCTGCCCCATTTTCGCCACCAGCATGCGCGGGCGCCGCCCCTCGCGGCGGGCGAAATCTTCCGCGCTTTGACGCGCCTGCGCTACCGCGCTGGCATCGGCATATTCGCGGCTGTAGACGCCGGCGACCGCATTTGCGTCCGCGCGGTGCCGCCCCCAGGCGCGCTCCAGCGCCAGGGAAATCTCGCCAGTGCTGGCGCGCGCCCGCGCCGCCGCCACCGCCAATGCCAGCAGATTGCCCGTGCCCTCGCCCTTGGCGGCGGCGGTCAAAGCTGCCAGCGCCCGCTCGACAGCGGCGGCATCCCGCCCGGAGCGCAGCTGCCGCAAGCGCGTGATTTGCGCCTGGCGCACGGCGGAATTGTCGACTTCGCGGTAATCGATGGGCGCTTCTTGCGGCGGCGGGAACTTGTTGACGCCGATGAGCGCCTCCGCGCCGCTGTCGATGCGCGCCTGGCGGCGGGCGGCGGCTTCTTCGATGCGCAATTTCGGCATGCCGCTCGCCAGCGCTTTTGTCATGCCGCCCAGCGCTTCAATCTCCGTGATATGCGTCCAGGCGCGGCGCGCCAAATCCTGCGTCAAGCGCTCCAGCAAATAGGAGCCGCCCCAGGGATCAACAGCATCGGCGATGCCAGTTTCGTGCAGCAGGAAAAGCTGGGTATTGCGGGCGATGCGGGCGCTGAAATCAGTCGGCAGGGCGATGGCTTCGTCGAGGGCGTTGCTGTGCAGGGATTGCGTCCCGCCCAGCACCGCCGCCATCGCTTCCAGGCAGGTGCGGGCGACATTGTTAAACGGGTCGCGCTGCTGCAAGCTCCAGCCCGATGTTTGGCAGTGGGCGCGCAATGCCATGGATTTGGGGTTACGCGGCGCGAAGCCCTTGACCAGCTTCGCCCAGAGCAGGCGCGCCGCCCGCAGCTTGGCAATCTCCATAAAAAAGTTCATGCCGATGCCCCAAAAGAAGGACAGCCGCGGCGCAAAAGCGTCAATATCCAGCCCCGCCGCCATGCCCGCCCGCAGGTATTCCAAGCCATCCGCCAGCGTGTAGGCAAGCTCGATATCGGCGGTCGCGCCCGCTTCCTGCATGTGATAGCCGCTGATGCTGATGCTGTTGAAGCGCGGCATCTCGGCAGCGCAGTAAGCGATAATATCGGCGATGCTTTTCATCGAGGGCGCTGGCGGATAAATATAGGTATTGCGCACCATATATTCTTTGAGGATGTCATTTTGGATGGTGCCGCTGAGCTGATGTCGCGGCACGCCCTGTTCCTCCGCCGCGACGATATAAAATGCCAGCACCGGCAGCACCGCGCCATTCATCGTCATCGAAACCGACATCGCATCCAGCGGGATGCCATCAAAGAGAATTTCCATATCCAGCACGCTGTCGACAGCGACGCCCGCCATGCCAACATCGCCGACCACGCGCGCATGGTCGGAGTCATAGCCGCGGTGGGTGGGCAAATCAAATGCCACCGACAAGCCGCGCTGCCCGGCGGCGAGGTTGCGCCGATAGAAGGCGTTGCTCTCTTCGGCGGTTGAGTAGCCGGCGTATTGGCGGATTGTCCAGGGGCGGACGGCGTACATCGCCGGGTAGGGACCGCGCAAAAAGGGCGGGATGCCAGCGGCGAAGCCCAAATGCTCGATATCTTTTGCATCGGCGGCGGTATGCAGCGCGGCGACCTCGATGCGCTCGGCGGTTTGCCAGGGCTGCTCGGCGGCGGGCGCGCCCGTCTCCGCCTCAAATTGCGCGCGCCAGGCAGCCACATCAGCCGCCGCCGCCCCGCTGTAGGGGATTTTGCTGAAATCGGGGAAGCGGCTCATGCGCCGTCTTCCGCTATCGCCAGCGCCAGCAGCTGCTCCAGGTTTTGCGGCTGCGCTGGAATTGCCTGCCCGGGCAGCAACTTTGAGACTGGCGGGCGCTTGATAGGTGGCTGAGGCGGCGGCGGCTCATCCGCGTTGAGAAAGCGGCTGCTGCCCACCAAGATTTTGCGCCCCGCCGCCAGGTCAGTCCCGCGCTTTTTATTGAGGCGCTTTAATGCCGCTTGCACGGTCCCGGCGCGCAGCATCGCGGCTAAGCCGCCGCCCGCTTCCAACTCTTGGAATTGCGTCCAGGCGGCGCGCGCCAGTTGGTCGGTCAGCATTTCGATGTGCCAAGCGCCGCCAGCCGGGTCAATCAACTGCGTCAGCTGCGCTTCTTCCGCCAGTATCAGCTGCAGGTTGCGCGCCAATCGGCGGGAAAAAGCGCTGGACTGCCCCAGCGGCTGGTCGAAGGGGGCGATGCTCATGCCGGCGATGCCGCCGAGGGCGGCTGCCAGCGCCTCGGTGGTGGCGCGCAGCAGGTTCATGTGCGGGTCGCGCCGCGTTTTGTTGCGCCAACCGCTTTCGGCATAGAGGCGAATTAAGCAGCGGTCGCGGCTGATGCCAAATGCCTGCAAAAGCTGCGCCCAGAGCGCTTTTATCGCGCGGAATTTCGCCAATTCGGTGAAGAAGTCGCCGCCGATGCTCAGCGTGACGGTCAGCCGCGGCGCCAGCCAGGCGGGCTCGATGCCGCGCCGCGCCAGGGCGCGCAGGGTCTCAGCGCCGTTCGCCAGCGCCAGCGCCAGCTCCCAGGGGGCGGTCGCGCCGCCGTCATGATACAGCTTTGTGCTGATGGCGACGCTGCCCAGCCGCGGTGAGGCCGCGCCGAGGCGCTGACAATGCGCCGCCAACTGGTCGAAGGCGGCGGCGGTTAATGCGCCATCGCGCGCCAGCAGCCCCAGCGGGTCGCCGCCGATATAACCAGTCAGCGCGGAAAGCGCGTCCGCAGCCAGCATCTCGGCGAGCCAGGCGAATATGCGCGGCGCGTCGGCGAGCCGCCGCACAAAGAGCGGGACGCGCCGCAAATCAATGCCCGCCAGCGCCGTTTCCAGGTCCGCGCGGGATGCCAGCGTCAGGCGGTCGTCCAGGTGGATTGCTGTCGCCCCGCTCGCCAGCGCCTCGCTCAAGGCGGCGTTGAACTCTGGCGGGCGCGCCAGCTCGAGCGCCTGTGTGATCTGCCAGGGCTGGGCGCGATAGCCGCTGGCGCTGCCCCCGCGCAGGAAGGGGAATTGCCCGGGCAAGCCGCCACTGTGCGCGCCGCCCGCCAGGGCTTCCGCGCTTGGCAAGGCGCTGAACTCCAGCCCGTCCGCATTAAGTTTATGCAGGCGGTCCTGCGCGGTATCGGCGAAGGTGGCGCGCGCCGCCGCTTCCCATTCCTGGCGGGTTACGGCGGGGAAGTCAGAAAATAGCTGCTGGGACATGCTCGCTCGCGCTGATGTAGGCTGCCAGTGGCGGCATTATAGCGGCTAAGGCGGCGCATCCCAATGGTCGGGGCGGGCGGGGCAATTGCATCAACACTTATTCACCACAGAGGCGCAGAGGGCACAGAGGTTTTTTCTGCAAATTTGCAGAAAAAGGAGATACTGCAGGGCGTTTCGCCGAAACGCCCTCAATATCCACGCAAATCCCTAGAATTATGTTGCAATCGACATAAATGCATTTGATGCAATTGCCCGCCCATCACAATCACTCGCCCCCAGCGGGTAAACTATGTGCTATACTTGAGATGAATATTATACAAAGCAGGACCCTCGTCATGAACGCTTTCAGCCGAACGGCGCTTGCCAAGCTGGTCTGGCTGGACCCCTTCAGCAGCCTCACCCAAGAGCGCCTCTTATACGATGGCGACCGGCTAGACATCGGGCGCGCCGCCAGCAACGACATCCAATTGCCCGAGAGCCATATCTCGCGGCTGCATGCCAGCATCGCTTGCGCCAATGGCGCTTTCACGATCGAAGACCGCGGCAGCGCCAATGGCACCTTCATCAACGGCGTGCAGATATATGGCGAATGCGACCTCGCCATCGGCGATGAGGCGCATCTTTTTGTCTCGGTGTTGAAGCTGCTGGCGGCGGACGCTGCTGGCGCGGCGGATGCGGCGCGGCGCGTCAACGCCGTTGCCGGCGACCGCGCCAGCCTGCGCATCACCCGCGGACCGCAGCAAGGGCAGGTCTTCACGCTGTTGAAAGAAGAGCTGTACATCGGGCGCTCGACGCCCAGCGCCAACTGGGAAATCGCCCTGCAAGACCCGACAGTCTCGCGCCCGCATGCCTTCTTGGCGCGTGATGGGCGGCGCTGGAAGCTCTTTGATTTGGGCAGCATCAACGGCACGGCGGTCAACAATCAGCCGGTGACGGGCGGCAAGGCGCGGCTGCTGCGCGATGGCGACCGCATCAACTTTGGCGGCACCTTGACGGTATTTTATGCCGGCTTCACCCGCCGCCAGGCGGCGCTGGAAACCAGCCGCAACGGCAGCTTATGACGCCGCCGAATATCATCCTTATAATCGCCGATGACATGGGTTATGGCGACTTCGGCATTTTCAACGATCAGCTTTCCTGCACGCCGCACCTGGACGCGCTGGCGGCGGAAGGCATCTGCCTGACGCAGCAGTATTCCGCCTCGCCCGTCTGCGCGCCGGCGCGGGCGGCGCTGATGACCGGGCGCTACCCCCACCGCACCGGCAGCATCGACACGCTAGAAGCGCGCGGCTTGGACCGCCTGCGCCTGGAAGAAAGTACCATGGCGGACCTGCTGCAGGCCGCCGGCTATGCCACCGGTTTGGTTGGCAAGTGGCACAATGGCGCGCTCGACCAGCGCTATCATCCGCGCGCCCGCGGTTTTGAAGAATTTGTCGGCTTCCAGGGCGGCTGGAATCCCTATTATTCGTATCGGCTGGACCGCAATGGCAGCATTGAATATGGCAATCGCCAGCGTTATCTGACCGATGTATTCAGCGAAGCCGCGCTGGATTTCATCGAGCGCCATCAGCGGCAGCCCTTTTTCCTGCAGCTGGCTTATAATGCGCCGCATTTCCCGCTGGAAGCGCCGCAAGCGCTGGTGACGAAGTATCAAGAGCGCGGGTTTGGGCTGGGCGTCAGCTTGATTTACGCGATGATTGAGGTGATGGACGCGGGCATCGGGCGCATCAGCGAAAAGCTGGAAGCGCTGGGCTTGGCGGACAATACCATCCTGCTGTTCACCAGCGACAATGGGCCGGCGCTGGGCGATTTTGACGGGCTTTCGCAGCGGCGCTTCAACTGCGGCTTCAACGGCGGCAAGGGCAATACTTACGAAGGCGGCATCCGCGTGCCAATGCTGCTGCGCTGGCGCGATGGCTTGCCCGGCGGCGGGCAGCAGAGCGATATCATGGCGCATTTTGTGGATTGGCTGCCGACGCTGCTGGGGCTGGCGGGGCTTGAGATGCCGGCGGGGCTGGCCTTAGACGGCTTGGATATCGCGCCGGCGCTGCGGGGCGCGGCGGCTGCTGCCTATCCGCAGCGCTTTTGGCAGTGGAACCGCTATGAGCCGGTGGGCAGCTGCAACGCCGCCATGCGCGATGGCGATTGGAAGCTGCTGCGCCCGCAAATCGCGGCGGCGATGGCGGTCAGCCCGCGTGATTCGGCGCTGGACCGCGCCATCAAGTATATGCCCGAAGCCTTTTCAGATGTGTTGGACGCGCTGTATCCAGCGCGCGAGCTGCCGGAGCCGCCGCCGCCACTGCTCTTTAATATCGCCGAGGACCCGCAGGAGCGGCATGACCTGGCGGCGGAGCAGCCGGCGCGGGTCGCGGCGATGGAGTCGGCGCTGGAGCGCTGGTTCCTTGATGTGACGGGGCTGTAGCGCATAGCGTCTGACTAAGTTTTTTCGTTCCCAGTTCTACATTACTATCGCCAGCGGTCCAGCCCACGGTATAGGGCTTTGACCGCTGCATGCAGCCCCCTGCCCCGCGCGGGGCTTCCCCCTGCTATAGGGAATTGAGCATTCCCGACCCCACAGGTAGCAAGAAATTGGAATAAATTGTAGACTATAGTCTACAATTTGCTTGATTGCTGCCACATGAGGGAGGGGATAGGTGCCGAAACGCGAGCGCTTGGCTGGGGTTCTGCTGCTGGTGGCGGCCTTTGTGCCGCTGCTGTTGTTTTTGTATATCGGGACATTTACGCGCCTGATGACCGACGATTATCTATACCTTGGCAAGGCAAGGGAGGTCGGCGCGTGGCAGAGCATGCTTTACTGGCGCGAAACTTGGACAGGCGAATATACAAGCCACCTCGCTTACGGACTGCTGGAGCCGATGGGCGAGGCGCTTCCCCCACTAAGCCTGATATTCCTCGCTGCAATCGCTTTACCGGGCTTCGCTTTTGCCGCACACAGAATGATGCGCCATCTTGGAGCTGAGCAGCCGCGCGCGTTTATCGTATTCTCGCTCGCCGCGCTCATGCTGGGCGCCAGTTTCAACGGCTTTCTCTCAGTACACAATCTCTATTGGCTGACCTCAGTATTGGAGTACAGCTCGCCTTTGCCGCTTTTGCTGACAATCTCGGCATTGCTGATATTTCTTGGGGGAACGCTAGCAAAGAAATTGCCATTTGCGCTTTGCGCGCTAGCGCTCGCTGGGATTGCTTTCCTTACCGCTGGCTTCAGCGAGATGTACTGTGTATTTCAGACCGTTATATTGGCATTGCTGCTGCTATCGCTGATAGCGCTATTCTTGTTGAACAAAGCCCAAAAATCAGCAAAGCATCGCCGCTTTATCGCGCTGAGCGCGGCGTCTTTTCTTGGCAGCCTCATTGGTCTAGCCGTACATTTGGCAGCACCGGGAGTGCATTACCGCGCCAATCTCCCCGATAATTTTGGCAATACCATGAATCCCATTCGCGACTTGCCTGCGCTTATAGAAGGCACCGTCGTCGAGATGGTAGGAATCTTGGGGCATCCGCCCGCTTTCGCCGGCTTTATGCTGGTCATGGCGGCGGGCGCTTGTGTTGCGCTTTGCATTAATTCCGCCCCCCCCCCCCCCGAGCGATCACAACGGAAAGCTTATCAAGCCTGCCGCGTTTGGCGGCGGCTAGCGGCCTCGTTCTGCAAGTTCTATTGCTTCCGCTTTTGTGGGCACATTCTAGCGACAGTGGGCAAGTCTTAGGGCGATTTAGCTGGTCCTTTACCGTAATCCTGGTCATCAACCTAGCGGCTATCCTATTTTTTGCCTTTCTGCTTTGGCGGCGCAGCTGGTTCGACAGCCTGTTTCAGCGCCCGGCAATGGTGATGACGCTCTGCGGCGTTATGGGGCTGGCGGTCATTGCGCTGTTTGCCTTATCACAAATTCGGAGCATTCACTGGAGAGCCGAGACCTATTTGGCGCTCAGTGGCATATCGTTTGCATTTGTTCTCTTTGCGATAGCGACAGGGACAGCGCCATACGTGGAGCAAAAGAAGCGGCTCTGGGGCGCGGTTACAGTAATCACGCTATTCCTGCTGAGTTTTGCGGCGCTGGTAGCGGTATCGCTTTGGGGGCAAGGGTTTCTCTTCAACCGCGTGTTTGCGCCTGCAACCTATCTGCTGATGCTATGCGCGCTGTACTTGGGGCTGGGCATAGGCGCTGGCGTCAAGCGTCTGCAAAGCGGCTTGTTATTGGATGCCAAGTGGAATCGATTGCTAGTCGGCGTGAATGTGCTGTTTGCGGTCATCATCGCCGCCGGGATTGTATTGGGGCAGGCGCAGCGCCTCCCCTACCATAGAGAAGCCGCCCAAATTTGGGATACGAATCATCGCGAAATCATGCGTTTGATTGACGCGGGCGACGCCGCGGTCTATGAGCGGGAATATACACATATTAGCTCCCATACTTTTATGGATTCTTCGCTGCAAATAAATTACCGACCAGGACCATTGGCTAGTTACCACAAGCTCTACTATGGGCTGGAATATAGCATCTCCTTAGAATAGGCATCGTAGAGCAGCCCCAATCTTTCTTTAAAACAGTTTTCCTGCAAACTGCAGCGCGATATGTCGCCTCCCGCAACCGCCTCCCAAACCTCAAAAGTAGCGCCCAGCCGCAACATCCTGTACAGTACATCAGAATACAAAGCAAACGCTGCTGCTGCGCATAGCCCACGCTATGCGGGAGATTTACCATGCCCCTTCGCCGAAGGCTTTCACTGCTTGCATTCATGACCGCTGGTTTTTGCCTTGCTGCTTTCAATCGGCGGCAGCGCGCTAACGAGCTTGAGTACACTCACAACTTCGGCGGAAGAGCCATTAAGTCAACAGCCGAATGAAAGCGACCGCCCTATGACCCACCCCCTGCTGCAAAATCACCCCGACCTCGCCACCGCCATCTCCCTGCTCGATAACTGGAGCGAGCACCACTGTCGCCGCCAGCGCCTGCCCGGCCTGGCGCTGGGCATCGTGCATGCGGGCGAGCTGCTCTGGGGGCGGGGTTATGGCTATGCCAATGTAACAACGCGCGCCCCCGTCACGCTGGATACGCGCTTCCGCATCGCCAGCATCACCAAAACTTTCACCGCTGCCGCTATTTTGCAGCTGCGCGATGCCGGTGCCCTGCGCCTGGACGACCCGGTCGCCCAGCACCTGGACTGGTTCGACCTGCGCTATCAAGACGCGCCGCCCATCACCATCCGCAACCTGCTGACGCATACCGCCGGCTTGCCCCGCGATTCGACGAACCCGATGTGGACCGAGCTTGAGGCGCCCAGCGACGCGGCTTTCATCGCCGATACCCAGTCGCGGCGGCTCACGCGCCCGCCTTATGAAAAATTCGCCTACAGCAACCTGGGCTATGCCCTGCTTGGCGGGATTGTCGCGGCGGTATCCGGGCGCAGCTGGGCGGACTATCTGCAAGCGCGCCTGCTCGACCCGCTGGGCATGGCCGCGACGCAGCCGCAGCCGCGGGCGGATGACCCGCTGCTGGCGACTGGATACAGCAAGGAACAGGCAAACGGGCAGCGCCAGCCTTTCCCCTTTTGGCTGATGCGGGGCTTTGAGGCTTCCGCGAACTTCGCTTCGTCTGTCAATGATTTGGTGAAATACGCCGCCTTCCATCTGGGAGTAAGCGGCGGCGAGGCGCTGTCCCCCCATTCGCTGACGGATATGCACCGCGTGCATTGGCTGAATGAGGACTGGAAAGGCGGCTATGGCTTGGGCATGGGTTTGCACCGCATCAAGGACTGGCTCATCAGCGGGCATGGCGGCGGCTATCCCGGTTATTTGACCGCATTCACCCTCTGCCGCGCCCATAACACGGGCGTCATCGCGCTCTGCAATGCGCTGGGCAGCAATCCCCACGCCATCGCCGAGCAAGCCTACAAGCTGGTTCTGCCCGAGCTTGTCAAGGCGACCGCTGCCGAGCCATCAGCGGCGCCAGCGGGCTGGCAGCGCTACCTCGGCATATACGAGAGCGCCTGGGAGCGGGCGCAGGTCCTGCTGCGCGGCGGCAAGTTAATAATCGTCAGCCTGGACGCTATTGACGCGCCGCCGATAACATTGACGCCGACTGACGAAGCCCATGTCTTCACGCTGGAGCAGGCGGGGCAATCCAACGAGACTTTGCGCTTCGAGCTGGATGCCGCCGGCGCGGTGATACGCATGTGGGAGCGCAACGAATACAGCGAGCGCATCAGCGATTAGCCTGCCAATCAGCCTAGATAGAAAGAACAAACAATGCCAAACATACAAGCGCAGCCATTAAGCGCATTCATCAGCCAAATCCTGGAAAGCGCCGGCGCGCGCAGCGACTACGCCGAGATTGTCGCCGAGCATCTGGTGCAAGCCAACTTGTCGGGGCACGATTCGCACGGCGTCATCCGCTGCCCGCATTATGTCCGCTCCATCGAGAAGGGGCAGCTGCAGCCCGCGGCGCTGCCAGAGCTGGTCGCCGAGAGCGCGTCCATGGCGCAGATTTGCGGCAATTGGACTTTTGGGCAGGTCATCGCACGGCAGGGGACCGAGCTGGCAATCGAGAAGGCGCGCGCCCAGGGCATCGGCTTGGCGTCGCTTTATCATGTCGGGCATACGGGGCGGCTGGGCACTTATGCCGAGATGGGGGCGGAAGCGGGCATGGCGGCGATGCTTTGGGACGGCTGCATCGGCGGACCGCGCTCGATAGTGCAGCCGCTTTATGGCACCGGGCGCAAGCTGGGCGCCAACCCCATCGCCATGGGTTTCCCCAGCGCCGCCCGCGGCGCGGTGATTCTCGATTTCGCCACTTCGATTTCGGCGGCGGGCAAGGTGATGGTGGCGGTGGATAAAGGCGAGCGGCTGCCCGGCAACTGGATTGTCGATGGCAATTGGCAGCCGACCAGCGACCCAACTCAACTGGCGCAGGGCGGCGCGCTGCGCCCGCTGGGCTTGCCTTATGCCGGGCACAAGGGCTATGCGCTGGCGCTGATGGTCGGCTTGTTCAGCCTGATGGCATCCTTGCCCTCGGACGCGCAGCCGCCGCTGGAAGACCGCTGGGGCACCGTCATCCTGATGATTGACATCGCCCGCTTCGGCGCGCTGGAGCTTTTCCAGCGGCAGGTGGACACGCTGATAGACTTCCTCAAAGCGGACCCGCTGGCGGGGGAAGTGCTCTACCCGGGCGAGCCGGAAGCGCGGCAGCGGCGCGCACGGCTGGCGCATGGCATCGAGCTGCCAGCGGCGACCTGGCGCGAAATCACCGCTTGCGCCGAGGGGCTGGGCATCAAGCCGCCAGCATAGCGAGACTCGGTACGGGCGCGCCGCTGGTGGCTGTTGAAAAACACCCCTATACCCAGGCAATCGCATCAAATTATTCTTCACCACAAAGACACAAAGGGCACAAAGTTTTTCCTTGAAATGGCTCTATGCTTCTTCATGTATCAGGGTAGTTTGTAGACAGCCCTTACCACCGAGATACACAGAGTAAAATTGAGCACACCGAGAAAAGATATAAAGGGGCTTTCTCATGCTTTTCTCGGTGTATCTCGGTGTCCTCGGTGGTAAAAACCCTTGTCGAATCTCCGTACTTACAAATTCCAATTACTTTGTTGCACTTACTTATATGGGATAGTACGCGGGCGATTAGCCTTAGCCGAGGCAAACGAAAACTATGCCCACACAAGCGGAACTCCACGCGCAGCTGCGCCGCGCCGCATCAGCCATAGAAAGCCGTGACCTGGCGCTGGCGCTGCTTTCCCGCACACAGAGCCGCCGCTACCTCGATGACTGCCTGCGCGCCTTGACATCGGAAAAGCTGCAGGCGACGCTGGAAGACCGCCATCGCCCGCCATTGCGCGAGAAGTTCCTGGGCTGGCATGAGGACCCCCGGCGGGATAAAGCGGGTTTGCTGCGGGAGAGCGTTACGCGGCTGCTGGTCGCCATCGGCAATCCGGCGGACGCCGACATATATCAGCTCGGCATCGAGACCTATTATCTGCAGCCGGTGGACGATGTGGCGCAGAATTTGCGGGCGGCGGCGCTGGCGGGCTTGGCGGCGCTTGACCCGCCGCTGGCATGCCTCTATGCCACGCGCTTCCTGGGCGAGCCACATACTTCGGTCTTCAATTGCGAGCCAGCGCTGACGGCGCTGGAGGTGCTGGTGGCGGCGGGGCAGCGCCTGCCGCTATATCAATTTCTGCTGCGTGACGGCGCGGCAATGGCGCAGACCGCCCGCGGCGAGCTGACGGGCAAGGCGCTGGAATCGCTGGGGCAAGATTTCCCGCCGCGGCTCTACGCCAGGCTGATGGCGCAATACACCGCGCTCGACCAGCCGACAGCCAGCATGGGCATCATCAACTGGGTCATCAACGGGCGACAGCGGACGCTCTATCAAAAGCTGGAAGCGCTGATACTGGCGACCCGCGACGATGACCTGCGGCGCTATGGCTTGGTGATGATGGCGGCGGCGCGCGATGACGAGCTGAGCGAGCGACTTTTGCAGCTGGCGAAGCGCGCCCGGCGGGGGCAGGCGCCGCTCTTCATCGAGGCGTTGGAAATCTGCCAGCACCGCGAGCGGGAGGCGGCGCTGGCGCTGTTGCGGCGGCGGCTTTAGGCGCGCAGCTCCGGCAAATAGATTTCGGCGAAAGTCGGCTCGATTTGCTGCGCCAGGTTGACGAGCACAACTTCCGCGCTCAAGCCCGCTTCTTGCAGAATCTGCGTGGCGATCAAGACATCAATCGCCACCAGATAGCGCCCATAGGCATAGAGCAAGGTCGAGTGTTCGCCGGGGTCGCCAGCGCAGGTGGGCTGCTCGCGGCGGTAGCTGATGCTGTCGCCGTCCGCGCGCTGATAGCCGCGGCTCTCGAAGATGCGCTCGGTCAGCTCGGCATTGAGAGCGGCGCTGGCGCCGGCGGCGCTGGCATAGACATCCACTTGATAGCCAATGGCGCTGAAATAGATGTTGGAGTCGCAGGCGGCATTTTCGATTTCGACGCGCTGCCGATAGCGTAAGCCCTGTTCCGCGGCAAAAGCGGCAAACTCTTCCTGTAAATCCGCCGCGAGCGCCGCCGCCAGCTGCTCGGGACTGAATGTGCCCGAAGCATCGGCATTGGCGGGCAAGGTCGGCGGCATGCTGCCGCTGAAAGCGTCAAACGCGGCGGCGACCGCTTCCGCTGGCGCGCTGGCGCCTTCGCTTGCCGGCTCGCTGAGTATCAGCACGGTGTGCAGCGTTTCGCCGGCTTCGGTGGCTGTCGCCGGGTCGCGCTCGCGCAGCGCCTCAACCACCGCCTGCCCCTGCAGGACATCGCCGAAGATGGTGTGTTTGAAATTGAGATGGGGCGTGGGCACGGTGGTGATGAAGAATTGGCTGCCGTTGGTGCCGGGGCCGGCATTCGCCATCGCCAGCAAGCCGGGACGGTCAAAGGTGAGAAAGCCGACAGGCTCGTCCCCAAATTGATAGCCGGGACCGCCGCGCCCGCTGCCAGTCGGGTCGCCGCCTTGCGCCATAAAATCGGGGATGACGCGGTGGAAGCTGCTGCTGTCGTAATAGCCCTGCTGCGCCAGGAAGACGAAGTTGTTGACGGTGACAGGCGTGAAGGCTTCAAAGAGGTCAACGGCGATGGCACCGGCGCTGGTGCAGAGGATGGCGCGGTAGTCGACAGCCGGCTGCAGCACATCTTCAGCCGCTTCGAACTGCATCATTGTCTGCGCGGCGGGCGCGGCGGCATCACAGAGCGCTTGCGGGCTGGGCGCGTCTTGCGCCGCCGCCAGCGGGATGAATGCCGCCAGAGTCAGCAGCAGGGTGAAGAATCGGGAAAGGCGCATGGAATATCCCTTCGGGATGAGCTGGCTTCTGCTTCTGGCGGCTATTGTGCCGCAGCGCAGCGCGCTTGCCTAGATGCGGGGACATCTTTTTCTACCCCATCCCCGGCTAGAGCCCCCTCGGCCCCCCGCCTGTCGGGGGAAGTATCCCATATCAACGGCGAAGGGTGACTCGTCGCTGAATCTGTGTGTTTGTTGATGAATATGTATGAGAATGAACGCTATTGCAAACTTATTTTTAGCGATTCCCCCTCTCCGATGATTCGGAGAGGGGCTAGGGGGTGAGGCTGTAGTGGTCCTATAAAACTGGACAGTAAAATGCTGGCATATCCGCGCATCTAGACACTCCCAGCCCGCCTAGAGCAGCGGCGCGTGCGGCGCGCGTTTGATGAACTGTCCGCCGCCATTGCTGCCCAGCCATTGCGCGCCATCAACCAGCTTGCGCCCGCGCTGATAGACCTGCAGCGGCTTGCCGCGCACGGTCATGCCCTCATAGCAGTTGTAATCCACGCGCATGTGATGCGTCGCCGCGCTGATGGTATGTTCCGCGTTAGGGTCCCAAACCAGAATATCAGCGTCCGAGCCGACAGCTATCGTGCCTTTTTGCGGGTACATGCCGAAGATTTTGGCGGGGTTGCTGCAGTGCAGCTCCACAAAGCGCGAGGGCGAGAGCTTGCCGCTGTTGACGCCCGCCTGCCACATCACCATCATGCGGTCTTCCAAGCCGGGCATGCCGTTGGGGATTTTGGAAAAATCGCCCAAGCCCAATTCCTTGCCCGGGCGGCGGTAAGACGGGTCCTGCTTTTCGTAGAGCGCCCAATCGCGGCCGCCAGTTTTTTCTTGCCACTCTTGCCAGGGTCCATGCCCGCCGTCATACCAGAAATCGCAATGGTCGGTGCTGACGATTTGCAGGGTGCCATCGCGCAGCGCCTGCCACAGGATCTCTTGATCCTGCGCGCTGCGTATCGGCGGCGAGCAGACATATTTCGCGCCTTCAAAACCGGGCGCGCCCAAATGCTCGTCGACGGTCAGGAAGAAGTATTGCACGCAGGTCTCGCCCATGACCGGGTAGCCGAGGGCGCGCCCGCGCCGCAGCGCCTCAATGGCGCTTTTGCAGGTCATGTGCACGACATAGAGCGGGCAGCCGGTCAAGCCGGACATGACAACCGCGCGGTTGGTGGCTTCGCCTTCGATTTCGGGCGGGCGGGAGGCGGCATGCCAGACGGGCGCGGTTTTGCCCGCCGCCAGCAGCGCCGGCGTCAGCGCCGCTTCCACATCGCCATTTTCGGCGTGCACCATCACAATCATGCCATTGTCCGCCGCCACGCGCATGGTGTTAAAGAGTGTGGCGTCATCAATCATGAAGACATCTTTGTATGCCATAAAGAGCTTCAAGCTGGTGATGCCCTCGTCCAGCAAGGTCGGGATTTCCCGCATCACGGCGTCGTTGAGGTCGGTAACCGCCATGTGAAAGCCATAGTCGATTTGCGCGAGGTCGCGGGATTTCGCCCACCAGGTCTCCAGCCCGTCATGCAGGCTGCCGCCGATGGGCTGCACCACAAAATCAATATGCGTGGTCGTGCCGCCGAATGCCGCCGCCATGTGCCCGACATCAAAGTCATCGTTGCTGATGGTGCCGCCAAAGGGCAGGTCGAGGTGGGTATGCACATCAATGCCGCCAGGCAAAAGATATTTGCCGCCGCAATCAACAACTTCGTGATTGCCGCCGTCAAGCTCGCGCCCGATGAGGGTTACAACTTCGCCCTCGACCAGGACATCAGCGGCGATGCTGTCGCTGGCGGTGATGACGGTGCCATTTTTGAATAGAATGCCCATGAGCTAGCCCCTTATGGCACGACGCGCCATTCCATATACGCGATGAAAATGCCCAAATAGAACAAATAAACGCCCATGCCGATACACAAGCGCCAAGTCAAATCCGCGCGCAGCCTTTCCAAGTCCGCCTTTGTCGCCAGATGCTCGTATGCGCCTTCCAGCCTGCCGACACGGTTTTCCAATTCCGATACTTTTTCCAGCGTGCCCAGGTTCAATTCCGCTGCCATGAGAGTCCCTCGAAAGTCTATGTAGCATGATGCGATAGCACATATAGTATAGTGCCGCCCGCGGGCTGTCAAGCAATGCGCGGGAGCGGGGTTTTTAATTGCTATACAAATGTGTATACTTTGCATACGAACTTCAAAGCGCGAAGAGATGCCATCATGGACAACGCGGTTCTCATTAGCATCATCGGCTTGGCAGTTAATATTGTGGTCGCCATGGTGGTTTTGGCGAGCTTCCTCTGGCGCATCCCCAGCAAGCAGGATCTCAAGCGGGTTGAAGACAAAGTCGATGACGCGGTAAAACAGTCCCAGAACGCGATACAACAGACCCAAGCAATTCGCGGTGATATCGCGCGCCTGGAGGAGCGCGTACAAGCGCTGTCAGACCGTGTTGAAGCGCTGTCGCATCGCTTTGAAGTGGTGGAAACCAAAGCCGAAGACGCGGTACAGCAGACGCAGGCAATCCGCGGCGATATCGCGCGCCTGGAAGACCGCATTCAAACCTTGTCAAATCGCTTTGATATGATGGAAATCAAAGCCGATGACGCGATGCAGCAGAATCACTTAATCCGCGGCGATATCCGCGTGCTCTCCGAAAAAGTTGAGCGCATCGAAGGCTTCTTCGAGACGCCGCAGCTCAAGACTTCCTAAACTTCGTAGGGCTTGCCGGTAATCGACGGCTCGCGCGCCAGCTCGCGGCGGAGCGCCGCCGCCAGCGCCGCGTCTATGCCCAGCGCCCGCGTGACGATGCGGTCCAGCGCCAGGCGCGTCTCGTCTTTTAAGATAAGCGGCAGCGGCAATAGCGTGAAGCCGCAGAGCCCGTCATAGCCCGCCGCCAGCGCGGAGACTTGGGCGGGCGCCAGCGCGTTGAAGTCGGGCATGGGGATGCGGCGCAGGTCGTCCATGGAGAAGTGCGGATACGAGGGGATTTTGTTGGACCTATCGCCTAGAATCCCAAATATGCCGATTGTTGAATTCAGGTAAGCGCAAACAGCTTTTTCCAACTGGTCTTCATCGAATCTGTTGCCGCCAAAACTTAAAGGAATCCAAATAGAACCCAGCGCTCGCTCATTCAAACGAACAGAAGCGCAGCGCATTGTATTCAGTCGCGCTCGCGACACAATCATCATGCGTTTGCGTTTTTCCCATAAACCCGCCGCCTGCTTTTCCTTGCCTGGCTTGGCTTTGATATAGCTGTCCCAATTTGCCTGCATAGTCTGCGTAATTGATGTTTTGTGATACCACAATGCTATCATGGCATCTTTATCGGGCAGCTCGGTACGGTCAAATATGCCCCTGACACCTTGCCCTGCCGGACCAACTTCCGCCAATTCGCCCAGCTTTTGCGTCTCAAAATAGTCGCCGCGCCGCAGTTCAATAAAACGCTCACAAAGATAGGGCGACAAGAATTGCACGCCGCCCCAGTTGCCGGCTTCAATGCGCGAGCGGGGCCAGCGCTGCACTGTGCCTTTAATCCGCTCAGTATTGCCGTCGGCAATATCCCGCGCCACGATAAGCGCTGTCGCTGGTGTGGCGGGATTTTCGTATAGGTTGACGATGGTTGTGGGGCGGGTTTGCGGTGGTTTTTCCCCCACCCCCAAACCCCCTCCCCCAAAATGAGGGAGGGGGCTTTCGTCGCTTTCGTCGGCAGCGCTAGGGTTTTTTCGCAATTCGCGCGCCACCGCTTGCATCCGGCGCTCAAGCTCGGGCGAGATAGTCCATTTTTCGACTGCATCAGTCTTCTGATATTGATGCAATTCAGGCTTTACTGGGGTCTCCTCAAATGGCGACGAAAGTCCCTCCCTCTTTATGGGGGAGGGATTTAGGGTGGGGGTAAAATCCTGCCGCCGACATATCAGCAGCATTTCCCCAATGCTCGTATTCTCGGAGAAATATATGCGCGTTGGGTCGTGTGATGTAACAATCGTATCAATATGAAATTGCTGCGCTAAGAATTTCCGTATGCCCAGGGCGGAAGCGTTGGTGGCGGTAACAAGAGGCACAATCGCCGCAATGGTGCCACCGCCAGCTTTTGCGATGTGGTTAGCCAAGACGAGAAAGGCATTGCCGTTGCTGGACAAATGCACCGGCTGTCCAGCAAACAACTCCTTCTCCCGCGCCTTGAGCTTACGCTCATCCGCCTTGCTGAACTGGTCGTGACGCAGGCTGTCCCGCGTGAAGGGCGGGTTCATAATCAGCAAATCCGCCGCCTCCGCCCGCGCCGCTATCTGTTGGGAGTCCACCTGCGCGATGCTGGCGGGCCAAGGCATCAGCCGCGGCTGCTTTTCTTTTTCGGGGTTGAGGAACTCCAGCGAGCCCAGCTTGGCTTCCCGATTTTCGTCCACGCCCAGCAAGGCGCGGTAAATCTTCATCTCGCTGAAAGTGGTCGTCGGCGACAGCAAGCCCAGGGTGGTCGCCGCCAGGTGCGTCGCCGTCAAGTTGACATCGTAGCCGGTCAAGACTTTTTCAATCAAGAGCTTGGAGACAGCGCTGTCGATTTGCCCGTCCCGCGCCAAATCGCGGATGCGCTCCGCCGCCGCCATCAGCAGGGTGCCGGTGCCGCAGGCGGGGTCGGTGATGCGCAGGCGGGCGATGGCGCTGGCGTCATGCCAATCGCAATCTCCCTGGCGGATGGCGAGGTTCGCCAGCAGGGTCGCCGCCGCGGTGGTGGTATAAAAGGAGCCGTCATAGCGGGCGCTGTCCAGCACTTTATGGAAGATGCGCCCCAGCAGGTCATGCCGTAAGCCGACGATATTGCGCGTTACTTTCAGCGCCGCCCGCGCCGTGCCGCGCACAGCTTGGGAGAAGGCGAGGTCCTGGGCGCAGCCTTGCAGCGCCTCGCGGGCGGTGGCGAAAATCGGCTTGTAATCCACCGCCAGCCACAGGTCCCAGGCGGCGTAAAATGCGCCGATGGGGTCGGCGTCTTCGGCGCAATCTGCCGCCCGCGCGGGGGGCCAAGCGCCGGTGTAAGGCGGGCGGGCGTCCAGCCGATTGTCATGCCGGGGGCGGATGCGATGGCGGTGATTGTCCAATTGCGCGTGAAACATGACGGCGGTGGCGATGACCAGCAGCGAGCGCTTGGCGGCTTGGTTGAAGCGGCTGCTCAGCCCGGGGAGAAATGGGCTTTTCTGCGCCTTGCCGGCGGGCAGGTCCAGCGCGGCGGCGAGTTCCTGTTTTTGCCTTTCGCTCAAGCGCCCGACCGCGCGGTCCAGGCTGAAGGAGAGGCGGTTGGCGATTTCGTCCGGGTCACCCAATTGCTCGGGGATTTTGCGGATGACATTCGCCAACTGCCCGATATCGCTGCGCTGCCACTGGGTTTTGGCGGCGGGCGGGCGCTCTTTGTGGCTGCGCAGGCTGTGCAGCAGTTGGCATTGGGCGAGCTGCTGGCGGCTCTGCAGCCCTTCGGGATAACAGATGGCGATGGCGCAATCCGCCAGTTCATCGCGCAGGCGGCTGTCGGCGTCTTTGAGGGCGGCGGCGCGTTTGTTGGCGCTGCTGCCTTGCTCGGCTTCCAGCGCGATTTTCACGCCGCCCAGCTGCAGTTCCACATCCAGCCGTTTGCCGC
>JAJDWK010000032.1 GCA_022825675.1 Anaerolineae bacterium | reverse complement strand
AAAAAGGAGATGATGTAGGGGCGTTTCGCCGAAACGCCCTCAATATCCAAGCAATTTTCGTGGGCGACTCACAGAGTCGCCCCTACAATTCGCTAGAATTATGTTGCAATCGACATAAATGATTTTGATGCAATTGCCCTGTATCAGTTGCCTGCGTTGTCGGCGCTGCCGGCTTATGCTAGTATTGCGGGGGAAAATGGCGGAATGCTAAGGAATGTACATGGTTCAGCGGCAGCGGAGGCGGAGCCAGTCCAATCTCTTGCCCCAAGTGATATTCCTCTGCCTGACCTTTGCCGCCGCTGTTGGTGGCACTTTCTTCGCCCTGCGCCTTTTTGGTGCCGAGACCAGCGATGCCGCCGTGCCTCAGATTATCACGGTGGAGATCATTATCACGACCACGCCGCCGCCCACAAGGCAAGCCGCCCTGCCTGTCAACGCGGCGCGCCCGCAGGTGGAGCTGCCGGCGGATATCGCCGCCGAGGCGGATGGCGCGCCAAGCGCCGCCATCAACGCTGATCAGCTTGGAGCGCAGAATATCGTGCTGAGTACGCCCACTGTTAGCGTCGCTGGCGGTCCCGAATTCTCGCAAAATTGCTACCATTCTGTTGTTACTGGCGATACGCCTTATGGCTTGGCGCTGCGTTATGGCGTGGATGCGGCAGTCTTGCTGGATATCAACGATCTTACAGTCGAGACGGCAACACGGATGCAAGTGGGCGACATCCTGCGCTTGCCCAAGACCGGCTGCCAATTTGATGGGCTTGCTATTGAAGACCTGGTTTCCGCAACCGCCGCGCCCACCGCCACCAGTACGCCAGTAGTTGCTGAATTTGAGCTGGTTTCCGTCAGCGGGCTTGGCGACATCACCGCGGAAGCTATCCGCCTGCGCAACCTGGGCGCTGTCCTCAACATGAGCGGCTGGACCTTGTCTGATGCGGATGGCAACCACTTCACATTTCGGGAGACGATGCTCTTCCCTCAAGGTACGCTCATCGTGTATTCGCGCAGCGGCACCAGCACCTCGGACGCGCGTTTTTGGGGGCTGGAAGAACCCATTTGGCAAGCGGGAGAAACGATGACGATTAGCGATGAGAAAGACCGCGTCCTGCAAACTTTAGAGATTCCGCCAGCCGCGGGCAGCTAGCCGCCTACCAATCCCCGCCCTGGGAGCCGGGTCAGTTATAGGAGCAGTACGATGAACCGTTGGGAAAATGTGATTGAGCGCCTGGTGGCGGCAGCGATTGGCGATGGCGATGTATCGCATCTGCCCGCTGCTGGCGCGCCATTGCCCGCAGATGACGATGCCTTCGCCGCGCCAGACATGCGCCTGGCTTTCAAAATCATGCGGGATAACAATGTCATGCCCGATTGGATCGCCGCCGGCAAAGCGCTGACAGCCCAAGAGGCGCGCCTGCAGGCGCAAATTGAGCGCGCCGCGGGCGCATACTTTCGTGACCTTTCCGCCGCCAATGCCGCGGGCAAATCAGCGCGCATACGCTTGGTACAGCAGAGGTGGGAGCGCTACCAGCAGGAATATCACAAGCGGCTGGAGCGCTACAACCGCGAAGCGCTGCTCTACAATCTCAAGCTGCCCGCATGTATTCCACACAAGCAAGCGCCCAGCAGCGAGGCGCTGGTCGAAGCGGCTCTGCGCGCTGCCGAAGCCGGGGACAAAGCGCGCGGCGCTTAAGCCGTTTCCGACGGATTCGTTTCTTCGGTTTCGCTCTTGGCGCCTTGCTGCATGCCTTTGCGGAAGTTGGCAACGGCGGAGCCCAGCTCGCCGCCAATGCGCGAAACGCGGCCCACGCCAAAGAGCAATATAACAATCGCAAGAATAATCAGCAGTTCCACGCCACCAAGGCTCGCCATGGGTCTCTCCTTTGCGCCTGTGTTATGCAGGGAGTATACCACGCTTTAAGAATGTATCGAGATGGATTTGGCAACCCGCCAGAGCAATCGCAGCAATCCATCATTCACCACAAAGACACAAAGAGCACAAAGATAATCCCATAAATCTGCAGAAAAGGACTCGATGCAGGGGCGTTTCGGCGAAACCCCCGCAAGATTTTGGGGATTGCGTGGGCGAGCCAAGGCTTGCCCGTACCGTTGACATGCTATACTTGGAACTACCTGGAGCGGAGGCGCGACCTCAGCATGCAAGTTGACCAGCTCTTGGGCAGCCTGCCCCTATTCGCAAAACTTAGCCCGCAGCAGCTTGGCTGGCTGCAGAGCTTGCTGGAAAGCGAGACTTTTCAAACGGGCGAAGACATATTCCGGCAGGGCAGCCCTGCTGACGGCTTGCGCCTGCTGCGCGCCGGGCAGGCGATCGCCTTCAAGACGGCGGCGGATGGTAGCCGGGTGCCGGTCGCGCAATTTGAAGCGGGGCAAGCGCTGAACGAAGAAGCGCTCTTCACGGACGCGGTGCAGGCGGTTACTTTACGCGCCGCCGCGCCTACAAGCGCGCTTCTCTTGAGAGCTGAGCGCTTTCGCCAATTGCTCGCCGAAAAGCCGGAATTGCGCCAGGCGCTGGGCATGGCGGGGGATGGCGAAGCCAAGCCGATACTCAACCCGCGTTTTGCCGAACAGCGGGAAGATGAAGAAATACTGATACAGACGCATCGGCACTGGTGGGCATTTTTGCGCGCAGCCTGGCTGCCGCTGCTGCTGATGCCGGCGCTTTGGGGCGGCGCCTTCGTGCTGGAGGCGCAGGCGCTATCGCTGGCGGCGCTGGCGCTGTCCTTTCTGCTGCCGGGTTCGGCGCTAGTGTATTTCTATTTGGAATGGCGCAACGACTCGGTAATCGTCACCGACCAGCGCGTCATCCGCATTGAGCGCACAATTGTGACGATGATGCGGCAGGTAACGCAAATTGGCATGGAGAGCATCCACGAAATCAATATTGATATGCCGGCGCGCGATCCTTTCTCCCGGCTCTTGCGTTATGGCACGGTGCTCATCAAGACCGCGGGCGCGCAGGGCAATCTCGAGCTGGATTTCATGCCGAAGCCCTACCGCTTCCAGCAGCTCATCATCGAAAATCGCAACTATTTTGAAAAACGGCAAGCGCAGCGGCAGCAGAAGCTGGTGCAGGCGGAAGTGCAGCGCTGGATGGCGGGGGAGCCCAGCGCGGAAGCGGCGGCGGCTACCAGCCCGTCCGGAGCGCCGCGCCCGCTCAAAGGCAGCAAGGGCTACCTCAGCACCCGCATTGAGATGAGCAATGGCGACATCGTCTATCGCAAGCATATCAGCGTTTGGCTGCAGCACACTGCCCTGCCTATCGTGATTGTGATTGCGGGCTTGATACTGCTGGGTTTAACTTTCACTGTCATCAGCGAAGATTGGCGCGCGATCGCCTTCCCGGCGGGCATGCTGGCGCTGGCGCTGGGCAGCCTGGCGTATTATTGGATGGATTGGGATTGGCGCAACGATGTCTACATCATCGCCGATGATACAATTACCCTGGCGCACAAGCGCCCCTTCTTTCTGCAAAATCTGCGCGATCAGATTCTGGTGGAGCGCATCGACAATGTTGAATCCATCTCCAGCGGGCTTTTTGCATCGCTGCTGCGCTATGGGGATGTACGCCTGTCGCTGATAGGCGCGGATGAGCCCAAGCTGTTCCAGCGCGTGGCGAACCCGCAAGCCGTGCAGCAGGAGATATCCCGCCGGCAGCACAATATCTCGCAGCGGCGCGCCCTGCTGGATGCCAGGCAGCAGCGGGAAATGCTGGGCGAATACTTGTCGCTGCCGCCCGCTGCAAGGGCGCAATCCGCCGCCAATCAGCCCGCGTCTGCTGCCAGCCTAATCCGCCCCGCTAACAATACCGACCGCAACCGACCGCCGCGGGTCGCCAGGAAACTGCCCGCCGCCCCGCAGCCCGCGGCAGCTGCCGGCGCATCGCTGGCGGGCTCGCGGCGGCGTCTTCCCGCGCGCTTCCGCCGCAATCGGCAGGACGGTTCTGCCAGCTAACGCTGTCAAAAGTCGAGGCGCATGTGTTGTACATCGCGCTTAATCTTGAAGTGATGGCGCTTGAGCAAATCGCTGACGGCGGCATCATCCGCCGGATGTTCCAACTCAATTGCAGCGCTCGCATAACGCGCAACAACTTTGTCGAGCAGCGCGGCGGCGTAGGGCTGGCTGTCGATGCCCGGCTGAATAATCAGCCGCGCCTTGATGTAGCGGTAGCCGACCGCGCTCTCCAGGCTGCAGCAAGCCAAGAGCGCGCCGCTGGCTTCATCACGGATTGCCCAGGTTTCGTCGCAGCTCAAGAAAAACAGGCTGAACAATTGCTTCCAAAGCGGCTTTTGAAAACAGGAGGCTTGCAGCGGCTGCAGCCAGCCAAAGCCGCCGCGGCTGTTGGGGCGCGCCGCCTGCGCCAGGGCATAGGCGGCTGCCCAGTCGCCGCGCCGCAGCTTCGTGATGCGCAGCTGTTGCCGCTCCGCCGGGGCGGCGCGCTTAAATCCGCTGCGCCGCCAGACCTTCCAGGCGCGCTCAAGCTGGAAGCAATGCCGCTGGTATAAAGCGCGCGCCGGCGCATTGTGCGCGTCAACCTGCAAGATGGCGCGGGCGGCACCCCGCCGGCGCAGCATCGCCAGGCTGGCGCCTAGCAACTGGCTGCCGATGCCGCGCCCTTGATGCTGCGGATGTACGGCGACATTCGCCAATATCCAGGTCTCGCCCAGCTGCCGGGGGTAACGCGCGGGATAGACGGAGACATTGCCCACCAGCGCGCCCGCTTGCAGATACACATAGCCCATGCTGATGCCAAGCGCCAGCTCATTGAGGCGGGCGACCAGCTTCAAGCCATAGCCGAGGTGGCTTAGCTGGCGCAGCTCCCGAATGGCGTTGCGCCCGCCGCTGTCCATTGAATCGGCAAAGACCAATTCTATGAGGTCCGCCAACGGGCGCAGGTCATGGCGTAAATTGACCGGACGCAAGCCGGATTCCAAAGGCGCGAAGCGCTCGCGCGGCGTTGCGCTAATGCCTGTCATAAGCAGTTCGCCTGGTTGCGGCGGCGCGGCAGGCGCTCACCAGATTCTTTATCATGCCCGAGCCTGTGCCTCGCCCGGTTGCACTAAGCCTAAGGCTTGAGCGCGGGCTTGTCAAGAAAGGCGGTCAGTTAGACAGGGCAATTGCATCAAAATAGTATTCACCACAGAGTATTCACCACAGAGACACAGAGGGCACAGAGATTTTCTCCTGCTTTTCTCGGTGTCCTCGGTGGTAAAAATCCCTGTTGAATCTTTGCCGCAATGAGTTCTCACTACTTACTTTTGTGCCCTGTGAGGTGAAAAACCTGTGTCGTATTCGCTATGAGAGTACATCCATGAAAATCACCGATCCTCGCCTTTTCATCGCATTGACCGCTGGCTGAGCGTCGAGTACACTATGCCCTAAGAATTCGTGAAATATGACGGGACCAATGCGCTACAAGATATGGACTCTGGGATGCCAGATGAATGTTGCGGATTCGCAGCTGCTGGCGTCAGAATTGGAAAAACTCGGGCATCGCGCAGCGCCGAACGCGGATGCCGCCGATATTATGGTGGTGAATACCTGCGTCGTGCGCCAGAGCGCCGAAGACAAGGGGCTTAGCCGCCTTGGTTTGCTGGGCAAGCTGAAGAAATCCCAGCCTGACAAAATCATCGGTGTTATGGGCTGTATGGTTGGTGTGCGCGATCCCCTGTGGATGCGCCAGCGATTGCCTTATGTGGATGTCTTCATGTCGCCATCGGACCCCGCCCCAATGGTCGATTTCCTCAAAGAGCGGCTGGACGAGGCGGAAGCGCGCCAGCTCGAAGCGGACGGACGCCAACAGCGGGACGCCCTGCAAGATGGCGAACTCATCCTGCCGCTGCACGAACGCGGCAGCACCGTCAGCGCGCATGTGCCGGTGGTCTACGGCTGCTCGCACGCCTGTACCTTTTGCATAATCCCGTTTCGCCGCGGTGTTGAGCGCAGCCGCCGCGTTGGCGAGATTGTCGCCCATGTACGCAGCCTGGCGCAGCAAGGTGTGAAGGAAGTAACGCTCCTGGGTCAAATTGTCGATCGCTATGGCAAGGACATCCCCGATGGTCCTGACCTCGCGGATTTATTGCGCATAGTGCACGCCGCGGCGGAAACGGCGGGCATTGAGCGCATCCGCTTTCTCACCAGCCATCCCAATTGGATGACAGAAAAACTGCTGAAAACGGTGGCGGAGCTGCCGCGGGTCATGCCGCATATCGAAGTGCCAATCCAGGCGGGAGACGATACCGTGCTCGCGCGGATGCGCCGCGGCTATAACGCCGACCAATACCGCCGATTGGTGCATACCATCCGCCAGATTGTGCCAAATGTCGCCATCCACACCGATATTATCGTTGGCTTCCCTGGCGAGACGCGCGCGCAATTCATGAAAACTTACAAGATATTGGAAGAGCTGAAGCTGGATAAAGCGCATCTGGCGCGCTACAGCCCGCGCCCGCAAACGGTCAGCGACCGGCGCATGCAAGACGATGTGCCGGACGAAGAAAAGCGCGAACGGCTAAAAATGCTGGAAGAAGTGCAAGCGCGTGTCGTGGCGGAGACTAACGCGCGCTATCTCGGCAAGCGGGTTGAAGTGTTGGTTGAGGCGCAGCAAAAGGGGCGCTGGCGCGCGCGCACGCCGCAGAATAAATTGGTATTTTTCCGCGCGGATGGCGACTGGCGGGGCAAGCTGGCGGAAGTTGAAATCACTTGGACCGGTCCCTGGAGCATGCAGGCGCGCCTGCCGCGGCAAGAAAGGCAGGCTGACCCCCGGTTGATTGTCGCCAGTTGATGCCAGCGCCGCTCAGCCCAGTGTATCGGCGGCGCGCCGGGCGCTTGCTTGCCTTGGGGCTGTGTTTGCTTTTATGCGCCTGCAACTTACAAGACAACAGCGCCGACACCGCGCCAATTGCCGCCACAGCCGCCCCCGCGGCCCCCCCGAGAATCGCGATACTCTCGCCGGCTTTCGGCGCTGAATTCGCCATCGGCGAAGAAATTCTGGTCGCGGTGGAAGCGGAAGACAGCATTGGCGTCAACCGCGTTCAGCTCTTTGTTGATGACCAGATTGTGCGCACAGTCTCTTCCGAATCTTTGCAGGGCGATCTGGCGATGAGCGCCATTTTGAATTATGAAACGCAGCGCGCCGACTTGGGCAGGATTACCCTGCGCGCCCTCGCCTACCGCGGCATCGCCGTCAGCGCCCCGGACGAGATTCAAGTACTCGTGCGGGAATCACGCGCGCAAGTGCGCGCCACCCCCGCCCAAGGCAGTGGCATCCCCGCCATCCCCAACGATGGCATCTGCCGCGCCCTGGTGAATGTCGGGCTGAACTTCCGCACCGGTCCCAGCACTGGCTATCGCATCCTCACAGTGCTGCCCAGCGGCACCTTGGCGCTGATTACCGGGCGCAACAGCGCCTATACCTGGTGGCGGCTGGATGTGGACGGCAGCGAGGGCTGGGTCAGCGGCGGCTATACAACAGAATATGGCGATTGCAGCGGTGTGGCGGTGGTCGCTGGCTGATGGCGCGCAAATCATTCGCTGCTATCGGGCGGCTATGCTACACTGCTGCGCATAGGCTCAAAACGCTTTCGGGATTGATACGATGGCTCTAGCGCTCAAGCGGCTGATGCTTATCACGAGCAATGTGCAATTCGCAATCGACCTCAAGCGCGCTTTGGAAGCTCTCGGCGAATACAGCGTGACAACCGTTGCCGATGTGCGCAACGCGGTCGAGCACTTCCGCGATACTCCACAGCATCTCGTACTGCTGGATACCAGCAATTTGCCGATTGCTCCCGAAATTTTCATTGATTTGCTGCGCGCGCGGCAAAAAAATATCGCGATTGTGCTGGCACCAGAAAGCCCCGAAGCCCAGCGGCTGGTCGACAGCTTGAATCTCGATGGCTTGGTCGACATCCCGGTGATGGCGCGCGTCTTGCTGCCGGTGCTGGAAAATGCGCTGCAAGGGCTGGTGGACACAGGCTCGCAGCAATCCGAAAAGCTGTACAAAGATACCATCGCAATCGAGACTTTGGTTGAGAGTCGGCTGGCGCAGCATGCCCCCCTCAATTATACGCGGCGGCGCATGCAGGCTTCTTACGAGCTGCTGCACCCGGACGCGGACACAGAAGCGCAGCCAGCGCCGCTTGAAATTTTGATTGAGCCGGACATTGAAGGCGATACGGTGCGCTACCAGGTCGCCGGCGATCAGGTTACATCCGCCTCGACAACCCTGCGGCAATCGGACTTTGCGGGGGGCGAAACAACTGTGGCTGCGGTCGCCTCCAACCCGACTGTGCGTGAATTGGCGCATTCACTGGGAAGTCAGCAGGCGGGCGCTCCACCCCCCGCCGCGCGACACCCCCGCGATTCAGCAGCCGAATCGGCGCTGGAGGACAGCGGCGCCTTCCAGCAGATGCTGACCGAGCTGCTTGATGAAAGCACCGAGCTGAACAACCTGTCGCTCGATTCCCTGTTTGATACAACACAAGAATTGACGATAGCGCTTGGCAGCGGGGCAGTCCCTCGCTGGATACATGACACGGAACAATTCATCCAGGAGCCGGAGTTCCTGCCGCCGGCTGAGCCCTCTGCCGCTCCTGGCGAGCAATCCAAAAGTCCAGCTTCTTTGCCAGACGAAGACTTGGCGGAGTCGCCGGTATCCCGCCGCGTTGATGACCCGCAGCTGGCGCAACTGGCGCTGACGATGACGCAGATGGCGGCGGAAATGGCGGTGGAAGCGACAGTTTTGGCGCGCGACAAGCGCATCGTCGCCTATGCGGGACCGATGGACCTCGAGAATTTCCGCCAGTTGCGCGGCGCCATCGCCGATGACTGGACGGCGGAGAGCAATCAAGCGCGGATGCGCTTTCTGCGTTTGCCCAAAGGCGGCGCTGATTATATGCTGCATTCGCGGGCGACAGTGGCTGGCTATACGCTGACGATGATATTCGCCGGCGGCAAGCATCTGCAGGAGATCCGCCAGCAAGCCGAGCAAATGCTGGAAGCGCTTTATGCCCCGCCGGGCGCTGATGCGCCAGCGCCAGCGGCGGATATGCCCGCGCCCAGGCCAGAAGCGGACTCGCGTCAAGCTATCGCCTTCGCCTGGCTGCTGGCGGACCCGGCGCTGCTATTGAGAAAACGGGTTGCCGAACAGTTGGTCTTCTGGCTGGAAGTTCAGCTCAACAGTCTTGGCTGGGAGATTCACCGGTTGGATGTGCATCAGGATTTCATTTACCTGCACGCGGACGCCCCCGGGCGCGCCCAGCCCGAGCAATTGCTGCGCTCGGTAATGCGGCGCGCGCAGAAAATCGCCTGCGCCGAAGATGCCGCTTTGCCGCAAAATCTTTGGGCGGATGCCTACCTCGTGCTCCAGCCCGGGCGCGACATGAGCGAGAGCGAGCTCAGCCGCTTCCTCAAATTTGTGCGCGCGTGATAGGCGCGCCAAGGCTCAACCCGCGCTATCCTCTTCTCTTCTGCAATCGCCCATCACGAATGCTTGCCGCAAGCGCCCCGTGTCGACTATACTCTCTGCACTTCTGCCCGCGGGGACGATGGCATGGCGCGTATGGAAACGAGACCGGTACTCTACCTTATCGATGGCCACGCGCTGGCTTACCGCAGCTATTTCGCCCTGCAGCATGGCGGCTTCACCACTTCCGGCGGCGAAAGCACCAACGCCGTCTTCGGTTTCAGCCGCACCCTGCTTGAAATCTACGAAAATCATCAGCCCAAATACCTCGCCGTCACCTTTGACGAGGGCTTAAGCGCACGCGAAGAAATTTACCCCGAATACAAGGCGACCCGCGAAAAGATGCCGGACGATTTGCGCAGCCAATTCAAGCGCATTCGCGAGTTGGTTGCCGCCTTTAACATTCCGCAGCTGACGATGCCGAATATGGAAGCCGATGACATCCTGGGCACCATCAGCCGCCAGGCGGTGGCGATGGGCTTGGATGTGCATATCGCCACTGGCGACCGCGATATTCTTCAGCTTTTGGGTCCGCATGTGCGGGTGCAGCTGCCACAGCGCGGCGGCGCTGATGTTGTCTATGATGTGCCGATGTTCCGCCAAAAGTACAAAATTGAGCCGCGGCAGCTGATAGATCACAAGGCGCTGATGGGCGATAGCTCCGACAATATCCCCGGGGTCGCTGGCGTGGGGGAAAAGTCCGCCACCAAGCTCTTGCAGAGCTATGAAGATTTGGAAGAAATCTACGAGAACCTGGATGCCATCGGTACGCGCGTGCGCAATCGTCTGATTGCGGGCAGGGAGATGGCATTCCTCAGCCGCAAGCTGGCGACCATCATCTGCGATTTAAATATCACATTGGACTTGGAAAAGTGCATCGGGCAGGATTTTGAAGCGGGCGCGGTGGATGCCCTCTTCGCCGAGCTGGAATTCCGCACACTGCGCAATCGCTTGCATGCGCTCGCTGGCTGGATGCACGCCGAAGAAGAGGAGAGCGGCATCGTCACCGCGCAGGATGTCGTGGAGACTGTCATCGTGCAGGACGAGGCGCAGCTGCAGGCGCTTGCCGCCGAGCTTAAAGCCGCCGCTGTCATCGCGTTTGATACCGAGACCACTAGCATCGACCAGATGTCAGCGGAGCTGGTCGGCATCTCTTTGGCGGTGGATGGGCAGCGCGGCTTTTATGTGCCTGTGGGGCATCGGGCGGCAAATGGGCAGGAGCAATCGGAGATGTTTGCCGAGCCGCTGGGGCATCAGCTGCCATTGGCTTCGGTAATCGCCGCGCTGCGCCCGCCGCTGGAGGACCCGACTATCGCCAAAGTCGCGCATAACGCCGTCTATGATGTGATGATACTGCGCCGCTATGGCATTGATGTCGCGCCCATCGCCTTTGATACGATGCTGGCGGAGTGGGTGAAGAACCCAATCAGCAAATTCCTGGGGCTGAAGGCGCTGGTGGCGCAGACGCTTGATGTGCAGATGACCGAAATCTCGGAGTTGCTGGGCAAAGGCAAAAAACAGAAGACGATGGACCGGATCGATATTGAGCAGGCGGCGCCTTATGCCGCGGCTGACGCCACCTTGACCTGGCGTCTGCGCGCGCCCCTGGAAGCGGACATACAAAACGCCGGGCTGGAAAAAGTATTCCACAACTTGGAATTGCCGCTGATACCCATCATCAGCGACATGCAGGCGCATGGCGTCTCCCTGGATGTGTCATTCTTGAGCGCGATGAGCGAGCGCCTGTCCCGCCGGATTATGAAGCTGGAAGAAACTGTGCACGAAGCTGGCGGCATCGGCAAATTTAATATCGGCAGCCCCAAGCAGCTTAACATGGTGCTCTTCGAGGTGCTGCGGCTGCCGACTGATGGCTTAAAGAAGACAAAACTGGGCTTCTCGACCGACTTCACTACCTTGGAAACTTTGCGCGACGCGCATCCCATAATCGAGATGATCGTGCAATACCGCGAGCTGTCCAAGCTCAAAAGCACTTATGTGGATGCGCTGCCGCAGCTGGTCAACGAGCATACGGGCAGGCTGCATACCAGCTACAATCAGGCGGGCTCGGCGACTGGGCGCTTCAGCAGCAGCAACCCCAACTTGCAGAATATCCCCATCCGCACCGAGTTGGGGCGTGAAGTGCGGCGGGCATTTGTCGCGCCCGAGGGCTATCTCTTGCTGGCGGTGGATTACAGCCAGATTGAATTGCGCGTGATGGCGCATATCAGCGAAGACGAGACGCTGATTGACGCTTTCCATCGCAACCTCGATATTCACCAAGCCACGGCGGCGGCGGTGCATGGCATCGAGCCTGCCGAGGTAACTTATGAGCAGCGCAGCTTCGCCAAGCGCGTCAATTTTGGCTTGATGTATGGCATGAGCGCCTTTCGGCTGGCGCGGGAGAGCGATTTGACGCGGCAAGAAGCCGGCAACTTCATCAAGACCTATTTCGAGCGCATGCCGGGTGTGGAACAATATATCAAAGACACTAAAGATTTCGTGAGGAAACATGGCTTCACCGAAACCATATATGGGCGGCAGCGCAAGTATCCAGCGCTGATAGCCAAGCGCAATCGCATGAGCATGGCGGCGGAAGAACGGGCGGCTATCAATATGCCGATTCAAGGCACCGCCGCGGATATACTCAAGCAGTCTATGATTAACTTAAAGCGCCGCCTCGCCCAAGCGTGCTGTGACGCGGCGATGATATTGCAAGTGCATGATGAACTGGTCTTGGAAGTGAAGGCGGACCAACTCGCCGCGGTCAAAGCCTTGGTGGTGGACACTATGGAATCGGCTTTGCCGGATGGCAAGCCGCTGCGTGTGCCATTGAAGGCAAACGCGAGCTATGGCAGCAATTGGCGCGATATGCAAGACATTGCCTGAGCGCAATCGCTCACGCGTATGGGTATAAACATGTACACAAGGATAAGACCCTGCATGAAGCATTTTTTGGATCTGGCAAATTGTACGACCGCCGAGCTGCAGGATTTGATGGAATTGGCGCTGCGCTTAAAGGCGGAATGGCGCGGCGGCGGCAACGCGGCGATATTACATGGAAAAACGCTGGGCATGGTCTTTCAGAAGCCGTCCCTGCGCACCCGAGTTTCTTTCGAAATGGGCATGAAGCAGCTCGGCGGCAGCGCCATCATGCTGGGTCCAAATGAAATCGGCTTGGGCGTTCGCGAGAGCGTGCCCGATGTGGCGCGCGTTTTGTCCAGCTATGTGCATGGCATCATGGCGCGAGTCTACGACCATGCCGATGTTGTTACAATGGCGCGGCATTCGCGGGTGCCCGTCATCAACGGGCTGAGCGACGATTATCACCCTTGCCAGGCGCTGGCGGATATGCTGACGGTGCGCGAGCAATTTGGCGCATTAAATGGTCTCAAACTGGCATTTGTCGGCGACGGCAACAATGTCGCCGCTTCAGTCGCCTTGGCTTGCGCCCACTTCGGCATGACTTTCAGCATCGCCACGCCCGAAGGTTATGAGATGAAGGCGCATATCCGCGAGCAAGCCCAGGCGGTAGCGGCGCGCAACGGCACCATAATCGAGATGCACACGCGCCCGCAGCTGGCGGTGGCGGCGGCTGATGTCGTGTATACCGACACCTGGGTCAGCATGGGGCAGGAGGCGGAAGCCGGCGAACGCGCCAGCGAATTCCACGCCTTTCAAGTGAATGCGGATTTGCTGCGCGCCGCCAAGCCAACTGCTGTCGTGATGCACTGCTTGCCCGCGCATCGCGGCGACGAAATCACGGACGAGATGATGGATGGTCCGCGCTCCCGCGTGTTTGAACAGGCGGAGAACCGCATGCACCTGCAGAAAGCCATTCTCGCCCGCCTGCTGGCTTAAGCATCTCCTGCGCCTCTCGCGCTCGCGCTCATTGCTGAATCATCCCGAGATTACGGCGCTATTAAGAGCATGCGTCTGGCGATAGTGGTACACTGTATACGGAAACTGGCGAATATAGCTGGCTGCGCCCTTGCAGCTTGTGTCATGCGCGGAGTGTTGCCGCGCTTGCGAAAATAGGCAAGGCTTGTGGAACAAATCCTGCTCATATTGGAAAGCCTCGAACTGCGCGATGTTGTTGATATTGGCATCGTTACCCTGCTCATCTACAGCATCACCTTTATGTTCCGCGGCACGCAGGCGGTGGCGCTGTTTCGTGGCATCGCATTGGTTGTCATCGGCACCATTTCAGTCGCGGCGCTTTTCCAGTTGGAAGCCGTGAGCTGGCTGCTGACAAATAGTTTAACCGCCTTTGTCATCGCGATTCCCGTCATCTTTCAGCCAGAGATTCGCAGCGTCTTGGAACGGTTGGGGCGCGGCTCTGTCTTTGGTTCGCGCTTGGCACCACAAGAGATGCGCGTTGCCGTCATCAGCGAGATTTGCGCCGCGGTGGAGAAATTGTCCGCGCGCCGCCATGGCGCTTTGATTGTGCTGCAGCGCAACAGCAGCTTGCAAGAATACATTCGCACCGGCATCCAGCTTGATGGCATTGTTACTTCAGACTTGCTGGCGACGGTGTTTTGGCCCAAAACCGAATTGCATGATGGCGCGGTAATCATCTCCAACAGCGGGCGGGTCGCTTCCGCCTCGAGCGTATTGCCGATTACGGCAAGCCGCAATCTCCCCGACCCCAATTTGGGCACGAGGCATCGGGCGGCGGTCGGCATTAGCGAGGTGGGGGATGCCCTCTGCGTCATCGTGTCGGAAGAGACGGGCAAAATATCGGTAGCGAACAGCGGCCGCATGATACTCGATTTGGATTCGCAGCGGCTGCGGCTGATTTTGAACGCCTATTACGGTCCCAGCGTAGAAGCCACCTTGCGCGGCAGCGGGCGCCTGCGCGATATGCTGGCGGAGCTGCGGGTGCGGGTGCAAGTGCTCTCTAATCAACAGGCTCGAGGATGATACGACGTTGGCTCGGCTCGGATAAGAGCGGCAATCTGTTATGGTTGGTGGTCTCCGCGCTGGTGGCGACCGGGTTCTGGTACATCGCCGTTACTTCTTCGGACCCGATCGACCGCCGCTCCTTTTCTGGCATCCCGATTCGCTTTGACCTGGGCGATGAGGCTGAGATTACCAGCAGCTCGACCAAGTTTGTCTCGGTCACGCTGCAAGGCTCGCAGGCGACGGTGTCCTCCCGCCGCTCTGATGATATCGAAGTGCGCGCCGATCTCTCCCGCTTGGGTCCCGGCGTGCACAGTGTACCGCTTGATGTAACCGTCTCCAGCGCCGATTCTGGCAGCATCCGCCGGCTGGCATGGCAGACATCGCCCTCGCAGATTACCGTCGAGCTCGAGCCGAAAGAAGTGCATGCGCGCGGCATCCAAATTGAATTGAGCAGTCCGCCGCCGCTGGGCTATATCCACGGCGAGCCGGAATTGGATATCGCTGAGGCGCGCATCAGCGGTGCCGCCAGCAAAGTCTCGCAAGTGGTGGCGGTGCGCGGCGACCTCGACCTTTCCGCCAGGCGCAATCCTGTATCAATGAGTTTGCGGCTGTGGGCGGTTGACGCGGACGGCAATCGCGTCGCCGATGTCGCCGTCGAGCCGCAGACTGCCACCGTTTCCGTGAGCGTCACGCGGCGGGATGATGTGAAGCAGGTATTTGTGCGCCCCGATGTGCGCCTGGAAACCCTGCCCGAGGGCTTTTCCATCAAGTCGGTCAGCAACGAACCCTCCCTGCTTTTCATCAGCGGCGCGCCCGAAAATCTCGAGGCTGTCGCTGATGTCTTGTATACCGAGCCGATAACCCTGGAAGCGCCGGAAGAGGACTTTGTCGCCCGCGTCCCCGTGCAGCTGCCGGATGAAGACCTCTTTGTTATGGGCGGCGACAGCACAATTTTGGTGTCGATAGAAATTTTGGCGGATATTGATTCCTGGCAGATAGACAATATCGAAGTTGGGCATATCGGCGCGCCTGCTGGCAGCACCGTGTCTATCGTGCCCAAAACGGTGTCCGCCATTGTTACCGGTCCCGTTCTGCAGGTCGAGGCGCTCACCTTTGAGGATGTTCAGCTGCTGGTGGATGTGGCGGGGCTGGAGCCTGGCGTCTACGATTTGTCGCCGGCAATTTCTATCACCAGCGGCGAATTGAGCGAAGACAATGTGTCGCTGTCCCCCGCGGTGCTGAATGTAGAGATTAGCGCGCCGCCAGAAGAATCCGCCGCCGCCGAAGCCACTGAGAATGCGGAAGAGCCATCGGCATAAGCCGCGTCAGCGCTGTTTTCCCTTCCGCGCGCCAGCGCGGGCGGCTACAATGCGGGGGATACAGCTGACGATGTGAGGGAAGAGCCGCCATGGCGCAGAAGGCTATTGTTGCGCTTGTTGGACGTCCGAATGTGGGCAAGAGTACGCTTTTTAATCGCCTTGTTGGCGAGCGCCTCGCGGTAACGCATGAGATTCCCGGCACCACCCGCGACCGCCTCTACGGCGAATCCTTCTGGAACGGCATCAGCTTCCAGGTTGTGGATACGGGCGGCATAGAAATCTATCAGCCCGCCGGCGCGCGCGACGAATCCCCGCTGGCGGAAGGCAGCGCCGATTTCGTCGGCGAAATCATTGAGCAGGCGCTAATCGCCGTCGCCGATGCGGATGCCTGTGTGCTGGTGGTGGATGGGCAGACTGGCGTAACTGGCGCTGACGAAACGATTGTCGAAATCCTGCGGCGCACGGACAAGCCGGTGCTTGTCGCCGTCAACAAAATCGACAACCGCCGGCAGGCTGGCGCAGTGTATGACTTCTATGGCTTGGGCTTGGGCACGGTTGTTGGCATCAGCGCGATCCATGGCAATGGCGTCGGCGACCTGCTGGACAGCTTGATAGCCGCTATCGGCGACAGTCTAAGCGCTGACGATGACGAGCTGGACGATGACCATCTGAAAATCGCCATTGTAGGGCGTCCCAACGCCGGCAAAAGCACCCTGCTGAACAAGCTAATCGGGCAGGACCGCGCCATCGTCAGCGATGTGGCTGGCACCACGCGCGATGCCATTGATACCGACATCGTTTGGTACAAAGAAAAAGTTACCCTCATCGATACCGCTGGCATCAGACGCCGCGGGCGCATCAGGGCTGGGGTTGAAAAATTCAGCGTTCTGCGGGCGATGCGGGCTATCAGCCGCGCGGATGTGGCGCTGCTGGTGATTGACGCCAGCCTCGGCGTTACCGAGCAGGACGAGCATATCGCCGGCTACATCGTCGATGAATACAAGAGCCTGGTCATCGTGGTGAACAAATGGGACGCTGTCGAAAAAGACAGCGCCACCTTGACCGCTTTCACCGATTCCATCCGCGACCGCCTGCATTTTGTGCGCTATGCGCCGATTATCTTTATCAGCGCGCTGGGCGGGCAGCGCATACACCAAGTGCTGGAGGTGGCGACCCGCGTCTGGGAAGCCCGTTTCCTGCGCATGGCGACCGCCGATGTCAACCGCATAGTACGCGAGGCGATTCAGAAGCATCCGCCGCATGGCAAAGGCACAAAACGGCTGAAATTCCTCTACGCTTCACAGGTGCGCGCTGACCCGCCGCTGATACTCTTCCATGTCAACGACCCGGCGCAAGTGCATTTCACCTATAAGCGCTACCTGGAAAACCAATTCCGCGAAGCCTATACCTTTGAAGGAACGCCCATCCGGCTGAGCTTCCGCGCCCGCGAGCAGCGTCAAGGCTTGCCCAGCGCGAAATCGCAAGCGCCCGGCTGATGGCAGGCGCGCCAGCGATAGTTGCCATTGCCAGCATACCCGAGCGAGCCTATAATCACGCAGCGCGCATGGCAGTTGGCGCTGGCGGGAAAGGCATCTGAGGGGACTACACTATATGGTAAGCAGCCATACCGGCGCGTTGCCTCGCCCAAAACTGAAATCACCAGGCTTGCTGTCGGAGATACTCGGCACTGTCGTTTTTGTGATAGCGGTGACCGTGCTCTTTGATTTGGCAATCCCGCGCTCGCTGGTCGATGGTCATAGCATGCAGCCGACATTTTTTGGCAATGACCGTCTGGTGGTTAGCCGTGTGCATTATCTTCTTGGGGAGCCGCAGCGGGGCGATATCATCGTCTTTAATTCTTTGGACCCGTGGGAAGCCGAGCGCGGCGTCATGCTGATAAAGCGCATCATCGGCACACCGGGGGATACCGTCGAATTGCGCGATCAGCAAGTTTATGTTGAGGGCGAACTGCTGGAAGAGCCGTATACGCTGGAACCCTGCCGGATTTCCAACTCGCGCTGCCGTGACCGCAGCTGGGAACTGGGCGCGGGCGAATACTTCGTGATGGGCGACAACCGCAACAACAGCAAGGACTCGCGCGTTTTTAACGCGGTGCCTATGGAAAATATCGTCGGGCAGGTCATCTTCCGCTACTTCCCGCTCGATGCGATTGGCATAATTCCAAATTAGGACGGAGCGGCGATGGAATCGAATACTCCTACTCATAGCTTCGCCTGTCCCCGCTGTACAGTTGGGCGCTGTACTTTACAGACGACCACAATCGCCGATGTCTATCACGGGCTCCTCCTGTGCATCCCCAATATCCCGGCCTACATCTGCGATGTGTGCCGCTTTGTGGAGTTCACAAAAGCGGTACAGGACCTGCCTTGGCAAGAGCTCTATGATGAGCAGCAGGAAGAGGTATCAGCGCCGCCCGCGCCAGAGCGCGGAACACCGTATGGCGGTGGCTCGGGCTAGCTGCACTGCCCGAAAGCAGCTGCGGCATCCAGCCGCATAGAGGCGGAGGGGAAATGCCACAATCCGAAAGCGCCCAGCGGGAACTCATCTGTCGCGTCGGCAGGCTGATGCACCAGCAAGGCTATATCGATGGCACCGCTGGCAACATCAGCCTGCGTATGGATGCCGAGCGCATCCTCGTCAGCCCCAGTGGCTTGGCGACCGGCTTCTTAAAGCCGCAGCAATTGCTCATCGTCAACCTGGATGGCGACCGGGTCGACAGCCCAACCGCGGCGAACGCAAGCCTGAAACCCACTTCCGAGAGCGCGATGCACCTCGAATGCTATCGCCAGCGCGCTGATGTACATGGCGTTGTGCACGCTCATCCGCCGACAGCGGTCGCCTTGACTTTGGCTGGATTCGATTTCCAGCAGTGCATCATCCCCGAGATGGTTGTGCTGCTGGGCTTGGTGCCGACTGCGCCCTATTCCACCCCATCCAGCGTGGAAAACCAGCAAGCCATCACCCAGCTCATCCGCGAGCATGATGCGATTATGCTGTCGAATCACGGCTCGCTCACGGTGGCGGCGGACCTTTGGACCGCCTACTTGATGCTGGAATCGCTGGAGCACAGCGCGACCATTCTGCACCGCGCCCTGCAGTTGGGTGGCAGCTTAAGCGGCATCCCGCCCCAGCAGATTGAGAAGCTGGTCACCTATCGCGAGCAGATGGGTTTGCTGCGCCCCGGCGATAGGGAACGATTTGCCCGTTTCCTGCCAGAGAGGTCGGGGTAAGCGGCAGTGAAAAATAAATCTTGACGGGCGCGCCCGCCTCTTGTATACTGCTCGCAGTTGGTCGTGGCGGCCCCTTCGTCTAGCGGCCTAGGATGCCACCCTTTCAAGGTGGAGACACGGGTTCGAGTCCCGTAGGGGCTACAGAATACAGTGTGTGCCTGAAACCTCTTGCATTCTGCGAGCGGTTTTCTTTTCCCCAATTGAAGTAACCACTCCAAATTCTCACCAAATTTGACAGGCAATCCCCTGTGCGATATGCTCCATTTGCGCTAGGCAGAAATGCGCTGATGGGAGGTCCTTATGGATGCTAAGGTTGCGGCTCGTCTTGCTCCGGTCACGCTGCGGCAGGTGGCAATCCGCGACGGCTTCTGGGCGGAGCGGCAACGGGTGAACCGTGAAATAACAATCCCCGCCATCTATCAAAAGTTGGAAGAGACGGGGCGCCTGGCGGCATGGAGCGGCGTCCGCACCCACGAAATCCCGCGAGAGCGCTCGGTGGTGCACATGTTCTGGGATTCGGATACCGGCAAGTGGCTGGAAGCGGTCGCCTACAGCTTGAGCACGCACCCGGACGCGGCGCTCAAAGCGCAGGCGGATGCTGTCATCGCGGCTATCGAAAGCGCCCAGCAGGAAGACGGCTATCTCAACACTTATTTCCCGCTCCTGGAGCCGGCGGGAAGGTGGGCGAACCTGCGCGATTGGCATGAGCTTTACAATGCGGGCCACCTCATCGAAGGCGCGGTAGCCTATATGCAAGCGACTGGCGATGGCAAGCTGCTAGAAGTCCTCAGCCGCTTTGCCGATTGCATTGACGACACTTTCGGCAGTGATGATGGCAAGCTGCGCGGCTACCCGGGCCACCCGGAAATTGAGCTGGCGCTGGTGAAGCTCTATCGAGAAACTGGCGAAAAGCGCTATTTGAAGTTGGCGAAATATTTCATCGACGAGCGCGGTCAAGCGCCGCATTATTACGATTGGGAAGCCACCGAGCGCGGGGAAAGCCGCGATGACTATTGGGCGAAAACCTATCGCTACTGTCAAGCGCATGCCCCGGTGCGTGAGCATACCGAGGCGAATGGGCATTCCGTGCGCGCCTGCTATCTCTATGCCGGCATCGCCGATGTCGCGCTGGAAACAGATGATGCGGAGCTGCTTCGGCTTTCGCGGCTGCTCTGGGACGACCTCACCCAGCAGCAGATGTATGTGCATGGCGGCGTGGGACCATCCCACCACAACGAGGGCTTCACCTTCGCTTACGATATGCCCAACGAAACTGCCTATTGCGAGACCTGCGCCGCGATTGCGCTGGCTTTTTGGGGGCAGCGCATGTTCCATCTCGATCCCGATGGGCGTTATATCGACATCATGGAGCGCGCTATCTACAACTCGTCTTTGAGCGGCATCTCGCATTCTGGCGACGAGTTCTTCTACGCGAATCCGCTGACGGCATACCCCGGGGTCAACCCGCAGGGGCGCTGGCACGATACCCTGGAGGCGGGGCAATATCGCCGCGTGCCCTGGTTTTTCTGCCCCTGTTGCCCGCCCAATATCTCGCGGCTCATCGCCAGCATCGGCGACTACAGCTATTCGCAGGCGGGCGAGCGCGTCTATGTGCACCTGTATCACGACAATTCGGTGACGCTGGATGTAGCTGGACGCGCGCTTGAGCTGAAGCAGTCGACACAGTACCCCTGGAATGGCGCCATCAGCTTCGCCGTGCAAGTTGACGAGCCGCTGCCGTTTGAACTGGCGCTGCGCATTCCCGACTGGTGCTATGATTTTCAGCTGGCGGTGAATGGCGAGGCGCAGTCACTGCTTGCTGAAAAAGGCTATGTCGTCTTGGCGCGGGAGTGGGCGGCGGGCGACTCGGTAGAGCTGAAGCTCTCGATGCCGGTTGAGCGCGTTCTGCCACACCCCAATATCCGCCAGACGGCGGGGCAGATAGCGCTGCAGCGCGGACCCTTGCTATACTGCCTGGAAGAAACTGACAACGGACCGCAACTGGCAAATGTGCAAATCCCGGCGGAGGTTAAGCTGGAAGCGGCATTTGATACTGCGCTCTTTGGCGGCGTCTCGGTGATAACCGGAGAAGCGCTGCGCAGCGAGCGCTCTGATGGCAGCAGCGCGCTCTATCGACATCGCAGCCAGGTCAACATTGCGGATTCCCGCTTCACATTCAGGGCAATCCCCTATTATCTCTGGGCGAATCGTGAGCCAGGCGAAATGCGCGTGTGGGTTAGAAGCTGCTAAGCAAGTGATGAACGGCGCTGAGCCAGTGCCAGAAATCGGAACTTATTGACAAGACTGTTGAAGGAGCAATCGAAATGGCTATTTCACGCAGGGAGTTCTTGAGGTTGACAGGCGGGTCGGCAGCCGCGGCTGCCATGCTCGCGAGGTTGGGGTATTTGCCGCCAGCGCTCGCCCAAGACAGCACCACCATCACCTTCGGCGGCTGGGGCGGCGTCGCGGAAGACGAAGGCGTCAAAGCGGCGATCGAAGTATTTCAGGCGGAAAACGAAGATATCAATGTGGAATGGCAGCACACGCCCGATGCGGGGGAATATGGGCGCATCCTGCTCTCCAGCCTGGCGGCTGGCACTGCGCCCGATACCGGCTTCATCTTGTCCGACAATTACGAGACGCTTGCGGTTGGCGGCGCTTTGATGGACATCACCGACCTGGTGAAAAATGACCCGCTTCTGGGGCAGCCCAACTATTTCCTGGAGCCGCAAGAAGCCAATCGCTGTGAGGTCAACGGCCGCTGGTACGGCATCGGCTCGACCTGGGTCGCCCATCATTTCTATTACAATGCCGAAATGTTTGAGGCGGAGGGCATCACGCCGCCGGGCTTCCAGGATGATGAGATTTGGGAATGGGATGAGTTTCTGGAAGTCTGCAAGGTATTCACCAAGGACAGCAATGGGCGGCATCCGGGCGATGCCGGCTTTGACAGCGAAGACATCGTGCAATGGGCGGTGGATTGGCCCTTCTGGTGGATGCCGCTGGGCTTGGCTGCCCATGCCAATGGCGGCGAATTCCTCACCGAAGAGGGCTTGATTGGGCTGGATTCGCCGGAAGCGATGGAAGGCTTGCAGCGCATCACCGATTTGGTCTACAAACATCATGTGGCACCGCGCAGCGCCGCCCTCGCCAGCCTGGGCATGAACAATGTGCAAATGGTGGACAGCGGGCGCTTGGCGATGGCGGTTGATGGCTCGTGGGCGCTGTCCTGGATGAACCCCTCCTTGATGAATGTGGCGATGGGCACGGGCGCCCTGCCAAAGATGCAGCGCCCCGCCAGCATCATGCAGGCGCATTTCCATTCTGTGCTCGCTTCTACCGAGCATCCGGAAGAAGCCTGGCGCTGGGTTCGCTTCCTGGCGACGCCCTTCTATCAAGAGCATTTCTGCAAGATTGGCTTGTGGATCCCCAACCAGACGGCGATGCTGACGGAAGAAGGCTTACAGGGCTGGATCCGCGAGGGCATCCATCCGCCGAATTATTCCCAATTCGCCACCGACTATCTGCCGAAGCATGGGGTTGCGGTTGCCATCCCGCCGGGATATATCGAAGCGGCGAATGACTGGATTAACCCCGCTTTCGAGGCGCTGGCAAATGGCGAAAACGCCGCCGATGTCATGCCCGATGCCGTGCGCGGGGCAAACGAAGTGCTGACTGCCGCCAAGGAAGATATGTAGCGCGCAGCCAGCTGCCGCTGGATTTCGATTTTGCTAGAACGGGCGAGCGCTAATGGTGCTCGCCCGCCGCCTACTGCCCAAGTGTTGAAAACAGCCAATGACAGCGCAACCCCTGGACAAACCCGCTGAAGAGAGCTTTTGGCTCGTCCGCCAATACAACCGCTTGACGCTCAAGCAGCGCCGCATCTTGATGGGCTATGTCTTCATCATGCCTTTCATCTTGGGCTTTTTGCTCTGGTGGCTCGGTCCCGCGGTGGTGGCTGGCTGGCTGGCATTCCATAAGTGGAATTTCCTCGCCGCGCCGAAATTTGTCGGCTTGTTTAACTTCAACAAGATGCTCGGTGACCCTATATTGGCGCAGAGCCTGCGCGTCACTATTGTTTTTTCCGCGATTTCGGTGCCGCTGGGCTTGGTATTTGCCTTCTTCCTGGCGAATCTGATTAACGCCAAAGTGCGCTTCATCGCGATCTTCCGCACCATATATTTCTTGCCCAGCATCGTGCCGGCGGTGGCGAACGCCATCCTCTGGGCATGGCTCTTCAACACCGAATTCGGCTTGATAAATTATGTCATTCGCGCTTTTGGCGGTCCCAAAATCGGCTGGCTGCAAGACCCGAACTGGGTCATGCTGGCATTTGTCATCCTGACAGTCTGGGGCGTCGGCGGCTCGATGATAATCTTCCTGGCGGGCTTGCAAGGCATCCCGCAGATATTCTATGAAGCGGCGGAAATCGATGGCGCCGGGCGCTGGCAGCGCCTGCTCTATGTTACCCTGCCCATGATGTCGCCAATCATCTTCTTCAACCTGGTCATCGGCTTCATCAATTCATTTCAAGTATTTGTAAGCGCGCTGTTGATTACAAATGGCGGACCGCAGCGGGCGACGCTTTTCCTCGTGCTGCACATTTGGCGCACCGCCTTCAGCAGCCAAAAAATGGGCTACGCTTCGGTGCTGTCCTGGCTGCTCTTCGCCATCTTGATGCTTCTGTCCTTCATGGTCTTCCGCTATATCGGCTCGCGCGTTTATTACGAGAACCCGGGCGAATAGGAGCGATTTGTGGGCTTTAGCGAGAGCGGCAGCGCATTTGTAGACCCCAAGCGGGTCGCCAGGTCGCGGACGGATGTCTTCTTTCAATGGCTGACGCTGTTCCTGCTGGTATTCTTCGCGGTGGTGATGGTTACGCCTTTCATCTGGCTGCTCTCCAGCTCGCTGAAAACGCAGATCAACATTTTCCAGTATCCGCCCCAGTTGATTCCCGACCCCTTCGTGCCCGAGAATTATCTCTACGCCTTGACCTACAAACCTTTCGGCAGCTACTTCCGCAACACTTTGATTGTGGCGGGGCTGAATGTGGTTGCGGTCGTCTTCACTTCGTCTTTCTGCGCCTATGGCTTCGCGCGCCTGCAATTCCCCGGGCGCGACTTCTGGTTCGGCATCGTTATGGCGACGCTTTTCCTGCCCTATGCGGTGCTGCTGGTGCCCAGCTTCATAATCTTTTCACGCTTGGGCTGGGTTGATACCTTTCTGCCGCTGGTGGTGCCGCCTTTCTTTGGCGGCGGCGCCTTTAACATCTTCCTGATGCGCCAATTCTTCCGCACGATTCCGGAAGAAATTGCCGATGCCGCGCGCATTGACGGCTGCAGCGAGTTCGGCGTCTATTGGCGCATAATGCTGCCGCTCTCCAAGCCAGCGCTCATCACCATCGCGATTTTCACATTCCTTTTCGCGTGGAATGACTTGATAGGTCCCATGACCTACTTGCGCTCGCCCGACAATTTTACCATTGCCGTTGGCTTGGCATCTTTCCGCAGCCAGACCGACATCCACTGGGATTTGCAGCTGGCGGCGTCCACTGCCGTGACGCTGCCGGTAATCCTGCTGTTCTTCCTGGCGCAGCGCTATTTCATACAAGGCGTTGTGATGACCGGGCTGAAGGGCTAGCGCGCGGCGGCTATGCCCAGAAGGCTTTCTCCAGGTCGTCAAAATCGCTGGCGGGACCCTCAAATTTGTTCCGCCCAAGCTCCAGCACATAGACATAATCGGCGATTTTTAAGGCTTCGCGGATTTCTTGATCCACCAGCAAAATCGTCAAGCCCTCTTGATCGCGCAAGTTGACCAGCATGCGATACACTTCTTCGCTGAGCAATTTTGCCAAGCCGGCTGTCGGCTCGTCGACCAGGATTACCTCCGGGTCGGTCATCAGTGTGCGTCCAATTTCCACCATGCGCTGCTGACCGCCGGACAGGGTGCCGGCATAATCGTTCTGCTTTTCATGCAATATCGGGAAGCGCTGGTAATTTTCTTCGATTTTGCTTTCGATGCGCCGTTTGTCCTTCTGAAATGTCCAGGCGCCCATCATCAGGTTCTCGCGCACAGTCATGTGTTTGAAGACGCCCGGCTGCTGCGGGATGTAGCTGATGCCCAGGCTGATGAGCTGGTGCGTGGGTGTGCCCGTAACATCGCGCCCGTTCAGCAGCACCTGCCCGCTATAGGGTTTCAGAAAGCCATACACCGCCTTGAGCAAGGTGGATTTGCCGACGCCGTTGGCGCCAAGTATCGCCGTCAGTTTGCCCGTTTCCGCCTTCAAGCCCAAGCCGCGCAGGATATGCAAATCTTCATAATAGCCAACATAGAGGTCTTGAATCTCTAGCATGCCTAGTCGTCCTCGTCTTCCCCAAGGTAGGCTTCTATCACAGCGGGGTCCTTGCGCACCGCTTGCGGCGCGCCATCGGCGATAAGCGCGCCATGGTTTAAGACCAGCAGCCGCTGACTAAGCTCAAAGACCGCCGCCATATCATGGCTAATCAAGATAATTGCCTTGCCGTCCTGGTACACGCGGTCGATATAGCGGTATATCGTCTCCTGCAAGCGCGGGTGCACGCCAGCGAAAGGCTCATCGAGGATGATGACCGCCGGGTCAAGCATCAGCAGACGCCCCAGCTCCAACAATTTCCGCTGCCCGCCGCTGAGCGCCCGGCTGTATTCGCGCGTCAGATGCGCGATGGTAAGCAAATCGAGGATTTCTTGCGCCTGCTTTTCCAGCTCGCTGCGTTTTGTGCCGGGGTTATGCGCCAAGCCCGGCACCAGCATATTCTCCATGACCGTCATGCGTCCCAGCGCCCGCGTGATTTGAAAGGTGCGCCCCAGCCCCGCCCGCGTAACATCATAGGCGGGATGCCCGTCAATCCGCCGCCCGTTGAGGTATATGGTGCCGCTGCTCGGTTTGAGCATGCCGCTCATGACATTGGTCAAAGTTGTTTTGCCAGCGCCATTGGGTCCAATCATGCCGATAAGCTCGGGCTTGGTAACGCTGAAGGAGACATGATCGACCGCCTGGTTGCCGCCGAATCGTTTGGAGACGCTGTTCAGCTCAAGGTTAATTTCAGGCACTGCCGCCCTCCAGCGCATCAGGGGCTGCTTCATCGTCAGCGCGAATCGAGACTGTCTCTTTCATAGCGATATCACGACCGCTGAACCAGGTGATGAAAGGGTAGAGCAGCCCATTGCGCATCCAGCGCAGGGTGAATACCGTGACAACGCCGAATAGCGCATAGCGCCAGGCGCCAGGTTCCCAGACAAATTCAGTCGAGCCATCCGCAGTGGTCATGCCGAAGGGCAGACCGATGACAACTTTGCGCATCGCCTCCAGCATATAGCGGCAGATGAATGCGCCGGCCGCCGCCCCGATAAGGCTCTCCATGCCGCCTATCACCGCATACGCGATAATCAGCGACATTTGCAGGACTTCAAGCTGCTCGGGGATGATGCGCTCCGAGCCGACATCGCTGTAAAAGATAGCGCCCGCCAGCCCCACTATCATGCTGGTGAAGACAAAAATCGCGATTTTGTAACGCACAACATTGACGCCCAGGGCGGAAGCGGCGTCTTCATCTTCGCGCATTGCCCGCAAAAACAAGCCAATCGGCGAGTTCGCCACCCAATACATCGCCAGCAAGCAGACGATTAGCAGGAAAAACATCAGATAGTATTCGACTTGCCGCGCGACGCCGACATCGGCAATTTCCAGCAATTGGCGCAAAGACAAACCATTGGAGCCGCCAGTATAGTCATATTCTGTCAGCATCATGATGCGGAACAGCTCGGAAAAGGCGATGGTGAACAGCGCCAGGTAAGCGGAGCGCAGCCGCAGCAACAGCCAGCCGATGACAAGCCCGACCAGCCCGGCGACAATAGTGCCGATTAGGATTGCGCCGACGGCGGAAATATAGTCTGGACCAACCTGGATGCCCAGCGCCGCAACCAAAATGCCATCGCGGGCGATTAAGCCGGCGACATACGCGCCGATGCCCATAAATGCCATGTGCCCGAAAGAAAACTGCCCGGCGATGCCAGCCAACAGCGCCCAGCTGGATGCCATAATCGCGTAGAAAAAGCCGCTGATGAATACCGTCTTATAATAGTCGGATTGGGAGGCGTCGTTAGGGAACCAGAGAAAATACAGCGTGATGAGGCTCAGCGCGATATAGCCCAAGCGGCGGCGGCCGATGCTCGCGTCAATCGCATTTTCCACCCGTTTGAAGAGCGCCATTCTAATGCTGCTCCCTTCCAAACAAGCCAGTAGGTTTCAAGAGCAGCACCAAGGCAAAGATGACGAGGGCGAAGGCTTCTTTGTAGGCGGCGCCGCGGCTGGGATCCGGGTGGCAGCCAGCGCCAAGCGCTTCGACAATGCCAACGATGATGCCGCCGACCAGCGCCCCAGGCACCGAGCCCAAGCCGCCAAGCACAACAATGACATAAGAGCGCCCCACCATCTCCGCGCCCACCCAAGGCACCCAGGCGAAAATCGGTATCAGCGCCGCGCCCGACATCGCCGCCAGCATCGAGCCCATGCCGAAGGAAAGCGTATTCATGTTGGTGGGGTTGATGCCGGTGACAGCGGCAGCTTGCCGATCTTGGCTGGTCGCGCGCAGCCCGCGCCCCGTCCAGGTGCGCTGCAAGAAATAGAGCAGGGCGAATATCAAAACGATGCCAATCACCATCGCGAAGGCGCGGTCGCCGATGATGTTAATCGGACCAAAGAAAAAGTCATCGGTAATCTGCGTCCGCGGGAAAGTGAAGCGGCGGATTTCGATGAAGCGGTCGGTGCGCTGGGGGAAGGGTCCAGCAATCGCCAGGGTGGTGTATTCGATGAAGAAGCCGAAACCGAAGGTGATGAGAATCGCATATTCAGAGACGCGCTCTATCAAGCCATCGTGCATCGGTTTGAGGAAAACGCGCTCGAAAACAGCGCCGATGATGAAGACGATAACGCCCGCCACCGGGATGCCCAAAATCGGATTGATGCTGATTTCAACGCCAGTTGCGCGGCTGAGCGCATCCGAGCCAAAGAGCAGGAAATAAAAGGAAAAATAGCCGCCAACCATATACAGCTGCCCATGGGCGAAACTGACAATGCCCTGCACCGAATATATCAGTGTCAAGCCAACCGCCATCAACGAATAAATGGTGCCGATTACGACGCCGTTTGCCGTCTGCTGCGTCAAATAGGTGATGTGGAAGGGCGCGGCAACACAGGGGTTGCTTGGATTATGGATGGCGAATAGCGTATAAATCTGCCAAGCGCCGAGGGAGCCAAACGCAATCATCCAATCGCGCGATATCTTGGGGCTGTGCTTCCACATCAGCCCAAAAATCAGCGGACCAATCGCGAAACCGCCGAGCGCTGCCGCGGTTAATACATTGTCATCATTCGCTTCCACGGCGCGATATTGGCGCGGGATAAAATAAGCGGCGATGCCCGCCCAAAGCGGACCCGCCAGCAGCAGCCATAATACGGACGGCAGCTGGGGGTCGGTGACGCGCACCAATGCCTGCGATGCCAGAAAGACCGCCAGGACAATGCCCGCCGCGAGTGTGGCGCGGCGTATCAGCGCGGGCGCGATATAAAAGAGGCTTATGCCCAGCGGTCCCAGGGCGAAGCCGCTGATGACGCCAGCGATTTGCAGCCTGGTCGCGGGGATTGCCTCGTCAGCGCTTTTGCTTGAACCCGCCCGTGGCAGCAGCAGCAAGCCGACCGCTGCCCAGAGCGGTCCCGCGAACAAGAGCCAGAGTGTCGTCAGGTTGAGGTCAAATGCCATTTTCAGCTTCCCGGCGGAACATGATGCTGGGCGGAGTATACCTTGACTTGCCCGATTTTACAATTTGCGAGCGGCTCGTCACAGCGAATACAAAAACACAAAGATGAGTGGGAATAGGCTCCACCCATCTTTGTGCCTATCCAGGGCAGCATCGCCTGCCGCCCTGGGCATCAGCGCGAGTTATGGCGAGGTGCCAGGCGCAATGTACGCGCTGCCGTGCGTCTGATAGACCTCGGGATAGACCACCGCGGCTTCCAGCGAGCTCTGCCCCTGCTCAAAGTATTGCATCACCGTGACGATGGGATCGGGCCACTGATGCCACATATACGCGGGTGTGCCTTCGGGCAAGTCCGGGTTGTGCGCGCCATAATCGAAGTAATAGCGCCCCTGTGTCAAAGTGATGTCCGAGGCTTCGATGGCGGCGACGATAGCGGCGGCGTCCGAATAGCTGCCAGCCCGTTCCATCGCGTCTTTCATCATCCAGACCGCATCGTAAGAAGCCATGCCAAAGCTGGGCACGATATCGCCGAAGGCTTCTTCATAGCCGGTGTTGAGCTCGACCGCCAGCTCGTTGAAGAGGCTGGGGATAATGCCGACGCGGTTGAAGGCGCAGTAGTTGCCATCGGGCACAGTCGCCCAATACTGCACATGCTGGAAGGCGATTTGGTTGGTCACGCAGATGGTTTCCGGCGTGGGCGCGATGCCCAATTCCGCCATCTGCTGCGTGAGGTTGAAGGAAGTTTCGCCAGTTACCACGATGCGAATGGCATCGGGCGGCATCGCGCGCGCTTGAATGCGGCTCAAAATCGGCACGAAGTCTTCTGTACCCAGCTCAATGTCAATCTGGGATACGGTTACGCCGGCGGCTTCCAAACGCGCCTGTTCATCAGCGGCGGCTGGCTGCCCGTAATCCGTATTTTCGACGATTAGAATGACATCTTGTACGCCGAGCGCAATCAGCCAATCGGTAACCACACTGCCGACCATCGAGCTGGTGGGCGAGATGCGGAAGATATGGTCAATCCCGTCATCAAAGCGCGGTGCCGCGCCGTCAAATTCGCGGATGCCATTGGCGCTGACATTGTCGTTCCAAGGCTCGGAGAAAATGGTGGGGATGCCGTTTTCTTCCATCACGCCCATGGTCGCCAAGCCAACAGCGCTGTGGTAGACGCCCACCATGCCATCAACTTCGTCTTCCAGGATGAGGCGCTCGGCAACCGCTTGACCCCGCTCCGGGCTGCCTTCGGAATCGCCAGTGATTACTTCAAGCTGATAATGCGCGCCATCAATTTCGACGCCACAGGCGGCGTTGATGTCGGCGGCGGCTTGCGCGAATGCCCAATCCATCGCCACACCGCCGGCGACCGCGCCCGGCGCGGACATCGGCGCCAAGCCGCCCAAGGTGATGGTGTAGTCGGCAAATTCGCAGTCCTCATCCGCCTGCGCTATGCCCAGCGGGAAAAGCGCCAGCAGCGCCATTAGCGCAATCAAGCTTAGGGAAAGTGCTTTGCGGTTCATTTGCTGTACCCCTCTATACTTCGCGTAGTTTTATGCTGCCATACTATAGGCAGCCTAGCCCCCTGAATCCTCGCGTTCTGCGTGGGGATTCCTGGCACTGCCAATGCTTATGACGCGCCTCCTTTCCGTGAATTAGCTCACAAGTACTGTACCGCGAGCGCGGCAATCTGTCAATTTTCGGCGCGGGGCGCAGTGTCAATTTGACAGCGCCGAGGGCATGCGCTAAAGTCTTTTTCCATGTTGCGCCCTTGTTGGCAGTGGTTTGATTGCTCGCAATGCGCGCATCCTAGTCAATGGTATCAATAGAATAGGAAAGGCAATGTACATGATGAAGAAGATACGCTCTATTGCGCCGGTGCTGCTCCTGCTTTTGCTGCTGCTCGGCATAGGCATGTCGACGCTGGCGCAGATGTCGGAGAATGTTCTGCGCGTCGGACAAGATGCTGAGTGGACGGGCTTGGACCCGCATGTCGCCAGCACAGTCTCCAGCTTTTATATCCTGGCGAATGTGGTCGAGTCGCTGACGACCAATAATGACGCTATAGAATTGACGCCGCTTTTGGCGACGGAGTGGTCACAATCCGACGATGGCTTGACCTGGACCTTCCACCTGCGGGAAGGCGTGCATTTCTCCAACGGCGAAGAAATGACAGCGGAGCATGTCGTCTTTTCGATGAACCGCATCATCAACCCTGATACTGGCTCGGGCAGGGTCGCTTCTGTCGGCGGTTCTGATGCTGTCTGGGAAGCGGTCGACAGCCATACTGTCAGCGTGACTACGCCCGCCCCCAACGCCATCTTGCCCACGCAATTGGCGAGCCGCGCGGCGGCGGTGGTGCACCCCGACAGCGTCGATGAAAATGGCGTGATTGTTGTGCCCATCGGCACCGGTCCCTTCGTTGTAACCGAGCTTGACGGCACCATCAGCATGACTCTGGCGAAGAACGAGCAGTATTGGCAAGAAGGCTTGCCGCTGCTGGATGCGGTTGAAGTCACCGTCATCCAGGAAGATGCCGCGCGGGAAGCGGCGCTTTTGGGCGGCGAGGTTGATTTTGTAACCAGCGTCGCTTCGCAAGCGGTGCAGGCGCTGCAAGACAATCCCGATGTACAAATGCTGGTCTCGCCGGCGCTCGCGTACAAATACATCGGCTTGAACCTGATGCGCGAGCCGCTGAATGACGCGCGCGTGCGCCAGGCGATCGCCTACGCCATCAACCGCGATGATCTCTGCGCCGCCGGCGACTTTGGCTTGTGCACGCCGCTCTATGGCGGTCCCATCGACACGGGCAGCCCCTGGTATTTCGATTATGCGCCTTACTCTCAAGACCTCGACAAAGCCAAAGCGCTGCTGGCGGAAGCGGGCTACCCGGATGGCTTCGAGATGGAGCTGATGCCAACCTCGACCTATCAAGACACGGTGCGTCAGGCGCAGGTCTTGCAGGCGCAACTGGCGGCAATCGGCATTCAAACGACCATCAACGCGCCGGAATGGGCGGAATGGCTGGAGCTGGAAGGCAGCTTCCAGTATGACGGCTACATCTGCAGCTGGAACGGCTTGGTCGATGTCGAAGCCTATTATTACCTGCAGCATCGCACCGATGAGGTATTCAACTTCACCGGCTACAGCGACCCGGACTTTGATGCCCTGGTCGACCAAGGGCGGCAAGTGGCTGATTTTGACGAGCGCTATGCCATCTATGAAGAGGCGAACCGCATTCTGGTTGATGCCGTGCCTTATGTCTACTTCTACAACCCCGCCTTCACGCGCGCGATGAGCCCGAATGTGCAGGGCTATGTCTTGCGCTCGGACAATCAGAACCTCTACATGCACACCAGCGTGGAAGGCTAAACGCTCCTTGGGCGCGGCGCTGCTGGCGCTGCGCCCATATTCCCGCGCATAAGCGGCATTCTGCGCGCATTCGGGGATAGCGCCTCTTGAATTATCAATATGTGGTGCAGCGTCTGCTGTTGGCATTGTTGGTCGTGCTCGGCGTCACCTTTGTTGTCTTCATGATTATGCAGATTGTGCCTGGCGACCCGGCGCGTGTGATTTTGGGTCCTTATGCAAGCGATGAGTCAGTGCAGGGCTTGCGCGAACGCTTGGGCTTAAATCGCCCGTTTTTTGAGCAGTATTTCCGCTGGCTCGCCGGTGTCGTGCAGGGTGATTTCGGCCAAAGCCTGTTGAGCAGCCAGGAAGTGGCGCCGCAATTGTGGGGACGCATCGGTCCTTCATTTGAGCTGGCGATGGTTTCCTTGCTGGTTGGCTTGGCGGTCGCCTTCCCCGCGGGCATGATATCGGCATTGAAGTCGGGCAGTGCTATTGACATTGGCGCTACGGTCTTCAGCCAAATCGGCGTCTCCGTCCCCACCTTTTGGATGGGCATCTTGCTGGTGATTGTCTTTTCGCTGAACCTGGGGCTGCTGCCGCCCAGCGGCTACACCCCCATCACCGAAGACCCTGCCGATTGGCTTTCGCATATTCTGCTGCCCGCCATCACCGCTGGTTTTGTCAGCGCCTCCATTATGACGCGCTTCATCCGCAGCGCCATGCTTGATGTGCTCAGCGCCAATTATGTGCAAACGGCGCGCGCCAAAGGCTTGGCGGAGCGCAATGTGATTGTGCGGCACGCGCTGCGCAACGCGCTGATAAATATCGTCACCATCATCGGCTTGCAGATTAACGCGCTCTTTAGCGGGCTGGTTGTGGTGGAAGTGGTATTTTCTTGGCCCGGCTTGGGGCGGCTGGCGCTCAACGCCGTCTTGGAGCGGGATTACCCCCTGCTGCAAGGCACGGTATTTGTGGTGGCGGTGATGGTTACTGTTGTGAATCTATTTATTGATTTGCTGTATTTTTTCCTCGATCCGCGCATCGAATACGCCTGAGAGCGGCAAATGGCATCGGCAGCAAACACAGAAAAAGCGCAAAAAGCGCTGGCAGAAGAGCAGCTGGGACCAGCGAATACGCTCTGGCGCGATGCCGGCAAGCGATTGCTGCGCCATCGCCCGGCGATGTTTGGCGCGGCGGTGCTGACGCTCGTCGCCGTGATGGCGCTCTTCAGCGACGCCATCACGCCTTATGACCCTAACGGCATGGATTTTTCCGACCGCTTCGCCAACCCCTCGGCCGAGCATTGGATGGGCACGGATGATTTCGGGCGCGATATCTTCTCGCGCATCATCGTTGGCGCGCGCGTATCGCTGCAAGTCGGCATAGTTGCCGTCAGCGTGGCGACCCTCTTTGGCACAGCGCTGGGCTTGGCGGCGGGCTATGGCAATCGCATCACTGACGAAATAATCATGCGAGCGATGGATGTGCTTTATGCCATTCCCGCGCTGCTGCTGGCAATCGCGATTGTGGCGGCGCTGGGCAAGGGCATCGGCAATGCGATGATTGCGATTGGGCTAGTCTATATCCCGATTTTCGCGCGCATCGCCCGTGCCGCGGTTTTGGGCATCCGCAACGAAGAATTCATCCTGGCGGCGCGGGCGCTGGGCGCGGGCAATGCGCGCATCCTCGCGCTGCATGTGCTGCCGAATGTGCTGTCGCCAATTATTGTCGAGATTACGCTGTCGCTGGCATTTGCGATTTTGGCGGAGGCGGCTTTGAGCTTCTTCGGCTTGGGCACACAGCCGCCCGACCCCAGCTGGGGCAGGATGCTCTCGGAAGGGCGCGATTTCTTCCGCCAGTCGGGCTGGATGGGCGTCTTCCCGGGTCTGGCGATTTTATTCACCGTGATGGGCTTTAACTTCCTCGGCGATGGCTTGCGTGATGCCCTCGACCCCAAGCTGCGGCGCTAGGCAATAGCCGTGAGCGAGTCGACGCGGCGGCATCTCGGCATCGCCCTGTTCTCTGGCTCCGCGCTGCTCTTGGAAATCGCCTTGGCGCGGCTATTTTCGACGCTGTTTTTCCCGCCTTATGTTTTCTTCATCCTGTCGATTGCGGTTTTGGGCATCGCGCTGGGCGCGGCATTGCCCGCGCTGAAGCCGAAACTTGCCGGCAGCGAGCGCATCGCCTTATACGGCGGCGGCGCCGCCCTCTGCACAGTGAACCTGGCGCTGGTGGCGGTGCTTGGTGTCGGCTTCCCAACGCAAGTCTCGCTGTTTCTGCTGGCGGCGCTGCCCTTTGCCTTTGTTGGGCTGGCGCTGTCCTGCTTGTTCGCGCGGCACTCAGGCTCCAGCCGGACGCTTTATATGAGCGATTTGCTGGGCGCGGGCATCGGCGCGGCGCTGGCGATACTGCTGCTGAATCAATTTGGCGCGGTCAACGCGGTGTTGATCGCCGCGCTTGGCTTCGCCTGCGCCAGCCTCTATTTTGATACGCGGCAGCACCGCGCGCTGCTATGGCTGATCGCCGCTTTCGCCAGCCTGGCATTCGCCGCGAATGTAACGCGGGGCATCCTGCGCATTGATATGAGCGCGCTCTCCGCCGAGAAGCCGATTGTCGACGCCTTGAGCGCCGGCGGCAGCATCCGCCAGACGCGCTGGGACGCCTTCGCTCGCACTGACCTGGTATTTTCCAGCCCGGGCGAGCTGCCGCGCATGTATGTCGATGGCGGCGCGGCATCGATTATGCCCACTGACGCGGCTGCGCCGCAATTGCTGCGCGATATCGGCTTCTTCCCCTTCGCCACGGCACAGCCGCAGTCCGTCTTTGTGCTGGGTCCCGGCGCCGGGCTGGATGTGTATTTTGCCTTGCGCGCGCGGGCGCAATCCATCACCGCGGTTGAGGTCAATCAAGCCAGTGTTGAGCTGGTGCAGTCGCTCGCCGCGCTCAACGGCAATCTCTACAGCCAGCCAGGCCTTACCGTCATCGTGGATGACGGGCGCAGCGCCCTGCAGCGCTCCGGCGAGCGGTATGACCTGATATATCTGTCGCAGGTGGTAACTTTGGCGGCGGAGCGCGGCGGCTACGCGCTGTCGGAGAATACCGTCTACACTGTTGAGGCTTTTCAAGAGTATCTGGCAAAGCTCAGCGCTGAGGGGCAGATTGCCTTGAAGCTCTATGACGAAGTTACCTTGACGCGCGCTTTGTCCACTGCTCTGGCGGCGCTGGGCAGGCGCGGGCTTGATGAGCAGGCGGCGCTGCAGCAGGTGATGGCATTTGTTGATGACCGGAGTTCGCCGGCGACGCCGCTGCTGCTGGTGGGCGCGCAGCCCTTCAGCCGCGATGATTCGCTGGCGCTGGGCGCGATTGCCCGCGATGTCGGCTTCAAGCCGCTGTTTTTGCCGCAGGCACTGGCGCAGCCGCCGCTCGCTGATGTCGCCGCCGGCGTAACGACATTTCAATCGATTATTGACGGCTCCGCGCTCAACATTGCCCCCGCCACCGACGACCGCCCCTATTTCTTCCAATTTGAGCGCGGCATCCCCCGCGCTTTGCTCCCGCTCACCCTGAGTATGGCGGGCATTCTGTTGGCGCTGCTCATATACTATCTGCGCTTTTGGCGGGGTGCCCGCCCGCCAGCGGAGCGCTACCTGCCGCTCTATGTGGCGCTGCTGGGCATCGGCTTCATGGCGCTGGAAATCCATGCCATCCAACGGACACGGCTCTTCCTCGGGCATCCGACCGCGGCGGTCACGCTGGTACTGGCAACATTCCTCGTGGGCGGCGGCATCGGCAGCGGCTTGAGCCGAATGCGCCCTTTAGCCGCGCTCAAAGGCCGCCCGCAGCTGCCACCAGCTGCGGTTGCTCTGCTGGCAGTCGTCTGGGCTTTGCTATGGCTGCCAGTGAGCGGCGAGCTGCAGGCATCCAGCTTCCCGCTGCGCGCGCTGGCTGCTGTAGTCACCCTGCTGCCATTGGCGCTCTGCATGGGCATGCCCTTCCCCCAGGCGCTTGAGCAGGCGGGCACATCAGGACCAAAATCGGTTGCGGCTGCCTGGGCGATAAACGGGCTGATGACCGTCGCCGGCTCGGTAGCGGCGGTGCTGCTCTCTATCACCGTTGGTTTCAGCGCCGTGCTCGCCTTGGGCGCTGGCGCTTATCTGCTCGCCGCGCTCCTGCAAGTTCTGATGGGAAGGCAGCCACCGCTATGACAGACTTGTCTGAAAGCGCCCGCAGTTCGATTAGCGCGCTGGCTCGCTTGAGCCAATGCTGGTCGCCCAGCATCTCGCCAGATGGCGAACGCATCGCCTTCGTCAGCGACCGTGACGGGCATCCGCAAGTGTGGCTGGTTACCATCGCAAGCGGCGCTTGCCGCAAAATCACTGATTTTGAGGAACAGCTCATCCGCGTGAGCTGGTCGCCGAACGGTGACTGGCTGGCGCTGGAAATGGCGCCTGGCGGCGGCATGAACTCGCAGATCGACATCATCCAGCCCGATGGCGGCGGGCGGCGGCGCATCACCGCTGGCGGACAGAGCAACAACTGGCTTAATGCCTGGACGCGAGACAGCCGGCAGCTGCTCTTCTCGTCCAACTGGCGGCGCGCCGATGCTATGGATTGCTATCGTTACCGCCTGGATACTGGCGAGACCGAGCTGCTGGCGCAAAACGATGGCACCGGCACCGTTGAGCATATCAGCGCGGACGGCGAGCGCCTGTTGCTGCGGCGTGTCCCCTACCGCGGCGACAGCGATATTTTCCTGCTGGATTTGGCTTCGGGGCGAGAGCTGCTGCTCAGCCCGCATCGCGCGCCCGCCACTGTTGATAGCGCCCGCTTCAGCGCTGATGGCAAGCGGATGTATCTGATTACGAACAGCGTGAGCGACCTCGCCGGCTTCTGCCGCCTGCCAACGGATGGCTCGGGCGCATGTGAAGTGCTGCGCGCGCGGGAAGACGCCGAACTCGCCGAATTCGCCATCAACAGCGATGAAACCCAGGCGGCGCTGCTATGGAATTGCGCCGGGCGGCATCACCTGGAGTGCATAAACCTGCCTGAAAATACGCTGATGGCGGAAATTGAACTGCCAGCGGAAACCGCCGAATCGCTGCGATTCTCCTCTGATGGCTCTTCTCTCGCGCTGTGCATCGGCGGCTCCCGCATGCCCGCGGCTATTTGGCTGCTGGACATGGGCACACAGGCTCTGCGCCAGGTTACGCCGAGCGCTGATACCGATGTGGATGCGCAGCGGCTGGTCGCGCCGAGTTTGCTGCGCTATCACGCGCACGATGGCTTGCCTTTGAGCGGCTGGTACTACGCGCCCGCTGCTGGCGAGCCGCCATACCCGACTGTGCTCAGCTTCCATGGCGGACCCGAAGGGCAGGAGCAGCCCCGTTTCCGCTATGAATATCAGGCGCTTTTGGCGCGAGGCATCGCCATTTTCGCGCCGAATGTGCGCGGCTCCTCTGGCTTTGGCAAGCGCTTCGTCAACCTTGATAATGGACCGCTGCGCGTCGATGCCATTCAAGACATCGCCTCCAGCGCCGAGCATTTGCTGGCAATGGGCTTTGCGCAGCCGGGGCGGCTCGGCATTATGGGCGGCTCCTACGGCGGCTATATGACCATGGCGGGCTTGACAGAATTCCCGCAGCTTTTCGCCGCCGGGGTGAACATCTATGGACTCATCAATTTCAAGACCTTTTTCGCCTTGACCGAGCCCTGGATGGCGCGCATCTCAAAAGTAGAATATGGTGACCCGGTGGCGGAAGGCGCTTTGCTGGAGTCGCTCTCCCCAGTGCACAAACTAGACCGCCTCACGGCACCGACGCTGGTTTTGCACGGCGCCAGGGACACAAATGTGCCGGTCTTTGAGGCGGAGCAAGTTGTATCGAAGCTGCGTCAGCGCGGGGTGCCAGTCGAATATAGGCTTTTCCCGGACGAGGGGCATGGCTTCAAGCTGGCGAAAAATCGTGTTGCCGCGGCGCATGCCATTGTCGACTGGTTTGTCAAGTATTTGATAGCATAGGCTTATGCCGCCAGCGCCGAGATTTGCTATGCTATACGCGGCAGAAGGCGAAGCGGAAAGGCGAAGGCATGAGCGAAATGACGATTGGCTGCGCATTGTGGACTTTGGGCGCGACCCCGGATGTGGCGGCGCTGGCGCGGCAGCTGGAAATCGCGGCGGAGATCGGCTGTACTTCTGTGCAGCCTTGGATCGTTGACTTTGAGTACCGCCCCTGCGTACTCGACCCCGAGGTTGGCACTGCCGCTGACCGGCGTGAGGTGATGAAAATCGCCGAATCGCTGGGGCTTAGCTTCAGCGGCTTCTGCGCTCAGCTTCAGGGGGCGGTGACCTATGGCGGTTTGGAAGAAAGCGAAGGCTTGCGCTGGCGCATCGACAAGACCAAACAAGCGCTCAAGACAACTGCCGAGCTTGGCGGCAACATTGTGACGACTCACGCCGGGATTTTGCCCGAGGACAAAAGCGACCCCGCCTACGAAATTCTGCTGGGCTCTGTCAGCGAGATTGCCGAGTATGGCGCGCAGGTTGGCGTATATTTTGCCTTGGAGACGGGGCAGGAATCGCCGCAGGCTTTGGGCGAGTTCATCGACGAAGTGGGCAATCCCTGGCTGCGCGTGAATTATGACCCCTGCAACTTGCTGCGCTTCGGCTCCGAGGCGGGCACAATCCAGGGCGTGTATGCGCTGGGCGATAAAATCGTGCATACGCATGCCAAAGATTGGAACCCCGAGACGCGGCAAGCGACCTGCGGCGAAGGCTTGGTGCCGTGGGATGGCTACTTGCAGGCGCTGCGTGATATCGGCTATGACGGCGTGCTGGCGATTGAAGACGAGACCGGCAACGAAGACATGATCGGCTCTATCCGCCGCAGCTATGCCTTTTTGAAAGCGCGCTTCGATGATTAATGTCGGCATTTTAGGCGCTGGCGGCATCGCCGCGCTCAGCCACCTGCCCGAAATCGCCCAAGTTGAGGGGATGCGCGTCACGCATATTTGCGGGCGTACCGAGCACCGCTTGCGTTTGCTCTGCCAGCGCTTTGATGTGCCGCGTTATTCTCTGTCTTGGCAAGATTTGCTCAACGATGAAACGCTGGATGCGGTAATTGTGGCGCTGCCGCACCCCCTGCATGCCGAAGCTGGCTTGGCGGTCTTAGAGCGCGGCTTGCACTTGTTCATGCAGAAGCCCCTGTGCACCACCTTGGAAGAGGCGCATCAACTGGTGGCGGCGAGTGAAGCCCGCCCTGAGCTGACCGTCTATTGCCGCCCGTCTTTCAGCGCTGTCATCTACGAAATGCGCCGCCAGCTTAAAAATGGCGCTATTGGCAAGGTATCGGGCGCATTCTCGCGGCACAGCCACGGCGGTCCCGAGATTTATTATGCGGAAGTTTCAGACAGCTTTGAAGAAAAGCGGGTGACCGATGACTTCTGGTTTTTCGATGCGGATACCGCGGGCGGCGGCGCATTGATAGACATGGGCGTCTATTCAATCGCCAATGTGGTGGCGCTTTTGGGCAAGGTCAATGCGGTGACGGCGCGTCTGCTGACGGTGGATAAACCAACGGCGATGGAAGATACCGCCACTTTACTCCTCGAGATGGCGAATGGCGCGCTGGCGACCGCCGAAACCAGTTGGTGTGATCCGGCGCGTTCGTCCTATTTGCGTGTGCATGGCACCGCCGGCAAGCTGATACAAACGGGCGCTGCCATCGAGTGCATCAAGCCCAGCTCTTACGAACGCGAATGGGCGGAGCCAACTGTCGAGGTGATTACCCCGCCGCCCGCGCTCAACCAGCATGAAGAGTGGCGGCGCGCTATCAAAAGCGGACAGCAACCGGAACTCGCCAACCTGTGGACGGCGCGGCATGTGAGCGAAATTATGCTGGCGGCGGTCGCATCAAACGAGGCGGGACGCCCCATCACGCTTGTGACCGAGCCGCGCCTGAGTTAGCGCGCAATTCTAATATGCCACTTCCAGCGCCGTGAAGGAGAGCGCTGGCAAGCGCAACTGCGCCGCGCTGTCGACAATCCTGGGCGCGGCAATCGCTTGTGTTCTCAGCTGGTCAGGCTGTTCCCAGCTGTTTGCCGCTTTGGGGTCGCTGCCTGCCAGTTGATGCGCTGACAGTATGCGCGTGGGTGTCTTATCCGCCCAGGTGATTTCGAGGGGCAGCGCGCCCTCCAGGCTGCGGTTGACTATGAAAATCGCGCCGCGGTTTGTATCTGGGTCATGGCTGGCGGATACATCCAACAGCGGCATAGCGCCAAATTGCTCAGTTTCATAGTGAGGCGCTGTCACCAGCAGGTCAAGCGCGTTCCCGCGCGCCAGTTGGCTGAAGTGCAGCAGCGGGTAATAGGTGCTCTGTTTGAGCAGCCGATTGCGCTGGGTCAAAATCGGCGCGATGACATTCACAATCTGCGCGATGCAGGCGATTTTCAACACATCGGATTTGCGCAGAAAAACATTGAGCCACTGCGCCACCACCAGCGCGTCCTCCAGGTTATAGACTTCTTCGATTAAATGCGGCGCTTCTGTCCAGCCGCCGCGCATATCCGAAAGCTCGCGCGCCTTATACCAAACATTCCACTCGTCCCAGGAGAGGTAAACATCATGCTTGGAGCGGGTCTTGGCTTTTACATAGCGCAGGATGCCGGCAAGCGTATCCACATAGTCTTCAAACTCCGCGCTGAGCGCCAGGTAGCTGGGGCTATCGTCTTTGTGATTGCCGGCGTAATAGTGCATGGAGTGATAGTCGACGCCGTCCCAGCACAATTCCAGCGCCACCCGGTCCCATTCGGGATATGTCGGCATCTGCGAGCTGGACGAGCCGCAAAGCACAAGTTCGATCGATTCGTCGTGCAAGCGCATCAGCTTCGCCGCTTCGCGCGCTTTCTTGCCATATTCGACCGCATCGAGATGGCCAATCTGCCAGGGTCCATCCATCTCGTTGCCCAGGCACCAATACTTGACGCCGTAGGGCTCCGCCTGGCTGTTGGCGGCGCGCCTGTCGGCATAGGCGCTGCCGAGGGGCGCATTGCAATACTCAACCAGGTTGGCGGCATCCTGGATTGTGCCCGTGCCGAGATTTACCGCCAGCATCGGCTCGGTATTGATTTCGCGGCAAAAGCGCATGAAGTCGTCGGTGCCAAACTGATTGCTTTCAATCGATTGCCAGGCGAGGTCGCGGCGGGCAGGCCGCTGAGATTTGGGACCGATGCCATCTTCCCAGCGGTAGCCGCTGACGAAATTGCCGCCAGGATAGCGCATCGCCCGATAATTCAGCTCACGCAGCGCTGCTAAAACATCTTGGCGCAAGCCATGTTCATCCGCATGGGCGGATGCCGGGTCATAGATGCCCTCATAGATGCAGCGCCCCATGTGCTCGGCGAATCCGCTGAAAAGCAGCGGCGAAATCTCGCTGATGACACGCCGGCTGTCAACCGAGACCGTTGCGCTTTTGTTATTGCCCATCGCTGGCTCCCGTCTATGCCGCCTGCCTGCGGCGGCGAATCTGCTCTTAGCTGGCGCTAGCGCCCGCCCATGCCAGTTAAGGTGATGCCCTGGATAATCTGCCGCTGGAAGATGATGTATACAATCAGAATTGGTATTGAAGACAGCACCGCGCCCGACAGCACCATCGGGCGATATTGCCCGGCATAAGAGGAATTCAAAATTGCCAAGCCGACTGGCAGCGTACGCGTTTCCAAGCTGTTGGTGACGATGAAGGGCCAGAATAAATCGTTATAGTGAAAGAGAAAAACAAAGATGCCCAGCGCGGTCAAAGCGTTGCGGGAGAGGGGCAGGATGACATGCCAAAAGCGCCCGAAATACCCCGCGCCATCCAGCACGGCGGCTTCCTCCAGGTCAGTAGGCACTTGAATGAAGAACTGCCGCAGCAGGAATACGCCAAAGACATTGGCGGCACCGGGGAAGATTAGCGCGTTGAAGGTATCCAGCCACTGCAAATCCCGCATCAGCAGGTAGTTGGGAATCAGCGTAACTTGCGATGGGATCATAATAGTTACCAGCAAGAAGCCGAACAATAGATTATTGCCGGGGAACTTCAGCCGGGCGAAGGCAAATGCCGCCGGCGCGCAGAGCAGCAGCACCGCCGCCGTATAGCCGGTCGCCGCTATCAAGCTGTTGCGCAGCCACAAGTCCAGCCGCAGGTCTTGCTGCGTCAATACGGTGCGGATGCTCTCTAATGTCGGCTCCAGCGGGATGATTTGCGGCGGCCAGCGGTTAACCTCCTGGTTGGTCATGAAGGACTGGGATACCGCTATCAGCATCGGGAAAACGACAAACAGGCTGAGCAAGGTCAGGAACACATAAGTGATTGTATGCTGTGGCAGGATAGAGCGTTCAGGCTTCATAGCAGGCCAATCAGTATTCTATGCGGCGGCTAAGCACAAGGAATTGCACGCTGGTCAAGACTGCCATAATCACAGCAATGCAGACCGCCACCGCCGCGCCATAGCCCATGCGGAAGGCAGTCCAGGCAATTTGATACAGATAAAATATCAGCGAATAGGATGAACGACCGGGACCGCCAGTGGTCATGATGAAGGGCTGACCATAGACCTGAAAATGAGAAATAACGCCAGTGACGGTAACAAACAATATCGTTGGGCGCAGCAATGGCAGGGTTATATACAGGAACAGGTCGCGGTCGCTGCCGCCATCAATGCGCGCCGCCTCGTAGAGCTGCTCCGGGATGCCCTGCAAACCGGCGATGAATATCAACATTGGGAAGCCGAAACCCCACCAAATTGTGGTGAGGCTCAAGGAAGGAATCACCAAATTGGGGTCGCCCAGCCAATTGACAGGGCGGATGCCAATAAAGCTCAGCCCATAGTTGATGATGCCGAATTGCGTATTCAGCAGCCATACCCAGATCAAACCCACCGCGCCCACCGAGAGCAAGCTCGGCATATACAGCAGTACGCGGAAAAAACCCTGCCCGCGGATGGGGCGGGTGACGGCAACTGCCGCCGCCAAGGCGACAATGGTGGTGCCAATCACCGTCAGCACGGTGAAGACGATGGTGTTTTGCAGGGAAATCCACCAGACACTGTCGTTGACCAGCTCGAGGTAATTGTCGATGCCGATATAGGGGCGCATGGGACGCAGGATATGCCAGTCGTAAAAGCTCATGCGCACCGCCTCGACAACAGCGCGCACAACAAATATCAAAAAGAAAGCCATAAATGGCGCGAGAAATGCGTAAGCGGCGAGTATTTCCCGCGATTTTAGGCTGAGCGAAAAGCGCCTCGCTCTGGCATTTTTTGCGTTCTTAGAGTGATTCATTCCGCATTCTCGCCCTGTCGCCGTATGGGCTGCGCCGCCACCGTAGGGCAGCGGCGGGGCAGATGTATTCCACCCCGCCGAAACTGCTCAATGCTGATTGAAGCGGTAACGCCTTTACATCGCGCGGTCAAGCACTTGCTGCATGCGCTCGGCAGCGTCATTCAAAGCGTCTTCAACCGATTTCAAGTTGTTCAGCGCGGCATCCAGTTCGGGGTCGAGCGCGGCGTACATTTCCTGCACCGCCGTGCTTTGATAATCAAGGATGCCATAGTCGGTGAATGTCTGCCCCAAGAGGATGTTGGAGGGATAATTTTCCGCATCCAAAGCGGCTTGGGCGGAAAGCAGCGCCGGCACTTGACCCGAGCCTGCCCAAGTTACTTGATTGGCGGAAATCCACTGCAGCAATGTCTGCACCGCTGCCGCCTTCTCTGGCGTTGACATGGCGGGCAGCATAAAGGCGTGGATGCCAAACCAGGTCGCTGGCTGTGGACCAAACTGCACTTGGGGCCAAGCTGTCCCGTTGATATCCGTTTGATCAACGGCGAAATTGCGGAACCAGGTGCCAGTAGGAATCACCGCGACGGAGCCGCTGGCGAAGCCCTGCCAGGTATCGAAACCGGCTGGCGGCGGCGATACATTGTATTCGTAAACGAGGTCAACCGCTTGTTGCAAGGCGGCCATGCCCGCATCCGAATTGACGGTGATTTGCCCCTCGGCGGAGACCATTTCGCCGCCATGCTGCGCCAGCGCGCTCAAGAAATTGACGCGGGGCCATTCCCCGACGACATAACCCCACTGCACGACATTCTCGGCATCAAAGCTGGAATCGGCGGCGTTGTTGCCGTTGGCGTCCAAAGTCAGCGCCTGCAGCAAAGTCACCCAGTCTTCGTAATTTGTCGGCACGGTGGCGGGGTCGGTATCGATGCCGGCGGCTTCAAACATGTCGGTGTTGATCCACAAGCCGCGCCCGTGATTGTCCAGCGGGATGGCATAAGTAACGCCCTGATATTGCATGCCTTCGTAGGTAATGCTGGAGATGTCGTTCTCATCAAACCAGCCGCCGCCGCCAACATACCAGGGACCCAAGTCCATCAAGACGCCGAAGCTGGCGAATTGCGGCACTTCCGAGGCGTGCATCAGAACGAGGTCTGGCGGCTGATTGGCGACAAATGCCGCTTGCAGCTTGGCATACAGGGTATTCCAGGGGATGATTTCGCTGGTTACTTCAAATTCGGGATTTTCATCGGCGAATTGCGCCAGCATTTCGTTCATGGTGACGCCGTCCGAGCCAGTCAGCCCATTCCAATAGGAAATCTTGGTCTCGCCGCCGCCAAAAGCGCCAACTATCGCCGTTGGCTCCGCGTCTTGCGCGACCGAGCTCATCGGCATCGATATCAGCAGCAGCATGGCGACAAGCAGCGCCAAGCTGAGTAAGAGGGAAAGTCGTTTGAACATTGTTGCGTCTCCTTAATTTCTGATTTCTGACGGGTCGTTCCGGTATCAGCTTATTGCCAATTCTTATTCATAGATGCCTTTCTATTACATTGCCGCAATCTACCACGCGCTGGCAGCGAATTTGCTGCAACTCCACCGCCACAACGGGCTAAGTGTACCCAATGCAAAATGAAATGCAAGCAAATGAATGAGCGCAATTGGAGCCGCCGCCGGGCGCTTAGAGCGCCAAATCCAGCAGGGATGCGCGCCATATATCGCGATTGTATTCGGCGATTGTGCGGTCGGACGAGAAGAACCCTGAACGCGCCGCGTTAAGAATTGACATCGTTGTCCAGCGCTCGGTGTCGGCATAAGCCTCGGCTACCTGCGCCTGGCAGTCTATGTAGCTGGCGAAATCGGCGCAGAGCATATATTCATCGTGATAGAGCAGGGAATCGACAATGGGCTGGAAGAGGCGGGTATCGCCGCTGGAGAATTGCCCGGAGGCTATCCAGTCGATCGCTTGGCGCAGGCTGGCATCAGCATCGTAATAGTCACGCGGATTGTAGCCGCCTTCCCGCGCGGCAAAAACTTCTTCTGTGGTCATGCCGAAGAGGAAGAAATTCTCGGCGCCAACCCGCTCGCGGATTTCGATATTGGCACCATCCAGGGTGCCGATGGTCAAGCCGCCATTCAAGGCGAACTTCATATTGCCGGTGCCAGATGCTTCTTTGCCCGCCAGGGAAATCTGCTCGGACAGGTCGGCGGCGGGATAAATCAAGTGCCCGCTGGTCACATTAAAATTCGGGATGAAGGCGACAGTCAGCCGCCCCGCCGATACCGGGTCGCGATTGACCACATCGGCAACCGAATTTATCAATTTGATTATCAGCTTCGCCATCGTGTAGCCGGGCGCGGCTTTGGCGCCAAAAACGAAAGTGATTGGCGCGAGTTCCTGCTGCGGCTCCCGCTTCAAGCGCTGATAGAGATGGATGATATGCAGGGTCTTGAGCAACTGCCGCTTGTATTCGTGCAGGCGCTTGACCATGACATCAAAGAGCGAATCGGCGCTGACCGCCAGCCCCATAGACTGGGCGATGAAATTCGCCAATTGCGCTTTGTTTTTCTGTTTCATGTCACGCCAGCTTTGGCGGAAATCCGGGTCATCAACGAAGGCTTCCAGCTTGTGTAAATCTTCGAGATTCCTGAGCCAGCCATCGCCGATGCGGTCGCTGATTAAATCCGACAGGACCGGGTTCGCCAATTTCAGGAAGCGGCGCGGCGTAACGCCATTGGTTTTGTTGCCGAACTTCTCGGGGAACATCGCGGCGAAATCGGGGAATACCCGCGTCTGCAGCAGGTCGGATTGCAGCTCGGCAACGCCATTGACCGAATAACTGGCGATGCAGGCGAGGTTCGCCATGCGCACTTGCTTCTCCCGCCCCTCTTCAATTATCGACATGCGCTCGATGCGCCCGATGTCGTTAGGGAAGGTCATGCGCACCGATTCCAGGAAGCGATGGTTAATCTCGTAGATGATTTCCAGATGACGGGGCAGGACGCGCTCCAGCAGCCAGACGGGCCATTTCTCCAGCGCTTCTGGCAGCAGGGTATGCTGGGTGGCGGCGAAGGTCTGGTTTGTGATGCTCCATGCCCGCTCCCATGTCAGCCGATATTGATCCACCAACAGGCGCATGAATTCGGCGATGGCGATGACCGGGTGGGAATCGTTCAGGTGTATCACCGCCACTTTGGGCAGCTCTTCCCATTCGGCGTTTTTGATCATGAAGCGCTTGATGATATTGTTGAGCGAGCAGGCGACAAAGAAGTATTGCTGCTTCAGCCGCAGTTCTTTGCCCTGGGGCGTATTGTCGTTGGGGTAGAGCACTTTGGTAACATTTTCCGAGCTGGTCTTCTGCTCAACCGCTCTTGAATAATCGCCGACATCAAAGAGCTGCAGGTCAAATTCACGGGTGGCGCGCGCGCCCCAAAGCCGCAGCATATTGACCGTCTTGCTCTTGTATCCCGGCACCAGCGTATGATAGGGCTGTCCCATGATGGTCTGCTGCGGCAGCCAGCGGACGCGGAGCTTGCCCTCATCATCGCGGTAATGTTCCGTCCTGCCGCCAAAGCCCACTTCTACCATGTCGTCCGGCTGCGGGAATTCCCAGGGGTTGCCGTAATAGAGCCACTCGTCCGGGCTTTCTACCTGCCAGCCATCGCGGAAGGACTGGCGGAAGATGCCATATTCATAGCGGATGCCATAGCCAACAGCGGGGATATTCAGCGTCGCCAGCGAATCCATAAAGCAGGCGGACAGGCGTCCCAAGCCGCCATTGCCCAAGCCCGGCTCGATATCCATCGCGATGAGTTCCGACAGGTTAATTTGCTGCTGCCGCATGCTGCGCTCGGCAAGCTCATAAGTCTCGGTGTAGAGCAGGTTCTTCTCTAATTGCTGCCCAAGGAGGTATTCCGCCGACAGATAATAGACAAATTTTGGATTCTGGCGGAAGTAGCAGTCCACATTTTGCTGCCAGTTGAACATCATATAATCGCGCACGGTCAGCGCCAGCGCCACATAGAGGTCGTGCTTGGTCGCCGTGTAGATGGCTTGCCCGCGCGTATAATACAAATTATCGCGGAAGGCTTGGGAAAAAGCCGCTTCGGTATGCTGCACGGGGGATATATTTTCGAAGTTTTTTATCACAGGTCCTGCACCTCATCTCCAATTTGCATCTTATAACGCGGCATTTTCTTTCTGTGCCTATGCTCAGGCTAGGCGAAGGGGAAAGTCGGGTTGGCAAACTCGGCAAGCGGGCGCCACATGGCTTCCACCGCGGCGATATCGTCGGCATCCAGGCTGATTTTCTGCGGGTCGCGCGCGAAGGGTGAAGCCAAAACGCCCCGCCGCCAGAGCACATATTTGTGCAGGGAAACGCCGTAGACCATGGCATAGTTCAATAGCGGCAGCAATGTGTGATGTAAGCTCTCGGCTTCCTGTGTCTTTCGCGCTCGATATAAATTGTAGATGTCTACTTGCAGGTCGACCATGCCGCCGGCGGGCATATTGCCGCAAGCGCCCCGCTTCAGCTCGTCGATGAGATAGATGCCGTTGGCGCCGCCGAACACGCCCGCGCAGTTGCCCGCGTCCAGCGCCAGAATCTGGCTGATATGCTGCAGGATGGGGTTGGTCTCTTCTTTGATGTAGGCGATATTTTCCTCAGCCGCCAGCAGCGCCACCAACTCCCGCGGGGAGAGCGGGCTGCCGATTGGCGCGGGCGCGTTTTGAAGTATCAGCGGGCGCTCAAACTGCGCGAGTTGGCGATAGTATTCCAGGATTTCCGCTTTGCCCGCCTTGCGCAAATAGGGCGGCATCGCCATCAAAGCGCTGGCATTGTGGCGGGCGGCATGCTCGGCGAATTCCAGCGCGAGCCGCTGGTTCAGCCCTTGGACCGCCACCACCAGCGGCGCGATTCCCGCAGCGCGCTCGGCGGCAAATTCCACCACCGCGAAGCGCTCGGCATCGCTTAGCGTGAAAAATTCGCTGGCGAGCGCGGGAAGCACCATGCCATGCACGCCCGCCGCGCGGCAGAAGTCCAGTTGCCGCTCAAAACTGCGCCAGTCAATTGCGCCATCAGCCGCGAAGGGCGTCTGCAAGATTTGAAATATGCCCGCTAAGCCCATCACATTCTCCGGCTATGTTTTGCAACCCGCATTGCGATACCCGATAGCATCCCCTACACTATACCTTGCAGTGAGATTTCTCTCCACAGTATTGTGGCAGTTTGCCTAGCGGGGGGTAGCCCATGCGCATCACCGGCGTCGAAGCGATTCCAGTGCGGATCAAGCGGGACGAAAGCTACCTTGGTTTGCTGCCCGCCGCCGCTGACCCGCAAGCCTATTTCCTGCGCCCGCCCTATCGCGCATTGTATTCCGCGTATTTCGAGACGGTTTTTGTCAAGCTCAGCACCGCGGATGGCATGGTGGGCTGGGGCGAGGCGCTGGCACCTGTAGCGCCCGAGGTTGTGCAGCAAATTGTTGAGCAGCTGCTGGCGCCCGTCTTGCTCAACAGCAATCCGCTTGATGGCAATGTGCTGTGGAATGCCATGTACGATCTCATGCGCGAGCGCGGCTATTATGGCGGCTTCATGCTTGATGCGATTAGCGCCTGTGATATCGCCTTGTGGGACCTTCGCGGCAAAATGCTGGAGCAGCCGGTGTATCAGCTTTTGGGCGGCGCATTCCACGAGCGCGTACCTTGTTATGTTTCCGGCTTGCCCAAGCCAACGGCGGCGGAGCGGGTCGCGCTCGCCCAGGAATTTGTGGCGCAGGGCTTTTCCGCCTTTAAGCTGGCGGCGGGGCATGGAGTGCAGGCAGATGCGGCAAGTGTGAAAGCCCTGCGCGATGCGCTGGGCGCAGAGGCGGCGCTGCTGCTGGACGCGCACTGGGTCTATACACTTGATGAGGCGATACAGCTGGGGCAGCGGCTGGAGGAGTTAAGCGTCGGCTTCTTTGAAGCGCCGATAAATCCCGAAGATGTCGCCGCGCATGCGCAGTTGGCGGCCGCCGTGGCGGTCCCCATCGCCCATGGCGAAACCGAGCGCAGTCGCTACCAGTTCCATCCCTGGCTGCTGCAGCGGGCGGCAGATATTTTGCAGCCGGATGTCGGGCGAGCGGGCATTTCCGAGACCATCAAAATCGGCGCGGTGGCGGAAAGTTTTAATGTGAAAATGGCGCCGCATTTGAGCGTCGGCTTGGGCATCTGCATCGCGGCGACGATACATGCAGCGGCGGCGCTGCCCAATCTTTATTTGCTGGAATATCAGCCGCCGGTATTTGAAATCGCAAATCTATTGCTGGAAGCGCCATTACATTGCGCCGCTGGCTATTACGAAATTCCCGAAGCGCCTGGGCTGGGCGTCGCCATCGATGAGGCGCGCTTGAGCGCGCTGCAAGCGTGATACTGCCGCCTCTATTTTGGCAGCAGCGGCGCTTTGGGGCGCACGATTTGCAGGCGCTCCGGCGTCAAGCGGGCAGCCAACTCCGCCGAAGCTTGATAGCCATGGCGGGAGTTGCCCCAGGACGGACCATAGCGGTAGACGATAATGCGCCGCTCGCCCGCGTTGACGCGCTCCGCCGAGCCATGGCTGAGCGAATCGACGAAGAGCAAGACATCCCCCGCCTCCATATACACATGTACCGCGCCTTCGACGCCGTCCACCGAAGCGACTTCGGCAAACATGCTATGCCGGTCTTCGTCAGGGTGCGGGAAATGCGCTTTATGGCTGGCAGGCACCACCATGGTCGAGCCATCGCCAGGTCCAATATCGGTTAATGCCATCAGAATGTTGATTTGCCCGCAGTGGAAGCGCCCGTTAAAAAAGCGGAATTGGGTGCGCTTGGTGCCTTCGTGTCCGCCCGAATGCAAGCCAATCGCCTCGCCGGGACCGCGTATATTGGCGAAACATTCGTCGATGAAGAGCGGACCGTGATTGTAATCAAAGGTGCCAGCGCCGCCAACAAAATACTTGACCTTTTCGATCCAGGCGGGGTGGTCAATCAGCTTTTCGAAGGCGGCGCCGCCTTCATAAATCTGCTGCAAGTTGAGCCCGTCGTCATCGCCATAATTGTGGCCATGCACATAGCCTTTCCATTGCCCCGGCGCTATTGGCAGCAAAGCGTCGATAGCGCCGTTGATTTCGGCAACTTCTCCCGCGGATAGCGCCCCTTTCAGCAAGAGGAAGCCGTTTAAGTCAAAGAAATAGCGTTCGCGTTCACTAACTTGCATCAGCCCAGTTGCCTCTCGCCGCGCTCATTCATAACAGTGCAGGGAAAAGATCGCGCCGGGAACATCGCCCTGGCTCGCGACGATTTCTACTTGCAGATGGTCCGTCTCTATCGGCTCGTCAAAGTCGATTTGGTTCACGGTTTGATGATTGTCTCGCACTTCCGCCAGCACTTCGCCAGCGTGATTACGCAGCCGATAATGCTTGACGGCAAATGGCATGACATCTTCCGGGTGCCCGCGCGTTACTGTCTCCATCGCATGGTCGAAATCCGTATCAAACATCAGGCGGACGCGGCTGATGCTTTGCGGCGCGATCCAGCGTATGTCCAGGGTCGGCTGTTCATCGGCGGGGTCAGCCACCCAGGCATTCACCGCCGCGACCGGGCGCGCCAGCCCATTACATACATTCTGCGGGTCAAAGCCGTTTAGCGGCGGCGACAGGCGCAGCGCCATATTTTGCCCCTTGGGGCGGCGCGGCGGCGTCCAGAATTCAAATTCTTCCACGCCGATGTCTTCGTATGGCGTTTGTGTACGCCAGTATTGCAGCGCCAGCAGCCCGGTCACGCGCATATCGCTGAGGTGCAGAGTGAGGAACGGGTTCGCCATCACGCAGACGAAGATGTAGCGGGAATCGTCAATCAATTGCTCAAAGTCAAGCGCCACTTCCTGATTGTCCCCAGCGGGCAAGTCAAAGTGCAGCGTTTTGAGCAGCACATCCGGGCTGTGGTTATCCCGCTTGGAGCTTTGCCGCAGCTGGACCTGGAGCTGGGTGGCTTCCGCCGCGTCCACGGTGATTGCCATGCGCGGCAGCCGCCCCCGCTGCGCCGGCAGCATTTGCGCGTATGGGCGCTCCAGCGTGAGCCGCGGTCCATCATCCGGCAGCGATTCCAGGCAGAGTTTGCTGGATGCGCTCACCGCCGCTTGCCGCAGCAGATTTGCCTCATCCTCCAATTTGAATTGCGGAATATAGCCGCCGACGCGCTGCAAATCCCGCTGCAGCAGCTTGATGGCGGCGGGCTCGGCGATGTCCCGCGGCAGCAGCCCGCGCCGCGCGCAATGCGCCGCCGCCATGCCGACCGATTGCGCCGCGCATGCCAAGGTGAGCATCACCCGCGTTGAGCCGAAAGCGACATGCGAAGCGCTCATGATGCGCCCCGTGATGAAGAGATTGCGGATGTTGCGGCTGTATTGTGTGCGATAGGGCACTTGATAGACGCCCTTGGCATGCCACTGGTCACAGCCAGGCAACTCGCTGAAGACGCCATCGGCCGGGTGCAAATCTATCGACCAGCCGCCAAAAGAAATGGCGTCATAATGCTGGCGCTGCTCGATGACATCCTGCTGCGTCATCATATAATCGCCTTCAAAGCGGCGGCTTTCGCGCTTGCCCGGTATCTGTCCGACCCATTCCAGCGTCAATGTTTCGGCATCGGGGAATTTGCCGGAATTCTTGATGTAATTCCAGACGCCATACACAACTTTCCACAATTGCCACTTGATGGTTTCGGTTTCGTGCACGGTATCCAGGCGGCCGCCATATTCAATCCACCACAGGCGGCAGCCGTCAGTCGCGGTATTGAAGCTGCGGAAGCGCGGAATCTTTGTGATGTCGTCAAGCGCGTAGCTCGGCGGCACAAACTTGACCGGCTTGCCGATGTCTTTGGTATAAAAATAAATCGAATGCCCGAGCAGATAGCCATATTCTTCGCTGGGCGCGAACTTCTCGCCAAATTCTTCTTTGGATTCCGCGCCCATGCGGAAGGCGGCACCCGCTTGAAACGCGACGATGCCATCGCCCGAGGCATCGCAGAAGAGCGGGGCATAGAGCTCGTATTGCGTCGAATTTTGGCTGCAAAATGCGGTGATCGACTCAATCGTTTCGCCATCCCGCTTGCTGACGCTGACGGCGGCGGTGTTGAGCAGCAGCGTGATGTTCTCTTCGTCAACAACTTTTTCCAGCAGCACCGTATCAAAGATGAGCGCGTTGCCCTCGCGGTTGCGATACATATTTTCGACCAGGATTTCGTCGATGACACCGCCTTCGCGCGCCCAGCGGTTGTTGTTGTTCATGTGGGAGGTGGCGCCCAATGCCCACAGGCGCACCTCGCTGCTGGCATTGCCGCCCAGCAGCGGGCGGTCTTGCACCAGCGCAACCTTGATGCCAGCGCGCGCGGCGGTGATGGCGGCGCAAGTGCCCGCCAAGCCGCCGCCAACTATGACAAGATCGCTGTCTATGCGCACCGTTTTCGGCGGACGCGCTGCCGCCGAAAAGGGCTCATGCACCATTCTTGGGATTTGATTGTCTTGTTTCATGGATATCCTTCTCTCCGCGAATCTAAGCGGCTGGGCGCTTATGCCCCCTGCCGCACCGGCTCGACGCCATATTCCCGGCACCAAGCCTTTAATGGGTTGTAGCCGCCGCCTGGCTGAAACTCTTTTGTGTCGTCCACTTCTTCGCCCGCCAGATATTTCTCAATTTCGGTGAGTTTTTCCAGGAATGCCTCATCTTGCCGCACAAAGTCCATCGGCTTCAACCAGCGATAACAATAGCCAATCATAACCGCCTTGCGCGTGCGCGCGGTGAAGTTGGGCGCGCCCGCGTGCCAAGTGCGATATTCGAATATCACGCAATCGCCGGGGTTCAGCAGCGGCTCAAGCGCGTTGACCGGGTCAGTTTCGCCTTCGGGAATATCGATACGCTCGCTGAGCTGGTTGCTGCCCGGCGCCAGCATCGTCACGCCGGAATTGGGCTCGCTCAAATCCGTCAGATAGAAGGCGCACTTCAGCCCCAGGCGCGGGAAATTGGCGGCACCCAAATCGCCAGAAATGCCGCCGCCATCGCGATGCCAGCCGGGCCGCCGGATGCTATCGGCAGTGCCCGCCGGGTCGGGATGGCGGTATATCAAGTGGCTGGTGGACAGCTGCAGGTTCGCGCCCAGAAGCTGGAGTACCAGCGGCAAGGTGCTCGCCTGCGTCAGCAAGGGGATAAAAGCGTCATCCATAGTTATGCAATTGCGGAAGCCATCATAATACGCGCTTGTCTGATAGCGGTTGAAGCGCTCGTCCGTGGCGATAATCCGGTCGCCCGCTTCTATCAAGCGGCTGATGCTCGCTTCATCCAGCGCGTTGCGGATGATGAGATAGCCCTCTTCATGAAATTGCCGGCGCTGTCCCTTTGTCAGTTTGCTGAAGCCCTGCATGCGCTTCCTCCCGGGAAGTCTAGATATAAATTCGCAATTAACTATAAGTGAAATACGCGGTGGCTTGACAGGCAGCATCAACCGTCAGCCGCGCCCAATGCGCGCTGTAGCCGCTGGGGAATTCGTGATGATGATACTCGCCCGCCGCCAGCGTGAAAGTCGCGTAGCGCTGCCACTTGCCATTGCCCAAGAAATCGACTTCCAGGCAGAAAGTAACGGGCGCAGCGCCTTCGTTGCAGAGGTGCAGCACTTTCTTGTCGAAGCCCGTCATCAAGTAGGGGTCTGATGTTTGATGCGCTTCCAAGCTGTCTTCCCACCAGACGCCGCCCCAGCCGGCAGGCTTGCCAAATTGCCACAGGTCATCAGTTTTGCCGAAATACAAGCCCGATTGCGGCTCCCCCGCCAGGTGGTTGGCGTCACCATGCGGGCTGGCATTGTCTGACCCCAGCACCAGCATGCCGCGCCAGGTGCAAAAATCGCCATGCACCCAAAGGTGCGTCGATATCGGGCGGACGCCCCAGATGTGATTGTCGTATGCCCAAGGCGAAAGCTCATAAAACATGCCGTGGCAATCCATGAGGAAGCGCTCGTGGTCAACTTCGCGGATGCGGGGCCATTCGGTCTGCCACATGTGGTCGAAGCAGTGGCTGGCTTTGGGCAGACGATAGCGTTTCCACAAGCCGTCCACTTCGGTGAAAACCTGCAATATCGCCGAGCGCTTGTCCCAGCCCATGGCGAAGATGGTGCCGGCAAAATCGCCGCGTCCGTTGACCTCAATGAAAGGATTGCGCTCGATGATGGTCCAGGTCTCGCCGTCCCATTCCGCCAGTCTGCCAGCCGCTTCGCGTCCGCTAAAATCGCGTTCGTCATAACTGTTGTTGGCGACAATCACCCGCCCAAAATTGCTGTAAGCCGCTTTGAAATGCGCGTATTGATGGTCGGGAACACCGAGCCTGACTGTAAGGTCATCCAGGAAAGTCGGCTCCAGCGTGTGCACATTCAGCTCGTAAAATTCGCCCTCCATGCCCAGCATATACACAAAATTCTCGGGGTCGCGCAGGTGGCGCATCGTGGAACAAATGCGCACTTCCAGCAGCTCTTCGATAGTGCGCACCTCGCCCTGGGCGTCGATGACATGGGGACCGATGAACAGCTGATTGGATTGCCAGTGCACCATGCGGTTAGTATAGGTGCCGACAGCGCTGGCGGGATGTTTGCTCAGGGCAAAAGTATCGTCGATGCTGTACAAGCCAGTGCCGACGCCGCTGGCGGATTTGTGGGAGACATAAGTGACGAGCCACAGCTTGCCCGCCCATGCCATCATCGCGCCGACACCGCATTCAGTCCGCGGCGGTCCCAACTCCGCGCTGAGCGCGAGATGCGGGTAGACCCCGCTGGCGTTCACGAATTGCCCTGCTGTCATATTCTCTCGCTTTCTTTAAGTAATGGCGCGAATCGATTGCGTTTTCTCATTGTGGGAAGCGGCAATACGCCGCTGCCAGCGCGCCAAAGCGCTGGTCAATGCTTCTCGAATCTGCGCGCACTCTGGCTGATTGAGGCGATTTTCCAGCTCATAAGGATCGTCAACGGTGTTATAGAGCGCTTCGCCCCGCAAACTGCCGCGCTCGGCGACCAGCTTCCACTCTGATGTACTCGCGCAGAGGTTGTGATATTCGCTGATAACGATGCGCTCGCGCGGTGGGCTGATGCCAGCGACCGCCGGGCGCAAGCTCCGCGCGTCAGCATCCGCATCGGCATCAGCGCCAGCATAGTCGAGCAGGGTAGGCAGCAGGTCGATTGTGCCTGCGGGCGCTGCCACTCGGCATCCCGCCTTCTGCCCGGGCGCGCGGATGATAAGCGGCACATGTATTGCCTCTTCGTACATCAGGCCCTTGCCAAACAAGCCGTGAGCGCCCGCCATTTCTCCGTGGTCTGATGTGAAGACGACCAGCGTATTGTCGGCGAGTTTCAGCCGCCGCAGCGCTGCCAGCAGCCGCCCAAACGCGGCGTCAAGCTGGCTGATTTCGCCGAAATAGCGCTGCCGAAATTGGCAAACATCGTAGTCCGCGCCCCAAGCATCATGCTTGAACCAGGCGTCGCTATCGGCATTAGCTTCGGGAAGAAGCTCGGCATCAGCGTAGGGCGCGGCGAAAGCAGCTGGCGGGGAGCAGGGAGGGTGCGGCGCTTGATAGGAAATCAGCATAAAAAAGGGGACATCGTTGCTGGCGGCTTGCGCCAGCTTCTGCTCGGCGACGGCGGTCAAACTGTCAGTTTCATGCCCGGGCATCGACAGCGGTGTTTTCGGGTCGTCTTCCCACATCAAGCCCGCATAATGATCGACATGGTGGCTCTCCCAGCCGCTGAAATGCTGGAAGCCGGCGCGCATTCCCGGCGGCACCCAGCGATTGCCCTGCGGCGCGCCGCTTAGGTGCCATTTGCCGAGGTAATAGCTGGCATAGCCAGCCTCGCCGAGATGGTCAGCCAAGCTCGGCAGATCACTGGGGTAAGCGCCGCCATTCTCGCTTAAGCCCGTCTGGGATGGATAGCGCCCGCTGAGCAGGCAGCCGCGGTACGGCGTACAAATAGGCGATGTCGTCAGGGCGCGCTCGAAAACGGTGCTGTGTTGCGCGAATGTCTCCAGCGCTGGACTTTCTACGAGGGCATGACCATACAGCGGCAGCCAGCGCGCGCCCAGTTGATCTGCCAGCACAAATAGGATATTCGGTCGCGTTTGCATCGCCGCGAGATTTACCCTTTCATGCCAGAGAGGTTGGCGCCCTGGATGAACTGCTTTTGGAACAGGAAAAAGACGATGAGCACCGGCATGACCATCAAGACTGAAGCCGCCATCTGCTGGTTGTAGATGCCGCCCTGCCCTGGCAGCGATGTGAACTTGTACAAGCCGATGGCGAGCGTATGCAGCTCCGGATCTTTCAGGTAAATCAAGGGACCGAGGAAATCGTTCCAACTGTTTTGGAAGCTGAGGATAGCGATGACAACGATGGCGGGCTTGGCGAGCGGGATCATCACTTGCGTGAAGATGCGTATCTCGCTGGCGCCATCAATTTTCGCCGCGTCCAGCAGGTCTTGCGGGATGCCAAGGAAGAATTGGCGGCAGATAAAGATGTAGAAGGCATTGCCAAAGAAAGCGGGCACAATCAGCGGATAGAAGGTATCGATCCAGCCGATGGCTTCGTAGGCGGCGTAGACGGGTATCAAACGCACAGCGAAGGGCAGCATCAAGGTCGCCAGCAATATCAGGAAGAGCGTATCACGAAAGGGGAAGCGGAAGCGCGCGAAGCCGTAGGCGACGATGGTGCACGAGCCGATATCGCCTATCAGCGAGAGCACGGTAATCAGCATGGTATTGCGAAAAGTTGTGCCGAACTCCCAAAATTGCAGGGCGTCGGTGTAATTCTGTGGCTGCCATACGCGGGGTATCCATTCAACCGGGAAAATGCCCACTTGCTCCAAGGGCATAAATGACGACATAAACATCCAAAACAGCGGTGCCAGGAACCACAGGCTCATGAATATGAGCACGAAATAGAGCAAGATACGCCCTAAAACGCGCAGCAGGTTGCTGACAAAGTCGTTCTGCAAAACGCCCGATTGTGCCATAGCCGCCGTACCCATCGTGATTATTCCCCGCCTTGATAAAAGACCCATCGCTGCGAAGTCGCCACGATGACGGCGGTGAACGCGAAGATAATCATGAACAAAATCCACGCCAGCGCCGAGGAATAGCCCATCTGTGGCGGCAGATACTGGAAGGCATAATCAAAGAGGTGCAGGACATAAGTGCGGGTGGCGTCACGCGGCGCGCCGCCAGTCATGATGAAAACCTGCGTGAATACCTGGAACGCGCCGATGATATTGATAAGCACATTGAGATAGATTGTGGGCGTCATCAAGGGGATGGTTACGCGCCAGAGCCGCTGCAGCATATTCGCGCCGTCAATCTTGGCGGCATCGTAATATTCTTCGGGGATGCCCTGCAAGCCCGCCAGGAATATCACCATTGTCACGCCGACCCAGGTGGTGCTCATGATGAGGAAGGCGATCATGGCGAAATCAGGGTCGGCAAACCAGCGGATGCGTGGGATGCCGAAGAAGCCCAAGAACCAGTTGAGCAAACCGGCGCGGGCATTTAGCACATAGAGCCATACAATCGAAAGCGCGACAATCGGCACCACCGATGGCACATAAAATATCGTGCGCCACAGCCCCAAAAACCGCACCTTGGTATTCAGCAGCAGCGCCAGCGCAAAGCCGAGCACGATGCGAATCGCAACCGAGCCGCCGACATAAACGCCCGTATTGCGCAGCGATTTCAAAAACAGCGGGTCATCCGTGAAGATTTTGACATAATGGTCGGCACCAACCCATTCGGGCGGGGCGACGATATTATATTTGGTGAAGCTGAGCAAAAATGAAGCGATGAAGGGGAATAGCGCAAACAATAACACGCCCACTATCCACGGGCTGATGAACAGCAAGCCAATTTTGGCTTCCCGCCGGCGCATGGGCGAAAGGTCGCTCCAACGTTCGCGCCGCCGCTTTCTTAAATCGCTGAATTGAGAGCCGAATGCTGTAGCCATGGTGCTGCCCGTGTTCGCGCTGATACGCCGATGCTATCGATGCCAAGCTATTGCAATCTATAGATAGGGAAGGGGCACCCGAAGATGCCCCATACAAGCTGATGCGCTTTAGCCGTATTCTTCCCAGAAGGCGTCCAGCAATTCTTGAATCTCCGCTTCGGTGCTGGCGAGCGCGTCTTCGATTGAGCTATCGCCGAAGAGCACATCTTCCACCATGCGGGCAAGAATCTGGTTGGCTTCTGGTTGAACCGGCGCGACTGGCACCAGATAATCCAGCGCAGCCACACCCAAAATCGCCTCGGCGCGGTGATGCACAACGCCGTCTTTTTCATAGCCATTGCATTCCACCAGCGGCGATGGGCGCTGCTGCTGCTGGATGAACCAGCAAGCGCCTTGACCCTCAACCTCGGTGGTCAGCCATTTGACCAATTTCCAGGCTTCGTCCGGGTGGGCGGCGTTCTTGGGAATCATATAGCCCCAGCCACCATGGGCGCCACCGCGGCGATCGGCGCTGCCGCTGGGTCCATAAGGAATGGGCGCGACATCATAATTCAGGGTTTCGGCGTGGTCTTCCAGTTGGAAGAGCGTCCAGGAGCCATTTGCCTCGATGGAAACCAAACCTTGAATCAGCGGACCCTGGTCAAATTCGCCCGCCATCTCCCAGAAGGCGTTCTGCTCTTCAATGCCGTAGTTAATCGCAGCCATCGCCTGCATGAACTCCAAGGTTTCCATGCCGGCCTGGTTGTTGATGGTGATGGTGCGCAGGTCATCGCTAATCCAGGTCTGACCATTGGCATTCAGCCAGGCGAGGAAGGGGAAGCCCGTTACCGCTGAGGCGTTAAAGCCGATGCGCTCCAGGAAGCTGCCATCGCCAACGCGCAGGGTCTCGGCTACTTCCAGCATCTCCGCCCAGGTTTCGGGGAATTGCTCGACGCCGGCTTCGGCAAAGTGGTCGACATTATACCAGGCGATGGCGAAGGCACCGCCACCGGGCAGCGGCAGCAGCCAGGTCTTGCCGTTGAATTGCGTGCCCGCGAATTCCGATGGGTGGAAAATCGCCGGGTCGATGCCATCAGCTGCCATATAGTCATCCAGCGGGATGATGGATTCGGTGGCGGCGAAGAAGGGCAGATCGTGGCGGCCGAACATGGTTACATCGGGCGGGTTGCCCGCGGCGATAGCGGCGAGCAGGTTCTGCAAGCGGTTATCCCAAGGCAGGAAGATGTTATCGACGCAAATGCCGGGGTGATGATTTTCAAAGTCGGCGACTTGCTGTTCTTGCAAGGGGATGCGGTTGCCGCCCCAATGGTGCCAATAGGTCAAGGTGACATCGCCCTCGCAGTCGGGGTTTTGCGCCGATACTGTCGCCGACAGCGGCACAAGCGCCAAGAGCAACACCAGGATAAGCAAGATCGTTCTTCTAAACACGAGACTCTCCTTTCACTAGAGATTGGGAACAAATCGAATACGATGCAATCACAAAAATACCTGACGCAATCAGGCTGGTGAGGCCGATTCTCGCGCCGCAGGCTACACCTGCTTCCCCCATTTTCCGCGCAAAGCGCACACCGCTTTCCTTCGCTGATACACATATTCAGCGAACTGAACACGAAAGTACCCCAATACTATAATGAGATATATTTGATTGTGCAAATAGGAATTAATGCAGGGCGCGTGAGCGCGGCAGCGGTTACCCCGAACGCCGCGCCTGGTGCCGCGCGCGCGCCAGAATGTCCGCGCTGTGGCTTAGCGCCGGCGCCACTTGCGGCAGCGCCGGGCTTAATTCCAGGCTGAGCGCCCCGCGATAGCCGATATCGCTTAAGGCATGCAGGGTCGCTGCCAGCGCTTCTTCGTCCATCACGCCATCCAGCAGCGCCCAGTGTAAATCCTGGACGCCGTCATTGTCGTCAAAATGCACATAGCCCAAGCGCTCGCCCGCATTGTGGATGACCGCTGCCGGGTCTTCACAGGACAGCAGAATATGCCCGCTGTCATAGAGCAGGTAGAGATTGCCATGCTCGAGCGCGCGCAGGAACTCCAAGGTCTCGGCGGCGGTGGGCAGGGCTTTGCCCGGGAAGTGCTCGATGGCGAGCTTGATGCCCGCCGCTGCCGCCCTGTCCGCCAGCGGCAGCAGCGATTGCGCAAATCGTTCCAATGCGGCGGGGTCCCGCCGCTGTCCGGGCACAACATAGACGGTATCCGCCCGGAGCTGGGCGGCTTTGTCAAGCGCCCGTTTGACATGCTCACTGGCGCTGCGCCGCGCGCCCTCATCGCTGGCATCAAGCGCGCTGCCCGCTGGCATGCCGAAGGAAGCGCCAACGCAAGACACGCTTAAGCCCAATTCCTGCGCCAGGAGCCGGCTCTCGATAGAAGCGAGCTGCGCCGGCTGGATGTCGATCCAATCAAAGCCCAAGTCGCGGACTTGGCGCAGGATATCCGTCTCGTCCCCGCTTAATGCCCAGATGCAGCAAGCGATTTTCATAGTTTGCGCTCCTCCCGCGGGATTGCCAGCGGCGATGGTAACGCATCCTCGCCGGCTTGTCAGCGTTTGACAAGCGGCAGCGCCAGCCGTACACTTGGCGCAGCTTGTTTAAGAGGAGGCGCGATGGCAGGGCGCATTGCGGTGATAACCGGTGCCGGCTCCGGCATTGGCAGGGTATCGGCGCTGGCGCTCTTTGACGCCGGCTATTCGCTGACGCTGGCGGGACGGCGGGAAGCGGCGCTGAAAGAGACGGCGGCGCTGGCAAATGCGCCGCCAGAACGGGTGCTGATTATGCCCACGGATGTCAGCGACCGCGAGGCGGTGCGGCGGCTCTTCGCCGTCACAAAAGAGCGCTTTAACCGGCTCGACCTGCTCTTTAATAACGCGGGACTGAATGCCCCGTCGATACCGCTGGAAGAACTTACTGCCGATATGTGGCAGCAGGTCATCGCGGTGAATGTTACCGGCGCCTTTTGGTGCTTAAAAGAAGCCTACACGCTGATGAAAACGCAGCGCCCCCAAGGCGGGCGCATCATCAACAACGGCTCGATTTCGGCGCAGGTGCCGCGGCGGCATTCGGCAGCCTACACCACCAGCAAGCACGCGCTCTCGGGTTTGACTAAATCGACCGCGCTTGATGGCAGGGACTATAATATCGCTTGCGGCCAAATCGACATCGGCAATGCCCGCACCGAAATGTCGGACCGGCAGCAGACCTTGCTCGGGCGGCAATCGGGCGCGGTGGAGCCGCAGATGGACGCGCGCCATGTGGCGGATGCGGTGCTGTATATGGCGAATTTGCCGCTTTCGGTCAATGTGCTTTTTATCACCGTTATGGCGAACGGCATGCCATTTGTCGGCAGGGGCTAGGCAGGGGACGGCAATTGACTACTGAACTGGTATGGATGACGGCGGTTGAGCTTGCCGCCCGCATTCGCGGTGGCGAAGTTTCCGCCAGCGAAGCGCTGGCGGCGCACCTGGAACAGATTGAAGCGCTCAACCCTCAGGTGAATGCGATTGTAACATTGGAGCCGGAACGGGCGCTGGCGCTGGCGCGCGCCGCCGATGACAAAAAAGCCCGCGGCGAGGAGCTTGGCATATTGCACGGCTTGCCAATCGCGCATAAGGACCTTTTCCAGACCAAAGGCATGCGCACAACGATGGGCTCGCCAGTTTTCCGCGACAATGTCCCGGAGATTGACGACCTCATCATCGCCCGTTTGAAAGCGGCGGGCTGCATCAGCATTGGCAAGACCAATGTGCCGGAATTCGGCGCGGGCTCGCACACTTTTAACCCGGTATTTGGCGCCACCCGCAACCCGTATGATGTATCAAAAACTTGCGGCGGCAGCAGCGGCGGCGCGGCGGTGGCGCTCGCCTGCGGCATGATTCCGCTCGCCGATGGCAGCGATATGGGCGGCTCGCTGCGCAATCCCGCGAGTTTCTGCAATGTTGTTGGCTTGCGCCCCAGCCCGGGCAGAGTGCCGCGTTACCCCAAAACCTGCGCCTGGTCGACGCTGGCGGTTGATGGTCCCATGGGGCGGACGGTGCAGGATGTCGCGCTGATGCTGCGCGCCATCGCCGGCTATGACCCGCGCGCGCCGCTCTCGCTTGCCGAGCCGGCGGCGCAATTCGCAGGCGACTTGGCGCGGGATTTCAACGGCGTTCGCCTGGCGTACAGCCCCGACCTCGCCGCCTTCCCCGTCGATGCGCGCGTGCTCGCGACGCTTGAGGCGCAGCTGCCCATATTTGAAGATATTGGCTGCCATGTCGAGCGCGACCAGCCGGATTTCCGTGACGCTTACGACATTTTCCAAACCTTGCGCGCCTGGAACTTCGAGCTGAGTTTCGCCGAGCATTTCGCCGAATATGGCGAAGCAGCATTCAAAGAGACGATCCGCTGGAATGCCGCGCAGGGGCGCAGCCTCAGCGCCGCGGATATCAGCCGGGCGGAGGCGCGGCGCAGCGAGCTCTTCCATCGCGTACGCGAGTTCCTGCAGGAGTATGAGTTCCTGCTGCTGCCCACCGCCCAGCTGCCACCCTTTGATATCGAAACGGAATATCCGCAGGCGATTAACGGCGTCGCGATGGCGACTTATATCGACTGGATGATGAGCTGCGCCTTCATCACGGTGACGGGCTTGCCGGCGATATCCCTGCCCTGCGGCTTCACGGATGCTGGCTTGCCTGTCGGCTTGCAGATTGTCGGGCGTCCGCGGTCCGAATTCGCCGTGCTGCAGCTTGCCTATGCCTTCCAGGAAGCGACGCGCTTCTACGAGATCCAACCGCCGCTTTGCCGCCAGCCGCCGGCCTGAGCGCCTCAGCCCCACGGTGATGTGAAGTGGACTTGACCCCGCTCAATTGGCTGCTGGCATTGCTGCCGGTGGCCGCCGTCTTGCTGCTGATGATGGCGATGGGCTGGGGCGGCGGGCGCGCTGGCAGCGCCGGCTTCCTGGTCGCCTTGCTGCTGGCGCTGACGGCATTCGGCGGTGATGTGACGCTGGCGCTGGTCGCTATCGGGAAATCGCTGTTCCTGGCGCTTGATGTGCTCTACATCGTCTGGATGGCGCTGTTTTTCTACAATGTTACCAACGAAGCCGGCACCGTCAGCCTTATCGGGCGCAGCCTGCCGCGTTTGACGGCGGACCGCGCCGCCCAAAGTTTGCTGATTAGCTGGGTATTTGTCTCGCTTTTGCAGGGCGTTGGCGGCTTCGGCGTGCCGATTGCGGTGGTGGCGCCATTGCTCGTCGGCTTGGGATACAGCGCCACAAAAGCGGTGATAATGGCATCCCTGGGGCATGGCTGGGCGGTTACTTTCGGCTCGCTGGGCACTTCTTTCGTCGCGCTGACGGCGGTTACCGGTTTGCCCGGCGAGGCGCTGGCGCATGACGCCGCGCTCAATCTGGGCTTGGCATGCTTGCTCAGCGGCGCGCTTGTCGCCTATGTCAGCGCGGGCTTGAGCGGGCTGCTGCGCAGCTTGCCGATGCTGATTTTGGTCGGCGCGGCGATGGGCTTGACGCAGTGGTGGGTGGCAACGCAGGGGCTGTGGACGCTCGGCTCGACATCGGGCGCATTGGCGGGCGCAGTGGTTGCGGTCGCTTTTGTGCTGTCGCCGCTGCATCGCGCGCGGGCAAAACGCCCGCCTGCCGAGCAATCTTCCCGCAGCCTGGCGCTGGCGCTCAGCGCCTATGCGATCTTGCTGCTGCTGGCTTTTGGCAGCAACCTCATCCCGCCGCTGCAAGCCGCGGTGGATAGCCTGGTGCTGCAAGTGCAATTCCCGGCGGTTGCCACCAGTTTTGGCTGGGGGACGCCGGCGGAGGCGGGACGCGGGATAAGCGTCTTCGGGCATGCTGGCGCGATGCTCTTCTATGCTGGCGCGCTCGCCTTCTTGATATATCGGCGCGCCGGCTATTTGGAGAAGCCGGCAGCCTGGCGCGAGATTTGGCTTAAGGTCAGCAAGTCGGCGCTGAAATCGACGATTTCCATTCTGACGCTGGTGGCGATGGCTTCCTTGATGACGCATGCCGGCATGACACAAATCATCGCGCGCGGCATCAGCGAAACTGTCAGCCGCGAAATCTACCCCCTGTTCGCGCCCTTCATCGGCACTCTCGGCGCTATTATGACAGGCAGCAACACCAACTCAAATGTAGTGTTTGGCGCTCTGCAGCAGGAAACGGCGTTGCTGCTCTCTTTAAGTGTGCCGATTGTGCTGGCGGGGCAGACGGCGGGCGCATCATTGGGCAGTGTGCTGGCACCGGCAAAAATTATCGTCGGCTGCAGCACCGTTGGTTTGGGCGGGCAGGAAGGTCCAGTCATCCGCCGCATGTTTTTCCTCGGCTTGATACCGGTCGTTTTTGTGGCGGCGCTGACCTTCCTGCGCCTGGCAGCGCAATAATGGCGGCGGCGATGTCTCGCGCTTTTCGCGTTCGCTGATGGAGCTGGCTGATGTCTGAATTGGCGATTTTGGGAGGGGAGCGGACGCGGGCGGCACCCTATCCGCCTTGGCCCCCGCATGACGAGCGTGATATCGCGGCGGTAACCGCGGTGGTTCGCAGTGGTAATTGGGGCGGCTTTCCTTATCCCGGCGCGCAGACGCAGCGCTTTCTCGATGCTTTTCTCGCTATGCAGGGCGGGGAACACGCCGTCGCCGTGATGAACGGCACGCTCACTTTGGAAGTAGCGCTGCGGGCGGCGGATATCGGCTGGGGCGATGAGGTCATTGTGCCCGCCTACACCTTTCAGGCAACTGCCGCCGCGCCGATGATGGCGGGCGCGCTGCCGGTGCTGGTGGACATTGACCCGAATACCTTCTGCATCGACCCCGCGGCGATTGAGGCGGCTATCACCGAGCGCACACGCGCGATATTGCCGGTGCATGTCGCCGCGCACATGGCGGATATGGACGCGATCATGGCAATTGCCGAGCGGCATAATCTGCTCGTCATCGAAGATGCCGCCCACGCCCATGGCGCCAGTTGGCGCAGCGGCGGCGCCGGCACCATCGGGCATTTTGGCTCCTTCAGCATGCAATCTTCCAAGATTTTGACGGCTGGTGAAGGCGGCGTTCTGCTCTGCCGCTCGCAAGAACATGCCTGGCGCGCCGCCAGCATCATCGACTGCGGCCGCCCGCATGACCCTGAGGGCGCGCATACGCGTCAGGGCGGCAACTACCGCATGACCGAGCTGCAAGCGGCGCTGTTGAATGTGGCGCTGGAGCGCTTCCCCGCGCAGGCGCGGCTGCGGGAAGAGCGGGCAGCCTATTTGGACGAAGCCTTGAGCGAGATTGAAGGCATCCGCGTTTTGAAGCGAGACCCGCGCCAGCGGCGGCGCGCCCTTTTCGCCTATACCTTCGCCATTGAGCCGGCGGCGTTCGGCGCGGGCAATGCCATCTTGGCGCGGGCGCTGGCGGCGGAGGGCATCCCCTGTTACCGCGGCTATGACCCGATGTACCGCTATGACCTGTTCCAGCCGCGTAATTCGCGGCTGCCCGTGCCATCAGCATTCCCCGAATATTTTGATTTCGCGCGCATGCGCTTGCCGGTGGCGGAGCGCATCAGCGGCGCGGAAGGCATGTGGCTGGAAGAAGCGATCTTCCGCGGCGACCAAGCCGGCATCGATGATGTCATCGCCGCGCTGCGCAAAATCCAGGCGGCATTATTGCGAGAGCCGGCGCTGGCGGAGCGCATTCGCGCGCTTTAGCCGCTTCTGGGCGTGGTCGGGTAGCCAATTGGGTCGATGCGTACATCAAGCAGCAGCGCTTTCCCGCTCCGCCGCCAGTGGCGGATGGCGCTATCGCAGCTCGCTCTCGAATCCGCGCGGCGATAGTCCAGGGCGAATGCCGCCGCGATATGCTCATAATCGGGATTAAGAAATTCCGTACCAAATGCTGGTGCTCCCTGCCGCCGCTGGGCGGAGCGGATGAGGTCAAGCGCCGAATCGTTCATCACCGCCAGCAGCAGCGGCAGCTCCCGCTCGGCGAGCAAGCCCAATTCGCCCATCACCATCGCCAGACCCGCATCACCCGTGATGCAGGCGACATGCCGCTTGCTGACGAGCGCGGCGGCGATGGCGCTGGACAAGCCGAAGCCCATCGCCGAAAGCCCGTTGGAGACAAAATAGCGATTTGGCAGCTGCGCCGCCCATTCCAGCGCCGCGAAGATCTTGTGCGAGCCGACATCGGTGGTCACGAGCAGGTCGTCGGCGCTGTTAGCGCGCAGCGAGCGCAAAAATGTACTCGGCAATATGCGCCCTGGCTCTGGCTTGGGCAGCAGTTCAACGGAGCGCCCTGCGCGAAATTGCTTGACGCGGGCTTCGCCCCAGGCATCATCCGCGGGTGCCGCCAGCGGCATCAGCTGCTTGAGCAGCGCGCCAATCCCGCCGACGCGCTCAATGGTGCATTCTATGCGCGGGTCCTGATTCGCCCAGTTTGCAATCCACAGCAAGGGCTTTTGATAGCCCCAGGGTTTGACCAATTCGACGACATCAAAGCCCAGCGCGAGTATCAGGTCGGCTTCGTCCAGCAGGGCATAAGCGGGGTCGGCGCGCGTCAAGCCGATGGTGCCAGCGAACAGGGGATGGCGCTGTGGAAGCGCGCCTTTGCTCTTGGGCGTATCGATGACAGGGGCGCCCAGCGCCTCGGCAAAGGCGCGCAGCTCGGCATAGGGTCTTTCGGGCTCCAGCCCCAAGCCGACCTGGATAATCGGCTTTCGCGCCGCCGCCAGCAGCTGGCGCATCTCTTCCAGCTTGGGCAGCTCCTTTGAAGCTGCCGAAGCCGGCAGCTTGACGCCTGCTGAGGCCGGGAACCGCCCCAGCTCTTGCCCGGCGATGGCATTGTGCAGGGCGAGATGTACGGGACCCGGGCGCGCCGCTTTCGCCAGCGCGAGCGCGCTGTCAATGCGCATGGCGGCGCTGCCCGCGCGCAGCTCGGCAGTGTATTTGCTTATGGGCGCGAACACCGCGTTGAGGTCGAGTACCTGGTGCGTGTGCCGCCCGCGGCGCGCGGGGTCAGAAGCGGCGGTGATAAGCAGAATTGGCGCTCTGTCAAGATATGCGTGCGCCAAGCCGGCGCAAGCATTTGCCGCGCCCGGACCAAGCGTGGCGAGCGCGACGCCGATGCTGCCGCTCAGCCGCGCTTCGGTCGCCGCCATGTAGCAGGCGCTGCTCTCATTTTTGACGAGCAGGAATTCGATGCCGCCCTGCCGCAGCGCTTCCAGAATGGTAACATTTTCACCGCCTGGCAAGCCATATACCCGCTTGACGCCGGCGGCTAGCAGTTTGTTTACGAGGTATTGCGCGACAGTGGGCATGGCTCGCATTCTGGTCGGGAGCGCCGCTACGATTATGCAATTCAGCGTGAGTCTGTCAATTCATTTATCATATTGCGATTGCTTTGTGCCCTTTGTGTCTTGGTGGTGAATTATAATTTGATGCGATTGCCCTGATTCATTAGCGCGATTGCCTGCGCCCCAGCCGCATCGGATGTACAATGCTTGCGCAATAGTCCTGACTATGCGCAGCTGGCGCAGGGGGCAGCCATGGCTTTCCTGGCTCTTGCCAAATCCGGCACTTTGAGTTTGAACGAGCGGATGGGCGAAGTGTCAAGCGCCGGGCGCAAGGTCTATCGCTTCGGCTTTGGCGAATCGCCTTTCCCGGTGCCAGACTTCGTGCAAGCGGCTTTGCATCGCGCCAGCCCCCGCAAGGAATACACGGCGGTTGCCGGCTTGCCCGAACTGCGCGAGAGAATAGCGGCATTTCATCAAGAAGCCGATGGCTATGCCATCCATGCTGACCAGGTCTTGGTGGCGCCGGGCAGCAAACCGCTGCTCTACAGCGTCATGCAGGCTTTCAGCCCCGGTGATTTCTACGCCGCGGGACCATCCTGGGTGTCCTATGTGCCGCAAGCCCGCATCGCCCGCCACGCCGTGCATCGCATCCCAACATCGTATGACGCGCGCTGGCGGGTTCGCCCCGCCGCTTTGGATGCGCTCTTCGCCCGCGGCGGCAGCGCGGGCAGACAGAAGCTGCTGGTATTGAATTATCCTGGCAATCCCGATGGTTTGACCTACAGCCGCCCGGAACTGGAAGCGCTGGCGCAGGTGCTGCGGCGGCACAAAGCCTGGGTGATATCCGATGAAATCTACGCTTTGCTCGATCATCGCGGGGCGCATGTGTCCCTGGCGAGCATCTACCCCGAGCGCACGCTGGTCAGCACCGGCTTGTCCAAATGGTGCGGGGCTGGCGGCTGGCGGCTGGGCGCGCTGATATTGCCGGCGCAAGCGCCCCCCGCGTTAAAGGCGGCGCTGATTGGCTTGGGCTCCGAGATATATTCCTGCGCGCCGGTGCCGATTCAACTGGCGGCGCTGGCAGCCTACGATTTGAGCGCCGAAGTGCAGGCTTTCCTCAATGCCCAGCGCCGGTGCCTGCGCGCCATCGGCAACCTGGTGCATCAAGCGCTGCTGGCGGCGGGCATCCGCGCTCACGCGCCGCAAGGCGGCTTCTATTTGCTGCTCGATTTCAGCTGCCAGCGGGCTGCCCTCGTCCAGCGCGGCATTGTCAGCGACAGCCAGCTCTGTGAGCGCCTATTGGAAGAATTGGGGCTAGCGTTGCTGCCTGGCAGCGCCTTTGGCATGGAGCCGCAGAAGCTCACGGCGCGCTTGGCTTATGTTGACTTTGATGGCGAAGCCGCCCTCGCGACCGCGGACAATGCCGAGCGGACAGCCGAGCAGCATGCGGCGAAAATGCTGGAAGGCATCAGAGCGCTGGCGCGCTGGCTGCATTAGCTGGATAGCAGCAAGGCAATGCTGAGCAGCGCCAGCGGCACCATCATCAGCCATTCAAAGAGGCGCTGATTGATTCTGCCAATCAGATAGCGGGCGGTCATCACCGCGGGCGGTATCAGCAGAAAAACCCAGGCGATGCCCAGCAAACGGTCGATATCCAAAATGCCAATCGCGATGAAGCTGGGCAGCTTCGTCAGATTCATGACGGCGAAAAAGAGCGTAGTTGTGCCAACGAAGCGAATGGGCGTCATCTGCGGCTGCAGCAGCAGATAAGTGGCAAAAGGCGGCGCGCCGACATTGGCGATTGTCGAGCCGAAGCCGGAAGCCCAGCCGGCAAAATAGCCATGCCAGCCGCGGGGTTTGTACTCCAGCGATGCCAGCCGCTCACTCGCGATTTTGAAGCTGAGCGCCAGCAAGCTCAAGCTGCCGATGATGCGCTTGAGCGTTAGCGCGTCGATATCTTTGAGCACCAGCGTGCCAACCGCCACCCCTATCAAACCCGGCAGCAGCATCAACTTGAGATAGCTGTGGTCCCATCGCTTCCAGTAAAAATACAAGGCGAAAACATCGGCGAAGAGCAGCAAAGGCAACACAAGGGCGACCGCAATCTGCGGGTCGATAGCCAGCGACATCAGCGGAACTGTCAGCGCGACTGGCACCGGTCCGCCAAGCCCGCCTTTGGAGAGCCCGACAAGAATGCCAACGGCGGCGAACATCACAATCTCGACCAGGGCGCTGGAAATGGTCACTGGCAGCACTTTGCAGGCAAAAGCGGCGGAAAGAATATGCGCAATCATAGCCCAGCGCCAGCGGATTTGCGAGGCGCTGTCCGCGCGAGAAGCTCTAAGCAGCCGCTATAAAATGGGCATTAACACTGTACAATCGGCATTGGAGCTATGGGCGGAGGACAGGCAGTGAACAGCCAAGACTACAACGAAGAAGGGCGTGACCTGTGGAACCGCAAGGCGGAATACTGGGACGAGAAATTCGGCGACAGCGGCAACCTCTTCCACCGCCAGCTGGTGGAGCCATCACTCTTGAAGCTGCTGGACTTAAGCGCGGGCGAAGCGGTGCTGGATGCCTGCTGTGGCAACGGCGTGATGTCGCGGCGGCTGGCGCAACAGGGCGCCCGCGTGACCGCCATCGACTTCAGCGAGGAGATGCTGCGCCGCGCGCGCCTGCGCCCGCTCCCTGATGCTGGAACGCTGGACTACATGCTGCTGGACGCGACTGATGAAGCGGCGCTGCTGGCGCTGGGCGCCCGCCGCTTTGACGCGGTTGTCTGCTCAATGGCGCTGATGGATATCCCGGAAGTGGCGCCGCTGTTCCGCGCCGCGGCGGCGCTATTGCGCCCGGCAGGGCGCTTCGTCTTCGCCACCATGCACCCGGCATTTAACTCCAACAACCCGGTATTCCTGCACAAAAAAGAAGACCACGATGGCGAAGTGCGCGACATCTATGCGCTGAGCCTGCGCTATTATCTTGATATGCCGCCGGTGCTGGGAGCGGGCATGCCGGGTGAGCCATCAGCGCATTATTATTTTCATCGCAGTTTTAGCGAGCTGCTGGGCGCGGCATTTACGGCGGGATTTGTGCTTGATGGCATGCTGGAGCCGGCATTCGCGGCTGATGTGTCCGCCGAAGACCATAGCCTGAGCTGGCGCGATTTTCCGCAATTCCCGCCAGTGTTGAGCTGCCGCCTGCGGCTCGGCTAGAAGCGGCAATTGTCAGCGTTTAAGACTGCCGATTCGCGCTCGCCGCCGGCATATTCCGCCAGCAGCGCGCCCAAGTCGATAAGCGCATTTTCGATATCGCCGGCGCTGTTTTTGTGCTGCGCTTCGATAGTGATGACGGCCTCCGCTGTATCCGCGTTGGCGGCGCTGGTGGCGCTCTGCCGCCAGCACCAACGCCGCGCCACCACCATTTTCTGCTGGTCGGTGAAGACGACCTCGCCTGCCTCCGGGCGCATAATTGCGCTGCTGGACAATTCGCTGTACAGCTCGCTGCCATCCGCATAATGCACGGTAATCGGCAGGGCGATAGCGCTGACATCAAAGATAGCGACCGGCAAGCCATAACGGATGCTGACCATATTGCCGATATCGACAAGTGTATTGATGCTGGGGATATCGCCTTTTTTTGTCAAGCGGCGCAGCAAGGCTTCGGCGGCGCTGCGATATTTGGTTGGCGAAACGCCGAAAGCGCTGAAAGCCCGCCGCCATGCTTTTAGCGATGGCAGCGCGCTGAGCGGCGTCCCGCCTATGCGCGCTTTGACCGCCGCCTGCTCGGCGAAGTACGCATCCCGCAGCGCCGCTGAGCTGGGGCGATTGCTCAAACCCCCGGCTTTGATGACGCCGGCGACCAAGTCGGGGAAATCCACGAGAACTCTCTCGTCATATTGGAAGCTCGTCATAGCGCCCTCCGCGTTAAGCGGGCAGCCCAGCCAGGGTGCCAGCTTCTTTCTTTTCCAGAGTTTGCACCAGGCGCAGCCATATCAGCAGCGGCGGAATGGCAGCCAGCGCCGATAAAAAGACCAGGGCGCTAAGCCCGCTGCTGCCCGCCGCGTCGATAAGCAGCCCGAATATCACGATGCTGATGGTTTGCACCAACTCAAAACCGGCGAAATCCAGCGAAAACATGCGCCCCAAATAGGCGTCCGGCACAACTTGCTGAATCATCACCGAGCTGTACGTCCAATTGACAGAGCCGCCCATCGCGCGCACGACCACCGCCAGCGTCAGCAATTCCAGCGACGGTGCCAAGCCCCACAGCAGCCAGCCCAGCACAATCATTAAGAAGCCGGCGATAATCAACCGGCGCAGGTCGCGGATGGACTCATCGCTGAAGCGATTGGTAATCAAAGGTCCGATGATGGCGCCGATGCCAAATGCCGCCCACAGTATCGCCATTGATGTGATGCCCTGGTCGCCCAGAACAAAAACTTGCGTTCCATAAATTATGAGCAAGGTATCCGCGCTGGTGACGCTCTGCCCGGCTTTGACGAACAGCGCCGATGCTGCCTCGGGGTGGTGCCGTAAATAACGGAGTCCATCGGCGAAACTGCGCTTGGATTTGTCTTGGCTGGAGCGCGGCGGCGCATCAATCTCGGAGCGGGGCGTCTCGGGAATGACGAGTGTCATCACCAAAAACGCTGACAAGACAAATGTCAGCGCGTCTATTATCAGGGCAATTTGTGTGCCAAAAAGCTCCGCCACCAAGCCGCCAGTGATAGCGCCGACCGCCAGCATCGCCGACCAGGTGATGCTGCTGAGCGTATTGCCGATGACCAGCTCATGACGATAGAGCACGCTGGGCATGATGGCGTTGCGCGCGGGTTCAAAGACGGATGAAATCAAAAATTGAATGACAACAAATACATATATCAGCGGCAGATATTCGGGACCGCGCGTGGTAAAAAGCAAACCACAGACCGCCAGCGCCCGCAGCATATCGCTGATGATGAGCAGTCTCTTCCTGTCAAAACGGTCGGCGAGTACGCCCGCCAGCGGCCGCATGATAAGCGGCGGCAGCATCCGCGCTATCAAAAATGCGCTGACGGCGATGCCCTGGTAGCCCGTGCCTTCGGTGTAAGTGACGATTAGTGCCGAGATGACAATTGTGCTGAACCAGTCACCCAGCAGGCTGACCAATTGCGCCGCCCAAAGCTTGGCAAAGTCGTGATTGCTGCTAATCAGTTTGAGGTAGTTCATTGTTGTCCCTTGGGCTGCGGCGCAAGTGTACAGCACATCAAGCGCCGATGCACGGCGCAATCGCCGCTTGCCAAACTCCCGCCTGCTGTGTTTGACAGATTTTCAGCGCTGCCTTACCATACATTTAAGTGGCATGCGCTGGGGGGAGTGCGATGGAGAGCCTGTTGTACATAGGGGCGGGTGGCTTCTTGGGGGCAAACGCCCGCTACGCGCTTTCGCAATTTGCCAATGCCATGCTTGTGGAGCGCTGGGGCGCATTCCCTTATGGCACGCTCGCGGTTAATGCGCTGGGCTCTTTTGGCTTGGCGCTTTTTGGCGCTTGGTTCAGCGCCCGCGGGCTGCTTTCGCCGCAGATGCGCTTGCTGATAGGCGTCGGTTTCTTCGGCGCGTTCACGACATTTTCAACTTTCGCCAGCGAAAGCGTCGATTTGCTGCGGGACGATTCGCTTGCGGCTTTTCTTCTTAATCTCATAATCAACAACAGCTTATGCCTGCTGGCAATTGCCTGTGGGCTGCTTTTGGGCGAGCGCTTCTTCGGCGCGCCTTGATGCCAGCGTTGCTGCGGAATCAACATGCTTGAAGATATTGTCAAAGTAGCGCTGCTGGCGCTGCTAGAGGGCCTAACCGAATTCCTGCCCGTGTCCTCCACCGGGCATCTCATCGTGGGCAAAGCGCTGCTGAACTTCGACGCAGTTGGCTCTACTTTCGAGATATTCATCCAACTGGGCGCGGTGCTGGCGGTGCTGGTCTATTACCGCCGGACATTACTCGCCCAGGCGCGGGCTTTGCCCAGCTCGCCACAAGCGCGGGGCTTCTGGCGCGCCATCGCGCTCGCCTGCATCCCAACGGCTGTCGTGGGCTTCAGCTTTCAAGAGGCGATTGAAACCCATCTATTTTCACCTGATGTCATCGCGCTTTCTCTCATCGGCGGCGGTTTGATATTCCTGCTGCTGGAGCGCGCCCCCCGCTTCGCTGAGGCTGAGGGCGGGGATGGGACGGCGCTGCTGGCGGTCAGCTGGCGGCAGGCGCTTGTTATCGGCTGCCTGCAAATTCTGGCGCTTGTGCCTGGCGTATCGCGCTCTGGCAGCGCCATCATCGGCGGGATGCTGGCGGGGCTCAGCCGGCGGGCGGCTACCGAGTTTTCCTTTTTTCTGGCGATCCCGCTGTTGGGCGGCACGACTGTGTATAAGCTATGGAGTTCGCTGGGATATTTGAATCAGGAGCAGCTCGCCATGTTGTTCCTGGGCGCGGCGCTGGCGGCAGTTTTTGCCTGGCTGGCAATTGATTGGCTGCTGAATTTTGTGGCGCGCAACAGTTTTCTCGTCTTCGGCTATTATCGCGTGCTGGCGGGGCTGCTGATATTGGCTGCCACCGCCGCTGGCATACTCTAGCTCGCCGCCGCTCAAACAATGTGGCAAAGCTTGTGCCAATCTCGTTTGTGCCATCCCGCATTCTGCCTATAATGAATTCCAGAAGCTTTGGGAACAGCCGCTGCCTATCAGGCGGGGCTGAACCCTGTGATGAGGAGTGGGCGCTACATGAAGACTGGCTGGCGGCGGTATGAGCTGTTCTTGCTGTGTATAGCGCTTGTGCTGGGCTTAACCGCCTGCTTCCGCGATACATCGGAGGCGCTGGAGCGGCAGCCGGTCGCCCGTGAATACGCCACCGTCACCGCCATCGCGCCGGTAGCAACTGTTGTCGCGCCCGAGGCGGTCGCGCCGATACCAACCGCGGTGCCGCCTGAAGAAATCCCGCTGATACCGACCGCGGTAATCGTCCCGGCTACCCAGCCGCCGCCCACAAAAGCCCCGCCGCCGATAGACGAATTCGCGCTCTCTGCCACAGCTTTGATAGCGCAACTGACCGCGGAAGTGCCCGGGTTGGGCGCGCCGCCGCAAAGCGATGTGCAAAGCACCAGCCCCCCCGCGCCAGCGGCGACGGCGGTCCCGCTTGTTCGCGCGACAGTGCCGCCAGGCGAAGACTGTGTGCACGAGATACGCGCGGGCGAGACCTTGTTCCAACTGGCGCTTGCCTATGGCGTGACCGTAGATCAAATTGCCGCCGCCAGCGCCATTGCCAACCCTGATGTGATTGCTGTCGGGCAGCGCATTATCATCCCGCTTTGCGGCAGCACCGGTTTTGTGCCGCCGCCCACTTCCATCCCCAGCCCAACTATCGACCCAGCCACATTGCCGCCGACAAACGAGCCCGAAGAAGTGGCGGTCGCCGCGCTGCCTGATGCGCGCGACGATCTCGTAGAACAGGCGCAAGCGACGCTGCTGAATAATGCTCAGCGCGCTGCCAGCGGCGTCAGCGCCCAGGCTTTGAGCCAGGCAGTACCCAGCGGCGCCTATACCGTACAAGAAGGCGATACGCTTTTCTTGATAGCGTTGCGCAACGGCACTACCGTAGACGCGCTTGCCGCGCTGAACAATATCACCGATATCAACAGCGTCTCTACAGGCGATATCCTGCAAATGCCATAATCATGCTTGCTGCCAGCAGCGCCAGGCATTGTCAGTATTTTTCACACTCACCCTTGCGCATCGCGGGGGCATTTGTTAGGCTAATGCCTTGAAAACACGGGAAATGATATACGCCTTCGGGCGTATTTTTGCGGAAGGATCTCTGCCATGAGCCAGGAGCTAGTGCAAGCGCTGGTCGCCAAGAATGATAAACACCCAAAAGTTGAAGCCGGCGACACAGTTCGGGTTCATGTGCGTATCGTGGAAGGTACGCGCGAGCGTGTACAAGTTTTCCAAGGCACGGTTATCCGCGCGCGCAAGGGCGGCAACGAAGCCAATTTCACCGTCCGCCGCATCGCCAGCCATGGCATCGGCGTGGAAAGGACCTTTCTCCTCCACAGCCCGCGGCTGGAGAAAATCGAAATTGCGCGCCGCGCCAAGGTGCGCCGCGCCCAACTCTATTATTTGCGCGAGCGCACCGGCAAATCCGCCCGCCTGAAAGAACGGCGCTAATCCTCAAAGTCCCCCGCAAATCCGCAGGGTACATGCTATATCATTTCGCGGCTGGCGAGTCCTCAATGATTGCGTTAGCGGGTATACTCTAGACTCCGCGAGCGCATGCTAGCGCACGGGTGAAGTACGAGGTTGCGGCTGTCGATGCTGGAACTTGCTGCAGCGATGGGATGGGTTGCCGCCAGTTGGCTGGCATTCTTCTTGATATTCTGCGGGCTGGGTTTGCTGGCGCTGCGCGCGCTGGGGCAGAAGCAGCTGACAGGCTGGCTGCTGATTGACAGCTTCTGGCTGGGCTGGGCGCTGGCGATTGGCGCGCTGCAGTTCTGGCATTTTTTCTTCCCCGTCAATGATGCTATCCTGATATTCTTCGCGCTTGTCGCCAGCGTGATGCTGCTGTCGCGCCGCCGCGCGCTGGGCAGCGCCCTCAAGCATTTGCGCCAGCAGCACGGCTTTTTGCTGTTTTTCTCTTTGCTGCTATTGTGGTTTGCGAATCGGGCGCTGGGCATGCCGTTAGCCTTTGATACCGGCTTCCGCGACCTGCAGGCGGTGATGTGGATAGACAGCTATGCCATCGTGCCTGGCTTGGGCAATCTCTTTGCTTCGCTCGCTTACAATCACTCTGTCTACCTGTATAACGCGCTCTTGGATACAGCGATTTGGTCAGGAATATCGTATAGAATTGCGACTGGCTTGCTGCTCCTGGTCTATTTAGCCTATGCCATCTGCTGCGCCCTCGCGCTCTACCGCTGCCGAGAGCCCGAGCGCATCCGCTGGTCCTGGATTGCGGCGCTGCTGACGATACCATTCGTATTGCATTACACCACTAGCTGGAGCGGCATAACGCATTATTTGACCGATACCGTTGTGGATATCCTCGGCTTTCTCACGCTGATTTACATGCTGGATATCCTGCAAGACTGGAATGACAAATCGGGCTATAGCCATTACCAGGTCATGCGCCTGGCGATTTTGATCCTCCTGGGCATGACAGTAAAGCAGAGTTATGTTGTCTATGGCATGGGCACGGCAGCGCTGTTGGCTATTCTATGGGCGCGGCGCGACGGCGCGGCATCCGGGCTGCGCGCGGCAATGCGCATTGCCCTGCCAATTGCCGCAATTGGCGCGGCGCTGCTGCTGCCCTGGGCGGCGCGCGGTTTGATGACCAGCGGCTACATCGCCTATCCACAGTCCATCGGCCGCCTCGAAGTCGATTGGGCGATGCCGCGCGCGCACATGCAAGACCGTCAGCAGACCCTGGCGACCAATACGCGGCAGCGCGGCGCGGATCCAGCGCTTGTGCTTGCGTCCAGCGATTGGCTCGGTCCCTGGCTGCTTAACTTCGTCAGCAACTTTTTCTCCACAATGCTGCCCAGCGTTATCACAATTGCGGCGCTGGCGCTCTATGGCGCAGGCAGAGCGCGCCATCGCCAACGCTATACCCCCGAGTTGGGCTTGTGGCTGCTCGCGCCGATGCTGCTGATGCTGGCGGTTTGGTTCGTCAGCCTTCCCGAAATCAAATATGTGCGTTACCTTTTCTGGAACTTGGCGGCGGTTTCGGCAGTGCTGGCGTTTCTTGCCTGGCAGTCGCAGCCACTGCAAATTCGCCTGGGCATTGTCTACGCGCTAATGTTGATATGCGCCGCTTATGTGTTTGTTCTGGTGCTGAGTCAAGGGACGGGACCGCTCCCGGCGGGACCTGACCGCGGCTTTCATCTGCATTGGCAAACGGAGTACAGCCAATTTACAACCGACAGCGGGCTTGTTGTAAACATTCCAACCCATGGCAGCAAGCAATGCTGGCATACGCCATTGCCCTGTACGCCGCATCCAAGCGCAGCGCTGCAAGAGCGCGTCCCTGGCGAATTGCGCTATGGCTTCACGGTAGGCGCTGGCGCGGGTGGGCAGGGGCAATGACCACAAGAGTTATGGGCATGCAGCGCTGATGTCGACGCTTGTTCCGTTTATTGTGTTCGGCGTTTTTCTGCTTTTTATCCGCGCCTGCCTGGTCACCCTGGGATATTACAAAGAACCAATTTTGACCGCCTTCCAGAAATACGGGGATGAAGTCGGCTTCAGCCCGCTCTTTGAGAGCCTGGCATGGGGCTTAGTGCTCGCCTATTTGATATTTGTGCTGCTGGTGCCCTCATCCTTCCTCGTTTTGATTGGCGTATTCTCTTTCGTCAGTTTCGTCATGCTCTATTGGCGCATCAAAGACAGCATCATGGACCATCCGCGGGTCTTCTTGCGCTTCCCAAGCTGGTATCGGGAGATTGTCGACCATACAACGCGCGAGGAACGGCGAAAGCTGTCCTATATGTGGCTGGGGCTGCCGCTGCGTACGCGGCTGCTTTACAACGCCGACCAGGCGGAATTCCGCAAATGGGTGGAATTGGTGGTGCTTTCTGTCTCGTGATGGCGCTGCCAACAGCAGGCGGCAATTCAGCTTTCTGGGAGACCTGGACTCGAACCAGGAATGGCGGATCCAGAGTCCGCTGTTTTGCCGATTAAACTATCTCCCATAGTCAAGCGGCAGTGTAGCATAAGGCGCGCAGGATTTCAAGCCCGGCATCAGCCCGCTTCCTGCTGGCGCAACCCTTCCAGCGCGAGGCGGATGCGGCGCAGCGATTCCGCTTTGCCCAGGATTTCCATCGTCTCAAATGTCGGCGGCGAGACCTTTTGCCCGCTGACGGCGGCGCGCAAGCTGCCGAAGACCTGCCCGTTTTTGAAGCCGCTGGCTTTGGCATAAGCCGCCAGCGCTTCGTGCAGGCTCGCGGCTTCAAAGCCCGGCAATCGCTCCAATATAGGGATGGCAGCTCCCAGCACTTTGACGGTCGCCGCCGCGTCCATCTTGCGCTGGACGAGAATTTCTGCGGCGGGCGCTTTGAATGCCGCCCAATCGGCGAAGAAAAACCCCGCCATCGGCAGCACATCATGCAGGTTTTTCAAACGCACTTGCAGCAGTGGCGTAACCTGTTGCAATATGCTCTCGTCAACCGCATAGCCAGCCGCTTTTAAAATCGGTCTTAAGCGCCCCGCCAGATAGTCAGGTGTCGCCGCTTGAATTTTCTGGCTGTTCAGCCAATCCAATTTCTTGATTGGGTAGGCGCTGTTGGCGGGGTTGACAGCCTTGAGGTCGAAACGGGCAATTGCCTGCTCGGTGCTGAAGACCTCTTCGTTGTCGCCATAATTCCAGCCGATATTGGTGAGAAAGTTCAGCACCGCTTCGGGCAGGTAGCCCGCTTCAATAAATTCGTTTATCAGCACCGGGACGCTGGTGCCGCTGGGGTCAACAAATTGCGCCTTGCGCTTGCTGAGCTTGCCCTTGCCGTTTGGATTCAGCAGCACGGGCAAATGGGCGAATTGCGGCTTTTCCCAGCCGAAGGCGTCCCAGATGCGCAAGTGCAGGGGGAATGAGGGAAGCCACTCAACAGCGCGTGTGATATGCGAGATTTCCATGTGATAATCATCGACAATATGCGCCAGGTGATAGGTCGGGAAGCCGTCCGATTTCAGCAGCACCGCATCCTGCAAGTTGGCATTCTGGAAGCGCACTCGCCCGCGGATGATGTCTTCGCCCGCGGTCTCGCCGCTGCGGGGCATCTTGAAGCGGATGACATAGGGCTTGCCCTGCGCCTCCAGCGTGGCGGCATCCCGCGGCGGCAAATCCCGATAGCGGCGGTCATAACCCGTGCCCGCGGCGCGCATTTCCGCCAGCTCGTCAGCGCTGGCGAAGCATTTGTAAGCATGTCCATTGGCGACCAGCCAGCGCGCCCAACTTTGATACAGCTCCAGGCGTTGGGACTGCACATACGGTCCATAGCTGCCGCCCTGCCGTGGACCTTCGTCGATATTGATGCCGAGCCAATCGAAAGCGTCAACTATCATCTCAACCGAGCCGGGCACGGACCGTTTCTGGTCGGTATCTTCAATGCGCAAGATAAATTTGCCGCCATGACGCCGCGCGTAGAGCCAGGCAAACAGCGCCGAGCGGATGCCGCCAATATGTTGGGGTCCAGTCGGGCTGGGGGCATAACGCGTGCGCACGGGGCGGCTGGAGTCCATCGTCACCTTCATCGCTCCTTATGTGTTTATAGGATTTGGCGCTTCACGGGAATTAAGCGTTCAAACGGCGGCGGCGCACGATGACGCTTTGCACCAAGCCGATGCCCGCCATGGTAAACAGCAGGGAAGTGCCGCCAGAGCTGATCAGCGGCAAGGTCAAGCCGGTTACTGGCATCAGGTTTAAGTTCATGCCGATAGACACTGTCGTTTGGAAGAATATCATGGCGGCGACGCCGTAACAGATCATACTGCCGAGCGGGTCGCTCGCCTCGCGCGCGCCTTTCAAAATGCGGGAGAGCACTAGGGCAAACATGCCCAGCACCGCCACGCCGCCCGCCATGCCAAATTCATGCGCGATGACGCTGAAAATAAAATCGGTGTGGCGCACGCGCAGGAAACGCCCGGTATTCTGCGAGCCGACATAATAGCCCTTGCCCAAAATGCCGCCGGAACCAATGCTGATTAATGCCTGGTTAATGTTGTAATAGGCATCGGACTCGGTATCGGGGTTGAGAAAGGTCTCGACGCGCAGCCGCTGATAGGGGCGCAACAAGGGATAGGCGATGGTCAAAAGCACCGCGCCGACTGTGATGAACAAGGCGATGTGGCGCAAGCGCAAGCCTGCCGACCACAAGATAACCGCCCATATAAAGAGGAATACAATTGTTGTGCCCAAATCAGGCTGAAAAAATATGAGCCCCACCGGCAGCGCTATATGCAGCATTGTGCCGAATACTGTCGAGAGCTTGCCCAGCTCGAGATAGCGGCCCGCGACATACTGCGACAGCGTGATAATCACGATTATTTTGCCGATTTCTGAAGGCTGAATGCGAATGCCCAGATTGATCCAGCGGGTAGCGCCGCCCGCGCCTTGCACGCCAAATAGCGCAACCATCAGCAATAGAATGACCATGCCGCCATAGAGCCAATGGCTCAAGCCGCCCAAAAGGCGATAGTCGAGCGTGGTCATCACCAGCAGGGCACCGATGCCAATCATGGCGAAGTTGATTTGGTCAGGCACACGCTGGATGATGTCATCATCAATCGCGTCCTGGGTGGCGCTGTCTATCATCAAAATGCCAAATACAACCAGCACCAAGGTGCTGGCGAACAAGACAAAATCGAAGCGCCGCCACATTCCTGTGCCGCTGCTCATGGTTACAACCCGCGCTCTGGTATCGGTTCAGTCATTGATCCCACCATTGTGCTGTCATAATATCAGGCGCTGTTCGCGTCCATCGCATCAGGGGAAGCGGCTTTCGCCGCCATTTGCGCGCGCAGCGGCGAGCCCTGCCCGGGCGCGGTCGGAAGTTCCGCCACCAGTTTGCTGTGGCTGCGGTCACGCTGCTGCAAATCAATCTCAACGCGCTCCTTATCGACCACCAGGTATTTGATGATAACCTCGAGAATCTCGCGTTTCATCATCTCCATGCGCTCGGGCGGCAAGTTGATGCGGTCGTGATGCAGCACAAAGCGCAGCCGGCTTTTGGCGGTTGCGCCGCTGCCTTTGTTTCGTCTTCCAAATATGCGGTTGAGCAGGCTGGTCATTGTGTTATCCTTTGCTGAGACGAATAGAGCGGTTCCCTGCAAAATCCCCAAGCAGCCTAATTCCCGCCGAAAAATTGCGCCAGGCGGCGCAGCAGCCCAGGCTTGGCATCGAGCTTCATAAAAGGCAGATCTTCGCCCAGCATTCGGCGAGCGACATTGTTAAATGCCATGCCCGCTTTCGAATCCAAATTCAGCGAGACGGGGATGCCGCTGTTGGAAGCGGAAAGCACCAGCTCATCTTCCGGGATGATGCCAACAATCTCCAGCCCGAGGATGTCATAAACATCATCAGAAGATAGCATCTCGCCTTTGTTCACCATGTCAATCTTGAGCCGGTTGAGGAGTAATTTGCCCGGTCCTTTGTCCGCCGCTTCAATCAAGCCGATGATGCGGTCAGCATCGCGCACGGCGGAGACTTCCGGGTTGGTTACAATCAGCACCTCGTCGGCTGGCTCCAACGCATTGCGGAAGCCGCGCTCGATGCCAGCGGGGGAATCGATGAGGATATAGTCGCAATCCTGGCGCAGCTCGTCGGTCAGCGCGACCATGTCATCGGGGCTGACCGCCATCTTGTCGCGGGTTTGCGCGGCGGGGATCAAAAAAAGGCTGTTAAACTTCTTGTGTTTAATCATGGCTTGCCGCAATTGGCAGCTGCCCTCAACAAGGTCCACCAAGTCGTACACGATCCGGTTTTCCAGCCCCATAATCACATCGAGGTTGCGCAAGCCGATGTCCGCGTCGATGACGACAACACGCTTGCCTTGACTGGCTAGCGCTATGCCGATATTGGCGGTCGCGGTTGTTTTGCCGACGCCGCCCTTGCCGGAGGTAATCGTGATTACTCTGCCTGCCATCGAATGTCCTTTCACGCTTCAGTCCCCGGCTTTTACGATGATTTTCTGGTCGTGTATCCGCGCGATTGCCGGGCGGCGCTGCTGATGCTTTGCGCTGTCTTGGCTAAGCGTGAGCCCGGCGATTTTCAATTGGCTCGGGCGCATCTCCAGGGCGCAGACGACGGCGGTTTCATCGCCGGCGCTGCCCGCATGCGCCACCCCGCGCAAGCTGCCCCAAACCACAATATCGCCGACAGCGCTGACCTCCGCGCCCGGGTTCACATCGCCGAATACGATAGCATGCCCGTCGCTGTGAATCGTCCTGCCCGAGCGTAAAGTGCGGCGGAACATGATGCCCGGGCTGCCCGCTTCTTCCGAGTTGCCCAGCGCCATTTTGCGCAATACCGTCTTCGGCGAGGATTTTGCCCGTCTGCGCCGCGCCTGTCGCCGCTTGCTCAATTCTGTTGGCAGGTCTAATGCCTTGGCGGCTTCGAGCGAGCTTTCGCTGGCGCTGCGCACCAGCGAGAGCGTGACCCCGCGCCGCTCCAGTATCGCCCGCAATGTGCGCAGTTCGGATTTGGCTACCGTCCGCTCCCAGAGCTCAACTTTGAAGATGGCGCCAGCGAAAGCCTGCTTGCGCGCATCGAGTTTATCTGCCAAGGCGCGCGTTACTGTCTGCCAGCTTTCGCTCGTGTCGATCGACAGCAGCAAGCCATCGTTGCTGCCTTTAATCGAAAATGGATCGTCGCGCATGGTCCTTAGAATCCGCTAATGCCGCGCCATGTATAGTGGTTCTGATGCGCCCTCGCTTGCCGAGCTGCCCGACGCAATGCGGCAGCTAGGCTTGCAGGATGCCCAATAGCATAAGCGCTGGCAAGATAAAGTATAGGGCGGACACAAGATGAATCCACAAGCCGGCTTCGTTTCTCAGCGATTTGTTGACCCATTGTCCCAGCGAATTTACCGCGTAGGTCATCCAAATTACTTGAATAATCAGCAATGGCGCCAGCAAAATATCACGCCGCTCCCCCAAGTATACCAGCCCGAAAAAGATATAAGCCGCGTAGGCAATCATGGTAATTGTGCCCAGCGGCGGATACCAGCGGGACAAACGCGCCAAGCCGATCAAGCCCAGAGCGATGCCGATGATGCCGAATTGCGCCACCACCAAGCCGCCGAGGTCGATCCAGCGCAGCGCTTCCCGCCAGCCCCAGAAATCCAATAGCGCCGGTTGCAGCAGCAGATACTGGCGCGCCAACAGCGCCAGCCCAAAAACGCTGCTCGCCCACAGAGCGAGCCAATACCAGCGCGGCAGTTTGGCATAAGACAGGAAGAGCGCTAGGACTATCGCGGGGGCGAACAATGTCGCCAGCGGGTCGTTGACAATGCCGATGAGCAAGAGCAGCAGCAAGCCCAAAGGCTGCCAGCTTTTTGGCGCTTTTGCCGGTTTGACCCCCGGGCGCGGATTCGTCAGCAGTATCATGTCTATCTGCAAGAAAAGCAGCCAGGAGGTAACCAGCCCCGTAAGCCGCAGGCTCTGTGAAGTGCCAATTTGGCTCCAGAATATGAGCAGGAATACCGCGATGCCGGCGGCGATGCTCCAATCATTGCGTTTGAAGGCAAATGCGGCGATGAGCATGGCGGCTGCTGGCGCCGCCGCCGCGATGACATAGAGCAGCGGCGACTCGGTCCCGCCGCCCGTCTGCGACCAAAACACCGGGCAGAGCGCCAGGGTCAAACCGCCGGCGATGGATGCGACAAAGCCCATTTGACGCATGCTGGCGGTTACGCCCAGGATTGCCAGCGCCATGCCCGCTGCCCGCGTCAGCGGCGTCTCGCCCACAATAAGGAACAGGAGCCAGGCAGCGCCAGCGGCGATGCAAGCCGGGCTCCATTGGCGTATCAGCCGCCGCTGCCGCGCGCTTAGGGACGGCATGTTAGCCTCCGGCTGCCGCGTCTGCGAGTGGGCGCGGCGCGGCAGCGCGCTCGTCTTTCAAGCGGAAATACTCTTCCATAGTCTTGCGCACAATCGGCAAAGCCACCTGTGAGCCCTCGCCGCCATTATAGACGAATGCGAGAATGATGATTTCGGGAGCGTCATACGGCGCGTAACCCGTGTACCAGGCGTGGGCGGGCCATTGCCCCGGCACACAAAGATTGCGCGCCCAGGCGTGATCATCACAATATTCCGCCGTGCCGGTTTTGCCCGCCACCTCGACGAAGGGCAGGGCAGCTGGCTGCGCTGTCCCGCCTTCCGCCACCACTGCGGCGCGCATGCCCTCGCGCACAAGGTCCAGCGATTTCGCCGAAACAAATGGCGGGATGTAAGGCTCGCCGGGGGCGCGGAAGCGCACTGGCTGGCAGACAGAACCGTTGAAGCTGTAATTCAAAGGGATATGTATGCGGTAGCTGTGCAGGTCTTCCACGGTTGGATCCGGGTTGAGGTCAGCGGTGTTTCGATAGCCTTGCGGGTCACAGCGGCTGGGCGCGTACCATTGCGAGTTCGGCTCACAGACGCAGGCCAGGCTGGCGGGACCTTTCATCAGCATGTCTTCCAGCAGCAGCAAAGTCAGTTCTTCGCCCGCCCCCAAAAGCTCGCGGTTGATGGTGCGCAAAACTTTAGGCGCGAAGGCGTCGATGATTTGTCGTTCTTCGTCGAGGAATTCGCGCACAATCGTCGGCTGATACAATACGCCGCCATTGATGCTTGCCGCCACCGAGTTTATCAGCTGCAATGGCGTCACATTGACATAACCCTGCCCAAAGGCGGCGTTGTAAGTATCGCCAGTCGACCAGCTTTCGCCTTCGTTGCGCCGTTTCCAATCCGGGTCAGGCATGCGGTTGGGGTTCTCGAATGGCAGCTCTATGCCCAGCTCGCTGCCGATGCCAAAAGCGGTGCCATAGCGGAAGAGGTCGTCGATGCCCAAGCCGCCCGGGCGGATCGTGAGCGCGGACAAATTTGGGTTGCCACCGCCTATCTGATAGAAATATACATCACAGCTCCAGGCGATGCCGCGCGTCATATCAACGAGCCCATGCCCCGTGCGCAGCCAGCAGACAAAACGCTGGGATGCGGCGCGGTCATTGGGCGCATAGCGGTTCTCCACCAGTATCTGCCCCTCATCCAGCAGAAATGTATTCGGGTCAATGACATTTTCTTCCAAGACCGCCGCCGCGGTGATTATCTTCCAAACCGAGCCCGGCGGATATTTGCTCTTAATCGTGTTGTCCACCAGCGGGCGCAAGGGGTCAGCGGCGATTTCGAAGAAGTATTCGCCATCAATGGCGCGGGCAAAACGGGAATTGTCATAGCTGGGGTAGCTGACAAGCGCCAGCACCTCGCCCGTGCGCGGGTCCATGGCGATGACGACGCCGCGCTGGGAGATGGTGCGCCCGGCAGCGCTGTTGAGTTCTTCCAACTGGTCAATCAGCGCGCGCTGGGCGAATGCTTGCAGGTTGGTGTCGATTGTCAGGCGCACATTCTGCCCGGGCACGGGGTCAACCTGTTGCACAACTCGGATTACCTCGCGGGCGACATCAACTTCGTTGATGACTCGGCCGCGTATGCCCGACAGGCGATTTTCCAAATAACGTTCGACCCCCTCGTAGCCGATGCGGTCGAACGCGGGGTCATAGCCCTGCGCCCGCAATTCGGCTTCCTGCTCGGCCGGGACGGGTCCCATATAGCCAATGATATGCGTGGTCAAGGCACCAGTAGGGTATTCGCGCACGGCAACGGTGTCGATGTCCACGCCCTGCATATAAATGCGCTCTTCCAGGATTTGCATCGCCACCAACTGCGGCACATCAACGGCGATTGTTACGGGATTAAACGGCGCGATGCCTTCCCCTTCCTCAACAAAATCCTGGATGCTGCGCGTGAATGCGCCCGCCTGCGCCGCGATTTCCCGCGTTGGCGGCACGCCCACCAAAGCCGACAGCCGATTGAATACCGCCAGCTCCTCTTCTTCATCAGCCGGTAGCTGCGCCGGGATGATGGTTACATTAAAGGCGGGCACATTAAAAGCGAGGCGGGTATCGTTGCGGTCGAAGATGGCGCCGCGCCGCGCCGGCAGCAGCACTTCATCAAAACGGTTGTCGTCAGCGCTTGCCTGGAAGGCGCTTTGACGCAGCACCTGCAATTCGTACATGCGGATGCCGAAGAGCAGAAAAACGGCAAATATCACCGCCTGGAAAAAGGTCAAGCGCCAGGATTGGAAAGGGTAGAGCCGGCCCGCTTTCACAATTCAGCTCCCGATGCGCCGGCGGGGGACAAGCTCTGGGGCGCGATTTGCAAGCCGCCTTGCAAGCGGCGCTGCAGCAGGCGCGTCAGCGCGTATATCAGCGGCAGCGCCAGCAAATTAAATAGAATCGTCGGCAGCAGATGCAGCTGCAAGACCAGCAAGGTATCGTAGGAATTGCCCAGCAGCGCCAGCCAAAGCAAGGTATATGCTGTGAAGGCGGCGGTGGCGACCGGCGTGAACAGAAGCAAAAAGACGATGCGCGCCCGCGATAATTGCCGCGTCACGCTGTTGACAAAATATGCCAGCAGCGCCAGCGCCGCCGAACTCGCGCCTAATGGCAAGAGCGAAAATATATCCAGCATCAGCCCGCCGACAAATGCCCAGAGCAAAGTTTCCGGCACATCCGCCCGCACTGCCCAGCACATTACCACCAGCAAGATGACGCTCACTTGCCCGCGCGCGCCCGCGAATACGGGCGCAAATTCCGCCAGCACCGAAATCCCGAGAGCGCTTAGCTGCGGGAGGATGCTGGCGGAGAGCGCTGCCAGCAGCCCCAAAATCGGGATGGAGAGCGCGCGCCCCATTTCAGCCGCCATCCTCTTCAAATATCGAAAGGTCAATAGGCTCAAAGCTGGTGATGACCAGCACCACATCCAGCGCTTCAAGGTCAATCAAACTGCGGACTTCCGCTTCTTGAAACAGCTCAAATTCAAATTGGCGCACGCTCGTAACTTGCCCGATTACAATGTCAGCGGGGAAGTTCCCGCCCAAGCCAGAGCTTATCACCAAGTCGCCTTGGCGGATTTCTTCGTCCAGGTCCACCATGGTCAGGCGCAAGACGCCGGAAGCCTGCCCGATGATGCTGCCTTGGGCGCGCGTCGCCTGCAAGCGGGCGCTGACGGCGCTGTTCTCATCGTTTATCAGCTGTACCTGCGACGCATTGGCGCTGACCCGCGTCACCCGTCCGACCAATCCCAAATCGGTCGATACTGGCATGCCAACGGCGATGCCGTCCCGGGTGCCGCGATTGATGACTATCGTGCGTGCTATGCCCGTCAGCTCCGCCGCGATGACATCCGCCGGCAGGAACTCCTGGTTTTCCAGGCTGGTTGTGTACGAGAACAAATCGATGAGCCGGTCATAGTCGCTCGCCTCTTCCCGCAGTCGGATTAACTCTATCTGCCGCGATGCCAACTGTTCTTCCAGGTCGGCGATGCGCGCGCGCAAAGCGCCCAAATTGTTCAGCTCATCCAAAGCGGCATCAATCGAAAGCGACACCCGCGTAAATAATCCCGAGAGCCCGTTTAAGGGGGCGGCGACCGCGCTTTCTACGGGCGACAAGATGCCGGCGATGCTTAACAGCGCCAGCAGCCCGCATAAGCCCAGCGCAAACATCAAATATAGCAGGCGGCGGTTCCGCCCGAGCGGTCTCAAGGGCAATGCCTCGCGCCAAGTTCCTTTCGCCTATACTATCACAGGATACGGCAATGCAGCGTCAATGCCGAGTGCTGCCGCGTTCCGGCCCCGTCAGCAGCCGCCGCAGATTGTTGTAGTCTTCCAGGACCCGTCCCGCGCCGCGCGCCACACAGGTCATGGCATCGTCGGCAAGCCAGGAACGGATGTTGACCTCTTCGCGCAGTCTATCGCCCAAGCCGCGCAGTTGTCCGCCGCCGCCCGCAATCGTGATGCCGCTCTCCATCAAATCGGCGACCAGCTCGGGCGGGGTATCATCCAGCGCGTCTTTGACGGTATCGATGATGATATTCACCGAGCCGGCAATAGCTTCGCGGATTTCTATGGAGCTGACTTCGACAGAATCGGGCAAGCCGGTCGTCAAATTCCTGCCCTTCACGATGTATGTGCTCTCTTGCGGCAAGGGATAGGCGGAGCCGATGTCGATTTTCGCCTTCTCGGCTGTCGGCTCGCCAATCAGCAAATTGTGTTTGTTGCGCAGGTGCTGCACGATGTCCTCGTCCATTTCGTCGCCAGCCACGCGGATGCTGCGGCTGATGACGATGCCGCCCAAAGAGAACAGCGCGACTTCGGTCGTGCCGCCGCCGATATCCACGACCATGCTGCCGCGCGTTTCCAGCACTGGCAGGTTCGCGCCGATAGCGGCGGCCACCGGCTCTTCAATCAGATGCGCCTCGCGGGCGCCGGCGTCCAAAGTCGCTTCGATGACGGCGCGTTTCTCGACTTCGGTAACGCCGCTGGGGATGCCAACGACAACCCGGGGGCGCGGCACGGGCACCCAGCTCTGCTCGTGCGCTTTTTTAATCAAATAATCGAGCATGCGCGCGGTAATCTCGTATTCGCTGATGACGCCATCGCGCAGCGGGCGCACAATCAAAATATCCCGCGGATTTTTGCTCCACATTTCTTTGGCGCGCGAGCCTACCTCAATGGGCGCCCGCGTTTTTCGGTCGACGGCGACAAAACTGGGTTCATTGATGACAATGCCCTTGCCGCGCACATAAACTAAGGTATATGCCGTACCCAGATCTATGCCGATGTCGAGCGAAAAAAGCCCGAATAGGAAATCCAAGGGGCTTAACACGAATGGCTCCTCAATGGAACGGCTATGCCGCAAAGTATAGCATAGTTCGCTGTTCAGGATTGTGCTGTGAGCGTGAGTCATCCGCGGCGCATAGGGCAATCTGGCGCGCAAGCGCTTACATGCGCGCATATCTCTCGCTATGCGTTATGCTGTACAGGCGAACTACAGAGCAGGCAACGCCCTTGAGCCAGCACGATATCCGCGGGACCGCGCTAAAAAGTTTACGGGAGAGCGGCGCATTCGTCGCGAACCGCAAGGCGATTGTCGCCGTGTCCGGCGGTGCCGATTCGGTCGCGCTGCTGCACATTCTGCTGGCATTGCGGGCGGAAACAGGCCTGGCGCTGCATGTCGCCTCGCTGGATCATGGCTTGCGCGGCGAAGACGGCCGCCGTGATTTGGCATTTGTCAGCGATTTGGCGCGGGGCTGGGGCTTGCCATTCAGCCCGGGCGCGGCGGATGTCAAGAGTCTGGCGCGGCAATGGGGCATGGGGCTTGAAGAAGCGGCACGGCGCGCCCGCTATGACTTTCTCGCTGAAGTGGCGCGGCAAGGGGGGAGCCGCTGCGTGCTCACGGGCCATCACGCGCTGGACCAAGCCGAGACCATCCTGCTGCATATAGCGCGCGGCAGCGGGGCAGGCAGCTTGCGCGGCATGCAGGCTGCCGCCAATCTGCCCGGGCACAGCGATATTCGCCTGCTGCGCCCGCTCCTGCAGGTCCCGCAGGGGCAGCTGCTGGCATACTGCGCGCAGCATGGCTTGCCCAGCCGCCATGACAAAAGCAATGACGACATCGCCTATAGCCGCAATTACTTGCGCCACGAAGTCATCCCGCGCTTGCGGCGGCTCAACCCCAAGCTGGAGGGGGCTTTCACCCGGCTTGCCGATACCGCCGCGACCGAAGACCACTTCATCGCGCAGCAATTTGCGGCGCTGGTGATGCCCAAGGTCACCCAAAGCGCGCGCCGCTGGCGCATCAGCAAGGCGGAATTTAGCGCGCTGCATCCCGCGCTGCAGCGCCGCCTGCTTCGCGAAGCCTATAGCGCGCTTGCCGATGGCAGCGCCGCGCTCAGCTACGACGCAACCGTGACTACCATCGCCAAAGCGCTCAAGGCGGAGACTGGCGCGCGCTTGCAGCTAGGCAATGGACTGCGCCTGCGCATAAGCTATGAGGACCTATACATAGAAGACTGCGCCGCCGCGCCTGATGCCGCCCCATACCGCCTGATTCCCGCCGCTACCGATATCAAATTGACTGGCAGAACGTCGCTCAATTATTGTGGATTAAGCATCAATTTGCGTCCGGGCGGCGGCGCGGCTGAGGGTGTTGTGAATTATACGTTGCCGGCGGCGATGGAACTGCGACTGCGCACACGCCGGACGGGCGATCGCTTTATGCCCAAGGGCATGGCGGGGCGCTCGCTTAAGCTCAAGGATTGGATGATTGACCGCAAAATCCCGCGGGAGCTGCGCGCTGGCATTCCCTTAATCAGCGCTGAGGGCATAATCATCGCCATTTGCGTGGCGGATACCTGGCATCTGGCGGAAGCCAGCCTCTTCACTTCTGACAGCGGCGACTGGGTTACACTCTCGCTGGGCTGAGCGGGGGAAAAGGCGGCAAACGGGCATGCCAATTTCCTACAGCGGCGTGAATCCGCTATACTAAGAGTAGAAACATCGCGTAGCGCCTTTGGTGGCATCGATGTCTGTCCGACAGCTTATTCGCCTCCTTCTCGTTGATGGGGACGGCGTCAATCGCTATACCCTCAGCAAAGCGCTCCAGCGCATCGGCTATCTGGTAACGGAGGTACCTAGCGCGGAAGCCGCCCTGCAGCGCTTTAGCGACGATGACTTCGACCTGGTTTTGGCGGAAATTGCCTTGCCCGGCAAAAGCGGCTTGCAATTGCTGCGGGAAATCAAATTGAAGTCGCCGGATGCCGTTGTCATCATGCTGACTGAAAATGCCGCCATCGAAACCGCCATACAGGCGCTGCGCCTCGGCGCTAAAGACTATTTGATTAAGCCGATTGCGCGGGAAGCGCTTGATGAGAGCGTTGCCCATGGCATTGAGGCGGCGCGCAGCTTGCGGCGGCGGCGGCGCTTGCTGGGCACAATCCAGCAATCGGTCGCTGCCTTAGCCCACGAAGTCACCGCTGTTGCTGACGCGCAAGCGCCGGGCGCGCCCGATGGCATCGGCGAAAGCGCGCGCTCCAGCCCGCGCGGCAATGTCATCGACTTGGGACCGCTTTCCCTGTATCCTGGCACCTTTGAAGTTAGCTTCGGCGATGCCTCCATCAGCTTGACGCCGACCGAATTTGACCTGCTGCTCTATCTGGCGGCGCATCGCGGGCGTGTAATCGCCTGCCAGGAGCTGGTGCGAGAAGTCCGCGGCTACCATACGGATGAGGCGGAAGCGCGCGAAGTTATCCGCCCGCATGTGAGCAACCTTCGGCGCAAAGTCAAAAGCCTGGGCGAATTTGAACTTGTTCGTAATGCGCGCGCGCTTGGCTACAGGCTAGGCGATATCGCGGACTCTGTATAAACTGGCGCTGCCAAATGAAGCGGATTCTGATACCCTTCGCTGGCTAATTGCAGACTACGCTGAAACGAGCATCGATGCGCCAAATTCTCTTCTCAATCGTAATTATGGTCTGGCTGATTTTCAGCTCGCTGAGCGCCCCGGCGCTCGCCGATGCTGGCGCTTGTGATGAAGCTGGCAGCCTGGCTCGGGAAAGCTATCGCAGCGCGGTTGATGAGGGCGAACGCCGCTATACCGTGTATCTGCCGCCCTGTTATGCCGCAGACGAGACTTCTTATCCGCTCTTGACGCTTCTGCATGGCTCGGATGCGGACGACCAGCAGTGGTCCCGCCTGGGTTTTATCGACGCGCTGGAAGCCGCCATCCGCGCCGGGACGGCAATTCCAATCATCGTTGTGATGCCCAATGGCGGCACCATCGCCAACGAAAACCGCTTTGATGGCGCGACCTACGACGCCATTCTGCTCGATTTTATTGCGCAGATGGCGGCGCGCTATCGCAGCAACGGGCGTCATGGCATCGGCGGCATTTCCCGCGGCGGCTTTTGGGCTTACCATCTTGGGCTGCGCTACGCCGATAAGTTTGTGGCGCTTGGCGGGCACAGCCCCTATTTTGATGCCGAGCATGCGGCACCAGCCTATAATCCCTTGAACCTGGCGCAATCACTCAATGCTGATACCCACTTGAAGCTCTGGCTGGACCGCGGCACCAGCGATTATGCGGCGGACGGCGTTGAAGCCATGCATGTCGCCTTGCAGCGGCGGCGCGTTCCCCACCAGCACCGGGTGTTTGCTGGCGGCAGCCACAGTGAAAATTCCTGGCGGCACTATGTTCCCGAATATGTCGACTTTTACGCCAGCGCCCTGGCGGGCGATGAGGGGGATGCGCCGTCAAGCCAAGGGCAAGAAGCGGGTTATGAATTGTGGCTGCCGGTGGCTGGCTTCGGCGCGCTGCTCACCTCGATTGATTCGGAGCACCTGGCGCATATAGTAGCCGGCGGCTATGACCAGCGGCTTGTATTAAGCGAATCCGCCAGGCTGGCGCTGGGGCAGCGCGGCGTCGAGTTCCACGGCAACACGCGGCTTGTTGAAAACAGCAGCCTGTTTTCGACGCTGTGGCGCAATAAACGGCTCTATACCCTGCTACCATTTGATCAGCTGCGGCTGCAATATCGCCCCCTGTGGCTGGATGATATGCCCGTTGTCGACCAACTGGACAGCTATCCACTGGCATTTGAAAGCGCCGCGCCCAACTTCATGCCCAGCCGCTTGACGCGCATCACCGTCTCTGGCACGACTGCGCTGGCGCGGCATACATTGCCCGCAATCGACGCGATTGGCGTTGATGCCGCCGCCAGCGGCATCCGCGATTATGTGCTGCGCTCTGACTTTTTCCATATCACCAACGAAGCCTCGATTGTGCCTGATTGCCCGCAGGCAACTGGCAGACGGCTGGCGGGCGACCTCAGCATGTGCATGAAAAGCGAGCATTTGCGGCTTTTTGAACTTTTGGATGTAGATATTGTCGATTTGACGGGCAATCACATCAACGACTTCGGCTTCGCGCCGCTGCGGGAGACCATCGGCATCTTTGAGCTATGGGGCATGCACCTGGTTGGCGGCGGGCTGGACGAAGCGGCTGCGCGCCAGCCCTTGATATTGCAGCACAATGGCTCGCGCATCGGCTGGCTGGCTTGCAACGATGTTGGTCCCAATTTCGCGTATGTGAATGACGACCCGCAGCAGGGTTTTGGCGCTCGCGCTGGCGCCGCCGCTTGCGAGCGCCCTTGGCTGCGCTCCGCCCTTGGCGCGCTCGCCGCTGAAGTCGATCAAGTTCTGCTCACGGTGCATTATCGCGAGTTCGAGCAGTATCTGCCGCAGGACGGGCACCGTTTTGATTATAAGACCTTCGCCGAATGGGGCGCTGATATTGTGCTGGGCACCGCCGAGCACAAGCCGATGACCTTTGAGTTCTATCCCACCCAGCGCGGCGAGACGGCATTCATCCACTACGGATTGGGCAATCTCTTTTTTGACCAACTGCCCTGGGGCAATCGCCGTTTTTTCCTGGATACCCTGTATATCTACGATGGCAAGCTGCTGGCGGTGGAGCTCTTCCCCGGCATCATTGACGACCGGGCGCGCCCGCGTCTGCTGGAAGGCGAAGATTTGTACAACTTCCTGCATTTTATGTTCATTCAAAAGAACGAATTCTAAGCGGCATCCCGCCGTCAGCATCAGCTCTTTGAGATTTGCCGGGCAATTCTAAGATTCTTCTATTGCAGGCTGTGAGAAAATAGGCATAGCGCGGCGGCAAATGTAAAGTTTAAATAAACTCTCTGCGGTCGCGCTGGGCGCGCTAGGCGCGGCGCGCCCGGCTGCGCTATAATGGCGGCGCTGCGCAAGTGTTTGGGCAAGGCAAATGTAGAGGACGCTTTCGCTTTATGGCTACGCTTAACCCCGATCTGCTCTCAAAAGACATGGACGCGGTGCTGAACGACGCCGTGCCGCTGCTGGGCGAATACCGCAAGTCTTCAATTATGCCAGAGATGGTCCTGCTTGCCTTGCTGCGGCGGCAAGACACCGCCGCCCACCGCATGCTAAAAATGTTTGAGACTTCGCGGGCAGTTGATTTGGAACGGCTGGAGCGCCAGGTGAAAGTGGCGATACAATCGCGGCGCGACCCTGATGGCAGCCTCAGCTTTGTCGCCATCGGCAACCGCAAAATATCGCTCAGCCGCCAGTCCGTCATCTTGCTGGACGATGGCTTGACTATCGCCAACTCGATGAACCAGCAGAAAATCGACACCGACCACGCGCTTGCAGTTTTGGCGGAATCATCCGTCAGCACTGGCGGCATTTTGCGGCAGTTCAGCATCACGCCCAAGTCTATCCAGGATGCCTACAGCGATGCCAGCAAAATCATCCCCGCCCGTGAAGACAGCACCACCGTCGATTATGTGAAGCGGGCGAAGCGCGGCTTGCTGCGGGCGGTGCATTTTCGGGAAGATTTGCTGCGCAGCATGATTAATGTGCTGACGCAATCGGTCAACCGCCACATCATCTTGGTGGGCGCGGATGGCGTCGGCAAGCGTACGCTCGCTTACAGCCTGGCGCTGGTGATGGCGGAAGAAAAAGGTCCCGCGGGTTTGTCCAGCCTGGTGCAAATCAGCGAAACAGCGCTGCTTGATGGCGACCAGGAAGCCTTCCGCGCTGGCATGAGCGCGGCGCGGCGCGGCATTCTCTTCCTGCCTTTGATTCACCGCTTCTTCGGCGGTCCTATCAAGGCGGATTTCAACAAAGCGACATCGCTGGTGCAAAAAGCTTTCCTCAGCGATGACCCCGTCATCATCTGCACCACCAGCTTGTCCGAGTTTGAGGCGCGGATACAAGGCGTCAGCGCGATAATGGAAAACAGCCAGGTCATCCGCGTTGATGAGCCCGCGCTTGACGAAGCTGTGGAAATCCTGGAGACGATCGCGCCGCATATCGAATCGGACTACGACATCACCGTCGATCATGACGCGCTGAAGATGGCGGCGCGCATGTCGCACCGCTTCCTCAAGACCAGTCCCTTGCCGCAAAGCGCCGAACAGCTTCTGCATCGCACCGCGGCGATGGTCAACATGGGCAAACAGGCGCACCTCGCCTTCCGCCCCGAGACTAATGACGCCATCCTGGATGTCGGGGATGTTACCCTCGTCACCAGCCAGATGACCGGCATCCCCGTAACCAAACTCGGCGCTGATGAACGCCTGCGTTATGCGAATATGGATGAGCACCTGCGCAAGCGCTTGATAGGGCAGGAAGAAGCGGTGCAATTGGTCAGCCGGGCGATAAAGACGGCGCGCGTTGGCTTAAAAGATCCCCGCCGTCCCATCGGCACATTTCTGTTTTTGGGACCAACTGGCATCGGCAAAACCGAATTGGCTAAGGTGCTCGCTGATTTTATGTTCGGCAGCGAGGACACGCTCTTTGTGCTGGACATGAGCGAATACAAAGACGAAAGCAGCATCAACCGGCTTATCGGCTCGGCTGTTGGCTATGTCGGCAGCGATGAAGGCGGCCAACTGACCGAAAGGCTGATTCAGAAGCCCTATACCATTGTGCTTCTTGATGAGATTGAAAAGGCGCACCCGCGCATCATGGATGTGCTGCTGCAAGTGATGGAAGAGGGGCGCCTCACCGATGGGCGCGGCAATGTCGCGGGCTTTAGCGAAGCGGTTGTCATCTTGACCAGTAATATCGGCTCCGAACATTTGATGGTGCGGCAGATCACCGAGGAGCTGCGCGAGAAGATATTGGACCAGGTGCTGGACTTTCTGCGCCCGGAATTTGTCAATCGCCTGGACGAGGTCATCCTCTTTAATGCCTTGGGCGATGAAGACTTTGTGCTGATACTTGATTTGTTGATCGAAAAAGAAAACAAATTGGCGCGGGAACGCGGCTTAACCTTGACCTTCACCGATGGTGCCAAGAAATGGCTGCTGGCGCAGAATGACGAGCCGGAGTTTGGCGCGCGCCCCTTGCGCCGCATCCTGCGCCGCAATCTGCGCGAGCCGCTGGCGGATTTTCTCCTGCGCTCTAATCCGCCAGAAGGCACGGAAGTGCGCGTCAGCGCCAGCAGAAAACGCGGCGGCGGCTTGAAGTTTTTTGCCCATGTCGCTGGCGAGGAGCTTGTGGTCGAGGCTTAAGCGCCAGGACAGCAATCGCGGCGGGCGCTGCCGCGCCATGCAGCCGGCACGGGAAATGAGGAGACAATGACTGAGCTTGATCGCTCTATATTTCGCAAATACGATATCCGCGGCACTGCCGCTGGTGCCGCGCCACAGTTGACGCCGGCGGTGGCGCGGCAGGTTGGCAAGGCGCTCGGCACATATTTGCCGCGGCAGTTCGGCACCGAGCGCGTTTTTGTCGGCTCTGACAATCGCCTGACATCAGCGCCTCTAAAAGCCGCCGTCATCGACGGCTTGGCTGCTACCGGGCTGCCGGTCACCGATATCGGCGAGGTATTAACGCCGACTGTGTATTTTGCCTCCGCTTCTTTCGAGGGCGCGGGCGCGGGCGTGATGATAACCGGCAGCCATCTCGACACGCGCTACAACGGCATCAAGATGGCATACGGCAAGCTGGCGCTGGCTGGCGAGCAAATTCAAGAGCTGCTGAATATCATCGACGCGAGCGGCTTCGCCCAGGGGCGGGCAGCTGTCGAAGAAGACCCGCAGCTGATACAGCGGCACATGGCGACAATCCAAAGCAAGGTGTCGCTGGCGAAGCGCATGACGGTCGTGCTGGATGCCGGCAACGGCTTGTCCGGCAGCTATCTGCCGCCGGTATTGCGCGCCTTGGGGCTTGATTTGCACTGCCTGTATTGTGAGCCGGACGGCACTTTCCCCAACCACCTGCCCAACCCGGAAGACCCCGAGATGACGCGCGATTTGGAAGCCAAGGTGCTTGAGTTGGATGCGGACCTGGGCTTGGCTTTTGATGGCGATAGCGACCGCTGCGGCTTCATTGACAATCGCGGCAATCATATCGCTGCCGACCGCCTGCTGGCGCTTTTGGCGCGCGATCTTCTCAGCCGCCACCCGAATACGCCCATCGTCTTTGATGTCAAGGCATCGCAAGCGCTGCCCGACGAAATCAAGCGATTCGGCGGCGAGCCGGTGATGTGGAAATCGGGCCACAGCTTGATGAAGCAGAAGATGAGCGAAATCGGCTCGCTCCTCGGCGGCGAAGTAAGCGGCCATTTGTTCATCGGCGAAGACTATTATGGTTTTGATGACGCGCCGCTGGTGGCATTAAAGGCGTTGGAAATCTTCAGCAATTCGCCGCAAACAGTCGCCGAGATTTTTGATGAGATTCCCAAATTGGTGGCAACGCCCGAGATCGTCTTGTCCGCGCCTGATGACCTGAAATTCAAAATGATCGCCGAGATGACGGCGCAGCTGCAAGCTACCTACGAAGTCGTCACGGTCGATGGCGCCCGCGTCCTCTTCGAGAATGGCTGGGGGCTGGTGCGCGCCAGCAATACCCAGCCGGCGGTCACGCTGCGTTTTGAAGCCTATACAAGAGCGCAAATTGTGGACTATATGCGGGTTTTCAAGGCGCTTTTGAGTGACTATAAGCAGATTGACCAGACAAGGTTTGACGCGGTATATCAAAGTTTCTGCTAGCTGGGCGCGGGCGTAACCCTGTGGAGCCATCCAATCGCTTCCCCAAGTCGGACGAATTCAAAGATGTCTACCGCCGTAATGCAGCCGCTTATGACCGCTTGGTCGCGCGGGAGGATTATCAGGGCAATGTCTTCGCCGCGCTCAACGCTATCCAGCCTTTGCATGGCTTAAGCATTGTGGAATTTGGCGCTGGCACCGGGCGGCTGACGCGGCTGCTGACAGTTCTTGCCGAGCGCATCGCCGCCTTTGATATCGAGCCCGCCATGCTGGCGCTGGCGCGGGACAATTTGACCGCGACCGGCACGAGCAACTGGACGCTGGCGGCTGGGGACAATCTGCTTATGCCAGTGGCGGCAAACTGCGCCGATTTGGCTTTGGAAGGCTGGAGCTTCAACCATGTGATGGCATGGCATCCCGAAGATTGGCGCGAGCGCATCGATGGCATGCTCAAAGAGATGGCGCGCGTGTTGAAGCCGGGCGGCGTCGCCATATTGCTAGAAACCATGGGCACTGGCACCCGCCGCCCGCGCATTCCCAACCGCCGCTTAAAACTGCTCTATCACTATTGGCAGGAAAGCTGCGGCTTCGATTTCCGCTGGGTCCGTTCTGATTATCAATTCGCCACGCCTCAGGAAGCCCGTGATTTGCTGCGCGGCGTTTTTAGCGAATCGCTGACAAATACCTGGCTTGCCGCTGGCATGACACTCCTGCCGCAATGCACCGGCATTTGGTGGCGGCGCTTTCCCTGAATCGGCTGGCGGCTGGTCAGCGCTCAAAAGGGCGCGGCGGGCGCTATGCTCTGCGCGAAATAGTTGAAGGCAGCCAATGCGCCGAATATCACAGAGCCGAGCAGAATCAGCAGGAGCCCGTAGAAAATCTGACGCCGGTCCCAAGCGGCTGTTCGCTGCGGCGCGGACGCGCTGGTCGAGCGTTGCGATTTCCGCCGCCAGGTGCGGTCGCGGTCAGCTATCAGAATGATGCCACAGGCGATGAAGGGCAAGCCAAATACGCTGCCGAAGCACATTGCCGCTATCACTGGAAGCACCCCCTATTTGCCACATTACTAGCATGCGCTCTCGGCAGCGCCATTGCAAGTTCTGCCGTTTCGGTTATTATCTTGAGCTAGAGTATCGCGATTATCGCGCCGAGGGGGGACGCACAATGCAAATGCTTAATGCGCCAGACCAAGCGCCCGACCTCGTATTCCAGGTGGACAGCGAACACTCTGGCGTGCGCATTCTCGGCTGCGTCACCTTCTTGATAAGCGCGGTGGCGGGCTATTTGATACTCAACACCATCCTGCCCAACAGCGGCTTAATCACGATTGGCGCTGCCCTCGCCCTCGCCATCGCCTTGACCTATGCGGCCGACCATTTGGCGAAGCGCTATTGGCCCAGCAACCGCGCTATCCAGTTTATAGATGACATGATTGTGCTCATCAAAGCTGGCACCGTGCAAGGCGAAATTGATGCCGCGGCGAATGTCAACCTGCTGCTCTGGCATTTCGAAGCCAAGCGCCACCCGCGCGTCCCCAAGGGCTGGTATGTGGTGGCGAATGCGCTGGAGCAGGACGGCGATTATATCATCAGCTATAGCATCGCCTCGCCAGAAGATTTTGAGGCGCTGCCGCTTTCGCGCTTGTCCACCAAATTCCAACGCAAAAAAAAGGGCAAAGGCGAGGACGCGCGCGATCTCAAAGAAGCGGGCAGCATCCGCCGCATCGCCCAGGCGGAGTTCCATCGCGGCGAACTTGGTGCCGAAATGTCCTTACAAGATTATCATGCCTATCTGGATTATCTCGCCGACACCTATACAACCTGGATGCCTAAGGACAAATGACACGCGCCTGCAGACGCGCTCTCGGGGTCATGCTGTTTGTATTCTGTATTTTCCCTCTAAGCGCGCAAGACACCGCCCTGCAGCTCGGCTCAATTGTGGATGCCAAGCTGGACGCGGGCGCGGCGCATCGCTACGCTTTCTTCGCCCTGGAATGGACTTTGGTGTCATTTCGCGTCGAAGCTCTTGGCGAGACCCTGGACCCGCGCTTGCAAATCTATGACACTGCCGGCGCGCTGGTCATCGAGAATGACGACTATAACTTCCCGGACAGCCGCGATGCGGCGCTACAGGCATTTTTAATCCCCGAATCGGCGACCTATACAATTGTCGTGGATGGGGTGGGCGGCAGCGGCGGCGACTATCGGCTGCATGTGCTGCCGGGCTATGATGTGCTGGCGGAGCGCGACACGGTAATGGACAATTCAAACTGGGAGGTCGTCTTCAGCGACGCCGTTGTGCATTTGTCCGATTCCAGTTTGTTCGCTGTCGAGATGACTGGCGCCGCCCGTACCGCCATCATCCTGGGCTTGCATCTGCCATTGGAGGAGGATGTTTATTTTGAGGCGGCATTCGAGTCCGTCTCGGCGACCGCGTCCTGGCAGGTCGGGCTGGTCTTCCGCTATTTCGCGCCTGACCGCTACCATCGCCTCTTGCTCAGCAATCAGGGATTTTGGACGATAGAGCGGGTGAATGGCGATATCGTCACTGATGTGCGCGATTGGTCGACGCACCCGGCGATTGTGCCCGGGGAGACCAGCTTCCGACTGGGCATCCTTGCCAGCGGCGGGCATTTTGATGTGGTGTACAACGGGCAAGTTGTCGGCTCGACGGCGGGCGAAGTGGCGGCTGAGCGCGGCGGGCTTGGCATCGCCATGCGCTCGAACGAATATGCCGGCGGGACGATATCCTTCGCCGTGCGCGAGGCGCTGCTCACAGTGCCGACGCGGGTTGATGGCACGGTAGTTTTTCCCCAAAGCCTGTTGGCGCGGCGCTTATATCTCATGACAAATGTGCTGACGCGGCAGCAGCTTCTGCCAGCCAAGAGCGAAATCGCCTTTACTGTCAACGAAAGCTTGGTGCGCTATGCCGACGCGGGCGTGACCACAATCGCCCTGGCGCAAGAGCGCGCCTTCGAATTGATTGCCATCGGCGTATCAGTGAATTCTCGGATTCAAGCTGATGCCAATGGCGGCTGTGGCTTGGTCTTCCACCGCACCAGTGCCGAGGACTATACACTGGCGTATTTTACGCGCGAGGGCGATTTGGGCGTTTCACGGCGCTCGGCGGCTGGCTTCGCGCCCGGCATCTATACAAAACGCGCCCCCATCGCCGATGGCGCTCATTATCTGCTGGTGATTTTGCAGGGCGAAACCCTGCATTATTATGTAGACGAAGTATATGCCGGCAGCATGCCCTATCAGCAGGGCGCGGGCGGCATCGGCATCGCCGCGGTCAATTATGAGACCGCCTTTTCTGAGTGCGGCTATAGCGACCTCTGGCTGATGAGCCGCGATAACTGAATGTTTCCGTGACGAATGTGGCAGGGGCGTTTCAAAGAAAAGCCCCTGCCTGCCTCACGGGCGACCCACTTAGCCGCCCATCGCGGCGCGCAAGCTGCCGCATGCCGGGCAACTGCCGCCGGGACGCAGCATGGCATAGCCCGCTTGCGGGTCGCTGCCCCAGGCGGTGAAGTTGACATTCCACACAATCATCAAAGGGACGCGCCCGGAATTCCGCGACAAAGTCGCCGCTTCCGCCAGCCACTGCGCCTGCTCCGCGACTGTAACCGGATCGTTCGGCGTCCAGTCGAAGCCAGCGGGGATCGCCCCTGGCATGCCTTCCCCGCTCAAATAACCCAGTTCCGTCCAGCAGATTTTGCTGTTGGGGAAGGACTGCGCGCCGCGGTAAAGCATGGAGTTGAAGTAGCGCGTTGGGTAGCTTCCGCGCGGGTCGCCACTATTGCGCGTCGGGCTTAGCACGCCTTCGTTATAGTGCAGCCCCAGGCAGTCCATATATTGGGCGGCGCCCGCCTGCGCCATCTGCTGCATGAAAACATCGTCATTGCAGCCTGCCGCCTGGCAGCCGCCAGCGAAGAAACCAGTGGGGGCGGGCGCGCCGCTGACGACCCAAGTCGCCGGGTTGGCAGCTTTTATCGCCTGATACGCCGCTTGCAGCATCCGCGTATAGGTGCCGCCATTAATCTGCCCCGCGGGCCATTCGCGGTCCAGGTTCGGCTCGTTCCAGACTTCGATAGCGTCCGCGCCGTTACGCGCCAGCTCCGCCAGATAATTCGCAAAGCCGGCGACATAGCCATCAAAATTGGCGCCCAGCGCGGCTTTATTGCCGACAGTTCCCAGCAGAACGCGGAAGCCGTTTGCCTTGGCGTTGTTGATGACGCCAATCGCCGCGCCTGCGCCATCTTCATAACGCACCTGCTTCTTTACCCAGGTCATGCCGGCGCTGCGCATTTGCGCCGCGATATCGCTGCTCAAATGCAGCACATGCCCGCCCAAGGCGAAACCGGCGGGACCAGCGTTGGCGGGCGCGAGCGGGACGGCGGGCGCTTGTTCCTCCGCGGAAGCGCCAGTTGCAGTCGACGCTGTCGGCGGTGGCGCATATTGCGGCGGCACCAGCGCTTCGTCACATACTACCGACTCCGCCAGGTCATAGCTGACACGCGCCTGATATTGCGCGCCCGAGCGGTCACTCAGCGTAAATGTCCAGCCGAAGAGCACATTCGAGCGCTTCTGCGCGAAGGGAATTGAGTCGGTGCAGCTGTCTATGCCAAAAGCGCCGTACAAGCTGCGGCTGGAATCCGATGCCCAGTTGTCTTCGTAAAATTGCCAGCGCGCCAGGCTTATGCGGCTGCCGTGATCTTCTTCGATGGCAGCGCGCGCTATTTTCAGCGCCTGGGAGACGGGGTCGCCAGTGTCTTGGCTGTAGACGCTAAAGCTCAGGCTCAAGACCAGCGCCATAACCGTCAGCAGCGCAATGTTTTTCATCATTTTCGGGAGGGGGCGCATTGTGTACTCTTTCGTCTTCTTGGCATATTTTCGGTGATTTGCTAAAGCAGAACCCGCCAAAAGCATACTGTTTCTGCCAGAAATTGCCATAGTCTGTTCGCGGCTCCCGCCGTATCAGCAGCCCTGCCTCAGTCCCGCGGCAAGGTGAAATAGAAAGTGGCGCCGCTCCCCACCTGGCTTCTCACCGAGATTTCGCCCTTGTGCGCTTCGATAATCGCCTTTGCCAGGAACAAGCCCAATCCCGCCCCCTGTGTTTGCCGCGTCAGCGAATTGTCTACGCGATAAAAACGGTCAAAGATCTTGTCAATTTGATCTTTCGGGATGCCCGCGCCTTTGTCGCGCACGAAGAGGATCACACTCTTTTCTGTATAGCGCCCGCCGACAGTTATGGGCGCGTCCGCTGGCGAATACTTGATGGCATTGGTCAGCAGATTGTCGATAACCTGGCGCAGCCGCGCGGCGTCCCCCTGGATGAGCGGGAAGGCTTCGGGGAAACTCAGCTCGATCCGTTTGTCCGTTTGGCTCTTCAGCCTGTCGGCGGATTGCGTCGCCAGCGCCTTAATATCGGCATCGGCGATACTTAGGCGCAGTTCGCGCTCCGCCTGGATTTTGCTCGCCGTCAGCAAGTCCTCAACCAAATTTGTGAGCCGGTCGGCTTCTTCTTCAATTATTGCCAGGTTTTTGCGCATCACTGCGCCGCTCCAGTCAACATCATCGCGGCTCAAAGTGCTGGCATAACCCTTGATAATGGCGATAGGCGTGCGCAGCTCGTGCTGCACTGTCGAGATGAAAACCGATTGCAATTCTTGCGCCATGCGGAAGTTGCTGATGTCACGCACATTGGCGATGATGCTTTCCAAGCTGCCATCCGCCGCCAAGAGCGGCGCGTAAGTAATGCCAATGCTGATGCTGCTGCCATCGCGGCGGCGCAAGTCGCCTTCCACATAGAGCGGCTCCAGCGGCGCGTCCGGGCGCGCCCAGCCTGCCGCAAGCGCCGCCTGCAAGTCGGGCATGTCCAGCGCCTGCCAGTCGAGAATATCCTGGATTGGCTGTTGCAGCGCTTCTTCGGCGGTCCAGCCAGTTATGCGCCCAAAGGCGCGGTTTGCCTGCTGCACCGTCTGCTCGGCATCGAGGATAAAGACGCCATCGCCGCTGTTGTTGAGGATGGCTTCCAGCCGCTGATGCTCGCGATTGAGCTCGCCATAGAGTTGGGCATTGTTGACGGCGATTGCGGCTTGGTCGGCGAAGCTTTGCAGCGTGCTTAAGTCTTCTCTTGTGATTTCCGTCTGATAGGAGCGGAAGACAATCAGCAAACCCAGGGGCTTGCTGGCGAAGACCAGCGGCATCGCGATGGATTGCGCCAAGCCGCTGTCTATCGAGTTGGCGATTTCCCGCAGTTTGCTGTTGAGAAATTCGCGGCTGAACCTGCCCTCGTCAAGCGGGCGCATAAGCTCTCGCAGCTTTTGGTTGAGTGGCGGCAAATCTTCAGCGGCGATGCCGCTGTAGGCGCGCACGGTGAACCCGCCAGCTTGCCTGTCGTCCAGGGCGATTATGGCGACCCTGCCCGCCAGCATCACCAGCGAGGCTTGTATGACACGCCGCAGAACTTCGTCCAGGTCAAGCTGCGCGGTGATGGCGCGGGTAATTTGCAGCAGGAAATTGCGCTGCTGCGTACGCAGGTCCGGTCGCATCAACATGGCTAGAGTCTATCACGCCCGCGGGCAAATGTGTCTTGCCCGCGTCGATTAAAAGCGCCGGTCCAGCGCGCTGATGTCGATGTTGCCGCCCCGGGTTGCCACCAGTGCCGCCGCGCCCACCAGCGCCACATCATCGCCCAGCGCCGCCGCTTCCAGCCGCAAGCCCGCCGTGAATATGTCGGATAACACCTGGCTGTGCATCGTCCGGCGGATGGCGGCGAAGAGCAGCTCCCCGGTTTTGGCGACGCCGCCGCCGATTACAATTACCTCCGGGTTAAACAGGTGCAGCGCTGTCACCACGCCCAAGCCGATGATGCGCCCGGCGTATGCCAGGCAGTCGAGCGCCAGCCGGTCGCCCTTTGCGGCGGCTTTCCCAACAAGCTCGGCGTCGATGCGCTCCAAGTCGCCCCCCGCCAGGCGCTGCAGGGATGAGCTGGCACCCTGCTCCAGCGCCTGGCGCGCGCGGCGGGCGATGGCGGGTCCCGCCGCTTCCAGCTCCACGGTCGAGACTTTGCCGCCGCTGCCGCCGCCAACGATAATCGGGATATGCCCGAGCTCCGCCGCCAAGCCGCTGCGTCCCGTCACCAGCTTGCCATCGGTGATGACGCCGCTGCCGATGCCAGTGCTGACGGTAATGTAGATGATATGGCGGCAGCCTTGCGCCGCGCCTTTGGCAGCTTCCGCCAGCGCGGCAACATTGGCGTCATTGCCGAGGTAGACCGGCCGCCCGAATTCCGCCGCCAGAATCTCGACCAGCGGCACATCCCGCCAGCCGCTTAAATTAGGCGGCGCGATGACAACCCCAGTCTTGGGATTCAAAGGGCCAGGGCAGGAAACGCCAATGCCGGCGATGGCGGCGCGTTCGGGCGGCAGCACCCGGTAGATATACTCAATTATGCGCTTGATGGCGTAGTCGGGACCAAGTTCGCTGCGCGTCAAAGTATTTTCCCGCTGCTGCAGCTGTAGCTGGCTATCAAAGCGGGCGCTGCGGATTTGCGTCCCGCCAATATCTACAGCGATAATCTCTTCCGCCATGGCTCTTTCCTCTGATGTCATCAGCCGGCAAATTGTACATTCCGCGCCCGCCGCCATCAGCTGGCAGCCGCTTGATAGCGCCAGTTGCCGCTGCTAGAATACCATGAAGTGGTCTGAGGGTTAAGCGCCATGGCTCGTATCACCCCGATGCGGCGTCAATATCTGGAAATAAAAAGCCAATATCCTGATTGCATATTGCTCTTCCGCATGGGCGATTTTTATGAGATGTTCGATGACGACGCCAAGGTGGCGGCGCGGGAATTGGACATCACGCTGACCGCGCGCGCCCAGCGCAAAGGCGGCGAGAAAATCCCGATGGCGGGGGTGCCGCACCATTCGGTTGATGGCTATATCGCCAAGCTCATCGAGAAGGGCTTCCATGTCGCCGTCTGCGATCAAGTTACCGAGCCGACCGGGCGCGGCATTGTCGAGCGCGAGGTTACGCGATTGGTAACCCCCGGCACCGTGCTGGAGCCGGCGCTGCTCGACGAAGGCAAATCCAATTACCTGCTGGGCATTTTGCCGATTGGCGATGCCGAAACTGGCAGTTGGAATCGGGCGGGAGTCGCCTACGCCGATATCTCCACCGGGGAATTTCGCGCTACCCAATTTCAAGGCGGCGATGTTGGCTTAAGCGTCTTTGAAGAGCTGGCGCGCCTGGAGCCGCGGGAAGTCATCATGCCAGAAGCCTGGGCGGAGCGGGGCGTAACCCTGCCCGCTGGCATCCACCTCAGCCCGGCGCAAGATTGGACATTCGAATTTGCCGGTGCCCAGCAGTTGCTGCAGGAGCATTTCCGCGTGGCGACGCTGGCTGGTTATGGTTTTGAGGGGCAGCCGGATGCCATCGCCGCCGCTGGCGCTGTCCTGCACTATCTGCGCTTAACCCAGCAGCAGTCGCTGGCACAGATCGCGGCGCTGCAAGCGTATTCGACAGAATCGTACATGCTGCTGGACCCCTTCACGCGGCGCAACCTGGAGCTGGTGGAAACTTTGCGCCAGGGCAAGATGCGCGGCAGCCTCCTCGGCATTTTGGACCGGACGCATACGCCGATGGGCAAGCGGCTGCTGCGCAAATGGCTCAACCAGCCGCTGCTGGAAATCAAGCGGCTGAACGCGCGGCTGGACGCAGTAGAAGCGCTGCTGGGCAGCGACCTGCTGCGTGACAAAATCGCCGCCGCGCTCAAGCAAATCGGTGATGTCGAGCGGCTGATGAACCTGGTGCTAGCGCGGAAAGCATCCCCGCGCGACCTCATCAGCTTGAAGCTGGCGCTGGCGCTCGTGCCGCATTTAAGCGAAGCCATCGCCGAACTCAGCAGCTTAAAGGCGATAAGCGATCGCCTCGACCCCTGCGCCGAAAGCGTCGACTTGATAACCCGGGCGATTGCGGAGGATTCTCCCGCGACTTTGAACGCCATCGGCGTCATCCGCGCCGGCTATGCGCCCGAGCTGGATGCCATTTTAAGCGCTTCGCAAGGCGCGCGGGATTGGATTGCCAACCTCGAATCCCAGGAGCGGCGGCGCACCGGCATCGCCAGCATCAAAGTCAATTTCAACAAAGTCTTCGGTTATTATATTGAAGTTACCAACGCCCATCGCGATAAGGTGCCCGCCGATTATCAGCGCAAGCAGACGCTGGTGAATGCCGAGCGCTACATCACGCCCGAGCTTAAAGAGTATGAAGCGCGGGTGCTGAATGCGGAAGAAGAAATCCAACTGGTTGAGCGCAAGCTCTTCACGGAATTATGCGCGCAGCTTGCGGGCGATAGCGCGCGCATACTCAAGACCGCCCGCGCCATCGCCCATTTGGATGCTTTTCTGTCTTTCGCTGATGTCGCGGCGCGCCAAGCCTATGTGCGCCCGCAACTGACCGAAGACAACATCTTAACTATCGAAGGCGGGCGCCACCCGGTTGTCGAAAAACTCCTGGAAAGCTCAACGCGCTATGTCGCTAACGACAGTTGTTTTGACCTGGCGTCGCGCATTCACATCATCACGGGTCCTAATATGTCGGGCAAATCAACTTATATTCGGCAAGTGGCGCTGATTGCTTTGCTGGCGCAGGTCGGCAGCTTCGTGCCTGCCGCTGCCGCCACCATCGGCATGGTCGACCGCATCTTCGCCCGCATCGGCGCGCAAGACGAAATCCATTCGGGACAAAGCACATTTATGGTGGAAATGGTGGAGACGGCGCGGCTGCTCGCTGGCAGCAGCCCGCGCAGCTTGCTCATCCTCGATGAAATCGGGCGCGGCACCTCCACTTATGATGGCATGGCGATTGCCCGCGCCGTCATTGAATATCTGCACAACAACCCGCGGCTCAATTGCCGCGCGCTTTTCGCCACCCATTATCACGAATTGACCGAATTGCCCAATATATTGCCGCGCTGCGCGAATTATTCTATCGCCGTATCCGAGCGGGGCGAAGATATCGTTTTCCTGCACCGAGTTGTTCCCGGCGGCGCTGACCAAAGCTATGGCGTGCATGTGGCGCGCTTGGCTGGCATGCCGCCCTCGGTTGTCGCGCGCGCCCGCGAGCTGCTGCAAGCGCTAGAGCAGGGCAATGGCGATTTCGCTGGGCGCAAGCCGCCACAACAGCGCCAGCAGCTCAGCTTCTTTGACGCGCCCGAGAACCCGGCGCTTGCCGCCTTGCGCGCGCTGGAAGTGGATGAGCTCAGCCCGCTGGAAGCGCTGACCGCCTTATACGAGCTCAAACGCATGGTTGTGGAGGCTTAGGTGTTCATATTTAATACCGTTGTCGTCGCGACTCATCGCCGCTCTGGCACCCATTGGGCGCTTGATGCCTTGCGCCACAACAGCCCGGACATAAATGACTCCGTTATGGCTTTGGAGCAGATTGAAGCGAGCCATGTCGCGCATATCCCCTTGGGCAAGTTCCGCCGCCAGCTGCTCAATCTCGATGGCAAAGTGCTGTTGAATGTGCATGATTTGCCCGCCGGCGACTATTGGCAGGGCAGGAACGAGCGCCAATTCGCACGCACGCTCCTGCGGCATTCACCGACGATTTATGTACATCGTGATGGGCGCGATGTCTTGGTGTCGCTCTATTATTATATGCAGTCTTTCAGCGAGACGGTGCGTAATCAATCCTTCGCGCAGTTCTTGCGGGCGGATGCCGCCGTTGACGGCGGGGAAGCGGGCATGAGCCGCCCGGGCTACTGGGCGCGTCACGCCCAGGCTTGGCTCCACAAGAACAACATGCTGCCCGTGCCTTATCATCATTTGGAGAGGCAATACGAAAGGACGGTGCGGCGGATGGCGTCTTTCCTCGGCGTTACCCTGCGGCAGGACTTGCAGCCGCTGCGGCTGCCCGGTCCGCCGCCGTCTGAGCGCCCGTGGCGCGCCTTGCTGGGCAGGGCGGGGCGGCGCCGGCGCGGCGCGCAGCCGGCAGCTCCCCGCGTGGGACGCAGTGGCGATTGGCGTCACCATTTTGACAAGCGCGATATCGACTTTTTTATGCGGGAAGCCGGCGAGATGATGCGGGAGTTGGGCTATGCTGATTAGCTGGCTGGTGGCGCGAAACGCTGCATAATCAGCCGCCGGGGCTATGCGCCGCCTCGGGGCGGGGCGCGGGGATCGCCGCTTCAGCTTCTTCGATGATGCCCTCCGACAGCAAAACGCGGTTGAAAGACACAATCGCAACTTCGATCATGTCCAGGCTGGGCTCATTTGTGGTCAAGCGCTGCAGCGCCAGGTTCGGCTGAATCATGAAGCGGATCCAGGCTTTGTCCAGGTTGGACGCGGTGTATTTGAGGAACTCATACGCGACGCCAGCGATGATGGGGATGAATATCACCCGCGACAGCACCAAAAGCGCAAAGGGCGGGCGCCCTATCAGCGAGAAGAGGAAGACGCTGACGAACACCACCGTCAGCAAGAAGGCGGTGCCGCAGCGGGGGTGCTCAATCGGGTAGCCGCTGACGATTTCTGGCGCGAGTTCATCGCCCGCCTCATAGGCGTTGATGGTTTTGTGCTCCGCGCCGTGATAGGCGAATATGCGCCGCCCATCCGCCGTGCGCCCCACAAACCAGATATACACGATCAATATGCTCAGCTGCACGATGCCTTCTATCAGGTTGATGAGAAAGGCATCCAGACCGATAGGCAAGGCTTCGTATGCCAGGAAATTTGCATTTTCTGCCGCAACCTCGATTTCATTGCCAGCCTCATCCAGCACGATTTCGCTTGCCGTTGTGCTCAAGCCCAGCATGCCGCCAATCCCGGTCGCGGCGGCAGTGGGCAGCAGGAAGAATATGCCCACGCCGATGAGCATGGAAACGGCGATTGTCGCCCAGCCGATGGGACCGTTGAAGCTGACATTTTCTTCTTCGTCGAGCGCGATATCCGCCGACCACATCAAAGCGCGGATGCCCAAGCCCAAGGCGTCCCACAAGCCGACCAAACCGCGCAGGAATGGCGTCCTGGCGATGCGCCCGCGGTAAAGCCTCTTGCTAAGCGGCTGCTCGTGCACGATGATTTGCCCCTTGGGGTCGCGCGCCGCCACCGCCATGGAATGCGCGCCGCGCATCATGACGCCTTCAATGACCGCCTGCCCGCCATAGGAGAATTTGAGTTCGCCCGCTGGTCGTTTCTCCGCTGTGCCCAAGCTATGCCTCCGTGACGATTCGCCCCGCCCAATATACGCCCGCAGCCCCCCGCGGTCAAGCGCGGGGAGTGGCGATTTCCGCGCATAGTGTCTCTTGGCAGGGGATTTAAGCCGGGCGGATATCAAGCAGCTGGAGCTGCAGGCTGCGCCTGCCATTCCATTCGTTCATTTCCAACTGATAGGCGGCGTCGATGCGCCGCGGCATAGCGCGCGCCCAGCCGCCCAAGCCGAAGCCAATCGCGTCAATCGGCGCGCTGCCATTTTGCGCCAGGCGCAGCTTGAGATGCGCGCCATCAGCGCCGACGCGGCGGCAGCTGAGCACCCGCAAGCCGCTGCCGAGGAAGGCGGCTGGCGGGTTGCCATTGCCCGTCGGCTCCAGCAAGTCAAGCTCTTGCAGCAGCAGTTCGTTCGCCGCGGGCAAATCCAGCTCGCAATCCAAATGCAGCTTGGGGACGAGATTTTGGCTGGAAAGCTGCTCCTGTGCCTTTTGCTGCAAGCGCTGCCGCAGCGCATCCAAGTTGCTGTTGCGCACCGTGAAGCCCGCCGCCATCGCATGCCCGCCATGGCGCAGCAGCATATCCGCGCATTCGTCTAGGGCGCTGGTGATATCAAATTCCGGGATACTGCGGCAGGAGGCGCGGCTCAGCTCTTCGCCATATTCCAGCACAACCGCGGGACGATAATGCTCTTTGCAGAGCCTGCCCGCCACCAGCCCGACGATGCCGGGCAATATATCATCAGACGCGGCGAATATCAGCGATTGCCCGCTGTCTTCCGCCAATTGCGCGCTGATTTCAGCTTCCGCCAAGCGTGTCAATCGCTGCCGCTGCGTGTTTAACCGTTGCAGCTCGACGGCATAAGGCATCGCCTCGTCGATATCGGCGGCGGTCAAGAGATGGAAAGCGGTCATCGCCGAGCCGAGGCGGCCCGCGGCGTTTATGCGCGGTCCCAAGCCGAAGCCGATATCGCTCGCCTTCATCGCGCCGGCGCGCAGCCCGGCGACCTTCGCCAAGGCGGCGATGCCAGGGCGCCGCAGCGCGTTAATCGTCGCCAGCCCATGGCGCACAAGCCGCCGATTCTGCCCGACATTAAGCGCCATCACATCAGCGACCGTGCCGATGGCGACGAGATCCAGCAGGTCAGATTCACGCAAGCCCAGCGGATAGCGGGCGCGCTCCCGCCGCCAGCGATGCCGCAGCAGCGCCTTCGCCAGCATATACGCGACGCCAACGCCTGCCAGCCGCGCTTCCCCCGGGCAATCCTGACGCTGGGGGTTGATTACCGCGAGCGCCGGCGGCAATTCAGGCCCAATCGAGTGGTGGTCAGTCACGATAATATCCATGCCGATTTGCGCGCAGACTGCGACCTCCGCCAGTGAGCGAATGCCACAATCGACCGTAATTACCAGCTTGACCCCGGCGTCTGCCAAGCGCTCCAGCGCGGGGCTGTTCAGCCCATAGCCCTCGCCCTCGCGGTCGGGGATATACGGCTGGATGTCGCCGCCCAAGGCTATTAGCACCTGCGTCAAAAGCGCGGTCGCGCAGACGCCATCGGCGTCAAAATCGCCGTAGACCGCGATGGGCTGCCCCTGCGCCAGCGCCAGCTCTATCCTCTCGACAGCGATGCGCATATCTTTCAGCTGTAAGGGATCTTCTGAAAGCGCGCGGCTCTTGAGGAATTCTTGCGCCGCTTGCGGGTCGGCAATGCCACGATTGTAAAGCAGCCGCGCCAGGATGGGGCTGCAGCCTTCATAAGTCCGCAGCTCCGCGGCGGGCGGGCGCGGCGCGAGTATCCATTGCTTTTGTATCATAGACTAGGCACGCAATTTTCCATAAAATTGGCTGCTGATGTTACCAGCTCCTCAAGAGGGCGGCTATGGCAAAGATAGTTTTCATGGGCACGCCGGGCTTCGCCCTGCCCAGTTTGTCGGCATTGCTGGCGGCGCACGAGGTGCTGGCAGTCGTGACCCAGCCCGACCGCCCCGCTGGACGCAACAAACGGCTGCGTCAGTCGCCAGTCAAGCGGCTGGCAGCATCGCGGGGGCTCCCAATTCTGCAGCCAGCCCGCCTGCGCGCGGGCGAGGCTGCCGACAGCATCCGCCGCTATTTCGCCGATCTATTTGTTGTTGTCGCTTACGGGCAGATATTGCCGCAAACGGTGTTGGCTCTGCCGCGCTTCGGCACGATTAATGTGCACGCGTCGCTGCTGCCGCGCTGGCGGGGCGCCGCGCCGATTCAAGCCGCCATCCGCGCCGGTGATAGCGAAAGCGGAGTGACCATCATGCTGCTGGACGCGGGACTGGATACCGGTCCCATCCTGGCGCAGCAGGCGCTGGGCTTGACGCAAAACGAAACCGGCGCGAGCCTGCACGACAAGCTGGCAAAGCTCGGCGCGGATTTGCTGGCGGATACCATCCCGCGTTATCTATCAGGCGAAATCAAGCCGCTTGCCCAAGCCGAAATTGGCGTCACCTATGCGCCGCAAATTCGCAAAGAAGAAGGCGAAATCGATTGGCGCCTGCCCGCTGTCGAGATCGAAAGATTGGTGCGCGCCTTCAGTCCCTGGCCCGGGACCTACACCTATTTTGCCGGCGAAATGCTGAAGATAAGCGCCGGCTATTGCGGGGCAGGCGTGGCGGAAGCGGGCGCAGTCCAGCGCCATGCGCGCGGCATCGCAATCGGCACTGGCAGCGGGCTTTACTTCCCGCTTGAGCTGCAGCGGGCGGGCAAGCAGCGGCTGCCCATCGCCGACTTCGTCAGGGGCACGCGCGGCTTTATTGGCGCGCGCCTCGGGGCATAAGCGCGCTGCCGCGCGCGCCAGGCGCATGATGCCAAACGATTTTGAGGCAGGCAAGCATCCCTTTCAACTGCGTCCCAACCGTACGCTATTGTCGCTTTCGCTGCCGATTCTGCTGTCGCTCATCGCCGAGCCGGTGACGGGACTGGTCGATACCGCATTTATCGCTCGGCTCGGCGCTGTCCCGCTGGCGGCGCTGGGCGTCGGCACCAGCGCGCTGTCTTCGGTATTTTGGATCTTTGGCTTCCTCGGCATCGCGACGCAGACGGAGGTGGCGCAGGCATTTGGGCGCGGCGATAGCGCCGCCGCGCGCAAGTGTATCAGCCTGGCGCTGGCGCTGGGAATGGGCATCAGCCTGCTCTTGGGCATTGTCCTGTTTCTCACTGCCGATGTGGCTGCGGCGCTTTTGGGCGCGAGCGGCGCGGTGCAGATGCTGGCGACAGAATACATCCATCTGCGCCTGCTGGGCGCGCCGGCGGTGATAGTGGTCATCATTGGCTTTGGCGCGCTGCGCGGCGTACAAGATATGCGCAGCCCCATGTGGATCGCGCTGGGCATAAATCTGGCGAATATCCTATTGGATTATCTGCTCATCTTTGGCGCGGCATTCATTCCGCCGCTAGGGGTCGCTGGCGCTGCCATTGCCAGCACCATCAGCCAGTGGCTGGGCGCGCTGTGTATGCTCTATCTTCTGCTGCGGCGCTTGGGCTTCAGCCGTGAGATTCAGCTCCGTGACGGCATTCGCTTCCTCACGGTTGGGCGGGATTTGGTGCTTCGTTCCGGCTCCCTGGTTCTCTTCATCCTGTTCACCACGCGGGTCGCGACACAAATTGGCGCGGAGGCGGGCGCGGCGCATCAGGTCATCCGCCAGGTATGGTTTTTCACAGCGCTGGTGCTGGAGGCATTCGCCACCACCGCGCAAAGTTTGGTCGGCTACTTCTTCGGCTCAGGAAAAATCCGCGTTGCCAAAGAAGTGGCGCTGAAGTCCATACACTGGAGCCTGGCGACTGGCGTCGCCTTGCTGATTGCCATGCTGCTCGCCACCCAAGCGGTCGCGGATGTATTTGTGCCGGCTGATGCCGCGGCGGCATTTCATTTCGCCTGGATAATCGGCGCGGTATCCCAGCCGCTAAACGCGCTCGCATTCATCACCGACGGCATCCATTGGGGCACCAGCGACTATCGCTACTTGCGCAATGTCATGCTTGCGGCAACGGTTTGCGGCGTGTTGAGCCTGCAGGCAATCGACATCAGCCGCGTTGATGCCTTCGACAGCGTCTGGTTCGCCACCGTCTTGTGGATCGCCATTCGCGCATTTTGGGGCTTCTTGCGCGTCCGCCCCGGGATTGGCAACAGCCCCCTGCGCGCCAGCGGCAGCTCGCAAACTCGCTGATGCGTCGTCCCGCGCTCTCGTGGCGCGGGCATAGAATCAGAGAAGATCCGCTATCGCCTCGCGCTCTTGCAGCAATTCCGCTTCGGTTTCGCGGGCTTTGCCGCGGGCATAGTCGCTCAGCTCCAAATCGGCGACAATATGCACATTGCCCGCGCCATCGCAGCGCAAGGGAAAAGAGTAGATAAGCCCGTCCGCGATGCCATAGGGGTTGCCCGCGCTCGGGATTGCGGCGCTGAACCAGTCGCCTGGGGCAGTAGCAGTTGTCAAGCTGCGGATGGTATCGAGGGCGGCATTGGCGGCGCTGGCGGCTGAGCTTTTGCCGCGAGCTTTGATGATGGCGGCACCCCGCTGCTGGATGGTGCGCATGAACGCGCCTTCGAGCCATTCGCGGTCGCTAATTACCGCTTCCGCCGCTTGCCCGCCTATGCGCGCGTGCTCAAAATTGGGGAATTGCGTCGCGCTATGGTTGCCCCAGATGGCGACATTGCTGACAGCGCGCGCGGGTGCGCCCGCTTTCAGCGCCAGCTGAGATTTGGCGCGGTTCTCGTCCAGCCGCGTCATCGCATACCAACGATCCGCCGGGATGTCGGGCGCGTTAGCTTTTGCGACCAGGCAATTGGAATTGCAGGGGTTCGCCACCACCAGTACGCGAATATCCTCGGCGGCATAAGCGTTCAGCGCTTTGCCCTGCGCCACAAAAATCGCGCCATTCGCCGCAATCAAATCGCTGCGTTCCATGCCCGGTCCCCGGGGCTTGCCGCCGACCAGGATTGCCCAATTCGCGTCCTTGAAGGCGACCGCCGCATCATCGGAAAGGAGTATGTCCTGCACCAGGGGCTGGGCGCTGTCTTCTAATTCCATCGCCACGCCGCGTAAGGCTTGCATCGCCGGCGGGATTTCCAAAATTTGCAGAATCACCGGCTGCTGCGGTCCAAAGACTTCGCCATTGCCGATGCGGAAGAGCAGACTGTAGGCGATTTGCCCGGCGCCGCCGGTCACGGCTACGCGAATAGGGTCGTTCATGATGTCGCTTCCTCTTTTGTATGCACATGTCGCTTACCGCGGCAATTGTACCGGTTTCGCCTTATTCGTGAAGGTGAGGCGTCTCGCCAAATCCGCGAATTTCCCAAATATCCTGGAAGCGCCGCAAAGTTGTAATTGAAGTGTTCTTCATCGGCGCGGCCGGCAGCTGCGCGAACATCGAGTGCAGGAATATCATGAAAGCTGAGCTGTGCCCGATGACAGCGACTGAATCCGCTTCCGCGGTCGTGATGATGCTCTCCCAAGCGGCGGTCATGCGCCGCTGCACATCCAAGCGGGATTCGCCATTTGGTACGCGATATGCGCGAAAGCCCGCTTCCCACTTGCGATAAGCTAGCGGGAAGCGGGTGGAGACTTCGGCGAAGGTGCAGCCTTCAAAGTCGCCAAAGGCGATTTCGCCCAGCCGCGCGTCTTCGTGGATGTCCTGTCGCAGAACTTCACCGAGAATCCGGGCGGTTTCGCGGGCGCGCGCGCTGGGGCTGGAGACGATGGCGTCCGGCGTTTGCCCCCGCAGATACTGCGCGAGCTTATGCGCTTGGGCGCTGCCCGCAGCGTCCAATGGCACCGGCAGCGCCCCTTGCAAGCGGCGCTCGCGGTTAAACGCGGTCTGTCCATGCCGTATCAGCAGCACCGTTTGTACCGGCATCAGCACCTCTAAGACTTGACGAATTCCGCAGTCGGCGGCAGAATCATAGCAGATTATTTATATATCATAGAAGTTACGCGGCGGCTCGCGCAAGGCTTCCTTTTCTGCGCGGCTACAGTTGATAGAGTTGGAGGAGACTTGGCGTGAGTACGGAATCGCTTAGCGGCAGCCAGCCCAGCCGGCTTACGCTGTATGGCTTGGCAATGGTTGGCGGCTTGGGCATGACTTTAATGATTTTAAGCGCCAGCATCGCCGTGATATTTGGCGCTGGCTTGGGCGCGGAGGCGACGCAAAGCCTCGGTTTGCTCTTCGTTTTGGGCTTGCTTTTGGAAGTGCTGGCTATCGCCTTCTGGCTGGGTTGGGTGCGCCCCTTCACACATTTTGACGATATCAACATCCCGGCAGAAGCGGAACCGCACTGATTACCCCGATGCCAAAGCGGACAGAAGGCTTGCGGCAGCCCATCGCCGAGCCAGTATCAGCGGTGCTGACGCGGGTTGATGGTCTCAGCCTGCTTTCCGAGCGAGCGCTGGAAGGCGGCGAGGCCTTGCTTTGCGGCGAGTTTGAAATTCGTTTTGGCATCACCTACCTGGGAAGACCGCATAGTTGCATCGTGCCCGAGCTGGTGGTCGCCGATTATGGCGAGCTGCTGGGCGGGGAGCAGGCTTGGGACTTCCTGATGGAGCGCGCCCACCTGCATCCGCGCGCCGATGTCTGCGGCTATGGCAGCGATGGCGCAGAAGACATGCCGCCGCTCAAACAGCTTGATTTTGAGCATCCCTATCATGCGCTTGCCTATCGACATAGCGCTGACCGGCGGGCGCTCACGCGGGTTTCGGCGCTGATAACGCGGGATTGCGCTGCCTGGTCGCCGCGCCTCTTGAAGCATTTGCCTTGCTACCCCAGCGTAAGCGACTGGCGCCGCCATGCTTGAACTGGACACAATCTTCAGCGACGACTGGGCGGAGGACCATCGGTCGGGGCTGGTCGCTGTCGTGGGCAAACCCAATGTCGGCAAATCAACGCTGATTAACGGGATTCTCGGGCAGAAAGTCGCCATCGTCACCGCCAAGCCCCAGACAACCCGCCGGCGTCAACTGGGCATTTATACCAGCGCCGAGGCGCAGGTGCTCTTCATTGATACGCCCGGCATCCACCGCCCGCAGACGGCGCTCGGCAAATACATGATAGGCGCGGCGCATGACGCGCTTAAAGATGCCGATATCATCTTGTGGATCTTGGACTCATCACGGCTGCCGACAGACGAGGACCAGCGCATCGCCGATTTGCTGAATACGATTACGCCAAAGACGCCGGTTCTGCTCGCGCTCAACAAGATGGACCTGCTGGATGAGGCTCGCGAGCTGCCCGCGCATGAAGCGCTTTACCGCTGGCAGCGGATCCTGCGCTGCAGCGCTCTCATAGGCACCGGGCTGGATGCGATTCTGCAATGTTTGATTGCTGGCTTGCCGCGGGGACCGCGTTATTATCCGGCCGATCAGCTCAGCGATGTCAACTTGCGTTTCCTGGCTGCCGAGACCATCCGCGAGCAGATTATCGAGCTGACAACTGAAGAAATCCCCTATGCGGTAGCGGTCGAAATTACCCGCTATCGCGAACAGCCGGGGCAGGTTGCCATCGAAGCGGCGATATATGTCGAGCGCGCCTCTCAAAAGGGCATCCTCATCGGCAAGCGCGGCAGCATGATACGGCAGATTGGAAGCCAGGCGCGGGCGGCGCTCGCCAAGCAGCTGGGCAAACGGGTCCGCCTGGATACCCGCGTCAAAGTGTTGAAGAACTGGCGCAGCAACGAAGACTTTATGCGGCGCGTTGGCTATAGCCTGCCCAAGCGCAAGCGCCGCTAGCCTGCCGCGCGGGCGCTCAAGAGCGTTCTGGCGGCGGCGATGTCACGACGAATCTGCGCCACCAAGTCCTGAAAATCGTCAAATTTCTGTTCCGCTCGCAGCCGCTGCTCAAAGCGCAGCTCCAGCCGCTTGCCGTAGATATCGTCAGCAAAATCGAGCAGATGCGCTTCAATCGAAAGCGCCTCGCCAGCGAAGGTAGGGCGATAGCCTATATTCGTCGCCGCCATGTGCATTTTGCCATCTACAAGCGCCCAAGTTGCATAGACTCCAGCCGCGGGGATGAGCTGCTCCGCCCAGACATCAAGATTGGCGGTGGGCACGCCGATTTTGCGCCCGCGCTGCTCGCCGCGCACGACGATGCCATCAATCGCGAAAGGATAGCCCAGCATGGCATTGGCGGCGGGCAATTCGCCGCGGCGGATGTACTCACGGATATTGGAGCTGCGGATAAGCCTGCCGCCAGCCTCAAGGCTGATGAGCTCAACAGCTTTCACTGTGAAGCCATGCTGCGCGCCCTGTTGCCGCAGGAAGGGGATATCGCCGCGCCGTTGATAGCCCAGGGCAAAGTCCGCGCCCACCCACAATTCCTGCAGGCGCAAGTGACGGACCAAGAGCTGGACGAAATCTTCCGCCGGCAAATTGCGCATCTCATCATCAAACCTTTGCGTGATGACGACATCCACCCCCAAGTTCAGCAAGCGAGCGGCGCGCCGCTTTGGCGAAGTGAGGTAATAGCGAGGGGCGATATCGCTCAGCAGCTTGTCGGGATGCGGGAAAAAGGTGAGGACTGCGGCGAGCTGCCTGGTCGCGCGGGCGCGCGCGACCAGGCTGTCAATCACCCGCTGATGCCCGCGGTGCAAGCCATCAAAGACGCCAATAGAAACCAGCGCAGCGCGCTCCAGGCGCGCTTGACGGATGTCACTCAGCTGTCGCTCTGGCATGGCTCGCCTCGATGCGCCCTGGCAGCGCCCCCGGTGCTCGCTCAAACGAATACCTTTCGCGGTTTCCACTGCTCTGCGCGCGGCTCCAAAATTGCGATAAGCCGCTGATTTTCCGCAAAGGCGAAGACTCGCTGGGCTGCGTTTTCCTCCCGTTTGGAGATGAAGCGCCCGTGGCGGACTTCTTCGATTTCAGCGGCGCTGAGCGTCAGGCAAGCCCTGCCTTTTAGCGCCTCAAATGGCGGGATTATGTGGCGCGTCCAGCCTTCATCCTGCAGCACATCATCGAGCTTGAGGCTGTCTTTGATGGTGAAATTGCCACTTGCGAGCCGCGTCAAACCCGCCAGATGCCCGCCAAAGCCCAGCGCCGCGCCCAGGTCATGCGCCAGGCTGCGGATATAAGTGCCAGCGCCGCAGTGAATATCCAGCGTCAGCCTTGGATTTTCCCAGCCCAATACTTGAATGGACTCGATACACACCCGCCGCGGCTTAACCGTGACCGTCTGCCCGGCACGCGCATAGTCATAAAGCTTTTTGCCTTTCACTTTGATAGCGCTGTGCATTGGCGGCAGCTGCCAAATTTCGCCGATGAATTGTGGCAAACTTTCTTGTATCGCCGCCAGGGTAATCCCCTGGGTATTGCTTTCGGCGAGAACGGCACCGGCGGCATCGTAGCTGCTGGTAGTGATGCCGAGCTTGATTTCGGCGCGATAGATTTTGCGGGTTCTCATCATATATTCGCTGAGGCGGGTCGCGCTGCCCAGGCAGATGACGAGCACACCCTCCGCCAGCGGGTCCAAGGTGCCGGCATGCCCGACTTTTCGTGAGCTGCAATGCTCGCGGTAATGACGCCGCAGCCGCGCCACAACATCGTGGCTCGTCCAATGCAGGGGTTTGTGGATGTTTAAGAATCCCACAGTCGCGCTTTCAGGAATGCTTGCTCTTCCCGTCGGCGACAACATGATGCGCCAGCGGCAGCACCCGCGCCCGCGCCGCCTCCAGGCTGCCAGCTAAAGTACAGCCCGATGCCAGCTTGTGCCCGCCGCCGCCGAGGCTTAGCGCCAGGCTGGCGACATCGTAGCCGGGCTTGGCGCGGAAAGAGACCTCAACTTCTGCGTTTGGCAATTCCTTAAAGACGACCGAAACACATGCCTCCTCCAGCGTTACCAGGTAAGACACCAAGCCGCCGTCGCCCGGCCTGCCCAAGCCAGACTGCTTCACATCTTCTTGGGTGATGGCGGCATAGACCAAGCCATTATCGAGCCGAACCGAGCCGAGCGCTCGCCGCCACAGCGCCAGCTCCGCAAAAGTCCGGCGATTGAGCGTATTCGCCATAATTTCGCTGAGGGGCGCGCCGGCAGCCATTAGCTTCTGGGCAATTTCCAGCGTGCGGCTGCTGGTCGCGCTGATGCGGAAGCCCTGCGTGTCCGTGACCAGCCCCGTCAGCAAGGCATAAGCGGCATCGGGCTGCAAGTCCCAGCGCAAGAAAAAAAGAAAATCAAAAACAATTTCTGTTGCCGCCACCGCTGTTGGCACTATCAAATGAATATCGCCATAGCCGGTATTGGTCGGGTGATGATCGAGATTAATCACGCGGCGGCTATGCGCCATGCCATAGGTGCCGGCGCTGCCAGTCCGCTCACGGTCGCTGGAATCCAGCGCTATCATCACATCAAAACTGCCGCTGTTGATGCGCGGGAGGATAGCGTCGCTGCCCGGGACAAAACTAAGCTCCGGCGGGACGCCGCCATCAATCGCGGATGTAACTTCTTTGCCTTGGCTGAGCAGATAAGAGCGCATCCCCAGCAAGGAGCCGATGGCATCGCCATCAGGCGCGATATGAGAAACCGTGAGAATGCGCTGCGCGCCGGCAATCGCGTCCGCTGCCTGCCGCCACTGCGGTTCAGTCGAGATCATCGCTGCTGTCTTCGGCGGGGATGTCCAAGCCGGCAATCAATCGATTAATATGGTCCGCTTGCTGCAAGGTTTCGTCCCAATAAAAATGCAGCTCAGGGGTATTGCGCAGGCGGACGCGCTTGCCCACCTCCCGCCGCAGAAAGCCCTGCGCCCGCCGCAAGGCGCGCATGACATCGCGTTGACGGCTCTCGTCCCCCATCGCGCTTACATACACTTTGGCGTACATCAATTCGGCATCCAGCGCCACTTCAGTCACGGTGATATCGCGCAGGCGCGGGTCACTGATTTCGCGCAGGAAGAGCTGGCTTAGAATCTGCTGAATCCGGTCGCTCATCCGCCCTTGTTTTACCGACATGCCCGCACCTTAGGTGACCCGCTCGCGCACGACAAATTCGATGAGATCGCCCTCTTCAAAATTGCTGACGCCATCCAAGCCGATGCCGCATTCAAAGCCGCTCCTCACTTCGCGCACATCATCCTGGAAGCGCTTGAGTGACGACACAGTTACATTCTCGATGATGATTTTATCGCCGCGCCGCAGCCTGGCTTTGGCGTTGCGCCGCGCTTCTCCCTCGCGGATCATGCTGCCAGCGACGACGCCGCTGCGGGGAATCCGGAAGGTTTGACGCACTTCGGCGACGCCGATGACGCGATTGGTGAATTTGGGCTCCAGCATGCCATGCAGCGCCAGTTCGACATCTTCAAAGAGTTTGTAGATGATATTGTAGCGGCGGATTTCCACGCCTTGCACCGCTGCCGAGGCGAGAGCCGCCGTATCCGCGCCCACATTGAAGCCGATGATAATTGCGTCAGAAGCGCTCGCCAGCATCACATCGGATTCGGTAACGCGCCCCACCTCCTGGCGCACGACGCGCACGGGAATCTTCTCTTCGTTGCGCAAGGAGATATTTTTCAGCTCATCAAGTATCGGCTGCAAAGACCCTTGAACATCGGCTTTCACAATAATTGAAAGCTCTTTTGTTTCCCCGGTTTCGAAATGCCGCCAGAAATCTTCCAGCGAAAGCGTCGCCGGCAGCTGCTCGCCCGCCTCACGGATCCGTTCTTCTTCGCGGCGTTCTTCCGCCAGGGCGCGGGCGGCTTTGTCACTTTTTGCGGTTTCGAACATGACGCCCGGCGCCGGCGGCACATCCAAACCCAATGCGACAACGGGCATAGAGGGCAGGGCGCGCTCGACGGTATTGCCAGCAGAATCAAACATGGCTTTGATGCGGCCATAGGCGGTGCCAGCCACGATGACATCGCCGCGTTTCATGCTGCCATTCATCACCAGCAGCGTCGCCAGGGTACCACGGCTCCTGTCTACCTCAGCTTCAATGACAGTGCCGCGCAGCTGCCCGTCGGCGTTCGCCACAAACTCACTCTCATCGGCGACCAGGAGTAAGGCTTCCAACAAATCATCAATGCCATCGCCCGCAAGCGAATTCACGGGCAGCATCATGGTATCGCCATCCCAGTCGTCCGCCACCAGGTCAAGCTCCGCCAATTGCTGTTTGACCAGATCGGGGTTGGCGTTGCGGCGGTCGATTTTGGTGATGGCGACAACCAGTGGCACATTGGCGGCGCGCGCATGGTCCAGCGCTTCCCGTGTGGTGGGCATGACGCCATCATCAGCGGCGACCACCAGAATGGCGATATCCGCGCCTTGAGCGCCGCGGGCGCGCATCGCGGTGAAGGCTTCGTGCCCCGGCGTATCGAGGAAGGTCAGGCTCTGTTCCTGATGCCGCACTTGATACGCGCCGATGTGCTGTGTGATGCCGCCCGCTTCGCCCTCGGCAACGGCAGACTCGCGGATTCTATCGAGCAGGGTGGTTTTGCCGTGGTCGACATGCCCCAGGATGGTGATGATAGGCGGACGCCGCGTCAAAGACGCCGCGGTCTCGCCCACATACATCACGCTCCGTTTTTCTTCCCGCTCTTCGGCGCGTTTTTCTTCTTCTTCGACAGCGGCGGCAGCGGTGGCGGAATGGGCGATGAAGCCCAATTCTTCGATGACAATCGCGGCGGTATCGAAATCAATCTGCTGGTTTATCGACGCCATGATCCCATTGGAAATCAGGGTCTTCATCACATCGATAGGACTGGTTTCAATGAGCTGGGAAAGCTCGCGAACGGTCAGGTAATCCGGTACTAAGACTTGCTTAGGGTTTTCTGCCATAGCTACCTCCTTAATTGTGATGACAGCGCGAGGCGGGCTAGGCAGTCCTGCCATCGCTAGGCGCGCCGGGTCATAGCGGTGTCATCTGCCGCAGATACTCTCGGTCGGTGGCGCTCAGCTCTCGGCGCAGCGCTCTGTTCATCTGTTTGGCGGCGGCGGCTTGCTGCCAGCATTTCGCTGCTCGGCAGAGATAAGCGCCGCGTCCTTGCATTTTGCCCGTTATGTCCATCACGAGGCTGTCATGCGCGAACACCAGCCGCACCAAATCGCGTTTGTCTTTCTTTTCCCGACACACAACACAGCTGCGCTGCGGCCGATGTTTTTTTGCCATAGCGCCCTCTTGCCTGGGCTAATAGTCGTAATCTTCCCATTCTTCTTCGTCCCAGCTGCCGCGGCTGCTCTTGCGGCGGCGCTTGGCGATGACTTCGCCGCTCTCCTCATCAAGCACAAGCTGGCGGCGCTTCTGCCGGTCGGTACGGCGCTGATTTTTGCCTTTGCGCCGATCGAGCTCAAATTCCTTTTCGCTCTCTTCTTCGCTGAAATAGGTGGCGGGCACCTCTTCTTGCGTGACCTCGCGCCCACGTTTGCCTGTTTCCACTGGCACCGGCTCCACCAGCAAAGTTTCCAACTGCTGCTCGGCAAGGTCTTCTGTTACAAGTTCTTCTTCTTCTTGGGCTATGGGCTGGCCGAAGGCATCCAGCAGCACCTCAGATTCGTCGCTCTCCGACTGCTCTTCTTCGGCTACTACAGCTTGAGGCGCTTCGACATCCGCTTCCGCGGCTTCTGTTTCGGCTTCTTCCGTGATGCTCCCAGCTTCGGCTTCTGGCTCTTCAACGCTGTCGTCTTCTTCTATGGAAATGGCTTCCGCCAGCAGTTGATCGAGGTCAGATGCCATGATGGTATCGAGGGCAGCTTGCAACTCTGGCATCGGCTCGCCTTCTACATCAGCCAATCTTCGCTCGACAACAGCATCATCGACCAGGCAATGCAGCATCACTTCGCCGATATTCTCAAAAGGTTCCAGCGCATCAAGCAGCGCCTGCGAGATTGCCAATACATCCAAGGGCAGCTCAAACATTTGCGGCGGCAATGTGGCACGCGTTTCTTCCCGCCGCTGCAAATAGACCTGGCGCTTTTCACTCCGCTGCGTTTGCAGGAGCTGCTCGATGATATCCGCCAGGCGCGCCAGCGATTTGTATTCTTCCGGCATCACCGCGAGTTCCCGCCGCCGCTTTTCCATTATGCGCATCGCTTCGGCGATCAAATCGGCATAGCGCTCGGTAAGCGAGGCAAAAGACGGCGCATCCAGGTTGTCCAGCGCTGACTGCACGGTTTCGTTGACGCTTTTGATGTCGATGCGCCAGCCAGTCAGCTTGGCGGTGAGGCGGGCATTTTGCCCCTCGCGCCCGATTGCCAGCGACAGCTGATCATCAGGCACCAGGACGACCGCGGTCTTGCTATCAATCGGGTCATCGTCCAGGTAGACGCCAGTAACCCGCGCGGGGCTGAGCGCCTTGGAAATGAAGGCTTCGGGGTCGTTATTCCATTCGATGACATCGATTTTTTCGTTGTGCAATTCTTTGACGATATTCTGGATGCGGATGCCGCGCATGCCGACGCAGGCGCCAACGGGGTCGATGCCATCCTGCAGCGCCGAGACCGCAACTTTCGAGCGGTGCCCGGCTTCCCGCGCGATATTTTTGATTTCCACTTGACCGTTATAAATCTCCGGCACTTCATATTCCAGCAAGCGCCGCAGCATATTGCGGTGCCCCCGGCTGACGAGAATTTGCGGACCGCGATTGCTCTTGTTCACTTCCATCACATAAACGCGGATTTTCTCGTGCGTGCGATAGCGCTCACCGGGAATCTGCTGCTGCCGAAAGAGGTCGGCTTCCGCCCGCCCCAAGCTCAGGGTGACCTTGCGGGAGTTCACGCTTTGCACAGTGCCGGTGATTAAATCGCCCTCGCGCCCGATGAAATCATCATAGAGCGCGTCCCGTTCCGCTTCCCGAATCTTCTGCAGGATCACTTGCTTTGCGGTCTGGGCGGCGATGCGGCCAAAATTGCGCGTGGTGTTGTCCACCTGCACCATCACGATATCGTTGAGCTGCGCCTCGGGGTTGTAGAAGCGCGCCCGCTCCAGCGTGACCTCGGTGGCGTCGATTTCAACTTCGTCTACCACTTCTTTTTCGACGAAGACTTTGGTGCGCCCATTAGCCGGGTCGATCTCCGCCTCAATGCTTTGCGCGGCGCTCGCGCCAGTGTCTTTGCGATAGGCGGAAACCAGGGCGCTCTCCAGCGCTTCCATTATGATGTCCTCAGGCAGATCGCGGAATTCCTTGATCTCCTTGAAGGCGCTAGTCAATTCATTCATAATACCGATTCTCCAACATTCCCGATGCTAGCCGCTTGGCTGTCGACTTCAGTCAAATATAAAACGAAAAGTGGGGGCTTCCCACTTTTTTCGCAAGCGACGCACAGCATCACAATACCATTGAATGGCAATTGGGTCAAGCGTCAGCCGCGGCGGCGCTGAAACTGTGCTGATTGCTTCGACGCCGCTGCGCCGCCGGCAGCCCGGCTTATGGCGAGGGTGGGGCGACGAAGGCGGGGAAGCGCGCGAATTTATAAACTGCGCCCGCGCCGGAGTCGCTCACAAAGATATGCCCCGCGTCATCAACGGCGATGCCGCCAATGCTTTGAAACTGCCCGGCTGCGCCTTGCTCGCCACTTTCGCCGAAGGAGCCGACGCACTCGCCCGCCAGCGAATAGACCAGAACGCGGTTGCTGTCCGGGTCGGTGATGTAGAGATAGTCCGCCGCCTCATCATGGGCGAGATAGGGACGATTGAAGCTGTTGTTGTACCAGCCGCGGACGCGGAAATTGCTCAAATGACTGCCTTCCTGGTCGAAGACGGCGATGCGCCGGTTCCAGGTATCAGCGACAAACAGGCGGCCGTCCGAATGGATTGCCAAACCGCTTGGCTCATCAAGCTCGCCGGGACCGCTGCCGCCGCTGCCAATATCATAGAGATGGCGGGCTTCGCCCTGCGCGAAGCTGTAGACGCGCACCCGTTTGTTGCCGGTGTCAGAGATATAGACGCGCTGGGACTGGTCGATTGCCAAATCCCGCGGTCCCCAAAAGGCGTCAGCGGGGGCAGCTGGCGCGTCAAAGCCGTATTCCCCGGGGCTGCCCCAAGACATCAACAGGTCGCCAGCTTGGTGGATGTGCTTGATGCCATAATTCCAGGTATCCACAACCAGCAGGTCGCCGCTGTCCAAGACGGCGACGCTGTTGGGACGATTGAATTGAATCGCCTCATCCGCCCCATAAGTGCGCAGGTGCTGCCCGCCGCCATCAAAGACTGAGACGAGGTGGGCATTTTCATCGGCGACAAAAACCTCGCCAGCCGCCGCGCTCAAGCCGAGCGGATGCAGCAAGGTCTGCGCCGATGTATCAAATGTCAGCAGCGGGTTGATTTGCTGCCAATTGGCGGCGCAAAGATTGATTTCGGTGCTGATGTTGCTGGGCACATCGCCATCGCCGATGCCGTATTCCCATATTTTCGCGGCGAAATCCTTGCGAATGAAAACATGCATACGATCAGAGACGGGCCAATTCGTCAGCGAGAAGTCTTTGCCGGTCGCTTCGCCGTAAGCGTCATAATCGCGCGCCCACCAGATATCGAAGATGCCTTTGCGCAATGCCGCCGCTTCTGTATTCCCGGGCGAGAAATCCAATGTATTTTGCATGCGCTGCGGCGTCAGGTTGAAGTATTCCTGCATGGGCCACCACATGCGCATGTGCTCGCGCCGGATATAACTGTCTTCCAAAATCGGCTCGATATCGCCACGATTGCCAGGTCCAACCACAGCGAATATGGCGTCTTCGGTATTCTGAACTGTAGGGTTGGCGCCCACAAAGACGGCATCCGTGAAATCACGGAAGTACCAGCTGTAGGGCCAGGACACTTCGTCATCGTATACAAACTTGAGGTCTCTGCCGTCAGTCAGGCGGAGGCTCATCTCCTCGATGTCGTCCAAGACCCATTTGACCGCTGGCGAAGAATGGGCGTAGACGAGCAGTTCCGTAGGCAGATCGTAATTGATGAAGGAAGCCATCCAGGCGGCGCGGAAGGTAAACAGGCTCAACAGCGCAAATATCGCGGCGGCGCAGAGGCGGCGGATGTGCAGCCAACTGGTCGCCCGCGCCAGGCGCATCAGCGCGTATGCCAAGCCAGCGGCGATGAAGAGCGCCGATAGCCAGGCATATGTGCGCTCGAGCTGCGCTCGCTCCAAGCCGACGAAGGGCGGGTCGCCGGCGATGAAGCCGCCGATAACCTGCGCCAGGCTGAGCAGAAATGGCGGCATCAGCAGCAGGGCGATCCAGCCGCGCGCCCAAAATAGCGATTTGTCTATGCGCGCGAAGACGCCGCCAAAATACCAGGCGGTGATGAAAATCATCGGCGTGGTCAAATGGGTGCCCAGCCAGGGCATCTTCTCGCCAGCCAGGGAATAGCCAACCAGGTTGAGTATCGCCCACCAGGCAAGCAGCAGCAAAAAGGGCAGCCGTTTCAGCTTGTCTTCTTCGGGGATGGGCGGCTTTTCTGCCGGCGGCTCACTTGCCGGCGCTATTGCCGGCGGCGCGGCGTCTGCCGGCGCATCGCCGAGAGCTGTCGCGCTGGTTTCAGCGGCGGGAAGGCGCTCCCGCCGTGATTTCCAGAAGCAGGTGATGCCGGCAAACATCGCGCTGAGGCTGCCGACTATTGGCAAGAACTCATAAGTAGGCAGGATGATGAGCAGATAATAATACTGCGGCTGACTGCCGCGACGCACGCCTTGCTGCTCCAGCCAATAGCCCAGGCTGTAAATCATGCCCGTGCCCAAGCCGCTGATATTTGTGAACACGGTAGTGAAGAAAAAGGCGAAAAGCAGGTGGAACACGGTAGCGGCGAGCAGCCAGCGGCGCCAATGCCAGCTTAAGCCGATAGCCAGAGCGATGATGCAGAGTGGCGCAAAGGCGCTGATGCCGACGATGAATTGCCCCACCTGCGCGGATGAAGCCAGTGTCGGCAAGCCGAGCAGCGCATCCAGCAGCGTGGCTGGCAGCGCATCCCCCAAGTTGCTGAATGCGGCCTCGCTGCCGCCCATCAGCCGCGTGAATAGCGCGGTCGTCCAGGGCAAAATCAGGGTGACGATAAGCACGAGAAAGTCAACTTCCGGGTAGCGCTTGAGGCGGTTCCAGAAGCCCTGTTCTTTATTGTCGTCTTCGGTGTTGAAGTCCTTTTGAGCGTTTCTGCGGGCATCACGCAGGAAAAAGAGGCTGATGGCAATCGCGATTAGCCAGAGCGCGCCCGCCACCGCCCATTGGATGCCGCCGCCAATGACGCCCGGGTCAGCCTCGCCCATGTTCTCGCCAGGCACGGCGGGTTCGACAACAGCCGTTGTGACCGGGAAATGGGAAAGCTCTTCGATGAAGAGCAGCGCGCTCGCCGTTATCAGCGCGATGACAAACATGAGCGCCAGCTCACGCCTTGGCAGGCGCCGCCAGCGGCCGCGGAAGGCGTACAGAGCCGGTGCCGCCAAAATGAATAAGCCGGAGAAGAGCGTCAGCCCCATCCAACTGAGCCAACTGCTGCGCTGCAGGGCGGAGAGCTCGTCCCAGGGGGTGCCGCGCCCGGGGAGGATTTCCGCCGGCACAATATCCACCACGGTATACATACCGAGCGTCATCACGCCGCCGAGGAGAATGCCCAATATCAAGGACTGGAATAGCGGCTTGCCGCCCAACCGCCAGCGCGCCTGCGCCAGCCGCGCCAGAAAAAATATCAGCAGGAAACTGCCCAGGATTGCGATATAGATGAAGGCGGTCTCTTTTGAGCCCAGGTTGAGCAGCATGGCGGCGGCGAAGAGGTAAAGCCAGTACGAGCGCCCGCGCCAGCGCGCCGACCCATCCAAATAATGCAGGATGCAAGTAACCATGAGCATGCCGAAGAATATCGACGGCGTATCGTGGCGGATGTAGCGATTGTAATAGAGTATCAGCGGCGATATCAGCAGCAGCAGTGAGGCCAGCATCGCCCCCCAGCGCCCTAGCCACCTGCGCCAGAGCAGCGGGAACATGACCATCATCACGCCCAGGACAGCGGTATAGAGCCGCCCGCTGAAGTCGTTATCGCCGAACAAATAGAATGACAGCGCCGTGGCGTGAAAGAGCACGGGACCGTGCATCAGCGGCGTATGCTGGAAGTTGCCCTCGTTATACAAGTTGTAAGAAAAGCGGGTGTGCAGGCTTTCGTCATGGCTCATCACCCGCGCGTCCAGGATATAAAAGCGGGAAAAGAGCGCCAAAGCCAATATCAAAAGATAGGCGGCAGTCTCCCAAGTCAGCGGAATCTTGAGGGAAAGCAGGCGGCTTAGGGCATTGTCTTCTTGTTGATTTGCAGTTGTTAGCATGGCATTCGACCTAGGAGCGGAAGTGGATGAGCAATGGCGCGGCGCTAGAGCCGCGGCGCTGGTGTATTATGCAGCATGGGAGACAGCGGTTCGCCGCCAATCGCGGCGGTAGAAATGTTGAGCGGGCTGGCGGCAAGCGAAGTGTTGGGTGTGCTGACGATAGCGGCATATTGCGGCACGCGCGGCAAGTCCGCCGTGAACATCGCCGCTTGATAGCCCAACATCAGCGGGACAAGCAGGGCGAGGGCGATTGCCGCCAAAACCAGGCTGTAGCTGAAATGCAGGCTGCCGGACGCGCCATAGCCGCGCAGCCAGGCGCGCTCTTGGGCGGGCGCCTGCAAATCGTCTTGCAGCCGCTCCCACACTTGATTGAGCTGCGCACTCGCCGGGCGCCCGAGCGTTGGCAAATTCCGCTCCAGCTCTTGAGTGAACTCCCGATGGCGCATATATTCGCGATAGCAGTCTTCACATTCGTCAATATAGCGGGCGACGCGGCGTCTGGCAGCCAGCGGAAGATCGCCGCTGACATAGCGCGCCATCAAGACTTTGCAATAACGATATTTGAACCGGAACATCAGCGCTTGCCTAATGCACCCTCAGCAATTCTTCTAACAATCCCAGCCCCACCGGCTGCAGGGATTTCCGTAATCGTTGATGCCCCAAGCGCACCCGACTCTCGGCGGTTTTTTGCGGGCAGCCCATCACTTCGGAAATTTCGCGATAGGTCATGCCCTGCCCATAGCGCAGCACAATTGCCTCGCGCAATCGCGGCGTCAGCTCCAACAGCGCCTTGGCGATCGATTCTTTGGCATCGCGCCGAATGGCGGCGGCTTCGGGCGCTTCGGCGGCGGCGGATTTTATCTCAAAGCCGAACCATTGGCTGATGTCCACGGTGACGAAGCGCTTGCGTCGATAGGTGTTGCGGCAGCGGCTGACGGCGATGGTGTAGAGCCAGGTCTTCAACGAGGCTTTTGCCGCGTCATAGCGATGCAAGTTTTTGAAGGCGTACAAAAAAGACTCCTGCAAAATGTCTTCGGCATCTTGTTCGTTGAGTAGCAAACTGTAACAGAGGCGGTAAAGACTCGCGGCATACTGCGCGTAGATATCGGCGTAGCCGCTTTGGTCGCCTGCCAATGCGCGCTGGATTACAGCTTCTATTTCGGTCTGCTTGCTCCGGGGAGTTCTGCTCATAGACCATCACCTGCGGCAACTGCGTCGCGAACACTTCTCATTCTACACAAGTCGCCGCTAACTTCCTCACTCTTCTTGGCGCAATTCGCGGGGAACGCCCTCATAGACATCTTGCCGCAGCCACAGTATCAGCGCCTCTTCCTGGATTGCATCCTGCGAGAAGCGCCGCTGCGTCCACCAGGCGGGCAATTCCCAGAGGCTGGCTTGGCGGAGTGACCAGCGCCGCTGCAGCAGGAAGCGCTGCCCCACATAATCGCCGCTGATAGCGTCCAGCCGCTCATCATCCGCTGTCAAGAGTATCGCCGCGTCGCCCGCCTGCAGTGGCGATTTCACGAAGCGCGCATTCGGGAAATCGCGCAGGAGCCAGGCGACTAAGCCATCCGCGCTGATGCCGGCAGCGGGCGCTTGCACGATAGTTACATCCAACAGGGGGAAGCCGCCAGTTTCCCTGGCCGCCAGCTCAAAAAGTGTCTCGCGGAGCAAGGCGGCGTCCGCGGTCACCGCGCTGGGATGCCATAAGCCATCAGGAGCGCCAATATCCGCCACGCTGGCTTTCCAGCCGCCGCCGAGCCCCGAGAGCAGCATCAGCCAGCAAAAGCCAAGCCCCAGGCTTTGCAAAGTGGTGTTAAGCCCCCAGTAATTCGCGGTCAGCGCAAAGACGAGGCTGGCAATGATGGTGGTAATCGCCAGCAAGCCGATGCTCTGGAGCAGGCGCAGCTGTTCGGGCGCAAGCAGCAGGCTGCCGAGCTCGCTCAAGCCGCTTTCCGCGGGCAAGCTCAGCATCAGCCGCGCCACCTGCGCCGCCTGCAGTGACAGCGTCAGCAGAATGAAAAAGACACCGGCAGACAGCAGCCACTTCACCCACCAATAGCTTGTCGTGTAGAGTTCGGCTGACTGCTGCTCGTCATGCTCCTCCGCGTCGGCAGCCCACAATAGCAGGACCCGGCGGTCGACCATAAGCTGCGTTATGCCATAGCTCGCCAGCAGCGTAAGCGGCAGCACGACCCACATGGCGTCAAGCGCTTTCGCGCCCGGGTAGAAGAGCAGGGCAGCCGCGCCCACCAGCGCCCAAGCCGCCGCAAAGCGGTCAATATAGGTAACATCGCCTTTTTTCCAGAGCAGCCAAGCGCCGCCGAGGGCAAAGATAATCAAAAGCGGCTCACTGCTAATCAATGCGATGAAACCGAGGCGCAGCCCATCAGGACTTTGGCTGTGGCTGATGCCGCTGATGCTGGCATTGAGCAGTTGGCTCACCGCGCGCAAGCCGGCCGGGTAGAGCATGAAGAGTGTCGCGACTAACACAGTTACCAGGGCTGGCAGCAGCAGCAGCGGGCTGAATGGGAACTCTCGCAGCCGTTTGATGGCGAGCTGCAAAATGTCATCGCCAGGCAGGTCCAGCCTTTGCGGCGCGCTAAGCGCCGTGCGCCAAACCGCCAGCCAGCCCGCCACCAGCAGAATGGCAAGCAAAGGCGGTCCTGATGGACCCGAGAGCAGCAGCATAAATGTGAGAAAAACGATTGCCCAGCTGGCATCGCGCAGCCGCCGTGAATACCAATAGCGCCGCACCATGTATATCGCCAAGAGCGTGAACAACAGCATAAAGCTGCTGCCATCGGCGGCGCGCGCGCTGACAAGCGGTGTCGTCAACAGGGTGAGCAGGGCGCACCAGATAAAACTGCGGGTGCGCCCGAAACTGTCGCGAAACAGCAGCGGCGCTAGCGCCAGCGCCAGCCCCGCCATTGCCGGGATGATGCGCGCGCTGAACCCATCAGGACCCAAGACGGAAAAAGCAAGCACCTGGCTAAGGTGAAGCAGCGGGCTGCTGGCGATTGCCGGGCTGCCTGGCGCGTCATCTTCGACGATGTGCCAGGCGGCAAGCGATACTTCGGCTTCCGCCGCGGTCAAAGGTGCCGCGTCCAGCGCCGCCACCCGCAGGATTAGCGCGAGCAGAATCAGCCCGGCATAAGCAAAGACCTCGGCGGAGGCGCTGCCGATAGCGCCGGTTCTGCTCCCGCTGTTATCAGCGCGCTGCCTGAGATCTATTTGCGCTAGCGCATGTTCCGCTTCCAATTCGCGTATTCCCATGTGTCAATTCGCCGTGGGGCTAGCGCCCCGCTCCGACAGTATAAGCGCCAGTGTAATACACCCGCGTTTCGCCGGCTTGACAGACAATCGGCAGCCAATCGCGGAATTTCTGCTCTCCCTGGCTGCCATAAACTTGGCGCTCGGTTTCGCCATACAATATGTAAGTGATGCCGTAGCGCTCAATCACTGGCATGGCGTCTTCCAGCCTGCCGGAGCGGTACAGCGTTTCCAAGTCGCCGCGCCGCGCGCCAGCGATTTCGTTATAAGTCGCGCCGCGCCATTGCCGCTCGTGATTTTCCCATCCCAGCACAATCGGGATGCCCGTCAGCGCGCCCACCCTGCCATAACGAATATCATACGAGCCCAATACCGCTTCCGCCACGACGACATCGGGCGCTTCCGCCAAGGCGCTCAAGCAAGCGATAGCGATTTGCTCGTCCCGCTGCAATAGTCCCGCCGCCCCGTCCAGGCTCAGCGGCTCCAGGATATGCAGCGCTTCCCCAGCAAAGGACACGATGCCGCTGTGATTAGAGCGCAGCAAATCGTCTTCGGTCGCTTCCGCCAGCGGCAGGCGGGAGAAGAGCACCGTACCTGCTTGCACCCGCGCCCCATCCGCGACATGCCGCAGCGCCGACTGCCATTCCGCCGGCGCTTGATAGAGGCGCCAGCTCTCGTTATGGCGGCCCGTCTCTATCCAGGCGCGGTGCTTGATGCCCAGCGGCAGATACAGCAAGCCAGCGCCGATGCAAGCCGCGACCAAAAGGCTGAGCGGCAGGCGCAGCAATCGGTGGAGGCGCGGCTGCCCACTGTCGGCAAAAATGCTGTAGATGGCATAGGCGGCGGCGATGCTCCAAAGCGTCCATGCCTGATAATAGAATTTGAATATCGTGTTGATGCGGACGCCAAAATTATCCTTCAAATAGAAGAACTCGGGGAAAAGCGTCAGGCAAAGTCCCATGCCAATCAACAAGAGGCAAAAGCCGGTTGACCGCGGGAAGCGTATCCAGACCACCGCCACATCACTATCGGTTGGCAGGCGGCGGCGGAAGGGGAATAACCGGGCGACCACAAGCGCAATCGCGCCCAGCAATACAAGCGTAGTGACGAGATATGCCGCCCGCCGCTGCGCCAGCCGCTGCAGCAGCTCGCCTGTGTCCGCGCCCGGGCTGAGGCTCTCGGCATAGCCGGGATTTGCGATTGCGATGACAGCGCCGAGAAGCGCCATAGCTGCCAGCAGCGTGAAGAATATCAGCAGCGCCGCGTGCAATCCCAATTGCCAGTTGAAGCGCCGGCTGCGCTGCCCGCGCCAGCTTTCCACCAGCAGGTAGATGCTCAGAATGACGATGAAAGGCGCGAACATGATGAAGAAGCGGGGGAAATAGGTGGGGTGCGCAAGGTTCGGCAAGATGCCGCCCGCCTGCGAGCGAAAGCCGATAATATAAGGCAGATAGGCAATTGCTGCGACCAGCGTGAGGCGCGCGCCGAACCAGGCGGCCGCCAGCAAATCCCAGACTGTCAAGCGGTCACGAGCGCTCGCGAATATCCGCCGCAGCGCCTCGGCGCCAACAAAGCCGCAGAGGTAAATCGCGCCATCCCACGCGTTGAGAAATGCCAGCCCGCCAACGGCGATGCCATAAAGCAGGGTTTCGCCGCGGTCGGGTTCCCGCCGCAGCAGCAGGTTTAACATCAAGCCCATCGCGGTGACGGCGAAAGGCAGCGCCAGGACATGCGGATGATTATCAGCGAGCAGGAAGCTGAACGCCGGGAATTCGTCGATTGGCTGGGTGCCAGTCCGATTGCCGGCGAGATCATAATCGGCGAGCACGCGGCTGGCGCGGAACCACCACCACCATTCCCAGCTGCGGGTATCCAGCGATAGGCTGGCGTCCGCTTCCTGCCGATAGGCATTTTCGGCAAAGCCGGAACGGCCATCAAGCCCCCAGAAATCGAAATATTCGGCGCTGGCAGTACGGGAGTTGAAGGGCAGCTCTATAAGCGGCAGTTGGAAATTGCCCATCAGTACCAGCATCAGCGCCGCCAGCAAGCCAGTAAGGCTCGCGGGGATGCGCGAAGCTGAGCGGCTGCCTTTGCGGGGAGCCAGCCCCCGCGCGCGGGAGCGCTGCAGATTATACGCGACGCCGAAGGCGGTACTGCCAGCCAGCGCAAACAGCGCCGCATTTGTCAAGTTGAAGCCAATGGCGCTGCTGACGCCGCTGAGCAGGGACAGCGCCGCCGACATGATATAGCCCATGTAATAGTAGCTGATGGCATAGCCGGCGAGCCAGGGGTCGGCTGGCGGCAAGCTGGGGCTGCGCTGCGCCGCGCTGAGGAATGCCAGCTCCATCGGCTTCTCAGTGCCATTTAAATCGTTTTGATGCGCCCGATAGAATGCCCAGCCGACGAACATCACGATGAACAGCAGCTCAAAGAGCAGGACGGCGCTTCTGTTCTCGCGCCACCAGGCGCGCAGGTCCAGGCGGGCGCGCCGCCGCGCCTGAATTGCCAGCGCTGCCAAGAGCGTCAGCAGCCAGGAAAAGACGATGCTGCCGCTGGAATTATCGAGCTGCCCCCAGCAATTCAGCAGCCAAAATAGAAATGTCACCAACAGCATGCCAAGGGCGCGCGCCAGGGTGTAGCCGCGGTCGGGCAAGCCGCCCAGCAGGCTGAAACAGAGCGGCAGCGCCGCCACCCCCGCCAGCGTCATAAACAGCCACCAACTGAGCAGAAGCGCCCCTTCGCGCGCTGCCCATTCCCATAGCAACATCAGGATTGCCGCTCCATCAAGTAGGTCAGGAGAGCGTCATCATCAACAGAATAAATTGTACCGCCCGCCACCGAGTGCGCTATTGTCAAGAGCCCCATATCGACCATAGCGTCGAACTTGCGCAAGCCGGCGGGGGTCGAATGCACCGCTTCCAGCCCGCTGCGGATGATGTATTGAATATCAAAATGGCGCAGGATATCAACAGCGATATCGATGTTCGGCGTCGTATAAAATTGCTGGATATTCTGCTCCCGCTGATCTACCCAGCGCGGCAAGGGATGGAATGTGCGCTGCTGACGCTGGTGGAAGTTCCAGCCCAAGACTGAAGGCAAGCCCGTGGCGATGCTGATGCGCCCATTCCATTGGTATTCGCTGGGGCGCCGCCGCCCTTCAATGATGACAGGCGAGCCGGCGACATTCTCCTGCAGCCAGCGAATCAGCTCATAATCGACTGACAGGTCAATCACGCTGCCGCTGCCGCTCACGGGGGAGCTCTCGTAATGCGTCGCGCCTGTCATATAGTCCAGCCCATTAAGCGTCAAGGGCAGGTCTGGCACCATGCGATCCAGCGAGCGGGCGCGTGTGCCTGTAATCGGGAAGAGCGCCGCTATGAATATCAAGATGGCGCAGGGGACAAACCAGAGCAGCTTCAGCCGCGGGCTAAAGCGCTCGGATGCCTCATAGATACAGGCGAAGGCGACGCCGCCGGCAACGCTCAGCAAGAGCCAGACCTGCATATAAAATTTGAAGACGGTATTCTGCCGCCCGATGTCGCCGCCAATCACAATGATTTCTACGCCCAATGTCATCGAAAGCGCAAAGCCAATCAGCACCAGCGTGAAGCGCATAGCGCGTGAGCCGCCCCCGGCAAAAAATAGCAGGCTTATCCAAACAAGCAGCGGGATGACGATGAGGGCAACTTGATAGTCCAGCAGCGTCAAGCCGATGGCGGCGACAGCGCCGAGCAAAATGGCAGCAATCGCCGCTTTGAGGCGGGCGGGCTGCTCGATCAAAGTCTTGACGGGCGTGGCGCGCAGCCAGTTGGCGCTCAGCCAGCACAATAGCGACACCGTTAAGAAAAGGAAAAGCCCGTGAATGTCGAAGTATGCCCACAGCGGCGTCTTGCCGCCTTGCCACAGGCGCACGCTGTTGTAGGTCGCGGCATACCAGGATGTGTAGGGCAGGGCAAAGGCGACATTCAAGAGCAGGAAGCCGCCGACCTGCGCCGCGAGGTCAAGCGCTGATGCGCGCGCGAGCATGCTGCGCATCAAGAAGAGCAGCGCGGTGACACCCGCTGTACTCCATGCCACCAGCCGCATAATCTGCGCCGCGCTTGCGAGCGCGTTTTCTTGCAAGGCTGGCAGCAGCAGTGATAGCGCGATGCCGATGCCAGCGAGGGCGATGACGGTGCCGGCGATGAAGCGCATATCGCCGACGGGGCGGAAGCTGTGCCGCCAGCGCAGATACCAACAATAACCCAGCCCAAGCACGGCGAAGAGCGTCATCGAGGGCCAATCCCAAGTGTTGGTCGCCTGCAAAATGCCCACGGAAAGCGCCAAGAGCGCGATGGCGCAAGCCCGTTCCAGCGGGCGGCGGACGGCGCTGCCGACGCTCGCCAGTTCATTAAACAGCAGCAGAACCGCCAGCAATACAATCGGCATGCTAATCATGTGCGCGTGCAAATCACCATACAGGAAAGTGAAATAGGGCATCTCGGTGATGGCGCCGCCGCCCACGCCTGGCGTCTCCGCCAATACCCGTGATGGTCCCCAATACCAGCGGTCGCTGCCTATTGGTGGCTCTTGCCCTTGCAGCGCTTTGCCGATGCCTTGCAGGATTCCCCGCCACAGCGTGACCGCATTATGCGCTTCATAACGCAAATTGTCCGCCAGGCGCTGCTCGCGGGCGCGCTGCGCCAGCTCGGCGCGGGTTTCGGGGCTGGGCGCGCCATTGGCTTTTGCGCTGTATTCTTCAATCAAGAAGTCTTCCAAGCCCAGCGGCGTCGAATAGCCGCCCAAGCGCGCGATGCCATTGCCCAGCACGCGCACGGTATCGAGGTTGCCCAAGCCAATGCACAGCGCCAGCGCCATCACGCCAGCCAGCCAGGGATTGCCAGCGCGGCGCGGCTGCGGACTGCTGCTTGGCTCCGACCGCCGCCAGCGGGATTGGATATTGAAGGCGGCGGAAAACGCGCCCATGCCAGTAAGGCTGAAAATCGTCGGAATCATCAAGTTGTAGGCGAAGGCGGGCACCACCCCCAAGAGCAGTGTCGGCGCGCCCAGCAAGACATAACCAAAATAATAATAATTGATGAAACCGCCGGCGAACCAGGGGTCAAGCGGCGGGAAGGTGCTGCTGCGCAAGACGCCGTTGAGATAGGCGAAGTCCATCGGCTTCTCGCCGCCTTTTGCCGGGTGCCAGAGGTCCGGGTTCGTCAGGCGCACGACAATCATAATCAAGAATGCCAGCAGGGCGATCGCTTCCATCCAGGCGAGCCGCCGCCAATGCTGCTTGAGAAATGCCCGCAGTTGCTCACGATTGCGGTAGCCCAGCCAGCCGCTGAGCAGAGCCAGCGCCGCCAAGGCAAAAAGTATCCCGGCTTGGGACCAGATTGGGATCTTCAATGCCGATACCGCCCATGCCAACCAGGCGACCAGCAGCATACCCACCAGCTTGCTGATGCCATAGCCGCCGTCCGCCATTTTGGGCAGCAGCGCCTGCGTCAGCGGGAAGGCGATTATGCCGAAGGCGAATATCGTCAAATACCAGATGGCGACGCCGACCACCTGGTTGGAATTGACAAGCGCATCCGAGAAAAAGCGCTGTGACCAGGTGCCGCCGCTGCTTTGCCGCGCATAGTCCGCCCGCGGGAAGTTAAGCGCGGTCGGCACGCCGTCAGCTTCCGCCACCGTCCAGTTGATAACGCCCAGCAAAGCCGCCTCGCCTTCAGAATTGCTCAGCTCATGCGCCTGGCGCAAGGACACTTGGGACAAAATCGCTTCCGCCCGCGCCTGCGAATAGCCATCGGTTTTGCGAAAGATGAAGGCGGCGGGATGGTCATAGACATGGAGGGATTCGTCCGCTTCCAACTCGTTCAGCCAGCTCGGCGAATCATACATGGGGAGGTGCTGGTCGGAGGCGCGCCAGGGACCAAACTCGAAAGTTTCGTCAAAACTCGCCACCAGCTCAAAGCCAAGCTCGCCATCAAATAATTTTTCATAATAGAGCATGGTCAACGGGAAGCGCAGCGGCAAGCGGGCTTCCGCGTCATAAAAGCGATTGCTGGCGATGGTGAGATAATCGCCAATTTCCAGCGTCCGCAGCAGGTCATCGTATTTTGTCTGATTGTCCACAGGATAGGACAATATCTGATCTTGCGAATTCACCTGGGCGTAATGCGCCTGCGTGCCGAGGCAGTCGCGCGCGCTGACCAAGCCCGCTGGCGGATTATCCGCCAGCGTCATCCCGGCGGGCAGGGGGCAGAGATTGACGCCAGTGATGTGGTTGTCCCAACTGCCTTCGGTCAAAACTACCGCGCCGGAGCCGATGACATCGCCGCTGCCCAGCGCGGTCTCAAAGACAAAAGTGTAGCTGTCGCCAGCTTGCACTTCGAGCGGCGGACTAAGCGGGATGCTGTACGCATTGCCCAGCGGATGCTCAGTGCGGGCGAGATTGGCGTGTAATGTCCCCACGCTAAGCGGTTCAGCAGCGCCTTGCGCATAGATGCGGATGCTAAGTTCTTCCGGCTGCTCGTCATCCAGCGGGTCGCCCAGGTGCGGCGCGAATACTTCCGTGATCCTGCCGCTTGCCGGCACCGAAAAACTCATGCGCGCCGGGGTCGCTTCATAATAGTGATTGGCACCATTATAGGGCGATTCGGCAAAGCCCGGCAGCGCCACGCCCGTATTGTGAAAGGCGATGTTGATGAGGGGCTGCCTGTCGCCTGCGCCGTCAATGCGCATGGCGAAATCCCCCGGCACGCGCTCCTGGATGTAGCGCGCCGCTTGCACCAGTGTTGTCTGATGGCGATAGATATTGCTGAACATCAGCCCCCACAGCAGCGAAAAGCCCACCGCGAGGACAAGCAGAACGCGCGCCTGCCAGCGGCGCAGCGGCGGCACTAGCGCGAAGCCAAGCAATATCGCGCCGGCGCTGAAGGCGGTCACGGATGTCGTGTCGCGGACGCCGCTGAGCAGCTGAGCGCCGCCAACTATCAGCAGCGCGCCGCCGAAAAGCGCTGTGGGCAGCGTGGCAAAGCTCAAGCGGCTGCCGCTGGCGCGCCCTTGCCGCAGTATTTCGAACAGGCACCAGCCAGCCATCACCGCCAGCGCGCCATAAAGCGGCAAATAATAGCGCGGCACAATCGCCCAGACGCGGCTGATGAACAGGTAATAGCCGAAGATCCAGACGAGGGGCATGATAGGACCTAGCGCCCGCTTGCGATTGCGCAGCAGCCGATAGCCCGCCCAGCCCGCGCCCAGCCAGCCGAGAATGCCGAAGCTTAGCCCCATGCCCCAAAATACCATGTCTTTGAAGGAGTGCAGCAGCGGCGAGCGCCCCACCCATTGCCAGTTTGGCGGATAATCACGAAGGCCGGAAACGCCGCTGCTGATCTCCGCCAGGTTCGCCAGCCACCGCGGGTTGGGCAGGATGCCAAAGAAACCGGGACCGTCAAAGGTATAAGGATTAAAGAGCCGGAATGCCAGGAAAGCCGCCAGCCCCGCCAATATCAGCCCCAGGCTATTCCGCAAGAGCACTGCCATGCGCTCGGAAACTTCGGTGCGGCTGTCGATAGCAGGCAGCGCCCGCAGCGCCGCGGCGACGATAATGACGCCCGCCAATGGTGCCAGGTTGATGCGGCTCGCCACTGCCAAGCCGCAGGCGACGCCAAAGAGTATGTAATCCGCCAGCCGCCCGCGCTTGTGCGCGCCCACTGCGAAATACAGCGCCAAAGTTACCATGCAGGCGGCGATGGCGTTGACGGTGCCAAAATGCGCCTTTTGAATTGCCAATGGTGCCGCCGCGTAGAACAGCGCCGCCAGCAAGCCCACCCAGCGGTTTTGCATGCGCGCGCCCAGCGCAAAAACCAGCAGGATCGCCAAAGTATCAAATAGCATGGACAAGCCGCGCCAGACCAAGTGCCCCGCTTGGAAATCCAACAAGGGCAGGTCAGCTGCGCTCGCCTGGCGCAGGATTTCGCTCGCGAAATGCGCCAGGAACAGCGGAAAAGTGCCGTAAACATAGAAGCTCTGCCCGGTATTGTGCGGGTTAAGCGGGGAGCAGCGCGCGTCAAAATAGCCGCCGCTGCCGCCAGAATTCGGATAAAGCGCGGCGCAGCGCAGCGCTTGCAATTCGGTTGACGGTATCGTGCGCGCGTTAAAAACTCTCCCGGAATCGGACGGCAGCTGCGAGGCTTCGACGAGCAGCGCGTCCACCGCGCCCGTCATCAGCGCGATTTCCGCCAGGTGATAGGCTTCATAGACGATGGATCTATCCGCAAAGCCCAGCCAGTTGGCGGCATCGCTGCCCACTGTCCCGGGCAGCAGACCGACGCGGGCTTGCGACAGCGCGCCATTCTCCTGCCAATTGCGCTCGCCGCCATCCGCCCGCACCAATAGCTGCTGGTCAGGCAGGCGCTCCTGGTCAGCCGTGAAGCGGTTGCCGCCGCCCAACTGCGGCAAGACAAAAAGCGTCAAAAAACGCTCGTCGGGATGAATATGCGAGAAGTCATCCCAATTCTGCCCGACCAGCCGCAGCGCGCCGCCGTACAGCACAATCAGTGCCAGCAGCAGCGCTGTCAAAATTCGCTTGCCCATACGTTATCCCCCGCGCTCTCTGCGTTTATCACGAAGCGCGCGCGGGGTAGCGCCGCCATTAGCTGCCATCGATGAAAGTCCTTACGGCATCGCGCCCCAGTGCAGGTACACGATAGAGAACAAAATTTCTCGCCGGCGAGTGCGCTTCGACTGTCAGCAACCGCCCTTGCGGGAACCATTGCGCCAGCTGCTCGGCGGCGGCTTGATTGCTGGGATCATAGAAAAAGAGCAGGTCGCGCTCGGGCTGCAAGCGGAACTCCGGCTCGCGCTGCAGCCCGCGCTCGAGGAAGCCGCGCAAATCTTCAACAGCCGTGCCATTATCCCAGAACATCTTGCCCGCCTCGATGCCAACTGCGCGATAGTCCCACCAGTGCGGGGAGGAGAGCGGGATGGCGTTGCCATAAGCGCCATCGCTTTCGGCGAAGCCGCGGACAATCGCGCCTGCCTGCGTATAGGGATGGGACGAGCGCGCGAAATATGGCGCGAAGCGGTCAAAGTACAAGCTGGTATTGGCTTGATTGGCGCTCAAAATGACGGCGGCGGCGAAGATGACCGCGGCGAGCTTGCCGATGCGCCTGGGCAGCGTCTTGTACAGCTGGCGGCAAAATATACAGACGGGCAGCGCGGCAATCAGATAGCTGGGCGGGATGGCACCGCTCGCCCGCGCGAAGCTGGGAACTTCTATTGGGAATGCCAAGGCGAGCGCGGAAGCCATCAACATAAAGAAGACCAAAACCGGCACAAATACAATACTGGGGTCACGCGTTGAGAGCATCAGCGCCAGCCATGCCGCCAGCCCCAGCGCCATGAAACCGGCGGTTGTCGCGTCCATCGCGGGCTCGCCCGGGAAGCCCGTAACCCAAGTCGAATCCCCAGTATAATGGTACATTAGCAGAACATTGCGGGTATTGCGCAGCAGACTGGCACCACCTTCCAGCAAGGCTTGGAGCGCATCTTCTTCGCCTGTGGGATTGTCGCCAAATATGCGGGTGCTGGTCCGGCGCTGATAATTCTCCGGGTATTCCTGCCAATAATGCAGCATGGGCAGGAATACCATCAGCGAAACGAATGCCAACACCGCCAGGTTCAGCAGATATTCGAGCACTGTGCGCCAGGGATATTTGCGCAGCAGCAGCGTCAGCAGCACCCCCGCCACAATCGGCACTGGCAGCATGCGCGCCGCCTGATAGCCATATAAGCCGAAGCCCAGCGCCAGCCCCGCTTTCACATAATCCGCCCGCTGATTGCCGCGCAGGGCGCGCGCAAAAAACAGCGCGGTAAGCGCCGTGAAGAAGGGCGCCAGGCTGATGCGCATGCCCTGTCGCCCGATGACGACATGCCAAAAGCTCACCGCCATCAAGCCGGCGGCTGCCAAGCCCAGCAAGCTGCCCAGCCTGCGCCGCCGCTGCCCAATCACTTCTTTTGCCAGCAGATAAAGTAGAGGGATCGTGAGCACGCTCTCCAGCGCTGACATCAATTTCAGCGCGTAATGGTCAAAGTGCATGCCCGGCTGGGTGGCGAGAATCGAAAGCAAATAGAAATGCAGCGGCTCCCGCCCGCCGATATTTTCAAGGAAAATGCGATAATCGTCCTGATAATAGATTTTGTAGGCGTCCTGAATCTTCTCCACCAAGTCGCTGAACATCTCGGAGGGCACTTCCGCCAGCCTGTCGAAACGGAAGCTGGTGCCGAGAGCCAGAATTAAGACAAGCGCCAGCGCGATACCGCGATAGTCACGCCAGCGGAAGCGGCGGAAGGCATCGACTTTTTCCGTCGCCCAATCGAATATATTCCAGCCCGCGGGCGCGAAGACAAAAGCCCACAGCGCAGCGCTGACGAGCCAAAGAGCGATAGTCGGCAGCGCGATGTGATTGCCGCTGGTGTTCAGCCAGACGATGCCGCTGCAGGCGATGGCGCTGCACAGCAAAGCTATGCGTCCGCGCCCGATCCAGGGAAAGCCGTCTAGCTTAAATGCGAGAAGTGATTGCCTTTCCGCCGGTATCTCGCTGGAGGCGGCGCTGGCGCTGCTCATATTGTCGGTGGCGGGGCTGCGGGCGCGGTAAAGCCGATGCGCGCCATCAATTGCCAGCCACAGCATAATGCCAAGTACGAAGCGCGAGAAGGCCGCCGACGCCAAGGCCAGGGAGACATCTTGCGCTGCCGCCAGCGCCTGTATAAATACGAAAAGCGCGTTCAGCCAGAGTAAGATGGGGAGCGCGCGCGCCGCCAGGCGCTGGCGCTCGACGCGGGGCAGCCGCCGCCAGTAGAATCGCAGCGCCTGCCAGCGCCCCAGCATTTCCGCCGCCAGCCACAGGGCAATGCCCAACAGGATGCTTGCCGCCCCCGCCGCTGTCGAGCCGCCAGCTCGCATCCCGTTTATGCGCAGGGCATCGCTGCCGCCAATCGCAAAAAGTATGGCGAGGGCATAGAGCAATAGCTGCGCATATCGGCGGCGCGCCCGCGGCTTTCTGAGCGCTGGCAACAGCCCCCTGGCGTTTCGCGCGCGGGCTGGATCGGCAACAGCAGGCGTATCGGGGATCGCCACCGCCGGCGGGAAAGATGCCCGCGCTGGCGCCTTCATCGCGGCTGAAAAGCGGCGGGCGGTTTTGATGGGCGCGCGAACGAATAGCGCGGCCAGCTCCGCCACCGTCAGTTCTTCGAGGGGGCGCGGCATGTTGTCGGCGCTTTCCCCCTCAGTTTCGGGGGCGCGTTCATATTCAGGCATGGCTCGGTTTAACCCCTTTGATTGCGAGATTAAGCGTAGCGCGGTCCGCCGCCTCATCAGCGAGATTTTTGCGATCAAAATAGTTAAACAGCCCAATGCCGATGGCAACGGGATTGAAGCGGCTGCCATTTTCCTGGAAGTCCATGCGGTCGGCAATGGCGGACATCGACTTTGGCAAGCCGCCAGATTCCAAAAGCGGCTTGCCGATGCCATACACAAGATTGTGGATAAAGGGGAAACAATGATGAGTGAAGGAACGCTCATCTTCAATCGTGAAGCCGGCAGCGGCGACAAGCTCACGCAGTTGCCGCGGCTGATACAGTCGCACATGATTCGCCCAGATGCCAGCAAAAAAGCCGCGCCGCACATGGCGCTTAAACAAGCGCTCGAGCGTTTTGTTGATGGGGTCCCACCAGAAGGGATAATTGGCGTGCGGCACCGTTATCGCCACGATGCCGCCCGGCTTCAAAACGCGGAAGGCTTCCCGCAAGCCGCGGGCGTCATCTTCAATATGCTCCAATACCTCAGACAGGATGACGGCGTCAAAACTGTTGCGCGGATAAGGCATATTATAAATGTTCACACAATGCAGGCTGATGCCGCGCAGATGCGCCAGCCGGCGCCGCGCCTCTTGGATAACCGCCCAATCAAGCTCCGCGCCAACCAATTGGCATTCGCTGACATAACGCAGCATATTCAAATAAAAGCCGCGCCCGCAGGGCAAATCCAGAATGCGCATATCCGCGCGCGGGTTCACATACTCAAAGATTGTCTTGACGCGCCGTTTGAACGCCATATCCGCTTCGTTGCGCGTCATGTAGTCGATGATGGCGGGGTCAACCACAGCTAGCGCCTCGCATATTTATAGAACAAGGCTTCGTAGCGATCCATAGTATCGTCGAAGGAGAAAATCTTAAGTATTTCTGCTCGCGGCTTTGTATAGCTCGCGGGGTCTTTTAAGACATCGAGAATTGTTTCGCCGATGGATTGGGCATCGCCCGGCTTTGCCAGCTTGCCCATGCCGCTAATTGTCACCGCGACGCGCCCGCCGGGGATATTGGTCATCACGACCGGGGTGCCGCAGAGCATCGCCTCGCCCTGCACCAGCGGGAAACAGTCGCTGTCGCTGGGCATCGCCAGCACATCGCAGGCGGCGTAAAAATTCGCCAAGGTCTGTTTATCCCGCAGCAAGCCCAGGAATATCAGCTGCGATTGATACTGCTCGACCAAAGCCCGGTTGTTTTCCCAGGTGCCTTCGTAGGGAATGTCATAATCGCCGGCGAAGACGATGCGCGCATTCGGGTATTTCCTGTTGATGATATCCAGGGCGCGGATGAGCAGGTCGGGCCTTTTTTCCAAGACAAAACGGCCGCAGAAGCCGATAATCGGTCCGCCTTCGTGCTGCCATTCCCTACGCATGGCGCGGGCACCAGCCGCGTCTGGCTCGGGTATTACCATCGGCGGGAAGATGACTTCAACTTTGTCGCGGAATGGGCGCAGATAATAAGAATTATCGGCATAATCATCGCTTAGCCCAACGATGCAGGGCACACGGCGCGCCATGTATTGGTACATCGCAAACATAGTTTTGGTGATGAAGCTGTTGAAGAAGCCCTCAGGCAAAATCAAATCGCCATGATGCGTCGGGATGATTTTGACGCCGGCAAAGCGCGCCAGGAAAGCGACCACCGCCGTCTCCAGGAGCGGGATGTGCATGTTGACAATATCATGCTGGCGCATCAGCCGAGCGATGGACCAGGGATAAAAGGGCATGATGCGCCCGCGGCTCAAAGCTATCGGCGCCCAAAGGCGCATAACTTTGACGCCATTCATCTCTGATTCGCCAAGCGGGAGCTCCGGCGAATGGCAGGAGGCGACGACAGTTACTTCATGCCCGCGGCGCACCATCTCCTCCGCCAGCATGCGCACATAATGCGTCAGCCCGGTCGGGTGCGGATGATAATACAGCAAGATGACAAGAATCTTCAATTTCCGCTCCTGGCTGGGGGTGGAATGCGCCGCTACCATAATCGCTCGCTAAACTGCCGTCAATTTAACCGCCGTATAATAACACAAATGCCGCGAGTGTTAGCGTGAGCTTTGAATGATTTTACCAACCCAAAGCGCCGTTTACGCGCTTGACAGCGCCGCCCACCCACTTTACACTCGCGTGAGCTCGCGGGTATAGCTCAGTTGGTAGAGCGCCTGCTTCCCAAGCAGAAGGTCACGGGTTCGAGTCCCGTTACCCGCTATAGCAGCCAGCCCACTCCCGGTGGGCTTGCTTGCGGTATTGAATTAGATGAGCAGCCGGTGAGAATGCGCGTTCGCTGCCGGTTGGAGCGGAGGAGTTTCTCGACATGGCGGAATATCAAATTGTTGCCGAGCCGCGGCGGACATTGGGCAAAAAGAACCGACAGCTCCGGCGGCAGGGCTATGTGCCTGGCGTCGTCTATGGACCGGCTTTGGAAGCCAAAAGCGTGCAATTCCCGTATCGCGCCATCGAATTGATGTTGATGAACGCGGGCGGCACCAATCTCATCGATGTGGTGCTGGATGGCGAAACTTATCCCTCACTGGCGCGCGAAGTGCAGCGCGATGTCGTGCGCGGCAATATTTTGCATGTGGATTTGCTGGCGGTTGATGAATCGCAGCGCATCCGGGTGGAAGTGCCGATTGCGATGGAAGGGGAAAGCCCGGTCGTCACCGCGCGCGAAGGCATCCTCATCACCGGCAGGAGTTCCTTGACCTTGGAAGTCTTCCCCCGGGATATTCGCGACCGCATTATCATCGACCTGTCGCAGCTTACGGAGCTTGGCGCGGAAGTGCTGGTGAGCGACCTCAGCTTTGGCGAAGCGGTTACCGTGCATAACGACCCCAATGAAATGCTCGCCAAAATCGTCCAGCCGGCCGCGGCTCGCGCCGATTCCGACCTTGAAGAAGCTGGCGACGAGCTTGAAGGCGAAGCTGATGCCGAAGGTGGCGAAGGCGAAGAAGCCGCTGACAGCTAAGCGGCGCGGGCGCTAGGCATTTCCATTCTGCTCTGCGGGCTTGTCCTCTGCGTCAGCGCCCGGAGCCGCCGGTGCGTTTAAATCCTCGTCCCGCATGATTGCGATGCCAGCGACCTCGTCGCCAGCGTCCAATTTCATCAGCTGTACGCCTTGGGTAACGCGCCCGGTTTCCCGTATTTCTGAAAGCTGCGTGCGCAGCACGACGCCATTATTGGATATCAGCATTAAGCCATTGCGCGAGATGAGCATGAAGTCCTCGTCTTCGCTGATGCAGCGCACGGCTACTACTGGTCCCGTACGCCGGCTGCGCTTCAATGTCCTGACGCCCAAGCCATTGCGGTGCTGCTCGCTGTATTCGGCGAGCGCGCTCCGTTTGCCATAGCCCTTTTTCGTGACTACCAGCACATGCGTATGCTCGCCGGGCATAACGACATCCATGCCGGCAATCACATCGCCAGCGCGCAGCGCCATGCCGCGCACGCCAGCCGCCTGCCGCCCCATCGCCCGCACTTCCTCTTCGGGGAAGAGGATGCTCTGCCCATTGGCGGAAGCCATCATCACTTGCTGGCTGCCATTCGTCCACTTGACCCAGCGCAGGGAATCCCCCGCCGCCACATTCATCGCGATTAGCCCGCTGTCGCGCACATTCATGAATTCGCTCTGCTCGACGCGTTTTATCCGCCCGCGCTCTGTCGCCAGCAGAAAATAACCGGACTGTTGCTCTTCCTTGGAGGGCAGGGCGCAGATAGCGGTGATCTTCTCTTCGCCTTCCAGGGGCAAAAATTGCTGTATCAACGCGCCGCGCTGAGCGCGATTGTATTCCTTGATTTCGTAGGCGATGCAGGGGTAGACCTTGCCGCGGTCGCTGAAGAAGAGAATAGTGTCATGACTGTGCGTGAAATAGACATGCAAAAGCGCGTCATCGTCCTTCAAGTTGGTGCCGCGCATGCCTTTGCCGCCACGCCGCTGCGACCGATATTGCTCCGCTGCCACCCGCTTGATGTAGCCGCTGCGCGTCAAAGTAATGACGATGTTCTCTCGGCGATGCAAGTCAGCGTCATCCATATCGCCGGCGCCATAGATAACTTTGCTTTTGCGCTCGTCGCCATATTTCCCGGCGATGTCTGCAACATCTTGTCGGATTAAGTCGAGAATCTTCTGCGGAGAGGCAAGCAAGTCTTCCAAGTAGGCGATGCGCGCCAGCACCGTATCATATTCCTCTTGCAGCTTCTGCCGCTCCAGCGCCGCCAGCCGCCGCAATTGCATATCGAGGATGGCATTGGCTTGGATTTCGTCCAGCGTGAAATTGCTTATCAATTGCGCCCGCGCGGCAGCCACATCGGCGGAATTGCGAATGGTCTGTATCACGGCGTCGATATTGGCGACAGCCTGCAGCAAGCCGCGCAAGATATGCGCGCGGGCGCGCTGCCGCGCCAAATCAAATTGCGAACGCCGAACGATGACATCGCGGCGATGGTCGATATATATCTTTAGGCATTCTTTTAATTTGAGCGTGCGCGGGACGCCATTTGTCAGCGCCAAGAGCTGGATGCTATAGGCGCTGCGCAATTGTGTGAACTTGTACAGTTGATTCAGCACCCGCTGCGGCTGGGCATGATTTTTCAGCTCCACCACCAGCCGCATGCCGCGGCGGTCAGATTCGTCGCGCAAGTCCTTGATGGCTTCGATGCGCTTGTCGCGCACCAGCTCCACAATCTTCTCGATGATGGCGGATTTATTGGCTTGATAGGGGATTGAAGAGAATACGATGTTGGTAGCGCCGTTACGCCCCTCTTCAAACTCCGCCGTGGAGCGCACCACAACCTTGCCTCGGCCAGTGGCATAGGTCGCTTCGAGATTTTCGTCGACCAAAATCTCGGCACCGGTCGGGAAGTCCGGTCCTTTGATAAATTGCATCAATTCACTAACTACGATTTGCTCAAAGCGCTCGTAATTCTCGATGACATAGGTAATCGCCGCCGCGAGCTCGCGCAGGTTATGTGGCGGGATATTGGTCGACATGCCCACGGCGATGCCGCTGGCGCCATTGAGCAGCAGATTCGGCAGCCGCGCCGGCAGCACCGCCGGCTCCACCTGGGTGCTGTCGTAATTTTCGACGAAATCCACCGTTTCCATGTTGATGTCGGTGAGCATTTCGCTGGCGATAGTCGCCATGCGCGCTTCGGTATAGCGCATGGCGGCGGGCTTGTCGCCGTCCTGGCTGCCGAAATTGCCCTGGCCATCCACCAACGGGTAGCGCAGCGAGAAATCCTGCGCCAGCCGCGCCATCGCGTCATAAATGGCTTGGTCACCGTGGGGGTGATACTTGCCCATCACCTCGCCCACCAGCCGCGCGCTTTTTTTGTACGCGGTTCCGGGGCGCAAGCCCATATCGTGCATCGCGTACAAGATGCGCCGGTGCACCGGCTTCAAGCCGTCGCGGGCATCGGGCAATGCCCGCGCGACGATGACGCTCATGGCATAGCTGAGATAGCTGCCGCGCATCTCTTCGTTGATGGTTACGCTGCGAATCCTGTTTCTAGGGTCTTCCGGATTTTCGCTGTCGAATCTGTCCATTGGTCGCCGCCCAACCGAGAGCGGTTCGGCAAGCGTCTCCTTTCAGTAGCGCTGACGGCGCGGTGTATGCCTGAGCGATTTCGCGCGCGCTGCGAAGCAAATATAGGTTGGTCAAGCGCCGTCGATGCCGCTCTTTGCCTGGCGCGCGGGCGGATACATTGCGTGGATAAGCCACTTTTTCCGCGTCAAATACCGCGTTGCGCCCTCGCCATTATTTACACATAGTCTAGCATAATGACGCCGCCAGCGCTATGCCGGGCTGCATCCGAACGCGGCATCGATACGCTGCGCGGCACTGGCTCAGGCGCTATTTTGCCGCTCATCAAGACAAGATTTGGCGCAATTATCTAAATTCTTTGCCGATTGCTTGCCATTTGTGACCGAAAGGCATATACTGTTTGTAACTGAAGCGGGTTTGGGCGTTTACGCCCCGCCCATAGTTGTCGCCCAATCCAGGGTGGCGCAACCAATCAATTAAGGTTTGTGGAGGATTCATTATGGATGCTGACAAAATGAGAAGGGGCATTGTTCCAGGTGTGATGGCAGGCTATGTCTTCCTCGCCTACGTCGGGGCGGGCGTTGTCCCTACCGGCGTCGGTGAAGAAGGCGCTGTGATGACCGAGATGGGCAATGGCATGCTCGACATGGTCGGCGGCATGATCGGCGCTGACGCCTTCATCGGCTTCATCTTGCATCTCGTCATTAGTATCATAATTGGGGCGCTCTACACAGGCGTATTCAACGAATATGTGGACCTGGGCAATCCGCTCTACAACATCGTAGTCGGCGGTTTGATTTACGGCGTCATTTGGTGGATCCTGGGCGCGCTGGTCATCATGCCAGCGATTGCTGGCGGCGAGTTGCTGCAATTCGATCTGAACTCTCCCAGCTTGTTCGGGCACATCATATTTGGCCATGTGCTCGCATTCCTGGTAGTGCTGCGGGATGCGGCGATGGGCATGGGCGACGGCTAGTCGCGATTGCTTTTGAGCGTTAACGCGAGCGGGTCAGCCAAATCTGGCTGCCCCGCTTTTTGTTTCTTCTTTTGCTGATGCGTCCGAGCGGCGGCTTCAATCAGCCCGCAGCCAGACATCTCCAACCAGCGTGAAATGAATTGCGCTGGCAGCGGCGGCGGGGTCTTCAGCGATTTCGACAGTAAGGCGACTCTGCGTTTCTCCAGCCGCGTTTGTGGATAGCGATTGTTCGCGCACCCGATAGGTTGGCGGGGCTTCCCTGGCATTAAAGCGGGCATAGGCGCGCCGTCTGGCTTCTTCGTCCCGTGTATCCACCAGCGGCAGCCATTGCGCCTCATCACCAGCGGCGATGAGCTCGCCTTCAAGCAGCAAGCGCCAGGCGAAAAAATCACGCCAATCGAGAGCGGCAGCGGCGATTTCATCCGCTATCGCGCGCCTGATGCTGGAAATTCCCGCCCCTTCTGGCAGCAATAGCAGCATGCGCGCGACCGCTTCGTCCCCATAATTGCCCGCCAGCGACCGCATCAGCAGCGCGCCGCTGTCGATGCGGGTGAAGCGCTCGGCGAGCCAGCGGGCGGCGGATTCCCGCAAAAAATGGGCGTCGCTATTAACAGCGTAGGCGTTGGTGCCCGCATAATCAGCGATGAATGCTTCGGCAATCAACTGGCTGACGCGATATTGCCGGCTGATATCAAAAGCGCCATCCGCCCGCGCGCTGTCATCAGCATAGGGCGACCGCAGCCGAAGCTGGCGGGCTGCGTCTGCCGCTGCGTCAACGCTGGCGACAAGTTCAGCCGCGTCTGGCTGCACCTCTAGGGTGTAGGCAAAATCGTCAGCGCAGCCAAAAAGCTCACAGCCGATGCGCAGCCAGCTTGCGATTGTTTCGCCCAATTCTTCGGCGAAAAGTTGGTCCGCCTCGCGATAGTTCACCTGCAGGCGCGGCGCATTAAATTGCCGCTGCGCCCCCCAATTGGCATCGCTGGGCGCGACATGCCGCCAGCGCGCGCCTTCACGCTGATAAAACCACAGCCGCGCGTAGGGCAGCTCGCCGACATTTTCTTGCACGAGCACACGGGCGCGCTCGCCATCGATGTTGACAGCCAGGATATTGCCCGTGAGTTCAATGGCACCGCTTGTCTTCTGCTGGCTGTATGCATGAAAAGTCTCGTATTGTTCTTGCCGCCAGGCGGCTTCATCCGCTTGAAAGCTGAGAAAGGCCTTCACATCCCCGATGCGCAATGCCGCCACTTCCGCTTTGACCGTGTCTTGCAGCAATTGCGCGTATTGCATCTCGACCGCCTGCAGCCGCCGCTCGACAAAAACAAGCCCCGCCGCTAGCGCCGCCAGCAGGAAACAGACAAAAACGATAATGCCGTAGGCACGCCGCTTCCGCCGCCGTTTCGCCCGCTCATCTTCGGCGTCCGAGCGGAGATTGCGCTGGGATTCGATATCCCATTCAAAGCGAATCCGGCTCATCAGGCCATCCCATCGGCAGCATGGATGCGAATGTCCGGCGCTTGAACTTCGTGCATACGCCCGGCGTCGTCCCGCAGCAGCAGCGCGCCATCAGCGCTGACATCCACCGCTATGCCTTCCAGCGCCGCCGTTGATACCCGTTTGTTCAGCATATTGAGGCGGGCGCGCCAATAGCTATGCAAGTGCGCGCTGCCAATTTGCCGATACCAGCGCTCGATATGCCCCAGCAGCAGGCGCAGCAGTTCAGTGCGGTCCAAGCGCCTGCCCACAGCGTCTTCCAGGCTGATTGCCAGCCCTTGCAGCGGGCTGCCGCGGAAGTCGACGCGCACATTCACGCCGATGCCCAGCACAAGGCCGACAAGGCGCTCGCCCTGCCAAATTGATTCGGCCAGCACGCCGCTGAGCTTTTTGCCATGCGCTTGCACATCGTTGGGCCATTTGATGCCCAGGCTCGGGCAGCCGATTTGCGCCGCCAGGTCATAGACACTGACAGCGCCAAGCAAAGTGATGCGGCTGGCATATTCGGGCGGCGGGCGCAAAATGACCGAAAGCGCCAGCGCGGACTGGGGCGGGTTATGCCATTTCTTGCTTCCGCGCCCGCGCCCGCGGAGCTGCTCATCGGCAATCACACATGCCAGCTCGGGCGCGCCTTGCAGCAGCCAGGCTTTGGCGATGTCACTGCTGCTTTCGACGCGGTCATAGTATTGGAATGGGTGGCGCAAAGCGCGCTTGAGCGATTCGCTCGAAAGGCTCATTTTGAGCTGCTTCCTCTATCAATTTCTGCGCATTGTAGCAGACGATAGCGCGCCGCTAGAATGGGCGGGTGCGCCCATACACTTGGAGATAGCGATGCAGCATCTGTTCACGCCCTGGCGCCGCGACTATGTGCAGGGCAAGGTAAAGGCGGACGGTTGTGTATTCTGCCGAATTGCGCAACTGCCGCCAGCGAAATACGAGCACGAGATCGCCCGCTCCTCACATACATTTGCGATTCTCAACCGCTATCCCTACGCCTATGGCCACACGATGGTGATACCGTATGCCCATATTGCCTCCCCGGAAGAGCTGTCGCCAGCCGCGCTGTCCGACCTAATGCTGATGAGCAATCGCAGCATGACTGTGCTGCGCGCCATCGCCGACCCGCCAGCTTTCAACATCGGCGCGAATATCGGCGCGGCGGCCGGCGCCGGGATTGCGGCGCATTTTCACTTCCACATCGTGCCGCGCTGGAATGGCGACGCCAGCTTCATGACAACTATCGGCGAGACGCGCACGATAGCGGATACCTTACATAGCATCGCCCGCCAAATGCGCGCTGCCTGGGCGGATATCTATGGCGCGCCCGACAGTAATGGGCAGGCTCCTGCCACATCGCTTGATTAAGGCGGGGGCGCGGTTGCCCGTTCTTGCGCGGTCGCCGCATCTTGATTGCCGCCATCGACATCATCAGCAGCATCTGCAGTCGGCTCCGGGCTCGGCGTGAGGGCGAGCGCTTCCGCCGCGATGTCCCAAGGGATGGTGTACGCGTCCAGGACAAGCTCCTCCTCATCGAGGCTGTCCTCGGCTGTCATCTCGGCTTCGGCGGTGGTATCGACAGCCGCTTCGGTTTCGACCGCTGCCAGCCCGGCAGGCTCCCCCAAAAGCGCAGCGCCAGGCGCTTCTGATTGCGCGCTCGCGGACAGGCTGTATTCGGCTTTGGGGTTGCTGATGCCGTCATTGAGGTACAAGCCAACGATGACTGTATGCTCGAGCATGGTATGCGCCGCCGGCAAAATGTGATGGGTGGTGAAGGTCTCGCCCCAGCGCCAATATCTAGTGGGCAGCCGCGGCGAGCCATCGGCTTGACTCAGAATTGCGCCCGCTGCGTCCAGCAAATGCACAAATACCGTATAATTTTCTTCTGGAGTAGTCTCCGCCTTCCAGCTCAAGGAGATTTCATTGAGTTCGAGATCAAGCTGGAACGCTTCCAGACGGATGGCATCATCAAAGACTGGCTGTGAATCCAGGGGAATCTCGTTGAAACCGCTGGGCGCGGCTTGATAGCGCGCTGTTACAACCGCGCCGATATTGAGACGGACCGGCGCGATTGGCGAGCCAGTGGCATCGGTGCCGTTGATGGCGCTGTGATTGACGCCATCCTGCCATTGCACTTCCAGGGCGAAGGGATAGCGCCCATGCGCCGCGGGATGCATGTCAATCAGATACTCGTCGGGATAGATTGCCCCCGCCTGCCAGCGGGAGCTGCGCAAACTGCCGGCGCCAGGGTAGCTGATATAGTTGCCGATGGCTTGCCCGCGGTCATCCACCAGCGTGAGCAGGATGCTGTTGTCGGACGCCGCTGGACGCTCAACCTGCCAGTACAGCTTTACGCGGACTTGGTCGCCAGCGTTATAACGGCGGTCAACCCGCTCATACGCGATTAGCGAGACATCGCCATAGCGCGCGTAGACGGCGCTGGCATTGCCGGGCGCGGCTGCCACTGGCTGCGGCGATGTGTATTGGCTGGCAATAACGGTGATGGGCGCCAGCAGCGCGACAATGCCCAGGAAGCGCAGCTGCCAAGTCATCGTTGCCTGCAGCAGCTTCCGCGGCACGGCGTCCCCCGCGCGCACAAATTCCAGATTCGGCGGGCGCAGCGAAAATACCAGCCACCAGACAACTTCAACCAAGCCCACCGCGAGCAATGGACTGACTATCGCCACCAAGGGGAAGAGCATCCTGCCTTCGTGCTCGGGGCTGAGCGCGCTCCAATACAAAATCCCCAGCCACAGGAGCGCCAGCGCGCTCATCAAAGTTAGAAGATGCGCCAGCTCGTAGCGGGCATAGGCGAGGTCGCTGATGGCGAGCAATTGCAGCAGCAAAAAAGCAGCGCCAAAGAGCGCCGCCAGCGTCGCCAAATCGAGCAGGACATACACGATGCTGGCGACTTGGATGTTCTGGGCGCCAAACAGCCCCCAATAGGACATGCGAAATTGCTGATATTCGCCGAAGAGGTCCAACAGGTTGAAGTTGAGGCCGCGCGGTCCCGCGATATTCGCCATCATGTGCAGCCCGAAAGGCTCGTTATACAGTTGCACATTGCGCAGGAACCACCAGCCGGCAATCAACAACCACACAAGCGCCAACAGATAGAAGAAGCTGAGCAGCCCGCGCCGGTCGCGCGTTTTGCGGTAGACATATAAAGCCACGCCAATCAACACCGGCAGCAGCGTGAAAACCGTCGCTTTGCACAAGCAGCTGAGCGCGAAGAGCAGCGCGATGCCCACGCTGGAACGGCGGGAGAAGCCATCACGCAGGCAGCGCAGCGTCAGCAGAATCAGCAGCCCGTTCAAAGCGGCGGACAGGCTGTCGTTGGTCACGGACGCGCTGACGAATATAAACATCGGGTTAAGCCCGGTGAGCGCCGCGGCGACATAGGCGACAGTCGGGCGCTGGGGCGCAACCAATTCGCCGATTTTGTAGACGCAGGCAATTGTGCCCAGTCCCAGCGCCAGCCCCGCAAAACGCAGCAGCATCACCACCAAGCCCGTGCCCCGCAGCAGCGAGCGGTCTTCATCGTGCAGAATCAAGTTTTTGTTGCCGAAGGCCGCGGGCTCATCCGCGCTGACATGGGGGTTGAGGCGGCGATACTGCTCGCTGTCGTCGATGCTGAACGGCGCTGTCAGCAGCGCCATCGCCCCATAATACAGCGGCGGCTGGCTGCCATGCTGCTGATAGAGGGTGTCGCGCCCGTCAAATATTTGAACTGGCAGCGCGCCAGTCTCGCGCAGGTGCTGGATGTAGCCAAAATGCCAAATCTCATCATTGGCTTCAAACACCGGCGTGGCGAAGGCGTAGAGAATGCCAAAAGCAAGATACAAGACGCTGATCCACTGCAGCGGGCTGAGCGGGATATCGACAGCGTCCAGCCGCCGCCATATCCTGCCGCTGACGGCGGCGCATTGAGCCGCGACCCCCGCCAGGCGGCGCGCGAAGGGCTGCGCCCAGCGGGAGAGTGTTGCTCGGTATTGTCGCCTCATGCGCTGCGCTTTTGCCACAAGCAGTTCATTGGGGTAGCCCTCGGCTCAAGCGAAGTATACTTGCAATCCCAGCCAGGCGAAATGCAAATGCGCCTGCCGCTTGGGGCATCAGGCGGGCTCGGTGGCGAAGCGGTCTCTGGCGCCTTCCACATAGTTCAGGGACTGGTGGCGGAAATAGGTGTTATACAGCTCGGCATAATGCCCGCCGCCGCGCATCAAAGCGTCGTGATTGCCTTCTTCAATGATAGCGCCATCGCGCAGCACGATGATGCGGTCGGCGCTTTGCACTGTGCTCAAGCGATGGGCGATCAAGATGGAAGTCGACCGCGCCAGGATAAGCTCTATCGCATCTTGAATTTGCGATTCGGTGAAAGGGTCGATGCTGGCGGTCGCCTCATCAAGAATGAATATCGAGGGCTTTTGCACCAGGACTCGCAAGAGGCTGACCAATTGTCGCTGCCCAACGCTTAGCTGGGAGCCGCGCTCGCCGACATCCGTCTTTAAGCCGTCGGGCAAGCTGTCCAGCCATTCTCCCTTGCCAATGCTTCGCGCGATTTGCTGAATCTCCTCATCGCTCGCTTCGCGATTGCCATAGCGGATATTGTCCAGCACGGTGCCGCTGAAGAGGAAGGGAAGCTGCGGCACAATGCCTAGCTGCCCGCGATAGTGCTTTAGGTCGAGGCTGCGGATGTCAACGCCGTCAATGTGGAGCGCACCCTCTTGAAATTCATAATAGCGCGTAACCAGCTTGGTGATGGTGCTTTTGCCAGCGCCAGTATGCCCGACGAACGCGACATTTTCCCCAGGTTTAATGTCAATGTTGAATTCGCGCAGGACCGGCTCTCCGCGGTCATAGTGGAAACTCACGCGGTCAAATTGGATGCGCCCCGCCAGCGCCGGCAAGGCGATAGAATCACTTTGCCGCACGGAATTTTCGGCGTCAATCAAGGCAAAGATGCGCTCCACCGCGCTTAATCCTTGCTGAAATTGGCTCCATATCGACGCCAGATTCATAAATGGGAACCAAAATCTATCCACCCCTTGCACAAAAAGATACCAGGCACCCGCCGTTATCGCCCCATCCAGCACTGATTCCGTCCCGACCCAGATGATAATCGACAGCGCAATCGCCGAGAGCACGCCCATCGTCGGGAAGACCAGCGACATCACAAAGCCGCGGCGCAAGTTTATCTTGTAGCTCAAGATATTGACTGCGGAAAACTCCTTATAAATCATCGTTTCCTGGCGGAAATTCTTGGCGACGCTGATGCCGGTGACGCTTTCCTGGATATTGTCGTTGACGACCGCCATAGCGCGCGCGCCTTGCCGCGTCACGATGCGCGCCACATAACGAAATGCCAAAGCCGCCGCAACTACCAAGGGCATCGTCAAAATCAGCACGAGCGTTAAGTGCAGGGAATAGCTGAGCAGGGCGGCGAAGAGGATAATGACCGAAAGAAATTGCGAAATCACCTCGCTGCCCAGCAGCATCACATCGCCGAATTCCTGGGTGTCGCTGGTGATGCGGCTGATGACAGCGCCCGATTTGTTGCGGTCATAAAATGCCAGGTCGCGCTCGATAGCGGCGTGGAATGCCTGCTTGCGCATCTGCGCCACCATGCGCCCAATCACGATGACGGTGAAGCGCCGCCGCCCATAATTCGAGATGTATTCGGCGATGGCGATCGCCGCCAGCACCGCCAGCACAAAGCTGAGGAACTCCCCGCCGCCGACCATTTCGTCAATCGCCGCGCTGATGTATACCGGGCGCACCGCCCGCGTGACGCCCACCACCAAGAAGCCCAGCAGCCCCCAAAGCGCTTGCCGCCGGTGCTCGCCCAGGTATTTGCCGATGCGCCCCAGCAGGTAGCGGTCGCTGTATTGACGATCGTAGCTGTCGCTCTGTAAGCCGCCGAAAATCGCCGCCATCTTCAGCCCCCTGCCTCGCGCCCATTGGCGCTGTCGCCCGGCGCATAGCGGTCGAAAATCCGCCGGTAGGATTCGGAGCTGCGCAGCAAATCCTGATGGCTGCCCTGCGCCACAACCCGCCCTTTGCGCAAGACGATGATGTGATCTGCCCAGCGAATCTGCGAGAGCCGATGCGTTATCAGCAAGGTGGTGCGCCCGCGCGCCGCCGACCAAATCGCCCGCTGGATGCGGTCTTCAGTAGCGCTGTCGATGGCGCTGGTGCTGTCGTCGAGTATCAGGATGGGCGGGTCTGTTTGGAATGCCCGCGCGAGCGCCAGACGCTGCCGCTGCCCGCCGCTGAGGGTCATGCCACGCTGGCCGATAATGGTGTCGTAGCCCGCGGGAAAGTTGGCAATGAACTCGTGCGCTTGCGCCAGCTTTGCCGATTCGGCGATGCTTTCCTGGTCCAGCTCGTCCATGCCAAAGGCGATATTTTCGGCGACGCTGCGGCTGAAAAGGAAAATGTCCTGTTCGATAACGCTGATTTGCGAACGCAGCGCCTGCAGCTTCCAGTCGCGCACATCCACGCCATCCACCAGTACGCGCCCGCTATCGACATCATAAATGCGGTTGATGAGTTTGCTGAGCGTCGATTTGCCGGCGCCAGTCTGCCCGACAAGCGCCACTGTCTGCCCCGCTTTGACCGTGAAAGAAATCTCTTGCAGCACCGCGTCATCGGTGCTGTAGCCGAAAGACACATTTTCAAAGCTGATGTCTCCGGCGATTTTGCCATTGAAGCCCCGCGCATTCTGGTCCAGCTTGGTCTGCGCTTGCAGCACTTCCAATATGCGCGCCGCGCTGGCATAGCCCGATGCAATCCGCGAGGAAGAGAATAATGAGATGAATACCGGAAATTGAAATAGATTTATCAAGCCCAAATAGGCGATGACCTCGCCCTCGACCAGGATGCCTTCTGCGAAGAGCTGCGCCGAATGCAGCAAAGCGGCGACAACGGTGATGCCGAAGAGGAATATCGAAAGATAGCGCGCCTCAAATTCGCCCTGCTCAATGAAGCGGTCGCGCACCAAATCCGCCAGCCGATTGAAGGCCGCGGTTTCGCTGGCTTCTTGCGCGGCGCCTTTCACCACTTCCAAGCCATCGAGGGATTCTGCCAGCCGCGCGTTCATGTGCCCGAAGCTGCCGCGCACTTCTTGCGCGATTGGGTGCAGGCGCAGCACAAAATAGACCTGCACACAGAGGTGGGACAGGATAAAAAACAGCGGCGCGGGCAGCAATCGCGCATCAATGCTGGGCGTGTACAGCGCCGGCATCATCAGGAACATGTTGGCGCCGATGACGAGATTGATGCCGGGGTTCATCATGAAGTTCATCTCGCGCACATCGTTGGTGACGCGCGCCATCGTCTCGCCGACCGGCTGCCGGTCGTGATAGCTCATGCTTTTGCCCAGCAAGCTGGAATACAGTTCATCGCGGATATCCCGCTCGAAGCGCTGGGCGAAGACTTCCGCCGAAAAATTGCGCATAAATTGCAGGAGCGAGCGCGAGGTCTGCGATACCAGTATCAGCCAGACGCTGTTGAGCACGAGCGTATAGGTCTGCTCGTTGCGCAGCAGGATGGCGTCAAAGGCGCTGCCGACCGCCCCTGGCACCACGCCAGCGAGGAAGGCATTACAAAATGCGCCAAATATCAGCAAGAGCGCGGCAACCGGATGGCGGAATATATGCGACAGGATGAAGCGGAAGGGATTGCTGTGGTTCGTCTTGATTTGGGATTGTACGCTGAACTCGGCTGCCATAAGCCTCCAAAGTACTGGATGCAATGCGCGCCGCTGAGTGTAATCGAATCCGCTGCGTTACAGAATAGAAGATTCTCTCAGCGCGGGCTGGGGCGCGTCACTCAATAAGCAGCGTGACGGGCAAAATGCCGATTGTGCCTTCGCCAGCTGTCTGCGCGCCGCGCACGGGCAAGGGAATTGTGCCAGCCTGCGCCGGCGCCAGGGTATAGAGCACAATCCACATCTGATATTCGCCGGGCGCTATCCGCGCTGGCAGGCGCAGGGCGCGCTGGTCCCAAATCTCTTCGCCCGCGCGCCAGCTTGATGTCGGCGCGTAATTGAACTGCGGCGCGCTGTCATACCCTTGGGCGACGGGCTGCTGACCGCCAGCATCAGCGATGAACCAGGCGACAGTGTAATCCCGCTCTGGTGTCGTATCGGCGCGCCACAAGAGCGAGAGCGCGATGACCTCTCCCGGCTGATAGCGCCTGCCCGCCGGCAATGTCAGCGCCGCCAGCCGAATTTGCTCGCCATAGCGCAGGTCGGTGGCGATATCGCCCGAATAAGGCGAGAGCGGATTAGGCGCAGGCTGCGCCGTACTCACTTCGTAGAGGCGAACGGAATCGTCCGCGGTGGCTAGTGGAATCTGGCGCAGCGGATAATAATGGCGCGCCAGATAGCGCTCCAGCGGCTGGAAGCTCCAAGCCATGGCGCGGCTGGTATTGGCGAGGAGCCAAAGGCGGTCATGCCTCTCGGCGAGGTGGCGGATGATGCGCGTGTTGCGCGTATCAAACCAGTCGTTGGGATTCTGCGATGTTACCGGCGCCGGCTGTTTGTCGCTGGGCGCTTGCGCCAAAGGCAGCGTCAAGATGACCGGGCGCGGCTGATGCTCGTCCAGATAATTCAGGATAAAATCGCGATATCGATTCCCGGGCAAGAGCAGCACATCGTCGCCCTCGGCATTCTCCGCGAGGAAGTCAAGCGCCTCATGCAGCGCTTGCTGCCGCGCATTTGCGCGCGGGTCTTTGTCGTATGCCAGGCTAAGATTGAGCAGCGTCAAAGGGATGCAGAAAATGCACAGGGGCAGCGCCGCATGCCGCCAACGTCCGCTTGGATTCCGCAGCAGGGCAAACAATAGCGCCGCTGATGCCGCGGCGTAGAGTGCGAAGCTCAGCCCCCAGGCGCTGATGCCCGCGCGCGTCCACAAAAAGCCCAGCCCAAGGTCTGCCCAGCGCTGCGGCAGCACAACCCAGCGGAAATACCGCGGCTGCAGCAGCGCTGGCTCCCATTCGGCATTTGTTGGCGCGCCTGGCGGCAGCGAGTCGCTATACACCGCCAAATCAAGCGATACGGCGCAGAATTGAATCCAGACGCCGTAGAGCAGCAGCGCCAGCCAAATCGCCCGCAGCCGCCGCTGCCCGCTGACGAAAATCCGCTGCGCCAGCGGTGCCGTTGCCAGCGCGAGTATCGGCAGTGCCGGCAGCAGGAAACGCGGCGGCATGCTGAGCCCGCCAAACCAGTGTTCGCCCGTCAGCAGGGCATGCCCAAAAGCATAGCCGAAGACGACCAGCCAAATCGAAACCACCAGCCAATAGCGCCCGCCGCGCCAGAGCATCACGCTGCCAGCGAGCGCCAGCAGCGCTATCGGCGAAGTCCCCCAGATGCTCGCGCCCGGGCTTAGCAGATAGGCGCGCAGCGCCTGCCCGGCGAAGCGCGGAGTCAAGCCAAAGCGTGTCAGCAAGCCGGCAAACGCGGGCGGCAGTGGCTCCAGCAGTATGAAGAAAAGCGCCAAACCCGCCATCAGCCCGAGCGCCAGCGCTGCCAAATTGGCTTGACGGCGGCTGTCGCCTTCGCGCGGGGACAGCGCCAAAACCAGCAGCCCCGGCAGCGCCAACAGCGCCGAATATTTTGTCAGCGCCGCCAGCGTGATGCAGCCGCTCGCCGCTGCCAGGCTGAGCAATCGCCGCCGCTTCGGCGCGCCGCTGCCGAGAAGAACCGCATAACAGGCGAGCAAGAGAAAGAACATCGCCAGCGGCTCGCGGAAGAAAGTCTGGCTGTATGCCCATAAATTGCTGCCCAAGCCAGCGCTCAAAGCCACCAGAACCGCGGGCGCCCGCTCGCAGCTAAGTTGCCGCACTATAAGATAGAGCAGGCTGGCGCTGGCTGCCGTCACGATGATGTTAAAAAGCCACACTGTATGGATATTGCCGAGCCGTGGGACTGCTTCCGCCAGCTTCAGCAGGGGCGCCGCCAGCAGAATGTGCAGGCGCTCGTCGACATCATATTCGCTTAATGGCAGCGGGGATGCCGCGCGTACGCGATGGGCTGGCTTGCTCCAGCTTGATTCGTCCATCAGCCAATCGCCAAAGCGCAGGAAGCTGGTTGTGGCATCGAGGGAACGGAGCGCATCGCCAGTCTGAATGGTGGCGCGGTAGCTCAACAAATAGATGCTCGCGACAATGGCGCAGACAAGCAGGAAAATCCGCGCTTCCCGGGCTTTGCCGCGGGTCATCTTTGCTGCCGCTGCCAACCCCCGGCGGATTGGCGGGGATTCACGCGCCGTCTCGGGCGCTGATGAGCGCGTTGATGGCAGCCGCCACTTGCTTGAGCGTGGCTAGGTCCAATTCCTTGAAGGCAAGCGTCAAGCGGATTAGCGCGGCAAGCGATGCCTCATCTTCCGGCTGGGCGCTTTCGAGCGCCGCTGCCGCCTTGGGCTGTGGCGCGGCTAGGGCGCTTGATTGGCGAGCGGGACGGCGCTCTTCGAGAAAATAGCGCAGGTCTTTGCCCACCGCTTGCGCCAGCACGATAAGGTGGCTAAGCGGGATATCGGCGGCACCAAGCTCATAGTCTTGCAGCACCACAGTCGCAATTTCGCACTTGGCGCTCAATTGTTCAATGCTGAGCGCTTTGCATTGCCGCGCTTTTTGCAGGAGGGTGCCGATTAAGCGCCGCCGCAATAGCAGGAATTCCTCGTGATGCGCGGGAGCGAGCGCCGCCGCATTCTCAGCTTCAGCGGCAAAATCAAGGAAGCTCGCGAGAAGCTCAAGCTGTGGCAAGCTGGGCACGCGATTGCCCACTTCCCAGGCTTCAATGATGCCAGCTTCCTGGCGCAGATACTGCGCGCAATCCGCCAGCGCATATCCCGCTGCCAGCCGCCGCTTTCGGAGTAACAATCCGAGAATTTTGCCGCGCAGGATGTGGGCATGGCCGCGGTTGCGGGCTTGGGATGTCGGCATCGGCGAGGCTTCCAGCGTGTCTATCGCCTCGTTCGTCAAGTCCAGATTGTGCATATACGGCCTCGGATTGCTGTATGCAGAGTATAGACTTGCGGCGGGGGCTGGGCAAGCATCGGCTGGGCAATTCAGGCAGAGGAATGCAAAAGACTCAGTAAATGCAAGTAAGTTATGCGACAATCTAGTGGTGACTGAGCAGTCTGTACACAGCCCTTACCACCGAGAACACAGAGGAAAATTGAGGACACCGAGTAAAGATTTAAAGAGATTTCTCGTGCTTTTCTCGGTGTACTCGGTGGTAAAAATCCTTGTCGAATCTCCGCGCTTTCACATTCCAATTACTTTGTTGCACATACTTCTGTGTCCCTGCGGTGATTTATCCCCTGCCCAAGCCACGCATTGCCAGCCTATCGAGCAGCGGCTAGAATCAGCAGCCTGCAAGAGCATACCGGAGTTGACCTGGATGCCGAATCGGGAGCATCACGAAATCAATCGCCAGTCTTGGAATGAAGGCACCAAGGCGCATAACAGCCACAAGGGTGACCAAGCCGCTTTCTTCCGCGCGGGCGGCAACACGCTTTTTCCTGAAGAGACCGAACTGCTCGGCGCTGTCGCCGGGCAGACTTTGCTGCATCTGCAGTGCAACTGCGGGCAAGATTCCTTGAGCATCGCCAAGCATCTGGCGGCAGCCGTAACTGGCGTCGATATCAGCGACGAAGCGGTTCGTTTTGCGCGCCAGCTCTCCGCCGACAGTGGCATTCCAGCCGAGTTCCTGCGCGCCGATATCTACGACTTTTTCTTGCGGAACGACGAACGCTTTCACACGGTCTTTTCGTCCTATGGCGTCTTGTGCTGGCTCTCCGACCTGGAAGCCTGGGGGCGTGGCATCGCCAGCTCTTTGCTGCCTGGCGGGCGCTTTGTGTTAGTAGATTTCCATCCGGCATTCGCGATGTTTGATGAAGCATGGCAATTGCGCCACGCTTATATGGGCGGCGAACTCTATGAATTCGACGCCGGCGTTGGCGATTATGTCGCCTTAACCGGCACCGCCGCCGAAATTGACGACCTGCTGCCAGGCATTGTCGATTTCCACAATCCCTACCCGGGCGTGGAATACCAATGGGGCATTGCTGAAGTGCAGATGGCGCTGCTGCGGGCGGGCTTAAGCCTGTCTCACTTTGCCGAATACAACTATTGCAACGGCTTCAAACCGATGCCCGATATGCGCGATTTGGGCGGTCGGCGCTATGGCGCGGCGGCGCATCTGCCGCGTAATATCCCGCTGATGTTCAGCTTGGTCGCCGAGCTGCGCTCGTGAGCCCCGCCAGCGCGCTGCTGGCGCGCAGCCTCTTTGGCATCGCGCTTTGCTTTTGGCTGTCATTGCTGCTTTGCGGGCTGCTGCTGTTGGCTGCGCCCACTTCCCCCGATAGCGGCTATGCTCAAATTCAGCGCGCCCTCATCATCAGCGTTGGCATAGCGCTCCTGCTGTCGTCGCTGTTGATATACCGCGTCTTCCGCCTCGAAGAAGCGCAGAAGCAGCGCCTCGCGCGCCGCCTCGCGCAGGGCTTGTCAAGGCGTTGGCTGGCGCTTATATCCGCCATCACGCTTGTTGAAGGCAACATCCTGGCGCTCGTTCTCTTAAGCGATATCGCGCCTGCGATTAGCGGCGCTTTTCGCCTGCTTTTGCTCTGCTGGACGCTGCTGTATTGCGCGCTGCTGCTTCTGGTGCATTGGCGCGGCATCACGCGCTTGTATGCTCGCAGCCGCGACCCAATCGCCGTTGCCGGCATCACAATGTTCGCGCTGGCGCTGAGCGCGGCGCTGCTACTGGCGACTGATCGCCTGGCGCAAACATCAGGACTTCCCGATCGGCTGCGGGGAAGCCTGGACTATCGCCCGCTCGCATTTTTGAACGAAGGCGCTGTGCCTTCCGCGCAAGCCTACTGGGCGGAAAAAGCGGCGACGCATGCGCGCTGGCTGCCCTACAGCTATTGGACGCTGGTGCCATTCCAGGGCGAGTTCATTACCATTGATGAAACCGGCATACGCAAAACCTGGAACGCGGCGGTCAATGCCGATGCGCCGCGCCTGCGTTTTTTCGGCGGCTCGACGATGTGGGGCTTTGGCGCGCGCGATGACTTTACCATCCCATCGCTGGCGGCGAAATTGCTGGCGGAAGATGAAACGCCGGCAATCGTGGAGAATTATGCGCAGGAAGGTTATGTCAGCGCCCAGGACCTCATCCTCTTCCAGGCGCGCCTGGCGCTGAGCGATGCGCCCGCGGTCGCAATTTTTTATCAGGGTTTCAACGATGTTTACGCCGCCTACCTGCGTGGGCGGGCGGGCATCACCCTGCGCGAAAATGAGCAGGTCAACGATGTGGAATCGGGACGCCTGCTGCGGCAGGGACAGCCGCTTTTCAGCCCGCTCACTGTTGATTCCCGCGCCTACGATTGGGGTTTGATAGCAACTGCTGACAACAGCGCCGAGGAAATCCTCTTGCGCTGGGCGGGCAATCGCCGGCTTATTCAGGCGCTGGCGGCAGACTTTGGCGTGACGGCGCTTTTTGTCTGGCAGCCAGCGCTATTTGGCAAGCGGGTTCACACGGCGGGCGAGGCGCAAATCCTCAGCGAGCTGGAACAAAGTCAGCCGGGATTTCTCGAGCTATATCAAAATGTCGACCGCCGCTTGCGTCAGCGGCTCGAAGAAGAAGGCTGGCAAGATGTCATCTTGCTGACCGATCTCTTCGCCGCCAGCGAAGACGAGATCTTCTTTGATTTGGTGCACATCAACGAAATCGGCAATCTCCAGGTTGCGCAGGCGCTGCGGCAGCCGCTAGCCGCCGCCCTCGCCGCTCGCCGCTGAACGTTTGGCGCAGCCTGTTAGCTCGGCGCGATTGTATCTTCGTCAACCTGCGCCATCAGCGCCAGCGCCGCTGTTTTCATGTCGGCTGTCAGCGCAAAATCTCGGCTGAAATACGCGGATTCAGGGAAGCGATAATTCCAGGCGCGGTAGAAATCGGCGCGGTCTTGGTCGCGGCTCAAATTGCATTCGAAGCGCAGCAGATAGCCATTGGGCATGCGACCGTTGTCGTCATGCTGCACATGCGCCAAGCCCCAGGTGATGCCGCGCCCGGCGCCAGTATCGGCGAAGGCATCGGGCACATACGGTCCAGCGGCGACCGGCGGAACGCTCAGCTTGCCGACTACGCTGAAGTTCAGCCCATCGGGCGCATATTGCACGGTATTTTTCTCGGGTCCTTCGTGGCTGGTGATGGCGACAATGCCCTCGCCAAAAGGATAGAGGAAAGTCTCGTGCCCGCTGTTGGTCACGGGGTTCAGCGGCGATTTCTTGAAGGGACCGCGCGGGTCATCCGCCATGGCGACGCCCCAACCGATGCCCAGGTCATGCCGGTAGCCGCGCCCAAATTGCACGCCTTTGTAATACAGCCAAATCTGCCCGCGGTAGCGCAGCACGAAGGGGTCATGCAGCTTGTGCGAATCCCAAGCGCCGAAGCTCGTTACCGCGTCCGCATCGTCATCGCTGCCATGGAATTCGCCACGCATCCCCGGGCGCAAGATCGGCTGCTCCAACTTCGTCCATGGTCCCTCGGGCGTATCCGCCCATGCCATGCCAATTTGATGAATTGAACGCTGTTTCCATTGGCTTTGTATGACTTGATAATACAGATAATACTTGCCCTCATGCAGCAGAATATCCGGCGTGAAGACCGAGCGGTCATCAAAAGAACCGCGCACCCCCCGCGTGACGGCAGCGCCGCCCTCCACCCAGGCGAAGCCATCGGTTGAGGTCGCATACCAAATATCCGCCAAATCCCAATCCCAGGCGGGGCGCGTCTCGCTGGCATTTTCGACGCCGCGCCAGCTTTCCGCCGTGCTGCGCCGCGTATACCAAACATAATAGCGATCACCAACTTTGATGACTTTTGACGGGTCGCGCCGGGTTATGCCCGCTTCCTTGCCAATGCCAGTGATGGGCGCGTATTTGAATGCGGAAAAGAAGGGGCTGCCCTGGTCTTTGTAGACGCCATAAGTGTCGTAGACCCGCTGCATCGCGGCGCTGATGGGCGCGGCGGGCTTCGTTTCGTCCGGGCGCGGCGGGCGATGGCGGTATCGGCGCGGCTGCATATTGACCGGCTTAAGCGCCATATCCGGGGAAAAATAGACCGCCTCCGGGTAGCGGATATTGCTGCCGCGGTAACCCTCTCGTTCGACATCGCGCCGCAGGTTGCAATCAAAGCGCACAATATAGGAGTTGCCGCTTTTCATCTCTTCGGTCGCGATATGCGCCAGCCCCCAGGTGATGCCTTTGCCGTCTTGAGTATCGCAATAAGAATCGGGCGCGAAGGGTCCCGCCGCGGGCGGCGGCAGCGTAACATGCCCGACGACATCAAAATTGAGCCCGTCCGCCGCGTATTGAATGCTGTCCTTCTCTGGTCCATCATGCCCGCAAATCGCCATCAGCCCGCCGCCATAGGGGAAGAGGCAGGTCTCGTGCCCGCTGTTTGTGATTGGGTTCAAGGGCGATTTCACGAATGGACCCTCGGGCGCATCGGCAATCGCCACTCCCCAGCCGATGCCGCGGGAATAGCGCGTCGACCAGCCCATGGGCTGCCCTTTGTAATAGAGCCAATACCTGCCCCCCCGCCGCAGGATGAAGGGGTCATGCACCTTGTGGCTGTCCCAAGCGCCATAGCGCGCGACTTCGTCCGAATCATCTTCGCCCAGCCATTCTCCCGCCGCGCCGGGCAGCAGCAGCGGCTCGTGCCAGCGCTGCCAGGGACCATGCGGCGATTCTGCCCAGGACATGCCGATGCAGTTGCGGCTTCGGTTGCGATAAGGGTAGCCCACCGCCTGATAATAGAGATAGAAGCGGTCCTGCGTCATCAAAACATCGGGCGTGAAGACCGAGCGCCCGTCAAAGGCATCTCTGGGACCGGCCGCCACCGCCCGCCCGCGTTCCCGCCAATCAAATCCATTTTCCGAAGTGGCATACCAAATTTCCGCCAAATCCCAGTCATATACGGGACTATCCCAGCTTTGCTGGCGCAGCGGCGGCTTGTTGTTGGGGTCGCGCTCTTTTGCCGTCTGGCGGCGCGTATACCAGACATAATAGAGCCCGCCGATGCGCAGCACAGTCGTCGGGTCACGCCGCGTGATGCCCGCTTCCTTGCCGATGCCCGTAACCCGGCTGTATTTGAAAGTTGTATAAAATTCACTGGCGGAATCTTGATAGCGCCCCCACTTGTCATAGAGGCGCTCGCTCGCGGCGCTGAGCGCTTGCCCGGGCGGTTTTTCCAGCGGCGGCTCGCCCGGCAGCCGCGCTATGGCGCTGTGAACTTTTTTCATGTCCGGTTGTCTTCCAGTATCATCGCGGCGGCTTTTTCGCCAATCATGCTGCAGGGCGCGTTGGTATTGGCGTTGATGATGCGCGGCATGATAGAAGCGTCCGCCACGCGCAAGCCGCTGAGTCCATGCACATGCAGGCGGGCATCAACGACCGCCTGCGCGTCGCTGCCCATCTTGCAGCTGCCGGCGGGATGATAAATTGTCGTGGCGAATTCACGGATGAAATGTATGAGTTCCGCATCCTCTTTGACATGCGCGCCCGGCAGAAATTCAGCGCCGCGGTAGCTGTCGAAGGGTGCCGCCTGCGCTATCTCTCGCCCCAGCTTGACGCCCGCCAGCAGTATCGCCACATCGTCTTCATGCTGCAAGCAGGCGAAATCTATCAACGGCGGCGCCAGCGGGTCCGCCGATTGTAATGTCAGCGCGCCGGCGCTTTTGGTGCCGACCAAGCCTGCCAAGATCGTGAAACCATGGTCAGCGGGCGCTTCAAAACCGTGGCGGATGAACCAGTCGGGACCAAAATGATATTGCAATTCTGGCGCTGCCGCCGCGGGGTTCAGCCGCAGGAAACCGCCCGCCTCCCCCAGGTTGGAAGTCAGCAAACCCATCTTCTCGGCTTCATAACGCCGCCGCTGCGCGGGCGCTTCTTTCCCCACCAGGCTGACGGGCTGCTTGCAATGATAGGCGACAGGCACCTGCATGTGGTCCATCAAATTCTTGCCCACGCCCGGCAAGTTGTGAACCAGCGGAATGCCGAATTTCGCCAGCTGTTCCGCCGCGCCAATGCCCGAAAGCAGCAGCAGCTGCGGGGAATTAATCGCGCCGCCACAGACGATGACTTCAGCCTCCGCGCGCGCCTGGCGCAGCCTGCCCTCATGCAAAAATTGCAGCCCAATGCAGCGCTTGCCGGCAAATTCCAGCTTGATAACCTGGGCGAAGGGCAGGGCGGTGACATTTTCCCGCGGCAGCGCCGGGCGCAAATAACCCGCCGCGGCGCTATGACGCTGACCATCCCGCTGGGTAACTTGATACAGCCCGAAGCCCTTTTGCTCGCCATCGTTGAAATCGGCATTGTGCTTGTAGCCAAGCGCGAGCGCCGCCTGCACAAAAGCCCGGCTAAGCGGGTTGGGGTCGCGCAAGTCGGACACATGAATCGGACCGCCAATGCCGTGATGCGCCGATTCGCCGCGCTGCTGGTGCTGCATTTTGCGGAAGAATGGCAGCACATCGGCATAAGCCCAGCCGCTGTTGCCCTGCGCCGCCCAGCCATCATAATCGGAGGGATGCCCCCGCTGATATACCATGGCGTTCATTGAGCTGGTGCCGCCATAGACCTTGCCCCGCGGCACATACTCGCGGCGGTTGTTTAAGCCCGGCTGCGGGATCGTCTCATAGTCCCAGTCAATATCGCTGTGAAAAAGCTGGGAAAACCGCGCCGGTATGTGAATATCCGCCGCCGAATCCGGTCCGCCGGCTTCCAGCAGCAGTACGCGCTTTGTTGTATCTTCGCTCAGGCGGCTCGCGACTGCCGCGCCAGCCGATCCCGCGCCAACAACGATATAGTCAGCAGCCAGCATTGGGCGCTCCTCATGGTCTCGTGATAGCATCTCATCGGTGTATCAAGATGTCTTCTGATTAGTAAGAAGCGGCTATTGTGTGGAAGCATTTTCTTTGGACATAAACAAAAAATCTCTGTGCCCTTTGTGTCTCGGTGGTGAATAAACCTGTGCCCTGTTTGCTTAGAGAAACATTTCCACGATACTCCCATCCCATACATTCTCGGATTTGACGCGACAATGTCAATTGTCTACAATTTACATAATGTATCAACTGGCGGTTTCCGCCGCAAATCCCACCGGCATCTGAATACCAGCTTTTGAGGAGAAACAATGAACGGCGAATCAAAAAAGACCTCTGCATTTCCCGGCTTTTTGCCGCGGCAGAAACCGACCGACCGCCCGCTGAGCGCAGCCATGCACCGCATGTATGATATGTGGACGCCCAAGCAGGACATCGGCAATCCCTTTTATACAACTTTCCGCTATTCGCCGGTTACCGGCATCGGCAAGGACGAGACCGAATTGTCGGTATCGCGGCGGGACCCGTCCAAAGTCCTGAAAATCGGCGACTTGTATTATGTCTGGTATACGCGGCGGCGCACAAAATATATGCCAGTCGGGCGTTTTAATATCGAGCAAGGCACTGACGAAGTCCCGGTTGTTGATTGGGATTTGGCGGACATTTGTTACGCCACCTCAAGAGATGGCTTCCACTGGCAAGAGCAGGGCATCGCCGTGCCGCGCGCGCCCAAAGGCAGCTATGGCGATCGCTCGCTCTCCACGCCCGATGTGCTGGTATACGAAGGGCGCTACTATCTCTATTATCAGACCTTCACCACCATGTGGCGCGCGAACGATTGCGTCAATGTCAGCGCGGCTTGGGCGGATTCCCCCGATGGACCCTGGACGCGGCTCGACCGGCCGATTGTCCCGCAAGGCGAGCCCGGGGATTGGGACAGTTGCGCGATTCACGACCCCTATCCTTTGATATATCAGGGCAAAATCTGGCTCTATTATAAAGCCTCGCCGATAGATAAGTCCCCCGGCAATCTGCGGCTGGCGCAAGGCGTCGCCATCGCGGAAGACCCCGCGGGTCCCTTCGTCAAGTCGGAGCTGAACCCCGTTACCAACTCGGGGCATGAAACGGCGCTATGGCCCTACGAGGGCGGCATCGCCGCTTTGCTCATCCAGGATGGACCGGAGAAGGATACCATCCAGTTCGCGCCTGATGGGCTGAACTTCGTGCCCAAGGCGCATGTGCAGCATTCGCCGCACGCGCCTGGTCCCTTCTGCCCCGATGCCTTCGCCGATACGGGCGATGGCCGCGGCATCACCTGGGGCTTGAGCCACATCCACCCGCAGATGCCGAATACCAATAAGGGCTTGTACATCGTGCGCTTTGATTGCGCGCTCTCCCGCGATGCCGACAGACCCGAGTTCAAGCGCAGCAACTTGCATTGGCACGAACCGTCCTGGTTCCAGCCCGAGCTGCGATTGCCTGACGACTGGCGCAAACGCATCCTGGAAGAACAAGCCAGCTTGGACAGCCCGACTATCGGGGTGTAGGTTGTAGCTGGAAACTTAGCCGCGTCTGGCTCAACGCCCCATCCAGCCGCCGTCAACCACCAGGATTTCGCCGTTTATATAATCGGAAGCGGCTGAGGCGAGGAAGACCGCCGGCCCTTTGAAATCGTCGATTTCTCCCCAGCGTTCAGCGGGAATCCGCTCCAATATCGCGCGATAGCGGTCGGGGTTATTTTGCAGCGCTTCGGTAACATCTGTGCGCACATAGCCGGGCGCGATAGCGTTGACATTCACGCCGCGCCCCGCCCATTCATTGGCGAGCGCCTTGGTCAATTGCCCGATGCCGCCTTTGCTCGCCGCATAGCCGGGCACCGTGATGCCGCCCTGAAAGGTGAGCAGGGAAGCGGTGAAGATGATTTTGCCGCGCCCGCGCGCCAGCATGCCTTTGCCCAGCTCGCGGCTGATGATGAATTGCGCGCTCAAGTTGGTCTCGATAATGCGGTCCCAATAGGCATCCGGGTGGCGCTCGGCGGCTTCGCGCAAGACGGTGCCGGCGTTATTCACCAGGATGTCGATCGCGGGCGCTTGGCTTTTGACTTCTGCGATGAAGCGCGTCAAATCGTCGCGGTCGGCAAAATCACAGCGATAGCCGCTGAAGCGGCGTCCGCGGGCGCGCACCGCCTCTTCGATGGCGCTGCCGCTGTTTTCCAGGTTGGCGCTGACGGCGATGATATCGGCGCCCGCCTCCGCCAGGGCGGTTGCCATCGCGAAGCCGATGCCGCGGCGCGCGCCGGTTACCAGCGCTGTCTTGCCATCCAGCCGAAATTGGTCGAGTACGGTCATTTACAGCTCCAGCAAAATTTTCATCACGCTGCCGCCAGCTTCCATATCGGCGAAGCCGGTGTGCAAGCCGGAAAGCGGGCGGATGTCGGTTATGAGCGCATCCAGCGGCAGCGCGCCTGATGCTGCCAGCGCAATTGCCGCCTCAAAGTCTTCCGCTTCATAGACGCGCACACCCTGCAAGCGCAATTCACGCCAGAAAAAGCGGAAGAGATCGACCGCTGGCGGCTGCGCGAAGATTGCCACTACCACCGCCAGCCCGCGCGTTCTCAACAATTCGGTCATGATAGACGCGCCCGCCTGCGACCCCGAAACCTCAAATACGATGTCAGCGCCAGCGCCGCCAGTGCGCTGCATCACGGCTGCGATCAGGTCAGTCGCTTGCGGATTTATCGCGTCGAAACCCAGGTGCTGCGCCAGCTCTACCCGATAGGCATTCACTTCCGAGACGAGCACATCAGCGCCTGCCTGGCGCGCCACCAGCGCTACCAGCATGCCGATGGGTCCGCCGCCAATCACCACGACTTTGTCGCCGGCTTGAACATCCGCCAGGCGGACATCGTGGCAAGCGACCGCCAGCGGCTCAATCAAAGCGCCATGCTGCAGCGAAAGCGCCGGCGGCAATTTGTGCAGGGTGTGGGCGGGGACAGTCCAATACTGCTGGAAAGCGCCGGGCGTATCGATGCCGAGGAAGTTCAAATTCTGGCAGATATGGCTGTGCCCAGCCGCGCAGGCGGGGCAGTTGCCACAAGGCGCCAGCGGCATGACAGCGACCGCATCACCCCGCGCAAAGCCCTCGACCTCGCTTCCCAGCCGCTGCACTGTGCCGGACATTTCGTGGCCCATCACCAGCGGCATATCAACACGGGCGTCCATCGCGCCGTGAAATATGTGCAGGTCAGTCCCGCAGATGCCGCAGTGCGAAATCTGCAGCTGCACCTCGGCGGGGGCGGGCGCTATCGGCGCGGCATCGCCATAGCGGATGCGCCGATTGCCTTCATAATAGGCGGCTTGTGCCATGCTTATGCCTAACTTTCCGCGCGTTCATTGGATATTCGCTTCCAGAGCATGCAGCGCCAGCGCTTTGTCCCCCGTGCGAATCGCGTCCAGGATGCGCTTGTGCTCGTGATAACTGTCCATGATGTCGCTGAGGCGAGTATAGTGCATCATCATGCGCATGGCGATGGGCTGCCACAAGGTGAAGAGGTCTTTATCATCGTGGCTTTGGATGATGGCTTCGTGAAAGCGCAAATCGTATTCCGTCAGCGAATCGACATCATTTGATTCGCAGGCATCTTTGATATCCGCCAAGATGCCTTGCCAAACGGCGATATCCGCCTCGGTGATGCGGTCGAAGATACTTTCCAGGACAAAAGTTTCGATGGCGCGCCGCAAGCTCACAACCAGTGGGCGCACCTCCATGCTCGGGTTTTGCGCCACGCGCACACCTTTGTTGGGCACCAGGACGAGCAGTCCCTGCTGCGTCAGCTGCCGAAATGCCTCGCGCACGGGACCGCGGCTGACGCCGAAACGCTCGGACAAATCCACCTCGCGCAGAGGATCGCCCGGCGCGAGCTTGCTGGAGAGAATCTCTTGTCGCAGCCGCTCGGCAATCTGTTCCGGCAGAGTGCGATAGATTTCGAAAGTTGCCATCAATCCGTCTCACATGTAGAGCGAACTATAGGCTGACAATAGACGAATAGCGAAGCCAGCGCTAGTGAAATCCGCCGCGAATCTCGCCCCATGCGCTACTGCTTGTAGGGATCAGCCGCGTCCCGCATGCCATCGCCCAGGAAGTTGAATGCGAGCACGGTAATAATCACGAAGATGCCGGGAATCAGCAGCCAGGGGCTTTGGCTCAAGCTGCGGATATTCTGGGCATTTTGCAGCAGCACGCCCCAGCTGACCGCCGGCGGGCGAATGCCGATTTCCAGGAAGCTCAGGGCGGTTTCCGCCAGTATCATGCCGGGCACCGCCAGGCTCAAGACCACGATCAAAAAGCTGGCGAAGGAAGGCAGCAGGTGCTTGATGATGATATCCATGTCGCTCATGTTGGATATGCGCGCCGCCATGACAAAATCCGCTTCCCGCAATTCCAGCAGCTTGCCGCGCACCGCACGGGCGAGCGGGGGCCAATTGACCACCGAAAGCACAACCGTGATGCCGAAATAGACTTGGGTGGAACTCCACTCATGAGGCAGCGCGGCGGACAGCGCCATAATCAAGGGGATGTGCGGAATCGAAATCAAGAACTCGATCACGCGCTGCACGATCATGTCGATCGAGCCGCCAAAATAGCCGGATACGCCGCCAATCAAACAGCCGAGCACAAAGCTGGTCACCATGCCCAGGAAGCCGATGGACAGGGAGATGCGCGCCGCGTGCATCGTGCGCGAATATAAATCTCTGCCCAACTCGTCCGTGCCAAAAGGGAAGAAGACCGCCGGCGCATCCACGCCGAAGAGATGAATGTTGCTTTCTATCAGCCCCAAGAGCTTGTAAGGCTCGCCTTGCACGAAGAAACTCAAGTGATAGCGCTGAGAGCGGTCTTCGCTGTAATTGCGCTGCAAAGTTTCCATATCCAGCTCTTGCTTGAGATCGTAGATGAAAGGGCGCAGGTGAAAATTGCCGTCTTCATCGACAAAATAGAGCGTATGCGGCGGCGCTTTCGCGTATTTGACATGCCGCTGCTGGTAGTCGTTGACCGCGTAGAACTCGGCGAAGAGCGCTATCGAATAGAGGAAAAGTATGATGACGCTAGAGAACATGGCGAGGCGATGGCGGCGGAATTTGCGCCAAATCAGCTGCCATTGCGACGCCAAATAATAGCTTTCGTCAAAGGGGATTGGCTCGGCTTCCGCCTTTTTCCCCAGCCGGCCGATGCGCGACAGCATGCGTCTTCTCACCTATTCCGCCGCGCGTTCCATGCGGATGCGCGGGTCTACAACTACCAGCAATATGTCGGAAATTGTTGTGCCGATGACAGTAAGAATCGTGACGAACATCAGCAATGTCGCCGTCAGGAAGGTATCTTGCGTGCGCAGGGAGCGGTAGAGCATGGGTCCCGCGGTGGGCAGCCCCAGCACAATCGCGGTGATGGTGCCGCCAGATATCAATGACGGGAAAAGCCATGCCAAGCCGCTTACAATCGGGTTGAGCGCCACCCGCACCGGGTATTTGAAGAGCAGCTTCACCTCGCCAAGTCCCTTGCTGCGGGCGGTGATGACATATTGCTTGTTGAGCTCATCAAGCAAAGTGCCCCGCAGCACGCGAATCATGCCGGCGGTGCCAGCGGTGCCCACAACGATGACGGGAATCGGCAGATGCAGCAGCAAATCGCCGACCTTCGCCAGGTTCCAAGGCGCTTCGATATATTCAGGCGAGAACAAACCGGTGAGGTTCATGCCATAGGTCTTCCAGGCGACATAAAGCATGATAAGCGCGAGCATGAAATTGGGAATCGCCAAGCCGATAAAGCCGATGATGGAGACGATGTAATCGCCGATGGAATACTGATGCGTGGCGGAATAAATGCCGATGGGGATAGCGACCGCATAAGTGAATATCGCGCTGAGAATCGCGATGGTAAAGGTGAGCACGAGGCGCTCGCCGATGATGTCCTTCACTGGCTGCTGATAATCAAAGGAAAAGCCAAACTCGCCCTGCAGCACCTGCCCGAACCACTTCACATAGCGCAGGTACAGCGGCAGGTCCAGCCCGTATTGGGCGCGCAGTTTGTCCACTTCTTCATCGCTGAGGTCTTGCCCCGCTTGCTCCAGCCGGCTGATGTAGGTTGAAAGATAATCCCCCGGCGGCAACTGTATCACAACAAAAGTTACCACCGACACCAGCCAGAGCAAAAAGACCATATACACCAAGCGCTGCAGGATGTAATTCTTCATGTCGTGCGCCTAATTTTCGCGGACGCTTCACTAGAGTATACCGCAGTATAACCTAAAATTGCTGATTGTCAACAATGTACACTTGACAATCTGCAAATAATACGGTATTCCTTCTTTAGAATTGTGCTGCGGCAAGGAGACGCTGGTCCCGCCCATGTTGATTCAATGCGTGGATGTCAAGCATTATCTGCTGCCTTTGAGCCATCCGATGACGGACGCCACCCATGGTGTGCACACCAATTTTGAGCTGGTGCTGGTGCGCATCAAAAGCGACTGCGGTCTAACGGGCATCGGCTATACCTATACCATCGGGCGTGGCGGCGCTGCCATCCGCTCGCTAATTGAGCGGGATTTGACGCCGATATTGCTGCATGCGGATGCCCAACGCATCGAAGCGCTGTGGGAGAAAATGTGGCGCTGCCTGCATTACATTGGGCGGGGCGGCTTGGCTTCCTTTGCCATGTCGGCGGTTGATATCGCCTTGTGGGACCTGCGCGGGAAGAAAGAAGCCGCGCCTTTGTGGAAGCTGCTGGGCGGCTATTCGCAGGCGGTGCCTGCCTATGCCGGCGGCATCGACTTGCAGTTGGATGCGCCCGAATTGGCGGAGCAGACGCGCCGCAACCTGGAAAAAGGCTTCCGCGCGATAAAAATCAAAGTTGGGCGCGAGATCTTGCGCGAAGATGTGGCGCGGGTTGCCGCGGTGCGTGACTGCATCGGTCCCGATATGCCGCTGATGCTCGACGCCAATATGCGCTGGACGGTGGAGCAGGCTGTCCGCGCGGCGAAGCATTTCGCAGACTTTGACATATTTTGGCTGGAAGAGCCGACAATCCCCGATGATTACGCCGGCATGGCGCGCATCGCCCAGGAAGGCGGCTTGCCGATTGCCGCCGGGGAAAACCTGCACACCATCTATGAATTCCGCCATACGATTGAAAGCGGCAAGATCGCCTTCCCGGAGCCGGATGTATCCAACATTGGCGGGATTAGCAATTGGATGCGCGTCGCCAAACTGGCTTATGCGCATAACCTGCCGGTGACTTCCCACGGCGTGCACGAACTGCATCTGCATCTGCTCGCGGCGATCCCCAACGCCTCCTATTTGGAAGTGCACAGCTTTGGTTTGGAGCGCTTTATCAAGAATCCGCCGCGGCTGCAGGCGGGGCTGATGCGCGCGCCCGATTGCCCCGGGCACGGCGTCGAGTTTGATTGGGAGAAGCTGCAAGAATTTGAAGTGCCCGGCTAAAGGCGAGCCACAGCAGAACTTGGCGGAACGCGAAAAAAGTCAGCGTATTTTGGCTGAAGGGAGGCGAGGATTGAAGCGTGAAATGAGAGCAAGTTTTCGCAAATTTTCGATCAAATACACCCTAAAGGGAGGGTATCACCCATGAAACGCATTCGTTTTGTAACGCTTTTGCTTTTTGTTTTTGCTCTGCTGACGGGCGCGGCGCTCGCCCAAGACATGAGCGAAGGCGAGCTTGTCTATCCATTCCAATATGCTGACCTGGATGCCTACGCCGCCGCCACCGGCAATAGCATCGACATGTGGGGCGAAGCGCCGGTGCTGGCGGAACAAGTCGCCGCTGGCGAGCTGCCGCCTGTCGAAGAGCGGCTGCCATCCCAGCCCGCTGTCGTGCAGCCGCTGGAAGCAATCGGCGAATATGGCGGTGAATTGGCGGGACCCACGACCAACCCCACCTGCTGCGGCTGGGATGTCCTGGAAATGCGCCTGCAGAAGCTGCTGACCATCGACACCGATCTGGCGAGCATCATCCCCAACATCGCCCGCGCCTACGAAGTGTCTGATGATTGGACAGTTTTCACTTTCCACTTGCGCGAAGGGCACCGCTGGTCGGACGGCGAACCGTTCACTACTGAAGACTTCCGCTTCTATTTCGAGGATGTCCTGGGTAATACTGAGCTCAATCCCGCGCCGGGCGGCGCTTGGGTCGCTGATGGCGAATTGCCGCAAGTCGATATCGTTGACGAGACGACTGTGCGCATGACCTATCAAATTCCGCGCCCCACATTGCTCATCTCGGTTGGCAGCGAGGTCAACAATCGCGGCTTTAGACCCAAGCACTACTTCCAGCAATATCACATCGACTACAACCCCGATGCCAATGAGCTGGCGGCGGAACTGGGTTTTGACGGCTGGGTGCAGATGTTCAACGCCAAGATGACGCCCTACAACAACACCTGGAACCTCGGCGCTGAGACCGATGCTTACTCGCCGACATTGAACACCTTCGTCTTCGTGCGCGAAGATTCCTTCGGCAACAAGTATTACGAGCGCAACGCCTACTTCTTCAAGGTGGACACGGCGGGCAATCAACTGCCTTATACCGATACCTTGCGCCGCATCCTGGTGGAAGACCTGCAAGTGCAGGATCTCAAAGCAATCTCGGGCGAGTATTCGCATTATGGCTGGGGCACCTTGTTGAGCTACCCGACCTACCGCGAAAATGAAGAAGCGGGCGGTTACCGCACGGCGACAGCCGAATACAGCCGCGGCAACGAATACTCCATCATGTTTAACTTCACCACGCCCAATGTCGAGCTGCGCGATATCTTTTGGGATATCCGCTTCCGTCAAGCGATGTCCGTTGCCATCAACCGCGAAGAGCTGAACGAATTGGTCTACTTCGGCTTGGCGAATCCCTCACAGAATTCTCCGGTGCCGTCATCGTTGTTCTTTGAAGATTGGATGCCCGGCTACTACGCGCAATTCGACCCCGAACTCGCCAATCAATTGCTTGACGAGATGGGCTTGGACCAACGGGATGCGGATGGCTTCCGCCTGCGCCCCGATGGCGAGACGCTTTTCCTCAACTTCCAGGTATCGGTGCCGGAAGATTCCTGGCGTCAAATGGGTGAGCTCATCACATCCTATTGGAACGAAGTCGGCGTCAAGACCAGCTACAAGCTCATCGAGACCGGGCTCTACCGCGAATTGCGCGATGGCAACCAAGTGGATATGGCTGCCTGGGGCACGGACATGCTGGATATCGGCGAGATGTCAAACGGCTTGGCAAATATGCGCCCGCAATGGGGGGCGCGCGCTTCGGGACATCTCTGGCGTGATTGGCTGGATTCCGATGGCGAAGAGGGTGAAGAGCCGCCGCAAGAAATCAAAGACCTCTGGGATGCCGGCGAAGCCTTCCTTGCGGCGCCTTATGGCTCGGACGAATGGCTGGAGCTTGGGCAGGAATTCTATAACCTGTCCATGGGCGGCCTCTATCAAATCGGCACGATACAACGCCCGCCGCAGCCGCTGCTCTTCAAGACCAATCTGAAGAACACGCCGCCCAACGACACCACCGGGCAATGGAGCTGGACCTACCGCCAGTGGGTGATGTTCATGCCCGAGCAATGGTACTTCGAGGGCGGCAGCTAAGCTGTTCGCCTAAAGCGTAATACATTTGTGGTGTGGCGCTTTCGCCACACCACTTTCCTTTTGAAAGTGATGAGGCTTTCTTATGGCATTAAGCGCCGCTATGCGCCGGTTCAAAGCGCCGGACAAAAATAACCCCTGGTTCGCAAAGTTCAAATACAGCCCGATTACTGGCTTGGGATATGAAAAAGGCGTAGTCCGCCGCGACCCCAGCGCCATCCTGCGCATTGATGGCGACTATTTTATTTGGTACACGCGCGCCGCGCACCCCTGCCCGCCGGTAGGCTTCGACCGCATGACCGACACCCTGCCCGCCACCCCCTGGGACTTGGCTGATATCTGGTACGCCACCTCGGCGGATGGGCATCACTGGCAGGAGCGCGGTCCCGCGGTGCGGCGCGGCGGCAGCGGCGCTTATGATGAGCGCGGCGTTTTCACTGCCGATGTCTTGCAGCATGACGGGCGCTTTTATATGGTGTACCAGGTAGCGCCTTCGCCCAATTATCGCAGCACTCCCGAATCTATCGCCATCGCCTGGGCGGATTCGCCTCACGGTCCTTGGACCAAAAGCCAAGCGCCCATCCTGGAGCCTGACCCGTCTGGCATCGTTGATGAAAGGCTTGACCGCGAAGACTGTATTGAGCCGGGCGCTTGGGACAGCCTGCAAGTGCATGACCCGGCGCTGATTTTCCGCGAGGGCAAATTCTGGCTGTATTACAAGGGCGAGGGCATCGGCTTCCATCACATGGAGAGCAAGTGGGGCGTGGCAATCGCGGATTCTCCCTTTGGTCCCTATGAACGTTCACCCTTTAACCCGGTTACCAACAGCGGGCATGAGGTGGTGGTCTGGGGCTATGCTGGCGGGGTGGCGGGCTTGGTCAACCGCTGCGGTCCCGAGAAAAACACAATTCAGTACGCCGCTGATGGCATCCATTTTGAGGTGATGGCGCAGTTGGTGGTGCCGCCTCAAGCAGCGGGACCGTATCGGGTTGACGAAAAAGACAATACAGAGCCATTGGCGCGCTTCCGCTGGGGCTTGTGCCATGTAATCCCGCAGAGTTCCCACCTTATCAAACAAGGCAATGACCCGCTGGGGCTGGCGGGAATCGATGAACCTTGGGACTTCCTCGTCCGCTGGGAACTCGATGAGCAGCGCCGCACCTATATTTAAGCAGCGGGAGAGGCATAGCCATGCAAAGCGCCGCGATGAAACGCTTTCAGCGCCCGGACGAAGAGAACCCCTGGTTCACCAAATTCCGCTATCTGCCAGTCAGCGGGCTTGGCTATCAGCGCGGCATCGTGCGCCGCGACCCCAGCTGCATCCTCAAAGTTGATGGCGTTTATTATGTTTGGTATACGCGCGGCGCTCATCCCCGCCCGCCTGTGGGGCACGCGCGGGCTACCGCTACCCTGCCAGCCATGCCCTGGGACTTGACCGATGTGTGGTACGCCAGCTCAATAGACGGCTACACTTGGCAAGAGCAGGGTCCCGCGGTTGAGCGCGGTCCCGCTGGCAGTTATGACGAACGCAGCATTTTCACGCCTGATGTCCTGGCGCATGACGGGCGCTATTACCTGGTCTATCAGGTGACAAAAGCGCCCACCTGGCGCTGCACTCCTGAATCCATCGCCATTGCCTGGGCGGATGCGCCGACAGGACCTTGGACAAAAAGCGCCGCCCCCGTTGTCGAGCCTGACCCCTCCGGCGAAGTTGATGAACGGTCGAATCCGCTGGAGGCAACTGTGCAAGGCAGTTTTGACAGCCTGCGCGTGCATGACCCCGCGCTGCTTTTCCGCGAGGGGCGCTATTGGCTCTATTTTAAGGGCGAAGGCATCGGCCACAGCAATATGCAGAGCAAGTGGGGCGTCGCCATCGCCGATACTCCCCTCGGTCCGTATACAAAATCTTCGCTAAATCCGATTACCAACAGCGGGCATGAGGTCATGGTCTGGGACTACGATGGCGGCGTTGGCGCTTTGCTCACGCGCTGCGGACCAGAAAAGAATACGATTCAATACGCCGCTGACGGCATCAATTTCTCCGTGATGTCCACCATCATCGCGCCGCCAGAAGCCGCTGGCGCCCTGCGCATAGACCCAAGCGAAAACCGACACCCGCTGGCGGGATTGTCCTGGGGCTTGAGCCATGTAACCCAGTGGAGCCCCCATGCCACCCGCCAGGGACAGGATGAGCTTGGCATCACCGCTATCGACGAACCGTGGGATTTCATCATTCGCTGGGAGAGCCACGGTCAGCCCCGCGGCTGGGTGTGAGCGCGGCAATGCGGCGGCGCCCGAATGTCATCGTCATCATCACCGATGACCAGGGCTATGGCGATCTGGGCGTCCACGGCAACCCCTGGCTCGAAACCCCGCATCTCGATCAACTGGCGCGGGAAAGCGTTCGGCTGGAAAACCATCATCACGACCCGCTGTGCTCGCCCTCGCGCGCTGCCCTGTTGACGGGGCAATACGCCGCGCGCAACGGCGTTTGGCATGTCATCCAGGGGCGGCATCTGCTGCATCCCCGCGCCGAGACGATGGCGGATATCTTTGCCGCTGAGGGCTACCGCACCGGCATGTTTGGCAAATGGCACCTCGGCGACAATTATCCATTCGCGCCGCATTTCCGCGGGTTTGAGGAGGCGCTCTGCCATCGCGGCGGCGGAGTCGGCGAATTGCCGGACTATTGGGGCAATCGCTATATCGACGATGTCTACTTTCTTAATGGCGCGCCGCAGCAGTGCCATGGCTATTGCAGCGATGTCTTTTTTGACGCGGCTGCGGACTTTATCACCGAGAATGCGGCGGTGCCCTTTTTTGTATACCTCGCCACCAATGCGATGCACGCGCCGCATATCGTGCCTGAAGCCTATGCCGCCCCGTATACTGCCCGCGGCATCCCGCCGCGGCGGGCGAACTTCTACGGCATGATAGCCAATTTTGATGAAAATATGGGCAGGCTGCTGCGCCACCTTGATGACTTGCGGCTCGGCGATTCTACGCTGATTCTATTCACCTCCGATCATGGCACTGCCGCCGGCTATGATGCGGCGACAGGCGCTGGCTACAATGCCGGCATGCGCGGGACAAAAGGCTCAGTCTATGATGGCGGCCACCGCGTGAGCTGCTTCCTGCGCTGGCGCGGTCGGCTCCCGGCGGGGCAGCGCATTTGTGACCTAAGCGCGCACATCGATATACTGCCCACCCTGGTCGAACTATGCGAGCTGGATAGCGCTGCCGCCAGCAGCTTTGACGGGCGCAGCCTGGCACCGCTGCTGCGCGGGGAAGTGCCGGCGCTGCCAGAGCGCCCGCTTGTTGTGCAGCTGCAGCCCGACCAGCCGCAAAAATGGCATCATTGCGCCGTGCTGCGCGGGGACTGGCGGTTGATAAACGGGCAGGAATTGTACGATATATCACAGGACCGCGCGCAAGCCAAGGACATCGCGTCTGAGCAGCCGGCGCTTGTCGCCGCTTTGCGCCGTGATTATGAGCAGTGGTGGCGCGCTATGGCGGCGCATTTTGAAGAGGCGGTCGCCATCCCCATCGGCACCCGGCACGAGAACCCGGTCATGCTTTCCGCCCGCGATTGGCACCCTGCTAAAGGCACCGTGCCCTGGATGCAAACCTGGATTGATGACCCAGCCCACGATGCCGAGGGTTATTGGCTGATAGATGTAACCGCGCCTGGGCGCTATACTTTTGAGTTGCGCTTGCACCCGCGGGAAGCGCCGCAGCCGCTGGAAGCGGGCAGCGCCCAGCTGGATATCGCGGCGATAAAGCGCAGCAAGGCGATCCCGGCAGGTGACTGCCGTGCAGTTTTCGCTCTTGATTTGCCCGCGGGCTTGACGACGCTGCGCGCCTTGATCGCTTCCGCCAGCTCTCAGCGCCAGCGCGGTGCCTATTATGTCTATATTCAAAAGGAATTGTAACGATACGGAGTCAAGCTGGTGGCATTAAAACGATCCGATGTCTTAATCACCCGCCCTTGCAGCATGCCGGACTATCGGCGTTACCGCGCGACCGCGCTTGGCTGGGGTTTCCTGCCCGAGCCTGACCGCCGCGGCTTGCCGCCAGACGAAGAGATGATGCGCTGGGTTGCTGAGGCGCATCAATGTGATGCCAAGTTTCAAGGGCGGGTCGAGCTAGACGCCGATTGGATGGGCATGATTGATTTCGATTCCAATTTCATGCAGTCAACCGTGCGCGACCTCGACAACAAACCGGCGGTAACCTGGTGGGAGCACACTTACAAGGGGCACCCGTCTTATCATTTCTGCACCAATGCGCCCGGCTACCGCCGCTACTTGATGTACCAATTGCGGCGCATCATGCAGGCTGGCGTGGATTGGCTGATGATTGACTCCGCCATTCCCACCATCGGCGCGCTCAACGCGCGCTATGGCGGCTGCTTCTGCCAGCATTGCCTGGCGGGTTTCCGCCGATACTTAAAGGAAACTCTTGAAGATGAAGAACGCCAAGATTTGCCAATTAAGGACTGGAGCGCCTTTGACTATCGCGCTTTTCTCCTGGCGCAGGGTTACACCGATGCGCGCTATCGCGCGGAGATATTGGCGTTTCCGCCAGTTGTCCCGCTGGCTGAGCGCTACTTCGCGTATCAATGGCAAGAAGTGAATGCTTTGTTTCGCGAGTTCAAACGGTACGCGCGCAGCTTCCGCGCTGATGTGCCGATGAGCTCAAATTCCCCCTTTTATTGGGCGGAATTCCCCTACGCTGTCGATGCGCACGATTTTTATACCAACGAGATGGACTATCAGCCGCCGGAAATTGAAGCGCTGCCGAGCGAGCCCGTTTATGCCTTCAAGCTGGCGGACGCGCTGGGGCGGCTGCTCGCCATCACTGGCGTGCCCAAGGCTTTTGAAGCCTGCCGCCTCAAGAACCGCCCAGGGCATATTCGATTGTGGATTGCCCAGGCATACGCGCAGGGGCATGTCTTTATGGTGCCAGATAAAATGTGGACACGGCGCAACCGTGGCGAGCCCGACCGCTGGTATTACAGCAAGCCCGGGGATTATGAGGCGCTGTACCATTTTGTGCGCGACTATCCCGAGCTTTTTGACGACTATGAAGCGCTGGCGACGGTAGCGCTTGTGTTCAGCAACAAAGCGGTGCGCCAATACTTGAGCGACCGGCTGAGCGGCGGGCACCTTGGCGGGCAGAACCGCAGCGCGCCCAAGACCGCCCTCTATGAAGCGCTGCTCTGCCTCCAGCGGGAAAATATCCCAACGCATATTCTCATCGCCGGTGACGACTGGGTCGCAGACAAGCTGCTCGCCGCTGATTTGTCCGCGTATCGCGCGGTCCTGCGCTTTGAGCCATCGTATCTCGATGCCGAGCAGGAGGCGAAGCTGCGCGCCCTTGGCGAGCGTGTGATACCCTGGACTGGACTCGGCGAGCTGCTGGAAAGGACGGGGCGGGATATTGAAGTGCATGGCGCGGAGAAGCTGACAGCGCTGCCGCGCATAAAGCCGAATAGATCTGATTCCCCGCTCGTCTGCCACCTGCTCAACAGCGATTATGACCCGGCGACTGATGCCTTCAGTCCCCAGCGGGATATTGAGCTGACTATCAAGCAGCGGCTTTGCGGGCGCGCATTTTCGCGGGCGACGCTGTATCAACCGGGCAGCAGCCCGCTGCCGCTGGAATGCCGCGCGGGCAGCCACGAAAGCGCTGTCACTATCCCCGCGGTTCAGATGTGGGCGATAGTCAAATGGGAATGATAACTAAGCCGCAGCGGCAAGTTCCCATTTTTCGCGCACGGCGTCCAACTGCGCCAGCAGCTGCTGGCGCGTCCACTCGTCTTCAAAGAAGCTGCACTGCTCAAAGAAGCGGATGAGATCATCCAGGCGCGATAGTAGGTCTCGGTCTCGCTTATGCGCGTTCGGCAGCGGCAGCAGGCGCTTCCAGCGCGGCGGCGACAGCCAATCGGGCGGCGGCTTTCCCGTTTCCAGGATGTATTCGCTGGCGCGGAAGTAGCGGGTTATCGCGGAATTGGCGGCGTGATGTGTCGACCAGCTGATGACCAGCGCCAGCGATGCCGCGCCTATCAGCGCCGTAACCAGAAATAGCGCCAGGAATTCCATCAGCCCGCTTGCTCGACGCCGCGCAGTTCCAGCTCATCAGCGAAATGGCATGCGGAAAAATGCCCGGGCGCAACTTCTTGCCAAACTGGCGCTTCGCTCTTGCAGATGTCCTGCGCATAACGGCAGCGCGGATGAAAATAACAGCCCGAGGGCGGCGCCGCCGGGTTCGCCACCTCGCCCGGTAAGATTATGCGGTCCATCTTGATTTCCGGGTCTGTCGTTGGCACCGCCGAGAGCAAGGCTTCGGTGTAGGGATGTTTCGGCTCGGCGAAGAGCGCGTCGGTCGCCGCCATTTCCACCAATTTGCCGACATACATAACGCCAACGCGGTCGGAGATATGCTCCACCACCGACAGATCATGCGCGATAAAAAGAAATGTCAGGTTAAATTCTTCTTGCAAGTCTTCCAGCAGGTTTAAGATTTGCGCCTGTATCGACACATCGAGGGCGGATACCGCCTCATCACAGACGATGAGACGCGGGTTCGGCGCCAGCGAGCGGGCGATGCCAATGCGCTGGCGCTGTCCGCCAGAAAAAGCGTGCGGATAGCGGTTTAGGTGCTGGATATCCAAGCCGACAACTTCCATCAGCTCGCGCACGCGGTCTTGAATATCTTTGGAACTGGACAAGAGTTTGTTGTTGCGGATAGGCTCGGCGATGATTTCCAGCACCGACATGCGCGGGTCCAGCGACGAATAGGGGTCTTGGAAAATCATGTGGAAATGCCTGCGCAGGGCGCGCAACTCGCTTTTGCCCAAAGCGGCGATGTCCACCTCCTCGCCATCGGGCACGCGAAAATAGACTTGCCCCGCCGTCGGCTCAATCGCGCGCACGATGCAGCGCCCCAATGTGGTCTTGCCGCTGCCAGATTCGCCAACCAAGCCAAAGGTCTCGCCTTCGCGTATGGTAAAGCTGACGCCATCAACCGCCTTGACCTGCCCCTGCACCGAGCGGAAGAAGCCTTTTTCGATGGGGAAATACTTCTTCAAACCGCGCACTTCAAGCAGGATTTCGCCCGCTTGCTCTGCCGCCGGCTGCTCGCGCTCAGGCATAGGCTGGCTCGCTTTCTTCGCTGTGCAAATAGCAGCGCACATAATGCTGATTGCCCATATCCACCAAAGCGGGCACGGCGGCATCGCATTTGCCCGCTATGAATTCATCACAGCGGGAGCTGAAGCCGCATTGCTGCGGCGGGTTCAAAGGGACTGGCACATTGCCGCGGATGGCATCCAGCCGCCCGCCGCCATGCCCGCCCAGCCGCGGAATCGATTTGAGCAAGCGCCGCGTATAGGGGTGCAGCGGATTCTTAAACAGCTCTATCGTCGACGCCCGTTCCACCACCCGCCCCAAATACATCACATTGACCTCATCGGCAATTTCGGCGATGACGCCCAAATCGTGCGTGATGTACATAATCGCCATGCCAAATTCGTCTTGCAGCTCTTTCATCAGCTCGAGTATCTGCGCTTGCACGGTGACATCCAGCGCTGTTGTTGGCTCATCAGCTATCAAAAGCGACGGACTGCAGGACAGCGCCATGGCTATCATGGCGCGCTGCCGCATGCCGCCGGATAGCTGATGCGGATATTCGTCAAAGCGCTGGCGCGGGTTGGAAATGCCCACCCGATGAATCATGTCCAGCGCCAGGCTCTTGGTCTTGCGCTTGTCCCGCGTGATGTGCAGGCGGATCGACTCGGCAATTTGCTCGCCGATAGTATGCACCGGCGAGAGGCTGGTCATCGGCTCTTGAAATACCATGGAGATTTCGGCGCCGCGGATAGCGCGGATGTGCTTGCCGCGCGCGTCCAACTGGCAGATGTCGACGCTGCTGCCGTCGCTGCGGCGCAGCAGGATTTCGCCAGCTTCAATCGCCCCCGGCGGCGGCACGATGCGCAAAATCGACTGGGCGGTGACGCTTTTGCCCGAGCCCGATTCGCCGATGACGCCGACAGTCTGGCGCGGCGCTATTGTCAGGTCAACGCCGTCAACAGCTTTGAGCGTGCCTTCCGCCAAGCTGAAATAGGTGCACAAATTGCGGACTTCTAGGATGTAATCCAAGGTATTCGCCAAGCGCTGGAACGCAACCATAGGCATATATTGTCATATTGTAGACAATTGACAAAGTGTTGTCAAGCGGGGTTGGCGAAGGGGCAGGGCAATCGCAGCAAAGTATTCTTCACCACAAAGACACAAAGGACATAAAGATACTCCTGTAAATCCACAGAAAAGGACTCGATGTTGGGGCATTTCGCCGAAACGCCCTAAATTTCCTGCTGATTTCGTGGAGGACTTACAGAGTCGTGCCTGCATATCGCTATAATTGCGCGGCCACTACCATTATTTTTACCGCCGGGGGCGCAGAGTTTTACGGCGAAACGAAGCGCCTGCGCGACCAAAACCAATCCCCACCAATAGAAAATGCGCCGGCAGCGGCGCATTCTGTGGGCGATGTAAGACTCGAACTTACAACCTTCCGGGTGTAAACCGGATGCTCTGGCCAATTGAGCTAATCGCCCTTATCCCCCGCAGTGTAACAGACAGCGCCGGCAAGTGTCAAGACTGTTTTCCGCGGGCTGCGCTCGAACCCAATTCGTTTTACGCATTACATGCGCGGCGGCGTGACGCCCGTCTGCCCCTGATATTTGCCTTTCTTGTCGGCATAAGATTGCTCGCAGGGTTCATCCGCCTCGAAGAATAGCACCTGCGCCAAGCCTTCATTCGCATAGACCTTGGCGGGCAGCGGCGTCGTATTGCTGATTTCCAGCGTGACGAAGCCTTCCCACTCCGGCTCAAAAGGCGTTACATTCACGATTAAGCCGCAGCGCGCGTAGGTCGATTTGCCCAGACATACAGTCAGCACCTGGCGCGGGATGCGGAAGTATTCTACCGAGCGCGCCAGCGCAAAAGAATTGGGCGGGATTATACAGACATCGCCGCGGAAATCAACGAAGGAATCGCTGGCGAAATTCTTGGGGTCGACAATCGCCGAGCGCACATTCGTGAAGATTTTGAAATCGTCCGCGACGCGCAGGTCATAGCCATAAGAGGATACGCCATAGCTGATGGCGCCTTCACGCACCTGGGTATCGACAAATGGCTCAATCATGCGGTGCTGCCGCGCCATCTGCTTGATCCAACGGTCGGGTTTTAATCCCATAGCGCTCTCCCGATTCTGCTCACATGCGCTCCGGGGCGGTCATGCCCATCAAACTGAGGAGCCGGCGGAAGAGTACCGCCGCCGCCCGATAAAAACGCAGGCGCGCCTTCGCCACCGGCGGCGGCACTTCGCTGTGCAGGACACGCACGGAATCATAGATGGGATGGAAAACCGCCGCCAGCTCCTGGGCGAAAAAGGCGATTTTGTGCGGCTCATAAGCAAGCGCCGCCTGCTCAATGACATTGCCCAGCTCAAGCGCTTTGCGCAGGAATCTCAACTCCTCCGCGCCCAGCAGGCTCAGGTCGGCATCATCATCGCTGAAGCCCCGTTCCTGCGCCTCGCGGAAAATCCCGGCGCAGCGCACATAAGCGTTTTGAATATAATAGACCGGGTTCTCGTTGGACTGCTTCACGACCTGGTCGACATCGAAATCCAGCTGGGAGTTGGGGCTGCGCGCCAGCATGTGATAGCGCACGGCATCGGCGCTGGTCATGGCGACCAGGTCGTCCAAGGTATCAAAATCGCCGGCGCGCTTCGACTGTTTCACCGTCTCAAATGCGCCGCGGGCTTCGTTCCAGCGCACCGCCCGCACCATCTGCACAAATATCACATGAATTGGCGCCGGGTCCAAACCGAGCGCTTGCAGCCCATACTTGACAACCTGTGACTGAGAGAAGTGGTCAGTGCCCAAGACAATCACCGCGATATCAAATCCGCGCTCCAGCTTGTGGCGGTGATAGGCGATATCGGGCAGCGTATAGGTGGGCTCGCCACCGCTCTTGACCATCACCCGGTCTTTTTCATCGCCAAAGGCGCTGCTGCGGAACCAGGTCGCCGGCTGATAGCCCTTCGCGGTGATGTCTGCGATCTCTGCCGCGCCTGCGCCTTCTCTGTGTGTGGATTCATAGAGGTAGCCGCGCCCGCTTAAGGCATCCAGAGTCTGCCAGGCGCGCCCGGACTCAAAGAGAGAAGTCTCGTTGTAGAAATTGTCGTGCAAGATGTCGACTGCCGCCAAGGAGCGTTTGATCCAAGCGAACATGTGCCGCTCGGCAATGTCGCGGAAGAACTGCCAATCCCGCCCGCGCAGGGCATCAGCATGTTCGGCGGCGAGCGCGGCGGCCACTTCGATGAGATAGTCGCCCAGGTAATAGCCATCGGGGAAGCTAACGGTCTCGCCGAGCTGCTCCAGGTAGCGCAGTTTCAGGCTTTCCCCCAGCGCGATCATCTGGTTGCCGGCGTTGTTATAATAATATTCGCGCTGCACTTGATAGCCCGCCGCCTCCAGCAAGCGCGCCATCGCATCGCCGATGACAGCGCCGCGCGTATGCCCAATGGTGATGGGACCGCTGGGGTTGGCGCTGACAAATTCGACCTGCGCGCTTTTGCCCGCGCCGATTTCCAACTGGAAGACCGACTCGCCTTCACAAAGTATCGCGTCCACCTGCTGCCGCAGATAGCTCGGGCAGAGTGTGAAGTTGATGAATCCCGGCGGCAGAATGTCGATAGCCTGCACAAAGTCAAGCGCCGGCAACTGCTCGGCGATGATTTGGGCGATTTCCAGCGGCTTCCGGCGCGCATATTTCGCCAAGCCCATCGCCGGGTAAGCCCAATCGCCTTGCCCCGCCCGCCGCGGCGAACTGACAGGTATTGCCGGTGGCGCAAAAGGCGGGAGTTCGCCAGCGGCTTGCGCCGAACCCAGCGCTGCCGCTATTGCCTTTTCCAACTCTCGGTTCAACTGTTTCACGGTGCGACGGTCCTTTTGCGCGCGGAGCAAATCAGCAGGCATTCTAGCAAAGCCGCTGGCTTTCGCTAATGCCGATTTCTGTGAGACGCCTTGCTATTGGGATGCGATATGGGCAATCAGCGAACCCCGGCATTAGCTGCCGTTGTCGCGGCTTTGCGCGCCCAGACTTGGCTGTAATCCTCCTGCCATATCTCAACGGTGATGTCGCCCATGTCGAGCGCGGTCAAGGCGGCGCGCATCTGCGCTTCGCTCAGCGCGCGCCCGGGCAGCCAGCGGCTGTCTATGCGCATAGTCGTCAGCAGTATGCCGCCGGGGCTTAATACCCGCGCCATTTCGGCGAGCGCCCCGCGCGGGCTCGGCAGGAATTCCAGCGCCTCCAGGCAGGTGACGGCATCAAAGCTGCGGTCGGGGAAGGGCAGGCGCATCGCATCTTGCTGAACGAGCGATATGCAGCGGCGAACGGGCTGAGTTTGCAATTTGCGCCGCGCCTGCGCCAGCATATTCGCGCTGGCGTCCAGCGCGATGATATGCCCCCCGAAGCGCGCATCAGCCGCCAGCAGCAGCGGCAGCCGGCCAGTGCCAGTCGCGACATCAAGCAGCAGCGGCTCCGTCTGGGGCGCGAGGCTGTCCAGAAGCGGCTGCGCCAGCAGCGCCTGCTCGGCATAAGCGTCAAAGGCTTTGATGCGGTCATAGCGGCGCGCGTACAAGTCATAAAGCGCGATGACGACCCGCCGCCCCAAATATGCGCCTTCCGTTTCGTAAAGCAGCCACCAAACAAGAAAACATACAGCCGCCGCAGCAGCGCAAAGGGCGAGCGCTATCACCGCCCGCCCCCGCGCGGCGCGTCTGTCGGCTTCTCGGCGGAATCGAAGAGGTCAGTCTCGCGGAATTGCATCTCGTACAATTTGGCGTAGAGCCCTCGCTGAGCCATCAGCTCGGCATGGGTGCCCAATTCTGTTATCGCGCCTTCATCAAGCACGGCGATGCGCTGGGCAACGCGCACCGTGCTCAGGCGATGGGCGATAATCAAGGTGGTGCGCCCGCGCATCAGCCGCTTGAGCGCATCCTGCAGCAATTGCTCGCTTTCGTTATCCAGGCTGGAGGTGGCTTCATCCAGCAGCAGGATTGACGGGTTCTTCAATAGCGCGCGGGCGATGGCGACCCGCTGCCGCTGCCCGCCGCTGAGCTTGACGCCGCGCTCGCCGACAATGGTGTCATAGCCCTTCGGCAGCGCCTGGATAAACTCATGCGCATTGGCGGATTGGGCGGCGGCGACAAGCTCGTCGTCGCTGGCATCCAGCTTGCCGTACAGGATATTCTCCCGGATGCTGCCGCCGAAAAGCAGCGTCTCCTGTGGCACAAGGCCGATATGCTCGCGCAGGCTGCGCTGCGCCACCGCGCGAATATCACAGCCATCGACATATATCGCGCCGGTGCTGGGGTCATAAAAGCGGGGGATGAGGTTGAAGAGCGTACTCTTGCCTGCGCCGCTGGGACCGACCAAGGCGATGACCTCGCCCTCGGCGATATCCAGGTTGATATCCCGCAAGACTTTTACACCCTCTTCATAAGCGAAATGCACATCCCGCAGCGAGAGCGCCCCCCGCACCCGCGACAGCTCGGGCGCGCCAGGGGCATCCCGCACTGAGGTTTCGCTGCCGAGGATTTCGAAGATGCGCTTGGTCGCGCCCAGCGCTTCCTGGAATTGTGAATACAAGCTCACCAAGCCGGCGAAGCTGCCGGCGACTGTCAGCCCATAGACCAGGAAGGCGACCAATTCCCCCGTGCTCAAGCGCCCGTCCAGCACCTCCCGCCCGCCAAACCACAAGATCAGCGCCAGCGCGGCAAAAGCGAAGAAGCCGATGATGGGACCAAATACCGAGCGCAAGGTCAGCAAACGCACGGAAGCGCGAAAAGCGACCAGTATCGCTCGGTTGTAGCGCCCGATTTCATAGTCCTCGCGCGCGAAGCTCTTGACCTCGCGGATATTTTGGAAAACCTCTTCCGCAACCACTGTGGCGCCGGCGATTTCATCCTGCACCTTGGTGCTTATGCGGCGGATTGCCGCGCCAAAGACAAAGCCAACCAGCACGATGACCGGCATCAGCACAATGATGAACAGAGTCAGCCGCCAATTGAGCAGGAACATAACCGCGACCGAACCAACGAGCGTCAGCGATTGCTGCAGCAAGGTGCTGATGTTGCCCGTCAAAACCGTGCGCATGACGGTAACATCGGCGGATATGCGGCTGATGAGCTCGCCCACGCGCCGCTCCAAAAAGAAGCCGATGGACAAAGTTTGCAGATGCGCGTAGAGCTCTTGGCGGATATCGACGACTATCTTCTCGCCGACATAATTCAAGTTGTAATTCTGCACAAATGAGGCGAGCGAGCGGAAAAGAAATACCACCAGCAGCAACAGCGTGATGGAATCCAGCAAGCCGCGGTCGGCATTTTCAAAGACAGAATCGACGACATCACGGATAACCGCCGGGAACACCAGGCTCAGCGCGGTGCTGCCCAGCAAGCCGAGCAGCGCCACCAGCAAGCGCAAGCTGTAGGGACGCAGGTATGCCAACAGACGCCGCGCCGAAACCGGCGTTTCGGGAATATCGCGCTTGTCGCCGCTCGCCCGCCGCCGGCGTATACGCATCATGGCGCTTGCGGCTCGTCGGCTTCGTCGTCAGCTGGCGCGGTTTCGGGTTCTGGCGCTTCGCCGGCGCTGTCTTCTACTGCAATCTGGACCCGTTCTTCCCGCGCCGCGCTTTCAAGCTCTGGTGCCGGCGGCAGTAAAGTCTCCGCAGCCGCCGGCGGCAGCGAGTCAGGGTCTTCAAGCACTTGTGATGGCGCAGCCGCGGGCAGGCTCTCCTGATGCCCCGAAGGAAAGGTTACAGCAGTGCCGCTGGCATCACGCTCTACCCGGATGCCGTGCTGCTCAACGGTTATCGCCTCGCCCCAGCCGAAATCGCGCCCGATGTACACGCGCCGCGGCGACAGGATGCGGATGCCGATGACTTCGTTGAGCAGATGCAAGGGCGCGCTGCCGCCGATATGGTGTTTCTCGCCGAAACCCTTGGCTTCATCCGCGTGATAAAATTGCGAGAGTCGTCCCTCCCGCTCCAGGACGCGCGCCAAGCCCGTCAATACCCGCTTGACAAGCGCCGCCGCCTGGCGCTGATAGCCGGCTTTTACCAAACCTTCGCCGACGAGCGACAGCCAATACATCCAAATCCCGCCGCCACCACGGGCATTCGAGGGGTCAAATCCACGCTCGCTGGCGCTGACCATGGTTATGCCGTTGGGGCGCAGAAAATGCGCTTCATCCCGCGCCAGCTTGGCAAGCGCCGCGGCGCGCTCCGCGCTCAGCTGCCCCGTCCACAGCGGCAGCAAGGCGTTGATATCCAGTTGGCTGCTGTCGATAGTCTGCGCGTACACCTTATACACGCGGCTGAGCCCGCTGACGGCGACACGGTCCAGCCGTGAAAAGACCCGCTCGCTGATGTATATGCCTTGCCGATTCAACCAGTTGAATTCTGCCGCATCGACGCTCAAGCGGCAGGCGCTGCCGCTGGCGTCTGCGCCGTCAATAAATAAAGTAATGCGAGGAACCTGAGACACCCCGCCAACAACGCGAATCATGACGCGCGCGGGCTGCGGCAAGTCGCAATCCAGTTGATGCTCTTGGTCGCCAGCGCCGCCATGCAGCAGCCGCTGCCCGCCGGCTGTCTCATGCGTGTCGCGGTCTCGATAGTGGAAGCGGCTGCCGTCCCAGAATGCATCCAGCACAGCCAGCAGCCGCTCACGCTGGGCAGTCGCTTCTTTCTGCGTTTCTTCTTCGCCTGAAACCGCCGCGATCGCGCCCAGGGCATCGGCTTCCGAAATCAAATAAGCGAGCAAATCTGGCGATTCCATGAGGCGGATGTCCGCTCCCTGCGCCCATATTTGGCTGCGGCCAAAAGTAGGCAAGGCGACATATCCCAACTGCCGTTCCGAGCGCCATTCCGGCGCGCCATCGCCATCAGCATCGTAATCCCGGCTCAGCCAATGCTGGAAAAACTTCCACAAAGGCGGCAAGACCTCCGCCAAAAAGTCAGTGTCTTCCGTCTGTTGATAGACCAGCCAGCTCAGCCGCGCCAACAATGGCATCATCAGCAGCCCCTGCCTTTGCCCCGCCAAGCCCGGCTGCCGGTCGATGAAGCCGCTTGCTTCTTGAATCGCCAAATAATTGTGGATGACGCCCTGCGCCAGCGCGCCATCAACGCTGGCAACGGCGGGCAGCGCCAGGTAGGCGAGCGTCGGGTCTTGCCCCGCCCAGGCGCGCATGTGGTCGCTGCCATCGCCGCGGCGGCTCCAGCCGCGGTTGCTGGCGCGGTTGGCGACGAAAGACTTGTACGGCAACTGCTCGGTCGCGCCCATGAATGCCTGCAAGAGATGCGCATAAGACAGCTCAATGACGCGGTCCCAGCCTTCATTTCCGGTTGTGATCTTGGGCACGGCGGCGGCATCGCTGTCGATGCGCTTAAAATATGCGCCCCAAGGGCGGGACATCCAGTTCTGCGCCACGCTGAAGGAATCGCGCATATCTTCCAGCCCGGCGACAACAAAGGGAATGCGCTGCTTCCCCCCGCCAGCAAGCGTGAAGCGGCAGCCCAGCTTGGGGCTGTTGATGCGCCCGCCATAGCTCTCGACGCCGGCACCTTCCAGCGTGAGCACCGGGTTGAGCTTGTCAATCTCGCCCAGATGCAGCGCCAATGTATAATCCGCCAGCGTCAATACATTCAGCCGGCGCTTGCGTCCATTGATTTTCACAGTGCAAAAGAGGTCCAAGCCCAGCGCTATATCGGCGGCGGAGTGATTGCTCAAGGTGAATTCGCCGCCAACCGCCCGGGACTCCATCGCCCAGAAGCGGGCGATCAGCTGAACATCGGGCAGGGGCATGGCTTCAATTTGCAGGAAGTTTGGCGCAAAATGGCGGATGCGCGGCAGCTGATGATAGGCAAAGGCTTTCTGGATGCGCTGCTCCGCGTTACGCCAGCTTGGTTCTATGCTCACCAGATCCGCCCGCCCGCCATACTGCGTTTTTAAAGCCAAAGCGGTTTCGTCACGCTGCCCCAGCGTGACTGTCCATGCCTGGTCATCGCTGTACTCTGTGCGGCTGCTTCGGGCATCAGCCGCCAGCTGAAACTGAAATGCAGCCTTCTGCTCAATAGTGTGCTGCCGGAGGTTAAGCATGCTAGCTTCCGCCCGCCGTGATTTGCCTGCGATTGCCCAAGTATAGCCGTCTTTGCGGCGGCGCTTTAGCCCAAGCCCACCGCTGGCGCATGGAAAAAGCGGCTGGTCATCTGCCTCGCTACGCTATACGATTGTTGGCAAATCGAGTTGCGCGGGCGCTGCCAATGCATCCGAAGCCGACGAATATCACGCTTGATCGCGGGAAAAACCGCCTGGAAATCGTCTGGGACGACGGCCTTATAAGCCATTACCCGCTCGGGCACTTGCGCGAGGCTTGTCCCTGCGTCGAATGCCGCGGCGGGCATGCCAACATGGGCATGGAAAACGCGCCTGATGATATGCTCAAATTGACGCCGCGCCGCTCGTATACAATGGTCGGCTTGAGCGCTGTTGGCAACTATGCCCTGCAGCCGAGCTGGGATGACGGCCACAACACCGGCATCTACACCTGGGAATACCTCAGGCTGATTGCGCCGCCGCCTAATGCGTGACAAGCCCCTCCGGCTCTTTGCGCCCTCTGTGGCGGGAAAATGTGAAGAGTATGCGCGCGGCGACAGTTTTGCCTTTTCCCCATTACGGCTTATACTCTACACAGCATCACTCTGCTTTACTTACTTTAAGGCGATACGAAGGGAAAACTGGTATGAAACGGCTACATTGGACTGCGCTATGCGCGCTCTTGCTGCTTATGAGCGTCTTTGTGGCATCGGCGCAAGACGAATCGCTCACGGTTTGGGGATCCGAATCTTCAACCCCGGTTTTGGAAGAGCTGGCGCTGCAATTTGAAGAAGAATTTGGCATCCCCGTGATTGTGCACGAGGTGCCCTTCCTCGATATCCGCGACCAATTCAAGACCGCCGCCCCGGCGGGCGAAGGTCCCGATATCTTCATCGGCGCGCATGACTGGCTGGGCGATTTGGCGGCGAATGGCTTGCTGGCAGAACTCGACCTCGCCGATGTTGAAGCGGACTTCTTGCCCTCGGCGCTCGCCGCATTTGTCTACGAAGGCGCGCAATATGGCTTGCCCACCGCCGCCGAAAATGTCGCGTTCATCCGCAATCTAGACCTGGTGCCGGAGAACCCGGCGACTTGGGAAGAAGTGCGCGCGATTAGCGAAGAGCTGGTTGCCGCTGGCGACTCCATGTACGGCTGGATAATCCAGGACACCGACCCCTACCATTCCTTCTCGCTGCTGACGGCGTATGGCGGCTATGTCTTCAGCGTTAGCGAAGCGGGCTACGACCCTGCCGATGTTGGCATTGACAGCGAGGGCGCAATCGCCGGTGCCGCTTTTATGGAATCTTTCGTCGCCGATGGTTTGATGCCCACCGGCGTCGATTATGATGTCATGCACACCCTGTTCGAAACTGGCGACGCCGCCATGATTATCACCGGACCCTGGGCGATTCCGCGTATCGAAGAATCCGGCGTCAACTTCGCGGTTGGTGGCTTGCCCGCGGGACCAGGTGGCGCTGCCAAGCCCTTCCTCGGCGTTGTCGGCTTCATGGTCAACGCCTTCAGCGAAAACAAAATCCTGGCGGAAGCCTTCCTGCTCGATTTCATCGCAACCGAAGAAGTCATGGCTTCCCTCTACAGCGCGGACCCGCGCCCGCCCTCACATATTGGCTTGCGCGAAAGCCTGGATGACGAAATCATGGCTGGCTTTGTCGCCGCTGGCACCGAAGGCTTGGCGATGCCGGCAATTCCAGAAATGGGCTCGGTATGGGCGGCATGGGCAAACGCGATGACCTTGGTGCGCACCGGCGAATTGAGCGCCGAAGAAGCTTTCAGCAACGCGGGGGAACAAATCCGCGCCTTGATTGAAGGCTCGGAATAAGCTGCCGCCTGCCTGCCCGGCACGGCTTGGCATTGACGGGGGATTGCCGGCAATGGCATCCCCCGCTTTGCCGGCTCGCCGCAGTAACGGCGCTGCCCGGCAGAGTTCAGTTTAATTCAAGCGGCGGCTCGCAACGGGATGAATACTAAAACTGCCGAAGGAAGGCGGGCGCTGGGTCCGCTTTCCGCCGCGTCATTTATGCGCCTGGGCGCGACATACCTCGGGCTGATTGTGCTTGATGCCGCCGCCCTCTATTTGATGTACGCCTTCGCCGCGGATGGCATTTGGGAACTGGCAATCACCATCGGGCTTATCACGCTCGGCGTCAATATCATCAATTTGCGCGCCGATCTTTACGCCCTGCGCTGGATTGCGCCGGCGCTCTCCCTGATGACTTTGCTCGTGGTCTTCCCGATTGTCTACACCGTGTATGTATCGTTCACAAATTATGGCGATGGCAACCTGCTGACAAAGACGCAGGTGCTCAAACTGCTGGCGGAGCAGACCTATCTGCCCGAGGGCGGCAAGGTATATGGCTGGAATTTGTATCAGAATGACGCCGGCGATTACGCGCTCTGGCTGACGGACGAAGTCGCCAGTGACAGCTATTACTTCGCCACGCTTGATAGCTTCGAGCCAGTCTCGGCAGTGGCTGCCGGTGGCGAGCTGCCGGAGCAGTTTCAGGGCTATCGCCAATTGAGCCGCGGCGAATCGCTGAAAGCGGCCAGCGCCGCGCAAGCGCTCAGCTTTGGCGGCGCTCAGGCGCGCATCGGCATCGCCGGCCGGCGAGAAGCTGGCGAATTTGCGCCGCGCTACGAATATGTCGAGGCGCAGGACGCCGTGCTGGATCACAAAAGCGGGGAGCTTTTCCCAGCCAATTACGCGAATGGGCAATTTGAAAGCGCGGCTGGCGCGACCCTGTTCACCGGCTTCGTCAGCGCCATCGGCACCAAAAATTACGAGAGCTTCATTGAACGCGATGATATCCGTGGACCCCTGGCGCGCATATTCGCCTGGACAATCGGCTTCGCGCTGCTCTCGGTCATTTCGACATTCAGCCTCGGGCTGTTTTTCGCGCTGCTCTTGCAGAGCAAGCGCATCCCATTCAAGCGCGCTTTTCGCACCCTTTTGATAATCCCCTGGCCCATCCCGGGGTTAATCTCGGTCGCAATCTGGCGCGGCATGCTCAATTCCAATTTGGGCGTGGTCTCCAACATCATCCGCGCTTTTGGCTTGGAGCCGCCGCCATTTTTCATCGACCCGACATGGGCAAAAATCAGCATACTCCTGGTGAATCTCTGGCTGGGCTATCCCTACTTTATGCTGGTGTGCAGCGGCGCGCTGGCGGCAATCCCGCGTGATATGTATGAAGCGGCTGAGGTCGACGGCGCCAACTGGCGGCAGAAGTTCCGCAGCTTGACATTGCCTATGCTGCTGGTCGCGGTGGGACCGCTGCTCATCGCGTCTTTCACCTACAATTTTAACAACTTCATCATCATCGAGGCGTTTAACGAAGGCGGTCCGCCGATGGTTGAGGCGGGCACCGTGCCCGCGGGACACACCGACATCCTGATTAGTTATGCCTATCGGCTGGCTTTTGGCGGCGGGCGCGGCGCGGATTATGGCTTGGCTTCCGCCATTACCATCATCATCTTCCTTTTGGTCGCGGGGGTAACTTTGACGCAATACCGATTGACCAAAGGCTGGGAGGAGATATCGGAAAATGTCTGAGCCGCGCAAGAAAAAACGCCGCCGCTACAGCCTGGCGCAGGATATCCAGCTCGCGCTGCAAATTCTCATCCTGGTCATCGCGGTCCTCTTCGCCATGTTCCCCATACTCTGGGTCATATCCGCATCGCTAAACCCCAGCCAGTCGATGGTCACGCAATCGGTCATCCCGCCCTTGCCAGAAACGCGCACGGTATTTGCCGAAGAGGCGGGCACGCTGCTGCAAGTCGCGGCGGCGGAAGGGACGAGGGTCGAGCGCAGCGCCGAGCTGATATTAAGCGTACAAAATGCCGATGGCGAAGCGGAATTGCGCTCGCCCAAAAATGGCTATGTGCGCAATATCCGTTACCAAGTCGGCGATGCTTTTGAAGAAGGCGCGGCGCTGTATGACATCGGCTCCAGCTATATGATCAACTTCCACATTCTTTTTGACACACCGCGCAAACCCTTCCTGCGCTGGCTGCTGAATTCGGTGGTGGTGTCGTCAACAACCGCCATTCTGGTGGTATTGGTCTCCGCTTTCAGCGCCTATTCTTTTTCTCGCTTCCGCTTCGCCGGGCGGCGCAATCTGTTGGTCTTGATACTTTTGGTGCAGGTTTTTCCCAATTTGCTGGCGATGGTCGCCATCTTCCTCATGCTGCAGCAAATCGGCAATCACATCCCGTTTTTTGGGCTGAATACCACCGGCGGCTTGATACTCGTATATGTCGGCGGCGGCATGGGCATCAACATTTGGCTGATGAAAGGTTTCTTCGATTCCGTCCCGCGCGAGATTGATGAGTCGGCATTGGTGGATGGCGCCAACCATTGGCAGACATATTGGCGGCTCATCTTCCCCTTGGTGCGCCCGGTGCTGGTAGTCGTTGGCATTTTGTCTTTTGTTGGCTCCTATAACGAATTTGTGCTGGCGCGCATTTTGCTGCGGGATACCGAAAGCTGGACCTTGATGGTAGGCTTGTGGAGTTATGTCAGCGTCAGCTTCGCGCAGGATTGGGGCGTCTTCGCCGCTGGCGCAATCATCGGCTCGCTGCCCGCTTTGCTCATCTACCTGGGCTTGCAAGACCAAATCGTTGGCGGCTTGACGCAAGGCGCGGTCAAAGGCTAATCAGGCGCTGCTGAAAATACTGTTGGCGAATATGGCGCACCTTGATGCAGAGACAGTTGAGCGCTTAATCGGGCTGGACTTGGGTCAGACTGCTTACACCTACAGCGCCCGCGATGCCGCCCTGTATGCTTTGGGCATCGGCGCGCCCGCCGACCCGCTGGATCAAGAAGAACTCAAATTTGTCTACGAAAAGAGCCGCCATACTTTCCAGGCGCTGCCTACTTTCGCCTTCTGTTTCTCCAGCGGGCTGATAGCCAAGCTGCTGAGCGGGAGATTGGGGCATATTGAATACGAGCCGATGCAGCTGCTGCATGCGGAGCAGCTGCTGGAACTGCCGCGCCCTTTGCCGCCCGCGGCGACGGTGCGCTCGCGGCATCACATCGCCGAAATCCTGGATAAGGGCAGCGGCATGCTGATACGGATACACAGCGAAAGTTTTGATGAGGGCGGTCAAGCGCTGGCGCTGGCGCGCTGGTCGGTATTTATTCGCGGCCTCGGCGGTTATGGTGGTACCCGCGGTGCCAGCGCGGCGCGGGAAAGGCCTGCCCGCCCGCCCGATGTCATTCACGAAGAGAAGACTGCGCCCGCCCAAGCCCTGCTCTATCGCTTGTCTGGCGATGCCAACCCCCTGCATGCCGACCCGGAGATGGCGACGCGCGGCAATTTTGAAAAGCCGATACTGCACGGGCTCTGCACTTTGGGTTTTGCGGCGCGCGCGCTTCTGGCGCATTTCGGCGGCAACCAGGCGGGCAGCCTGCGCGCCATCAGCGCCCGCTTCGCCAGCCATGTCTTCCCCGGGGAGACCCTGCGCACAGAAATGTGGCGGCTGGCTGCCGGCGAAATCGCCTTCCAAACGCGCGTCAAAGAGCGCCCGGCGCTTGCCTTGAGCCAGGCGCGCGCGCGTATGGAGCGCTGATTTGTGAGCCAATTGCTGAGCGAACAGCCGCACCGCCGCTACAACCCGCTCCTGGACGAATGGATCCTGGTCTCGCCCCAGCGCACGCGCCGTCCCTGGAAAGGCAGTCAGGAGGCGGCTCCAGCCCCAGTGCGGCTGCCTTATGACCCCGAGTGTTACCTTTGCCCTGGCAACCTGCGCGCCAATGGCGAGCGCAATCCCGACTACAAAAGCACCTTCGTCTTCATCAACGATTTCGCCGCGGTGCTGCCCGACAGCCCGGAGCGGAGCCTTGCTGAGCAGCCGCTATTTCAAGCGCGCTCCGTCCGCGGGGAGGCGCGCGTGCTCTGCTTTTCGCCGCGGCATGACCTGACGCTGGCGGAAATGTCACTGCCAGAGTTGCGCGCTGTCATCGATTTGTGGGCGTCACAATACAAAGAACTGGCGCAGCGCTACCGCTGGGTGCAGATATTTGAGAACCGCGGCGCGCTGATGGGTGCCTCCAACCCGCATCCGCATGGCCAAATCTGGGCGACAGACGCGCTTAGCACCATCCCTGCGCGAGAAGATCAGCAGCAGCGGCGCTATCAGCAAGAGCATGGCAGCCGCCTGCTCCTGGATTACGCTCAGCAAGAGCGGCAGCGCGGCGAGCGCCGCGTACTGGAAAACGGGCACTGGCTGGTGGTCGTGCCATTCTGGGCGCTTTGGCCCTTCGAGACCTTGCTTTTGCCCAAGTTTCCTGTCAGCAGCTTGAGCGACCTTTCCGCGCCCCAACGCGATAGCCTGGCGGCGATTCTCAAATGGCTGCTGGTCAAATACGATAATCTCTTTGAAGTCTCTTTCCCCTATTCAATGGGCTGGCACGGCGCGCCCGCCCGGGCGGGTGATAGCTCGCACTGGCAACTGCATGCTCATTTCTACCCGCCGCTCTTGCGTTCCGCCACTGTAAAAAAGTTCATGGTCGGCTACGAGATGCTGGCGGAGGCGCAGCGGGATATCACGGCGGAACACGCGGCGGAACGATTGCGCGCATGCTCTGATATTCATTTCTCGCTGCGTTGAAGTCGCTAGCGCCGGCATGCGAACTTCTGCAAACTTGATATTGACTTCCCCGCGAGTTCCAGTACACTAAGCGCATGCTTACGCCGAAGTGGCGGAATTGGCAGACGCGCTACGTTCAGGGCGTAGTTCTCTTCGGGGAGTGTGGGTTCGACTCCCACCTTCGGCACAATGGAGGACCGGCTGCGCGCCGGTCTTTTTCATTGCCATCAGCAGACACCGCTCCTGATGTGGCAGAGCGTCCGCTGGCGCAATTCGCCAGCTATAGTACCATGATGCTATATTGACCGCTGGCGGATGCCTAGCCATGTCCGAAATCGCAATTCCCGGCGCTGTGGAAGAAGCCCTGCCGCGCCCCAAAAGCCGCAACCGCGTAACCGGCGTTCAGCTTATGCTGGGCATGGGGCTGGCAATCGGGCTGATTTTTGCGCTCAATTTCAGCAGCCGCATCAGCTTGGATCGCTCGCTCGCGCAAATTCACCGCCAGTTCAGCGACGAGATTGACCAACTGCTGGCGCAGCAGGAAGCGCTGAACGCTGAGCTGAACTATGTCAAAAGCGATGTCTATGTGGAATTCTGGGCGCGTGATGAAGGCAAAATGATCCGCGAAGGCGAAGTGTTGATTTTTCCGCAAAGTCTCGGCGCTGCGGCTGCGCCACCGCAATCGACAGTCGAATTGGTCGCTTTCGAAACCACGGTGCCACAACCGCAGAATTGGGAAATCTGGTGGGCGCTCTTCTTTGATGGTCCGCCGCCTGGTATCGGCTAAGCGCTGGCGCTAAGTCGCGGGCGCGGCATGCAAGAGGAATGGCGCTTGCGCGCCGGCAAAGCCGATGACCCGCGCCGCGACCGCCTCCGCGCCCACCTGCAGCGCCTGCCCGGGCTTCGCGAACCCCAACTTCACGACTCCCAGCGCATACAGCGCGCCATCGGCGGCGGCAACGCTGCTCGTCATAGCGCCAACGGCGCGTCCCGCGTGCTGCACTGGTGCTGGTGCCGGCACATAGCCCGACAATTCGATTTTCACCAGCGTTTTTGCCAGGCGCTGCCGGCTTTCCATGCGGGCGATGATTTCCTGCCCGGTGTAACAGCCTTTATTAAAGCTGACCTCGTCCCACAGCCCGACTTCCAATGGCAGATACTGCGGCGAAAGCTCGAGGCGCGCCGGCTGCCCGCTGGCGATGCGCAGGCTGTTGTAGGACAAAGAGCCAGCTGGCGCGAGCCCGTTGCCAGCGCCCGCATCAAGCAAAGCCTGATGCAGCGCCGCCGCGTCTTCCAATGGGCAGAGTAACTGCCAGTGGCTGCCCAACAGCGGCTTGCGGCGGATAGCGGTAACGCTGATGCCGGCGACAGTCAGCTGCCGGCTGCCATAAGGCGGCACGCTGGGCAGGTCCGCATCCAGGGCGGCGATGACGGCTTCCGCCTTAGCGCCATGCAAGGCGAACAGGGCGGTCTGCGCGCTGATGTCATTCAGCTCGGCGCGGTCGCCGAAGAAGATGTTGCGCCGCAGATAGTGCGCCAGGGCAGCGCCTTGCCCCGCTTCGCTAATCAGCAGCAGTCCTTGCGGAATCTCAGCGCAGAGCGCGCGAAAGAGAATGCGCGCATTGGCATTGGTGAAGAGTGTCGGCGCGCCTTGCTGTGGCGTCAGCCTCGCCACATCGTTGGTGGACATGCGGTTGACCAGCGCCAGGCGGTCGGGTCCCTGTAGCAGAATCCGCCCTTCGTGCGAGCGGTCCAGCAGCACCGCCGCCTGCCGCGCCGCCGCCAGCTCCAAAGCCTGGTCGCCATAGTCCAGCGGGATAGAATCGGGCGCGAGCGCCGCGCCCAGCGTCAGATGATGTTTTGCCAAAGCCGTCAGCTCTGTCAATTGCCTGCCCTCCGCGCGCGGATTTCGCTTTTGATGATCTGCATGCTTTTGCTGATAGCCCGCGCCAAATCATCGTTGACAACAGTGTAGTCGCAACCGCTTTGATAGGGCAATTCGAGCGTTTGGGCGCGCCGCAATCGGTGTTGGATATCGGTATTCTGGTCGGCGCGGCTTAACATGCGCGCTGCCAGCAGCGCCAATTGCTCGCTGACATCAGCGCCAGGAACGGTGACGAATATCTGCACCACATTAAGCGGGTAGGCGGCGCTCAAGAGTCTTGCGCCCATCACCTCAATATCAGCGATGAGCAGCTCGCCAGCTTCTAAAGCCGCGACCACCGTTTGGCGCGGAATGCCATAGAATTTGCCCGGGCTCACTTCCTGATGTTCCAGCAATTGCCCACTTTTAATCATACGCCGGAACTCGACTTCATCGACAAAGAGATGCTCGCGCCCCTGCTGTTCGCCCGCGCGCATGGCTCGTGTCGTGGCGGTCGCCAGCTGTCGTATGCGCTGCGATTGCGCGAGAACAGCCTTCATAATCGAGTTCTTGCCCGCGCCCCCTGGTCCCACCATCACAAAAATAATGCCCGGCAGTCGCTGCGCTGCGCTCACAGTGTGTTATCCTTTCTGCAATTGGCGCTAAGCTAACGCGCATAATGGCAATGTATCATACAGGATAGCGGCGGGATGGGGCTAGAGTTTGACGCCGCGGGCAAAATATCGGAGGGACAGCGCCTCAACCGCAGCGATTGCAAACGGCAGGGCGATTGCATCAAATATTAATTCACCACAACAAGCCGAATAAAACGCAAATTTAACCACCGAGGACACCGAGATACACCGAGAAAAGCATGAGAAGCCTCTTAATATCTTTACTCGGTGTCCTCATTTTCCTCTG